>NZ_JAMDLL010000002.1:0-543537 GCF_040595915.1 Xanthomonas sp. PPL134
GCGAAGCCGGCCTTGCCCAGCGCGGCGGCGCTGGCATTGACGATGCTGTTGATGCCGATGGTCTGGCCCGCGTCGGCACCGACCTGGAACAGCGCGCCGGAGAAAGAACCGTCCAGCAGCTTGGTGCCGTTGAAGTTGGTCTGGCTGGAGACGCGGTCGATTTCCGCGGCCAGCTGCTTGACTTCCGAGTTCAGCGCACCGCGGTCGGTGGTGGAGTTGGTGGCGTTGGCCGACTGCACCGCCAGTTCGCGGATACGCTGCAGGTTGTTGCCGATTTCGACCATCGCGCCTTCGGCGGTCTGCGCCAGCGAGATGCCGTCGTTGGCGTTGCGCGAGGCCACGTCCAGGCCACGGATCTGGGTGGTGAAGCGCTCGGAGATCGCCAGACCGGCCGCATCGTCCTTGGCGCTGTTGATGCGCAGGCCCGAGGACAGGCGCTGGATCGTCGTCGCCAGGCTGGTGCTGGTGGTGTTGAGGTTCCGCTGAGCGTTCAGCGACATTACGTTGGTATTGATGACCTGTGCCATTTTGATATCTCCTCTTAGCGATTTGTCCGGCAACCGGTCGGTGCCTGGAGTCTCCGCAGGGGGCCATCAATTGGCCAGTGCGGCTGGTGATACAAGTAACGGCAATAGGCTCGCAAGCTTTAGCGATTCACTGCAGAAAATTTGCCGTTCCGGCGATGCGCAAAACACCTGGAACACCGCGGAGCGCCTTTCTCGGCCGGATTCCGGCAAACTTTAGGGCCGCATGCGCGTTGTCTACTGATCCAGCGGCGATGGCGATCTTTGTATAACGCGAAAGGCCCGGAGGCGTCGCCGCGCTCCGGGCCTTTTGGTATATCGGGTTTATCGCACGATGATCAGAGTCGGTCGAACAGCGACATCTTCTGCATCTGGGTAAAGATGGTTTGTGCCGCTTTCAGCGCCGACTGTTCCAACTGGTACTGGGAAATCGCCTGCGCGTAATCCAGGTCGCGCAGCGAGGACAGGGTGGTCTTCAGGGTCACGTTGTTGGCTTCGCGCAGATCGGTGGCGTTGTCGATGGCCGCCAGCTGGGCGCCGCCGGCGGCGCGCGCGTCGATCAGCTTCGACGAGGCCTGGGTGATGTCGCGCATCGACGATTGCAGGCCGTTCTGCAGCGCGGCCTTGGCGGTAGGGGTGATGGGATCGGTGTTGAGCAGGTTGACCAGGTTGCTGATGGTGGAGAACACGTCCTTGGTGGTCGATGGGCCGATCTGGAAGCTGTCGCCGGCGGCGGGGGCGCCGTCCACGCGCATCTTCAGGCCGGGCAGGCCGATGCTCTCGCCGGCGGCATAGGTGCCGGTGTTGACCACCGCGCCGCTGCTGTCGCGGACCTCGTAGGTGGTGGCGGCGGTGAACACGACGCTGTAGCTGCCGCCGTTCCAGGCGCTGCCGGAGCCGGCGCGGCTGAAATCCAGCAACAGGCCGGTGCCGGTGTTGCCGGCGGCCGCGTGCGCGTCCACGGTGCCGTCGCCGGTGGGCACGCGCATGAAGATCTCGCTGCCGGGCAGGGTGTCGGAGACCTTGGTGTCCGGCGCGATCTCCACGCTGCGCTGGGTCTGGTTGCCGCTGTAGACCACGTTGCCGGAGACCACGGCGAACGGCGCGGCGTCGTCGGCGGTGCCGCCGAACAGGTAGCGGCCGGAGCCGTCGGTGCTGTTGGACAGGCTCAGCAGGCTGTCGTGCAGGGTCTTCAGTTCCGCGGCAATGGCCTTGCGGTCGGGGGTGGTCAGCGCCGAACTATTGGCTTGCACCGCCAGATCCTTGACCCGGGCCATCAGGTTGCCGGCCTGCGACAGCGAATTCTCCTGCAGGTTGAGCCGGTTCTGCACGTTGGTGGCGTTGTCGCCGAAGCGGGCCAGCGCGGCCACGGTGCGATCCAGGGTGACCGCGGTGCCGGCGGCAACCGGGTCGTCGGCCGCACTGACCAGGCGCTGGCCGGTGGAGAGTTGCTGCTGCAGGTGCGAGATCGTCGCCTGCTTGCCGAGCATGGTGTTGAGCGACTGATTGAAGATCATGCCGCTGGAGATGCGATTGCTCATCGGACCGCGCTCAGGATGGACTGGAACAGGGTGTCGGCGGTGGAGATCAGGCGCGAGGCCGCCTGGTAGGCCTGCTGCAGCCGCAGCATGTCCGCCGCTTCCTCGTCGAGGTTGACGCCGGACAGCGAGTCGCGCGCATCCTGGGCGCTGCTCTGGATCACGTCCTGCGCGTCGGCGGCGTACTTGGCCTGGCGTGCCGACGAGCCGATCGTGGTGGTCAGGCCGGCCACTGCGCCGTTGAGGGTGATGGTGCCGCCGTTGAAGGCCTTGGCATCGTCCAGGTTGGACAGCAGCAGCGCGTTGCCGTTGTTGCTCGAGCCGACCCCGGTGGGGCCCACCGCGAAGCTGTCGCCGGCGGACGGCACGCCGTCCATGGTCAGGCTCCAGCCGTTGGCGCTGATGGTCTGCCCGGCGGTGTAGGTCTGCGGCGCGCCGCCGTTGATCGAGTAATGCGTGGAATCGATGAAGGCGATGTTCGCCGGCGTCAGCAGGTTGGCGTTGCTGGCGTCGGTCGCGGTGACGTTGCTGACCTTGCCGGTGCCCAGGTTGTTCAGCGTGGCGCTGGCCTGGATCGGCGTCGCCGCGGCGATGCGCGAGGGGTCGCTGATGGCCACGGACAGCTTGCTGATGGTGTTGGCGGTGGGCTGCAGCAGGAACTTGTCGCCGCTGGCGGCGGTGCCGGATACCTGCAGGGTCACGCCGTTGACCACGAACGGGTCGGTACTGGTGCCGGACCCGCTCATCGGGACGCTGGCGCCGGTGTCGGCGCGGCTGGCGTTCCAGCTCGTGCCGTTGTAGGTCAACAGCAGGTTCTGCCCGTCGAGCTTGCTCAGGTCGCTGACGCTGGCGGTGAACGCCGCCGTGCCGGTGTTGGCGCTGTTGCCGTCCACGCTCGGCGGCGGCAGATTGAAGAAATCGCCGCCCATCTGCCCGTACAGGTTCATGCCGGCGTGGTGCTGCTGGTTGTAGCTGCTGGCCAGGCCGGTGGCGATGCGGCCGAGCTCGGCCTTGGTCGGATCCAGGACGGTGCTGCGGAACTCCAGGAAGCCGCCGATCTGCCCGCCCAGCGCCTTTTCGCTCAGCGGGGTCGTGCCGCCCTGTGTCTTCACCGCGATCTGCAGCCGCTCCGGCTGGTAGGGATCGGGACTGGCGACCAGCGTCGAGGCGTTGGTCCCGACCACCATCGCCTGGCCGCCGGAGGTGTAGACGTTCATCATCCCGCCATCCTGCTGGATGACGCTGCCGCCGGTGTAGCCGATGAGCTGGCTGATCATCTGGTCGCGGCGATCGAGCAGGTCCGGCGCGGCGGCATTGGCGTTGGAGCCGATCTGGCCGTTGAGCTTGGCGATCTCGGTGGCCAGGCGGTTGGCTTCGGCGGTGCCGGCCAGCAGGCCGTTGTTGACCTCGCTGCCGAGCGAGTCGAGCTGGCCGTTGAGCTGCTTGAAGCGGGTCACCAGCGAATTGCCGGCGTCCAGCAGGTTCTGCCGGTTGGCGCTGGCCGAGGCGTTGGAGGACAGGCCGGTGGTGGCGTCGAAGAAGTTCGACCACTGCCTGGCGATGCTGGTGGCCTTGTCCGAGAACAGCCCGTCGACGCGGCTGGACAGGCTGGACAACTGCTTCAGCCGCGCGACTTCGCCAGTGCTGTCGAACAGGCGCGAGATCGCCAACTGGTCGGCGACGCGGGAAACGTCGGTGATCTGGGTGCCGTTGCCGACGAACTCGCTGCCGTACTGGCTGGGGACCGTGGTCGCGAACGTCGTCCGCTGCCGGCTGTAGCCGTCGGTGTTGATGTTGGCGACGTTGTGGCTGACCGTCGACAGGGCCCGCTGGAAGGCGAGCAGGGCACCGGTACCGGTAGAGAGGATGGACATGGGCGGCTACCTCAGCGGCGCACGAGGCCGGACGAATCGACGGTGCTGGCCAGCACGCGCTCGATGCCGCCGGCGGCGGCGCTGCCGATCGCGGCGACCGCGCGACCGATGGTCGGGCCGCCGGCGATGGCGGCGATCTTGGCCGCATAGGCCGGGTCGGTGGCGTAGCCGGCGCGCTGCAGGCCCTGGGCGAAGCCGCGGATGTCGGTGCCGGCCTTCAGCGCCTGCTGATAGCGCGGATTGGTCTTCAGCAGGCGCACGTAGTCGGCAAAGCTTTCCGCCGGCGAGGAATAGGCGCGGAAATCGGCGGTCTGCGACTGCTTGACCCCGTCCACGTATTCGTGGGTGCCGGTGGTCACGCGATCGCCGTTCCAGCCGGTGGCCTTGATCCCGAACAGGTTGTTGGAACTGGCGCCGTCGCCGCGGGAAATGCCGCGGCGGCCCCAGCCGGTTTCCAGCGCGGCCTGCGCGACCAGGGCGCGCGCGTCCACGCCCAGTTCCTGCGCGGCCTTCTGCGCATGGTTCCAGATCTTGGCCACGAAGCCTTCCGGGGTGCGCTCGCCGAGGCTGGCCGCCGCGGCATTGGCGGCCGCCGCGGCGCTGGGATCGATGGCGCTGCCGCTGTCGGCGGCCGCCTGCAGGTTCGACCAGCGGTCGTCGGCGCCGGCCCAGGACAGGCCGGCGCTGCCGTCGGCCGGGCTGCTGCCGATGGCCTGGTGCAGGGCGCTGCTCTCGCGGCCGGCGATCATGTCCAGCACCTGGTCGACCTGGTGCTGCGGGGCCGCGCCATCGGCGCTGCTCCACGGGCCGACGCCGGCGCCGGCCGCGGCACCGGCGCCGAGCGCGGCCTCGCCCTGCAGCGGCATCGGGCCGTTGCCGGACTGGCCGGACACCAGCGAGTAGGCCTTGGCCGCCTTGGCTGCGCCCAGCGCCGTGTTGGGCGTCTCGCTCGCCGCCGGCTGCCCGCCGCCGAGCTGCTTGGCGATCATTGCCGCCAGGCCCAGCCCCTTGCCGTCGGTCAGGCCCTTGGCCAGCTGCTGGTCGTACATGTCGCGGAAGGTCTGGTTCTCGCCCGGGAACAGCGAGTTGCCGAAGCTGGCCTCGCGCATGCTCTTGACCAGCATGTTGGCGAACTGCCCTTCGAGCTGGCGCGAGACCTTGTCGATCTTGGCCGGATCGTTCTGGGTAGAGGCGTGCAGGTCGAAGGGAGCGGCCGAGATACGCATGTCAGATCACCTCCAGCTCCGCGCTCAGGGCACCCGCCTGCTTGAGCGCTTCCAGAATCGCGATCAGGTCGCCAGGCGCGGCGCCGACCTCGTTGACCGCCCGAACGATCTGATCCAGCGAGGTGCCGCCCTCGAACTTGAACATGCGGCTGCCTTCGTTGGTGGCGGTGATGGTGGACTTGGGCGTGGCCACGGTCTGGCCGCCGCTCAGCGCATTCGGCTGGCTGACCTGGGTGCCTTCGCTGATGGTCACCGTCAGCGAGCCGTGCGAGATCGCCGCCGGGCTGACCCGGACCTGCGAGCCGATCACCACCGTGCCGGTGCGGGCATTGACCACCACCTTGGCAGGTGCCGCGCCCGGCGACAGCTCGACGTTCTCGATGCGTGCCAGCAGGCCGATGCGCGCGCTCTGGTCGGTGGGCGAACGCACCGCCACGGTGGAACCGTCCACCGCGTGCGCGCTGCCCGGGCCGAAGGTGCTTTCCAGCGCCGAAACCATGCGCGAGACGGTGGTGAAATCGGGCTGGTGCAGGTTCAGGGTGATCTCGCCGGTGTTGCCGAACACGTCCGGCAGCGCGCGTTCCACCGTCGCGCCGTTGGGGATCAGGCCGACGCTGGGCACGTTCACCGAGATCCGCGAACCGTCCTTGCCCTGCGCGCCGAAGCCGCCGACCACCAGGTTGCCCTGGGCGACCGCATAGACCTGGCCGTCGGCGCCCTTCAGCGGCGCCATCAGCAGGGTGCCGCCGCGCAGCGAGATGGCATTGCCGATCGAGGAGACGGTGATGTCGATGGTCTGGCCCGGCTTGGCGAACGCCGGCAACTGCGCGCTGATCGCCACCGCGGCGACGTTCTTCAGCTGCGGATTGACGTTGGCCGGCACGTTGACGCCCAGCTCGCCGAGCATGTTCTTCAGGCTCTGCACGGTGAAGGGCGCCTGGCTGGTGCGGTCGCCGCTGCCGTCCAGGCCGACCACCAAACCGTAGCCGACCAGCGCGTTGTTGCGCACGCCGCCGACCTGGGCCAGGTCCTTGATGCGTTCGGCCGCGGCCGGCGCGGCCAGGCCCGCGCACAGGGCGACGGCGGCGAGCAGGCGGCAGGGCAGGGACAGGAGATTCATGGCGGGCCTCAGTACGGCGAGATGCGCGAGTTGAAGAAGCGGCTCAGCCAGCCCATCGCGTTGGACTGCGCGACCGCGCCGCGGCCGCCGTAGGCGATGCGCGCTTCGGCCACCTTGCTGGAGGGGATGGTGTTGTCCGGGGCGATGTCGGCGGCGCGGACCACGCCCTGCACCTGCACCAGTTCGTCGCCCTGGTTCAGGCGCAGGTTCTTCTGGCCCTGGATCACCAGGTTGCCGTTGGGCAGGCGCTGCATCACGGTCACGGTGATGCTGCCCTGCATGGTGTTGCTCTGCGCGGTGTTGCCCTTGCCGGCGAAGCTGCGGTCGCCGCTGGTGGAGTTTTTGAGGATGTTGTTGCCGTTGACGGTCAGCGGCGCGCCGAGCAGGGTCGGCGTGGCCATGGTCACCGCATCCTTCTTGCTGATGCTGGTGTTGGCGGTGCTGCTGGCGTTGGTGCTTTCGACCAGGGTGATGGTCAGCAGGTCGCCGACGTCGCGGGCGCGACGGTCCGAATACAGCTGCAGGCCGGGGCCGGCGGCGTAGATCGCACCGGCGGTGGGTTGCGCCTGCGGCGCCATCACCGGCGTGATCGGCGCCATCGGCGCGTACGGGCGCACGTCGCCGGCGGCCACGCCCAGGCCGGCGCAACCGCCGAGCAGGACCGGCAGCAGCAGCGCGGCGGAGAAGGAGAGAGAGGACAGGCGCGACATGGCGGATTCCGGAGGCGAGGGGATCAGACGTTGTTGTTCAGATAGCCGAGCATGGAGTC
Organism: Xanthomonas sp. PPL134; assembly: GCF_040595915.1. Lineage (NCBI taxonomy): Bacteria > Pseudomonadati > Pseudomonadota > Gammaproteobacteria > Lysobacterales > Lysobacteraceae > Xanthomonas > Xanthomonas sp. PPL134. The sequence continues at coordinate 7,052 of NZ_JAMDLL010000002.1, forward strand.
GGTGGTGGAGATGGCCTTGGCGTTCATCTCGTAGGCGCGCTGGGTTTCGATCATGCTCACCAGCTCTTCCACCACGTTGACGTTGCTGCCTTCCAGCGCGCCCTGCGCGATCTTGCCCAGGCCGTTGAGGCCGGGGGTGCCGTTGGTGGCCGGGCCGGAGGCGGCGGTTTCCACGTACAGGTTCTGGCCCTGGGCCTGCAGGCCGGAGGGATTGATGAAGTCGGTGAGGGTCAGGGAGCCGACTTGCAGCGCGGCGGCGGTGCCGGCGACCTGCACGCTCACCGTGCCGTCGGAGCCGATGGTCACCGACTGCGCGCCTTCCGGGATCTGGATGCCCGGCTGGATCGGGTAGCCGCTGTTGGTGACCAATTGGCCCTGCGCATCGATCTGGAAGCTGCCGTCGCGGGTGTAGGCCGAGGTGCCGTCCGGCATCTGCACTTCGAAGAAGCCGCGGCCGTTGACCATCACGTCCAGGGCGCGGCCGGTCTGCTGCTGGCTGCCCTGCTCGAAATCCTTGGCGGTGGCGACCACGCGCACGCCGGTACCCACCTGCAAGCCAGAGGGCAACTGCGTCTGCGAGGAGCTGGCACCACCGGGCTGCCGCAGCTGTTGGTACAGCAGGTCCTCGAAGTTGGCGCGGTCGCGCTTGAAGCCGGTGGTGTTGGTGTTGGCCAGGTTGTTGGAGACGACCGACATGCGCGTCTGTTGCGCATCCAGTCCGGTCTTGGCGACCCACAAAGCCTGATTCATGACCCGAATTCCTCTGATGGTGGCCCCGGCACGACGCGCCGGGGGCGCAGGGACTGATGCATGTGCCGTGCCAAACCGGCGCCTGCGGGCGCCGCGGCGCGCCTTAGCCGTTCAGGCGCAACAGCGTGTTGGCCGACTGCGCGTTCTCGTCGCCGTTCTTGATGACCTTCACCTGCATTTCGAACTGACGCTGCAACTGGATCATCTGCACCAGCGCGCCGGCGGCATCGACATTGCTGCCCTCGAGCACGCCGGTCCGCAGCGAATTGCCGGTGGCCGGCGCGAAGGCCTTGGCCGGATCGTCGCTGACGTTGCGCATCAGGCCGTCGGGGCGGCGGGTGAGCTGGTCCGCCGGCGCCTGCACCACCTTGAGGGTGGCGATGGTGCTCATCGCGGTGGGGGCTTCGCCCAACGGCACGATCGACACGGTGCCGTCGTTGCCGATTTCCAGCGACTGGTGCGGCGGGATCGCCACCGGGTTGCCCTGGTCGTCGAGCACCGCATGGCCGCTGGCGGTGACCAGCTGGCCGTTGGGCGTCAGCGCCAATTCGCCGCCGCGCGTGTACGCCTCCTTGCCATCGGAGGACTGCACCGCCAGCCAGCGATCGGCATCCAACGACAGATCCAGCGGATTGCCGGTCATGTGCTGGGCGCCGACGTCGCGATTGAAGCCCTGGTCGATGTGCAGCGCATCGATGCGCGACGGATAACCGGCGCCAGGAATCCGATACGCCTCGGTGTTGGCCAGCGCCGCCTTGAACCCGGAGGTCTCGACATTGGCCAGATTGTGCGACACGGTGGCCTGCGCCTGCAGCGAGGCGCGGGCGCCGGTCATGGCGACGTAGAGCGCTTTGTCCATTGGAGGGAACCGGGAATGGGGAATCGGGAATGGCGGAAAGCGGGAGGTCGGTGGCGGGAACCGCGTTCACGATTCCCGTTTCCCCGTTCCCGATTCCCGTGGGTCATCAACGCATGTTGATGATCGTCTGCGTGACCTGATCCTGGGTCGAGATCACCTGCGAGTTGGCCTGGAAGTTGCGCTGCGCCACGATCATGTTGACCAGTTGCTCGGTCAGGTCGACGGTGGAGGATTCCAGCGAGCCGGACTGCACGCTGCCGAAATCCGAGGTCGCCGGCGAGCCGGTGCGGGCGATGCCGGACGCCGAGCTTTCCGCCCAGGCGTTGTCGCCGAGCGAACTCAGGCCCTGCGGGTTGACGAAGTTGGTCACCGCGATCTGGCCCAGTGCCTTGTCCGCGTTGTTGGAGTAGCGCGCGTAGACGATGCCTTTTTCGTCGATGCTGATCGAGTTGAGCTTGCCGCTGGCGTAGCCGTCCTGGGTCGCGCCGCGCAGCGCGAAGGTTTCGCCGTACTGGGTCGATCCGAACACGTTCAGGGTCAGCGACAGGGTGCCGGCGCCGGTGCTGGGGGTGAAGGTACCCAGCGCGATCTTGCCGTCGGTCGGGCTGACCAGCGCGCCGCTGTTGGAGAACTGCAGGGTGCTGGCACCGCCGGCGGCAACGCCGTCGACGTAGTTGTAGACGGTCCACTGGTTGGGCGTGGAGGTCTTGACGAAGTACGAGGTCTGCACGTGCGCCACGCCCAGCGAATCGTAGACCGTGGTGCCGCCGCTGGAGTTGTTGTAGCTGTTGGCATCGTTCGGATTGAACGTGGTCACCGTCGGCGGCTTGGTGTTGCCGGGCAGGGTGAAGGTCAGGTTGACCGTGCCGGTCTGCTTGGGCGGGCTGTCGGTGGTCAGCAACCGCAGGTCGCTCAGGGTGCCGACCGCGAAGCCGTTGCCGTTGCTCGCCGGCGGGAACACCTGCAGGCGCGCGCCCTGCGGATTGACCACATAGCCGTTGGCGTCGGTCTGGAAGTTGCCGGCGCGCGAGTACACGCGGGCGCCGTTGTTGGACAGGGTGAAGAAGCCGGAGCCGGAGATGGCCAGGTCCAGGCTGCGCCCGGTCGGATCGATGGTGCCCTGCGAGAACTGCTGGGCGACGTTGCTGACGCGTACGCCCGACCCCACCGCGTTGCGTGCCAGGCCGTAGCCGTTGAGCGTGAACTGGTCGGCGAACTCGGCACGCGAGCCCTTGAAGCCGGTGGTGTTGGCGTTGGCGATGTTGTTGGCGGTGACGTTGAGGTCGGTATTGGCCGCCCTGAGGCCGGACAGCGATGTATTGAAACCCATGGTGGACTCCTGAGGATTGTCGGGCGTGGCGTTAGCTGACGCGGAGGACGTTGGTCAGCGGCGTGGTGCCGAGCCCGGTCAGGTCGAGATAGATGCCGTCCGATCCGATGATGGCGCTCTCGACCCGCGCCTGGACGTACGTGGACAGGGACAGGTGGTTGCCCTGGGCATCGGTCTGCCCAGCGGTGATGCTGTAGCTGCCGGCCGGCATGCGCTTGCCGCTGGCGTCGGTGCCGTCCCAGGCGAAATCGAGCTGGCCGGCCTTGTCGGTGGTCAGGCTGATCTTCTTGATCGGTTGCCCGTTGGCGTCGCTGACGGTGACGTCGACCACGCCCGCGGCCTTGGCCGCGACCAGGCCGCCGGTGCTGCCTTCGGCGGCCAGCGGCAGCGTCGCCGACGGCACCAGCACCTTGTGCCCGATCAGGTTGGCGCCGCGCAGCACCTGGTCGGTGCTCATCGACGCCGACAGCGCGGTGACGGTCTTGTTGAGGTCGCCGATGCCCTGCACGGTGGACAGCTGCGCCATCTGCGCGACCATCTGGCTGTTGTCCATCGGCTTGAGCGGATCCTGGTGCTGCAGCTGCTCGGTCATCAGCTTCAGGAAGTCGGCCTGCTGCAGCGCCTTGCCACTGGTGGTGCTGGTGTTGCTCGAGGCGCTCAGGCCCAGGCTGGAATAGGTGGTGTCGGTGGAGCTGGTGACGCTGGTCATGGAAGCGGTCCTGGGACGTGACGCGGCGGAGGGAGGGCGGATCAGCGGCCCATGGTCAAGGTGGCCAGCGCCAGTTCCTTGGCGGTGTTGAGGACCTCCACGCCGGCCTGGTAATTGCGCGAGGCGGAGATCAGGTTGACCATCTGCGAGACCGGGTCCACATCGGGCGAATAGATGTAGCCGTCGGCGTCGGCGAGCGGATGGCCGGGTTCGTAGCGCTTGATCGGCGGTGCGTTGGTCGTGGCGATTTGCTTGACGTTGACCGAGGTCAGGCTGCTGTCGTGCGGATTGCGCACCGCCTGGAAGATCGGCTCGATCGGCTTGTAGGCCGCCTCGGCCGAGCCGGCCACCGAATCGGCGTTGGACAGGTTGCTGGCGATGGTGCTCATGCGCACCGACTGCGCCTGCAGCGCGGAGCCGGCGACGTCGAAGATCGGCAGGTTGCTCATGGCTTATTGGCCCGTGATCGCGGTGAGCATGCTGCGCACCTTGGATTCGAGGAAGCTCAGCGAGGCGCGGTACTCCAGCGCGGCGCGGCCGTAGGCGGCGCGTTCGGCGTCCGGATCGACGGTGTTGCCGTCCAGGCTGGGCTGGCTGGCGACGCGGGTGACCTGGAACGGGTTCAGGCCATCGCCGCCGACCGCGATGTGGCGGCTGTCGTCGACCGCGAGCTGGGTCCCCTCGCGCTGTCCCTGCGCGGCACGCATCGCCGCGTCGAAATCCAGGTCCTGGGCCTTGTACCCGGGCGTGTCGACGTTGCTGAGGTTGCTGGCAATCAGCTTCATGCGCTGCTCGCGCAGCGGCAGGGCGTCGCCGTGGACGCCGAAGTAGGCTGTGATCGGATTGGACATGGCACGATCCCGCGGTTCGTTGCCGAAACCACAAGCAAGGCGCGTGCCAAAGTCGGGCGCAAGGCCCGTGAGATCAGGGGGTTGCCGCGGGAGGCGGGGCGCCCCGCGCGCGTTATAAAAGCTCGGGCAGGCCGCGCGGCGGGCGCGGCGCCCGAGTCAGGCGGCCGCCTGCGCGGCCGCGGCCACGACCCGCAGCCGGGTCAGCACGTACTCAGCCAGCTCGTTGGGGCTGTACTTGGCCACGAAGGCGTTGGCGCCCACGCGCTCGACCATCGCATTGTTGAACACGCCCGACAGCGAGGTGTGCAACAGCACGTACAGGCCGGACAGGCCGGCATGGCGGCGGATTTCCGTCGTCAGCGTGTAGCCGTCCATCGCCGGCATCTCGATGTCCGAGATCACCATGGCGTAGCGCTCGGCCGGATTCTCGCCTGCGGCGTGGATCTGCAAGAGATGGTCCAGGGCCTGGCGGCCGTCCGAGAGCAGGGTCGCGGCGACCCCGAGCTGGTCCAGCACGCTGCGGATCTGCTGCCGCGCCACGCGCGAGTCGTCGACCACCAGCACCTGCAACTGCGGGCCGGTGAGCGCCAGCGACGGGTCCAGGTTGGCCTCGACCCGGGTCTGGGCGATGTCGGCCAGCACGCTTTCCACGTCGATCACCTGGATCAGCTCGCCCTGGAAGCGGGTCACCGCGGTCAGGTAGCTGGATTCGGCACCCAGTTCCGGCGGCGGATGGATGTCCTCCACCGCGATGTTGACGATGCGCTCCACGCCGCTGACCAGGAAGCCCTGCACCGAGCGGTTGAACTCGGTCACCACCAGATAGCCTGGCGCGGTGTCCGCGTTCGGCTCGCGCTCCGGGTGGCCGATGGCCAGGCCCAGGTCGAGCACCGGCACCGAGCGCCCGCGCACGTCGGCGACGCCGGAGAATTGCAGCGGCAGCCCCGGCACCTGGAACAGCTCCGGCCGGCGCAGCACTTCCTGCACCTTGAAGACGTTCACGCCAAAAAGCTGGCGACCACCCAGCCGGAACAGCAGCAGGGCAAGCCGGTTGTGGCCCGCCAAGCGGGTGCGCTGGTCGATTCGGTTGAGAAGGTCGTGACTCATGGCGTTCATATCGGCGCTGTCGTGGCGGAACTTGAGGGCAGGGCGCAGATCGACCGTGCGGTTTCCGGCACGGTCTTTGCATCGTGTCGGCGACCTTTCCGAGAGAGACGGCGATGCGCCCGATCCTATTGCTGGTCCTGCTGGCGGCCACGCCGGCCTGGGCCGCGGACTTCCAGTCGGTGGACTCGATCCGTGCCGCGGCGCTGTCCCTGGCCGGCGCCGACGCCGATGCCGAGGCGACCCTGGACCCCTCGGTACGGGTGCCGCTGTGCCCGGTGCCGCTGCAGGCCCAGCCGACCGGTACCACGACCGTGGAAGTGAGCTGCCCGCGCGAGACCGGCTGGCGGCTGTTCGTGCCGGTCAAGGTGCGGCGCATGCAGCACGTCCTGGTGCTGGCGCGCGGCCTGTCGGCTGGAGAAACCATCGGCGCGGCCGATATCGTTCCCGAGAAGCGCGACGCGGCGCGCATCGTCGGCGCCGCGATGACCGAACCGGAGGCGGCGATCGGCAAGGTGGTGCGGCGGACCCTGCCGGCCGGCACCTTGTTGTCCGCCACCGACCTGGTCGCGCCGCGGCTGGTCCGGCGCGGCGACAATGTGGCGCTGGTGGCCCGCAGCGGCGGCCTGGAAGTGCGCATGTCCGGGCGCGCACTGGGCGATGCGGGCGAAAACGAGCGGGTGACCGTCGAAAACCTGTCGTCCAAACGCATCGTTCAGGGAACTGTGTCACAGAACGGCGACGTTTTAGTGACGCGATGAGATCCCGGCTAAAGTTCTCCGACGCTGTGCCGTTACTTACACCGAACCCGTAACAGGATGTCCGTCATGAGCCAGAAAATTGAAGGGAGCTTGCCGAGCCCGGCCACCCTTCGCACGTCATCCGTCTCGACCAAGGCCGCCTCCGGCGCGGCCGAGGAAGGCAAGGAGCGTGCGGTCGGTGCGGCCGCTGCAACCGACAGCCTGCGCCTGACCGGCGAGGCCTCCGGCCTGCAGACCCTGCAACGCCAACTGTCGGCCGCTCCGGCGGTGGACAGCAGCCGCGTCGATGCGGTGCGCTCGGCGCTGCAGAACGGCAGCTACAAGATCAACCCCGACGCGATCGCCAACCGCATGATCGACATGGATCGGCAACTCGGCGCATGAACACGTCCGTGACCAACCCCCTGCAGCAGCTCAGCGACGCGCTCGCCGGCGAGCGCCAGGCGTTGTTGGATCACAACGTGGAAGGCCTCATGCAGGCGACCAGCGCCAAGCTGGCGGCCCTACGCGCACTGGAGGCCGACGTGCCCGCCGGCGCCGAGGCCGAACTGCGCCTGCGCGAACTCGCCGACGCCAACCGCGCCAACGGCGCGCTGCTGTCGCGGCGCCGGCGCGAGGTCAACTGGGCGCTGCGCCACCTCGGCCGCAGCGAGAGCGCGTCGTCCTACGACGCCAACGGCGAGTCAAGCACGCCGCTCTCCCAGCGTCCGCTGGCGGTCGCGTAAGCCGCAGCGCGTCCCACGGCGGGGCGCGCATCCGCCGGCGGCAACGGCGTATATTGGGCATCCATCGATCGCCCGCGGCCTGTCGTGAATTTCGCCGAAATCAATCCCACCGAACCGCTTGTCCTGCCTGCGCGCGAGCAACTGCTCGCCCTGAGCGAACTGTTGTACGAAGGCGTGGTGCTGTTCCGCGCCGACGGCCAGCTGCTGCTGGCCAACAGCGCGGCGCGCCGCCATCTTTCCGGCGCCGACGCCGGCGGCCTGGCCGCGCACCTGGCGCAGTGGCTGCCCAGCGATGCGTTGTCGCAGGCACGCAGCAGCGGCCGCTGGAGCGGCAGCCTGCCGACCGAGCAGCACGTGGTGCTGGCGCATCTGTACTTCCATGCCGACGCGGGCGGCGGCCATTACCTGATGCTGATCCAGGGCATCGAGGGCCAGCAGGACTACGAACAGGAGCTGCAGCAGCGCCACGCCGAACTGCGCCAGGCCTATCTGCGCCTCAACGGCGCCCAGGAAAAGCTGCTGCAGTCGGAGAAGATGGCCTCGATCGGCCAGCTCGCCGCCGGCGTCGCCCACGAGATCAACAACCCGATCGGCTACGTCCACTCCAACCTGGGCAGCCTGCAGGAATACCTGCGCAGCCTGTTCACCCTGATCGAGGCCTACGAGCGCGCCCTGCGCGCGCCCGACCCGAAGGCGCTGATCCCGGAGATCGACGACATCCGCAACCGCTTCGACATCGACTTCATCAGCCGCGACCTGCCGCAACTGATGGCCGAGTCGCGCGAAGGCATCGAGCGGGTCACCCGCATCGTCCGCGACCTCAAGGACTTCTCGTATTCCGGCCGCGAAGAGTCGTGGAAGCTGGTGGACCTGCACTCGGGCCTGGAATCCACGATCAACATCATCTGGAACGAGCTCAAGTACAAGGTCACCCTGGAGCGCCACTACGGCAACCTGCCGCTGGTGGAGTGCCTGCCGTCCGAGCTCAACCAGGTGTACATGAACCTGCTGCTCAACGCCGGCCAGGCGATCGGCGAGCGCGGCACCATCGTGGTCAGCACCGGCCAGGACGGCGAAGAGGTGTGGATCGAGTTCAAGGACTCCGGCGCCGGCATTCCGGCGGACCTGCTGCAGCGCATCTTCGACCCGTTCTTCACCACCAAGCCGGTCGGCAGCGGCACCGGCCTGGGCCTGTCGATCTCCTACGGCATCATCAACAAGCACCACGGTCGCATCGACGTCAGCAGCACCGTCGGCGAAGGCTCCACGTTCCGGATCGTGATTCCGGTGAGGCAGCCGAAGTAGCTGGGAATGGGGAATCGGGAATGGGGAATCGGAAAAGCGGGCAGCACGGCCGCTGTTCGATTTCCGCGTACCCGATGTCGCCTCAATGATTTGATGTGAAAAATGAAAAGCCGCGATGCGGCTTTTCCCATTTCCGATTCCCCATTCCCCGATCCCGGCTTCTCAGGGGCCCGCATCCCGGCGCTGTTCGTCGTGCGTGCGGAAGGCCTGGCGGATGTGTTCGCGGAGTTCGTCGTCGTTCCAGGGCTTGGTCAGGAAGCGGTAGATCGCGCCGCGGTTGATCGCGTCGGTGACGGTGGCCAGGTCGGTGTAGCCGGACAGGACCAGGCGGATGGTGTCGGGGTAGAGCATCTTCACCCGGCCCAGGAACTCGGTGCCGCTCATGTCGGACATGCGCTGGTCGGACAGGATCACCTGCACGTCGTTGGTGGCGAGCAGGTCGAAGGCGTCGCGGACGTTGCCGGCGGCGAGGATGCGGTAGCCGTCGCGGCGGAACAGGCGCACCAGCGAGCGCAGCACGTTCTCCTCGTCGTCGAGCAGCAGCAGGGTGCGATCCGGGCGCGTCTCGGTGAACGATTCCGGGCGCAGGTAGCGCCGGCGCAGGGCCATGCCGGCGGCTTCGGCCGACATCGGTTCGCCGAACAGGTAGCCCTGGAAGATGTCGCAGTCGTTGCGGCGCAGGAAGCCCAGTTGCGCCTGCGATTCGACGCCGTTGGCGATCACCACCATGCCCAGCTGGTGGCCCATGGCGATGATCGCGCGGGCGATCGCCGCCTCGCGGTTGCCGGCCGGCGCGCTCTTGATGAAGCTGCGGTCGATCTTGAGCTTGTCCACCGGGTAGCGCACCAGCGCGCTGAGGCTGGAATCGCCGGTGCCGAAGTTGTCCAGGCTCAGGCTGATGCCTTCGCGGCACAGGTTGGCCAGGGTCTCGTGGACGAAGTTGACGTTGTTGGTCAGCGCGCTCTCGTTGATCTCCAGCACCACCATCTGCGGCGGCACCCCGGCCACCTGCAGCGCCGACATCACTTCGTTGAAGAAGGTCGGGCGCAGCAGCTGCAGGGTGGAGACGTTGACCGCGATGGTGAAGTCGTCGAAGCCTTGGTCGCGCCATAGCCGCGCCTGGCGCAGCGCGCCTTCCATCACCCAGGTGCCGATCTGCACGATCACGCCCAGGCGCTCGGCGGTGCGCATGAAGCGCTCCGGCACCAGGATGCCCAGGGTCGGCGACTGCCAGCGCAGCAGCGATTCCATGCCGACCACGCGGCCGTCGCGGGCGCTGACCATCGGCTGGTAGCGCAGGCGCAGTTCGCCGTTGGGAATGGCGTCGACGATCTGCCGCGAGATGATGCTCTCGCTGTGCGCGCTCGGCGGGCCGTCGGCGGCGTACAGGCGCACCAGGTTGCCGCCTTCGCGCGCGGCCTGGTAGACCGCGTCCTCGGCGAAGTCGAGCAGGGTCGACAGCCGCGTGGAATGCTCCGGGCACAGGCTCACGCCGATCTTGCCGGTCATGAACAGGGTGTACGGCAGCACCGACAGCGGCAGCTCGATCTGTTGCCGGATCTCCTCGGCGAAGGCTTCCGGCGGCGGCACGTCGGCAGTGCGCGGCACCGCCATCACCAGTTCGTCGCTGCCGTGGCGCCACAGCAGGCCGCGGCCGCGCAGGTGCGCCTGCAGCCGGTGCGCGAGCAGCGCCAGCGCCTGGTCGCCGACCTCCGGACTCATGTTCTCGTTGATCGAGGCGAAGTGGTCGATGTCGATGTGCAGCAGCATCACCCCCGGCCCGCCGGCCAAGGCCTCGGCGATCATGCCGGTCAGGGCGGGGTGACCCGCACCCAGGCGCGACGGCAGTTCGTCGTCCACGGGTACGGCGCTGGCGGGATTCCACATCGGCTCAGGTTCCAGGAGGGGGCGACGGCGGTGCCGCGGTGGTGTAGGGCAGGCACAGCGTCACCCGGGTGCCGGCGCCGGGCGCGGTGTCGATCTGCAGGGTACCGCCGGCGCTCTGTGCGCGCTCGCGCATCACGATCAGGCCCAGGCCGCGCGGCCCGGCCGGATCGAAGCCGTCGCCATCGTCGACCACTTCCAGGCGTAGGCGCTGGCGTTCCTCGTCGCCCAGGGTCATCCGCACCTCGCCGGCGCTGGCATGGCGCAGCACGTTGGTCAGGCTCTCCTGGGCGATGCGGAAACAGGCCTGTTCGACCTCGCCGCTGGGCCGCTCGGGCAGGGGCGCGATGTCCAGTTGCAGGCGCACCGGCGAGGCGCGGAACAGCATGCCGGCCTGCCAGCGCAGCGCCGCCTCCAGGCCGAGCGCGTCCAGTTGCGGCGGCCGCAGCAGGGTGGAGAGGTTGCGCAGCTTGGTGATGCTGCTGTCGGCCAGCTGCACGATCTCGCTCAGATCCTCGCGGCGGCGCTCGGCGTCGGTCTCGTCCAGTGCCGCGTGCGCGGACAGCTTCATCGCGGTGATCGCCTGGCCGATGTCGTCGTGCAGGTCGCGCGAGATCGCGCGGCGCTCGTCTTCCTGCAGCGAGAACAGCCGCCGCGCCATCGCCTGCAGCTCGCGGTTGCTCTGCGCCAGCGCATCGCGCATGCGTTCCGGTTCGCTGAGGTCGCGCACGATCAGCAGCTTGCAGTCGCGCCCGCTGTAGCGGACGTTGCCGAACGACAGCCCGGCGTGGAACAGCGAGCCGTCGCGGCGGCACATGCGCGCGGTGGCGCCGCGCTCGCCCTTGGCGCCGGCCGCGCCCATCCGCTGCCGCACCAGCGCCAGGTCGGCGCTGTCGACCAGGCCCTGCAGCGGCTCGCCGAGCAGGTTCTCGCCCTCGAAGCCGAACTGCCCGGCGCAGGCGGCGTTGGCGTACAGCACGTGTTCCTGGTGCAGGATCGCCACACCGTCCGGCAGCACCCGCACCAGTTCGCGGAACTGCTCCTCGCGCTCGTGCAGCAGGCGCCGCGAGCGCTCGTGCTCGGTCACGTCCTGCAGGGTGCCGTGCACGCAGGCGCCGCCCGCGTCGTCGGCGGCCGATTCGGCGCGCAGATGCAGCATGCGCGCCTGGCCGTCGGCGGCCAGCACCGGCAGCAGCATGTCCAGTTGCAGCGGCGCGCTGCCGCACAGGTCCTCGATCACCCGCTGGATGCGCGCCTGCGACGGCACGTCGGGCGGCACCAGCAGCTCTTCCAGGCGGTGCTGGCGCGGCTGGTCCGGCACGCGCCGGCCGAGCATCCGGTAGACCTGCTCGGAATAGCTGCCCAGGCCGCTGGCCCGGTCGAGCTGCCAGGAGCCCAGCCGCGCGATCGACTGCGCCTCCTGCAGATGTCGCAGGGCCAGGTCGCGGCGGCGCTGCGCGTCGTACTCGGCGCTGCGGTCGCTGATCACCACCAGCCGCGCCTGCCGGCCGTGGTAGTCCAGGCTGGTGCTGCGCGCCTCGGCCATGCACTGGCTTCCGTCGCGCAGGCGCAGGGGCTCGGCCACCACGCAGGTCTTGGACGGGGTCTGCCGGATCGTCTCGATCACCTCGGCCAGGCGGGCGCTGGCGCTGGGCGGCCACAGCCGGGACAGTTCCAGGCCGACGAACTCGTCGTGCGACCAGCCGAAGAAGGCGACCGCGGCGGGGTTCACGTCGAGGATGCGCAGGCTTTCCAGGTCGTAGACCAGCATCGGGCTGGGATTGGCGTGGAACATCTGCCGGTAGCCGGCCTCCGACAGCGCCAGCCGGGTGTGCGCCTGCACCGCGGCGCGCACCAGCGGGCGCAGCAGGTAGTACAGGGCGACCGCGGTCAGGGCCAGGAACAGGGCGTCGTTGACCAGCTGCAAGACGATCAACGTGCCGGGATCGTCTACGAAATGCACCAGAACCAGATCGCTGCCGATCGACAGCGCAAGTCCCAGCAGGACGTACAGCAGCACCACGCGCCAGATGCCGCGGTCCAGGCGTTGCGCCAGGCGCATGCCGGAGGTCGCCTGAGGGGGCAGGGAACTGTCGCGTTGTGGTTGCATGCCCCGGCAGCCTGCTGCGGTGGTCCGTGTCCGGTAGACATCTTAGCCGCTGATGACCGCCGCGGCCCATCGCCGGGCGGCGCCGGCGCTCAATTAATGCCACCGGGTGCCGTTATCACCTTCGACCGCTGGCCTTCAGGGCGGCGAAACGGAGTATCTCGGCGTGGATCAAGGCGTCATCGCAAGCTTGCTGCAGCACCCGCTCACCTCGGCGCTCGTCCTGCTGGACGCCGATGGCAGGCCGCTGGCGGCGAACCGGGCAGCGCAGGCACTGGAGCTGCCGCGCACCGTGGAGGCGTACGCCGAGCTGTTGCGTGCGGCCCGCGAGCGCCTGCTTGGCGGCGAGATCATGCTGGCCTGCGCCCTGCCGGGCACCGCCGGGCGACGCCTGGACGGCTGGCTGCGCGCGGTCCGCGACGACAGCGGTGGGCTGCTGGCCTACACCCTCAGCGTGCCCGAACCGGTCGGCAGCGACGGCGCCACCCGCTGGGAGATCGCCCTGGACAGCGCCGAGCACGGCCTGTGGGACTGGGACATCCCCAGCGACACCATTTTCCGCTCCGAGCGCTGGAAACGCATGCTCGGCTATGCCGGCGATGCCCCGGCCGACGGCCTGAACGCGCTGCTGCCGCTGGTCCACGGCGACGACCAGGAGCGCCTGCGCCAGGCGATCCGCTCGCATTTCGAGGGCCGTACCGAAACCTACATGTGCGAGTTCCGCCTGCGCCGGCAGGACGGGCAGTGGCACTGGATCCTGGACCGCGGCCGCATCGTCGCGCGCACCGCCGACGGCAGCCCGCTGCGCATGATCGGCACGCACACCGACATCCACGAGCAGAAGCTGCTCGAGCAACGCCTGCGCGACCAGCAGACTCTGCTGCGCGAGGCGCAGCGCATGACCCGCATGGGCAGCTGGTCCTGGGACCCGCTGGGCGACCGGGTGTGGTGCTCGCGTGAGTTCCTGCGCGTGACCGGCCTGGACGAACAACGCGCGCCGAGCAGCCGTGGCTGGCTGCGTCTGCTCAGCCGCGATTCGCGGGCGCAACTGATCTCGATCTGGCGACGCATGGCGCGCGAGACCAAGCCGGCCAATTTCGAGGTCGAGCTGGTGCGCGGCAGCGAGTCGCCGCTGCACCTGCGGGTATGGGCGCAGCCGCAGGTGGAGGCCGACGGCCACATCCAGCGCGTGCTCGGCCAGGTGCAGAACATCACCGAGCAGCGGCAGACCGACGCGCTGATCCGCTGGCGCACCGAACTGCTCAACCGCGTTTCGGCGCTGGGCAAGATCGGCGGTTGCGAGATCGAGGTCGGCACCCGGCGCATGCAGTGGACCGAGGAGTGCTACCGCATCCATGGCCTGCGCAAGGAGGCCATCGATCTCGACCACGCGCTGGCGCTGTACACCCAGGACTCGCGCGATGCGTTCGAGTCGGCGCTGGTGCGCATCGCCGAGGGCGGCCTGCCGGAGCAGTTGGACCTGTGCTTCCACCGCCCGTCCGGGCAACGCATCTGGGTGCAGGTACTGATCGAACTGGACGAGCGCGACGGCCTGCCGCCGCGCTTCGTGGTGCTGTTCCGCGACATCACCCGCGAGCGCGAGGCCAGCGAGCGCATCGAACTGCTGGCCCACTACGACCTGCTGACCGGCCTGCCGAACCGGCAGCTGCTGCGCGAGCAGGCCGAGAAGGCGATGCACGATGCGGTGGAGCGCGGCACCACGCTGGCGATGCTGTTCGTCGACCTGGACGGCTTCAAGAGCATCAACGATTCCTTCGGTCACGCCACCGGCGACGCCTTGCTGAAGCTCGCGGCCACCCGCATGCACCAGCAACTGCGCACCAGCGACCTGTTCGGCCGCTTCAGCGGCGACGAATTCGTGGTGGTGCTGCGCGACCTGGCCGAGCCCGGCGACGCCGGGCACGTGGCGCGCAAGCTGATCGCGGCGCTGGCCGAGCCGCTGCACAGCGGCGAGAACGTGATCAAGATCGGCGCCAGCATCGGCATCGCGCTGATGGAGGAGGGCCGCCAGGACTTCGATGGCCTGCTGCGCGCAGCCGATGCGGCCATGTACGCGGCCAAGGAATCCGGGCGCAACACCTGCCATTACTACAGCCAGGATGTGCTGCTGCGCGCGCAGCGGCGCCTGGAGATCGAGCACGCCCTGCATGGCGCGCTGGACCGCGAGGAGTTCTCGCTGGTGTACCAGCCGCTGGTGCATGCGGCGGGCGAGCGCGCGCCGGCGGTGGAAGCGCTGCTGCGCTGGCATCGCCCCGGCCACGGCCATTGCAATCCGGCCGAATTCATCCCGATCGCCGAGGAATGCGGCGAGATCGTGCGGCTGGGCGACTGGGTGATCGGCGAGGCCTGCCGCCAGGCCGCGGCCTGGGATGCGGCGGGGCTGAGCTTCGACCGCGTCTCGGTGAACGTCTCGGCGATGCAGTTGCGCGACCGCGGCTTCGCCGAGCGGGTGATCGAACTGTGCCAGCGCAACGGCTGGTCGCCGAAGCGGCTGGAACTGGAGCTGACCGAGTCGGCGCTGATCCGCGACAGCGAGTCGCTGCGCCGCTGCTTCGAACTGTTCGAGCAGGAAGGCGTGCTGCTGGCGGTGGACGATTTCGGTACCGGCTTCTCCAACCTGCATTACCTCAACCGCTTCCCGGTGCAGCGGCTGAAGATCGACCGCAGCTTCGTGCAGGACATGCTGCACGACAGCGGCACCGCCAAGGTCACCCAGGCGATCGTGCAACTCGGCCACGCGTTGGGCATGCAGGTGGTGGCCGAGGGCGTGGAGACGGTGCAGGAAGAGGCGTTGCTGCGCGAGCAGGGCTGCGACGAAATCCAGGGCTATCTGCACTCGCGGCCGCTGCCGCCGCGCGAGCTGGCGGCCTGGTTGCGCGCGCGCCAGCAGGTGGCGCCGGCGACCCATCCGCGGCTGGTGCTGGCTGCGCAGTGAATGCGTGGCGCCGCGGGCGCCGCGCGGACTTGCGGCGCCGCAGCAGCTGGCTATACTGCGCGCGCCCATCGTTTCCCGGCCAGAGGCCACCTTCCTTGGACAGTCATCCTAGACCGACGCTGCAGCGACAGAGCTGACAGGACCGCCACGGTCTGGGTCGTCCCAGATGGGTCCCGTCCGCTCAGGACGGGATCGTTCGCCAGCCTCTTGCGGCTGGCCTTGATTCCGAGAATGCGCAAGCCCGATCCGCGAGGACTCCGAGCGTAGCCCCTGGCGTTTCCCATCGTCGGAGCCGCCCATGCGCCTGCCATCGCCATCGTCCCTGATTCGTTCGCCGCTGCGCGATTGCGTGGCGCGGCGACGGCGTGCGTGCGCCGCTCAGTCGGTGCATGCCCGCGCGGCCGGCAGCGGCTGACGCACGGCGTACATCTTCCCCGGTCACACTGGGCGGTCCGCGTCGCGACCCGCGCCAGCGTCCTTTTACCTGCGGCGCCGCCTGCCGCTCCTGCCGGATCTTCCCATGCTGCCATTCGCCCGCGACCGCTCCGCGCCCGGACAGCTCGCCGCACGTCCCGGCGTGCTGCCCAACCTGCACGATCTGGCGGTGTTCGCGCTGCTGCTGGGTCTGGGCGCGCTGCTGCTGCACGGCGCATCGGACATGCGCGCACCGCTGCCGCCGGCAGGCACCGCCGCGGTGTCGCTGGATCTGTGGCAGTTGCCCGAGTACGGCCTGCGCACCACCTTGCGGATGTTCGCGGCGATGGCCGCCTCCTTGCTCTTCACCTTCGTGGTGGCGACCCTGGCCGCCAAGAGCCGGCGCGCCGAACGGGTGATCGTGCCGGCGCTGGACATCCTGCAGTCGGTGCCGGTGCTGGGCTTCCTCACCTTCACCGTGACCTTCTTCCTGGGCCTGTTCCCCGGCCGCCAGATCGGCGCCGAGCTGGCCTCGATCTTCGCCATCTTCACCAGCCAGGCCTGGAACATGGCGTTCTCGTTCTACCAGTCGCTGCGCAACGTGCCACGCGACCTGGACGAGGTGGCGCGCGGCTTCGGGCTCAGCGCCTGGCAACGCTTCTGGCGGCTGGAGGCGCCGTACGCCACGCCCTCGCTGATCTGGAACATGATGATGTCCATGTCCGGCGGCTGGTTCTTCGTGGTCGCCTCCGAGGCGATCAGCGTCGGCGACCACACCCTGGAACTGCCCGGTATCGGCTCGTACCTGGCGCTGGCGATCGCCCAGCGCAACTTCGCCGCGGTCGGCTGGGCGGTGGTGGCGATGGCGGTGCTGATCGCCCTGTACGACCAGTTGCTGTTCCGCCCGATCGTGGCCTGGTCGGACAAGTTCCGCGCCGAGCTCACCGCCTCGCAGGACAAGCCGCAGTCGTGGCTGTACGACCTGCTGCGGCGCACGCGCCTGGCCAAGCGGCTGGTCGCACCGCTGGCCTGGGTCTGGCAGCGTGCCATGCTGGTGCGCTGGGCGCCGCGGCGCAAGCCGCAGCCCGTGGCGACGACGCGCGAACCCGGCCGCAGTGGCGTGTGGGGCGATCGGTTGTGGAGCGCGGCGCTGGCGCTGGCCGGTGCGGCCGCGGCCTGGTTCGCCTACGACTATGGCCGTCGCCACCTGGGCCTGCACGACCTGGCCGAGGCCTTCGGTGGCGGTCTGGCCACGCTGCTGCGCGTGGTGGTGCTGATTGCCCTGGCCAGTGTGGTGTGGGTGCCGATCGGCGTGTGGATCGGGCTGCGCCCGAAGGTGGCGCAGCGGGTGCAGCCGCTGGCGCAGTTCCTGGCCGCGTTCCCGGCCAACGTGCTGTTCCCGTTCGCGGTGCTGGCCATCGTCAGCACCGGCGCCGATCCCAACATCTGGCTGTCGCCGCTGATGATCCTCGGCACCCAGTGGTACATCCTGTTCAACGTGATCGCCGGCGCCAGCGCGTTCCCCACCGATCTGCGCGAGGCGGCCACCATCTACCACCTGCGCTCGTGGACCTGGTGGCGGCGGGTGATCCTGCCGGGCATCTTCCCGTACTACATCACCGGCGCGCTGACCGCCTCCGGCGGTTCCTGGAACGCCAGCATCGTCGCCGAGCTGGCCAGCTGGGGCCACACCCAGGTACAGGCCTACGGCCTCGGCGCCTACATCGCCCGCGCCACCGCCGTCGGCGATGGCCCGCGGGTGTTGCTCGGGGTGGCGGTGATGTCGCTGTTCGTGACCCTCTTCAACCGCGCGGTCTGGCGACGCCTGTACGTCTTCGCCGAACGCCGCCTGCGTTTCGACTGATTCCTGGAGACCGACCATGAGCTATTCCGCAAGCGTGCCCGAGCGCGCCCCGCTGGTCCGCGTGCAGGGCGTGCGCAAGAGCTACGACAAGGGTGGGGCGACGCCGCTGGTGGTGCTGGAGGATGTCGACCTGACCCTGCACTCGGGGCAGATCGTGGGCCTGCTCGGGCGCTCCGGCTCGGGCAAGTCGACCCTGCTGCGCGCCATCGCCGGGCTGCTGCAGCCCAGCGCCGGCAGCATCGTGTTCCGCGATGCCGCGCCGGGCCAGGTGGCCGACGACATCGCCATGGTGTTCCAGAGCTTCGCCCTGTTTCCGTGGCTGACCGTGCTGCAGAACGTGGAAGTGGGCCTGGAGGCGCGCGGGGTGGCTGCCGACGAGCGCCGCCAGCGTGCCCTGGCGGCGATCGACCTGATCGGCCTGGACGGCTACGAAGGCGCCTACCCGAAGGAACTGTCCGGCGGCATGCGCCAGCGCGTGGGCCTGGCGCGGGCGCTGGTGGTGCGGCCGAAGCTGCTGCTGATGGACGAGCCGTTCTCCGCGCTGGACGTGCTGACCGCCGAGACCCTGCGCACCGACCTGCTGGACCTGTGGTCGGAAGGGCGCATGCCGATCGAATCGATCCTGATGGTCACCCACAACATCGAAGAAGCGGTGCTGATGTGCGACCGCATCGTCATCTTCGGCGCCAATCCGGGGCGGGTGATCGGCGAGATCGAGGTGACCCTGCCGCAGCCGCGCAACCGCCTGGCGCCGGCGTTCCGTGCATTGGTCGACGACATCTACGCACGCATGACCGCCAGCCCGCAGCGGCCGCAGACCCGCGAAGGCGTGTTCCCGGGCAGCGGCATCGCCATGGTGTTGCCGCGCGTCTCGAGCAACCTGCTGGCCGGCCTGATCGAAGCCGTGGCGGCCGAGCCGTACCACGGCCGCGCCGACCTGCCGCCGCTGGCCGCTGGCCTGCAGTTGGAGGTGGACGAACTGTTCCCGATCGCCGAGACCCTGCAACTGCTGCGCTTCGCCGTGTTCGAGCAGGGCGACCTGCAACTGACGCCGGCCGGGCAGCGCTTCGCCGAACTGGGCACCGACGCGCGCAAGCAACTGTTCGCCCAGCACCTGGCCACCTACGTGCCGCTGGCGGCGCACATCCGCCGCGTACTCGACGAACGTCCGGCGCATCACGCGCCGGCACGCCGTTTCCGCGACGAGCTGGAAGACCACATGTCCGAGAGCTATGCGGCGGAGACGGTGCAGGCGGTCACCAGTTGGGCGCGCTACGCCGAGTACTTCGCCTACGACAAGCAGGCGGATCTGTTCTCGCTGGAAAATCCGAGCTGACCGGGAGGCGGTGTAGGCGTTGCGTAGGAGCGGCGTCAGCCGCGACCCGAGGCCGAACATAGCAGGAGCTGTGGCTTGGCTGCCGCCATCGGGGATTCCCGGCAGCCGGCGGCGGCGAATGGCACGGCGTCATAGCGTGCTGTCCCCACACGCAAGGCAGCGTGTGGGAGGGACTTCAGTCCCGACTGCAGGAACATCAATGTCACCGGACGGCGTCATGCGTCGCGACTGAAGTCGCTCCCACCGTGATGCTTTGCAGCGACCGGACGCTCCAGATCGCGGAATGGCTCCAGCGGCGCGACTGGATGCCGTGCTCGCTGGCTTTTTGCGATGCGTAATGGCGTGCTGGTCGATGTGTCGCATCTCGCCACCGAATCCGCTCTCGCATCACCGATGCCGGGATCTGATCGCAAGGTGTGGGAGGGACTTCAGTCCCGACTGCATGCGGCCGGCCGGGCACGTGTCGCTCGCTTGTCACGTTTGAAAAACGCCGCGCATCGCGGCCTTTGCCAAGGTCGGCAAGTTCCGCCGTGCCCGCGTAGGAGCGGCTTCAGCCGCGACGGGGCATTCCCGATACCGCCTGTCGCGGCTGAAGCCGCTCCTGCGGCCGCGAAGTGTGCATTGATTGATCGGCCTCCTGCACCAAACGAAATCGAGGGAGATGAGGCCGGGTCACGCTCTACCGGGTCACTCTCTGGCGGTGCCCTGAACCCACTGCCACAGCAAGCTTCGCTCGGTACCGGCGCGGCCGCCGCGATCCCGCTCAGTCGCCGTCGTAGAGCGGAAAGTGCACCGGTGGCGCCGGCGTGCCGGCGGCCGCCACCGCGCTGCCGTTCAGGCCCATGTCCCAGGCCAGGCCGGCCCAGATCGGGTCGGCGATGCGCGCGTCCTGTGGTGCCGGGGCGCGCGCGATCAGCAACTGCCGCAGTTCGGCCTGGGCCAGCGTCTCCAGCCGCCGCAGTGCGTGGCCGGGTTGGCGCGGCGCGGCCACCGGCCGGAGGCCAGTGTCCGTCACCGGCTCGGACGAGGGCGCGTGGGCGCTGCTGCTTTCATCGCAGGACATGGCCGCAACTCGGGACAGGGACTGGAGAGGCATCGACATCGACGGGGCCGGACGGGAAGGGCAGAGACGACAAGCCCCGGCAGGGGCCGGGGACTCGTCGGTTCATGGCACGGAGGACGACAAGGCGGGCTTTAGAACAGCTCGACCGTGCCGGCGCCCATGCTCTGCTGCGCCACCGGCTTGTGCGGCGGACGCTCCCACTCGGTGCGCATGTCGCGCAGACGGTTGCCGACCCGCTGCAGGGCGTCGATCAGTTCGTGATCGAACACGCCGCCATTGCGGTGCAGCAGTTCCTGCAGCGCCACGGCCTCGCGGTTGATCGCGGTCAGGCGGTCCAGGTGGGTGTGCACGCCGCCCAGAGCCTGGGTCGCGATGTCCTCGAACTGCAGGGCGCGCACCGCTTCGGCGACGCTGCTGTCGATGGCGCGGCCGCACTCGGAGATCTCGCGCATGCCGTCGCCCAGCGAGTGGTTGATCGCGGCCACGTTGTCCAGCATCGCCGCGGCTTCGGCCCGCGCCTCGCGGGAGCGGTCCATGTCGCGCGAGGCCATGTTCGAGACCGTCTCGCGGACCTTGGCGATGGCGTCCTTGGAGCTGTGCGCCAGCTTGCGGATCTGCTCGTTGAAGGTGGTCGAGCGCTCGGAGAGGTTGCGCACCTCGTCGGCCACCACCGCGAAGCCGCGGCCCGCCTCACCGGCGCGCGCCGCTTCGATCGCCGCGTTCAGCGCCAGCAGGTTGGTCTGGTCGGCGATCGACTTGACGTCCTCCAGCAGGGCGAAGATGCCGTCCAGGTGCTGGGACATGTCGTCGATGTAGTGCACCGTGGTGCTGCTCTGGCCGCTGACCTGCTCCAGCGCCTCCACCAGCTGCTCCATGCGCTGGCTGGCATGCTGGGCGAAGCGGGCCACGTCCACGCCGGCACCGCCGTCTTCGCCGGCGCGGTCGACGATGCGGGCCAGCGCCACGCTTTGCTGCCGCGACTTGCGGTTCATCGCCTCGAAGCTGCCGCCCAGGCCGCTGACCGCCTGGCGGATCAGTTCGCGGGCACGTTCGATCTCGGAGCGGGAGCCCTCGATCTCGTTGCCGACGAAGCTGCGCAGCTCGGTCAGCAGGTGGTCCTGCTCGCGCATGACCTTGGCCTGCTCCGGCGAGCGCCGGGTCTGGCTGTACGCGGTCCAGCCGGCGAAACCGAGCCAGCTCAGCGTCATCGTGGTGAGGATGGCCCAACGGACCGGGGCCGGCCAATCGAAACCGGCGGCGATGGGGAACAGCAGCGTCAGGGCGAGCGGGGCGGCCAGACGGATCAGGAGGCGTGAGTACATGGAAGTTCTCGGCAGATTCACGATTGCTGTATCGGCCGTCCCCCCCGGGTCTTTAGCAACGCAGTGAGCGGATCATCGAAACCTGCCGACATTCGTACGATCGACGTCGCAGAACGGCCGCGGGCGGGGCGCTGCCGCCCCCGCGCCAGCGCCCGAGAGGCTCAGCGCAGCGCGCGGTCCACGGTCTCGCGCATGCGCCGCTTGGCCAACAGGAAGTCCCACAGGCTGCCGCCCATCTGCCGCCACAACACCGCCGCGCGCACCGCCGCCAGCAGCAGCGCACGGATCTCCGCCACCACTCCCGCCTGGCCCAGGTAATGCGGGTTGCCTTGCACCATCACCCGCGGGCGCAGGTGGCTGATGGTGTCGGCATAGAGCTGGCCCAGCGCCGCGATCACCTCCGGGTGGGTGCTGTCGCCATGGCGCTCCACCAGCGGTGCGATCCGGGCGAGGCCGGCGTCGACCTTGGCGTCGGTCTCGGCATCGCCGGCGAAGCGCCGTTCAAGCTGGATCACCGCCAGTGCCAGCCGCGGCAGCACCTCGTCCTGGCCCTGGTTGCGGAAGTAGTTGTGCAGCAGGCGCAGGCCCGGCGCCAGGTCGGCACGGCGGCCGTAGACCGCTTCGGGGCTGGGCGCATCGATGCGGAACACGCTGTCGAGCAGGGTGCGCACCAGCGACGCCTCCGACTGGCCGGTCTCGGCGATGCGCCGCACCTGCTGCAGGGCCTGGGCCACGCCCGCCAGCGCCAGCATGCGCGCGTCCATGGAATCGGTCATCGAATGGTGTCCTCGTGTACGGCGGGGGCCTGCTGCGCCAGGCGGCGCTCCAGCGGTGCATCGGTGGTGGCGATCACGGCGCCGCCCAGGCATTCCTCGCCCTGGTACAGCACCAGCGATTGGCCGGGGGTGACGGCGCGCTGCGGGCGTGCGAAGCGGACCGACAGGGTGCCGTCGTCGCCGACCTCGACCGTGCACGGTTCGTCGGCCTGGCGGTAGCGGGTCTGTGCGGTGCAGTCGAAGCGCCGTGCCGGCGGCGCGCCGGCGATCCAGTGGGCGATCTCGGACTGCAGCCGGTTGGCCATCAGGTAGGGGCTGTCGCGGTCCTGGTCGACGTACAGCACGTTGCGGGCGACGTCCTTGCCGACCACGTACCACGGCGCCGCGGCGCGGCCGCGCACCCCGCCGATGTTCAGGCCCTCGCGCTGGCCCAGGGTGAAGTAGAACACGCCCGGATGCTCGGCCACGACCTGCTCGTGCGGGTCGCGGATCTCGCCGCGCCGCGCCGGCAGGTACCGGCCCAGGAATTCGCGGAAATCCCGTTCGCCGATGAAGCAGATGCCGGTGGAGTCCTTCTTGGCGTGGGTCGGCAGGCCGGCCTCGCGGGCGATGCGGCGCACCTGCTCCTTGGGCAGCTCGCCGACCGGGAACAGGGTCGCGGCCAGTTGCGCCTGGCCAAGCTGGTGCAGGAAGTAGCTCTGGTCCTTGTTGCGGTCCAGCCCGCGCAGCAGCCGCCAGCGGCCACCGACGCTGTCCACCCGCGCATAGTGGCCGGTGGCGATGCGCTCGGCGCCGAGCTCGCGCGCAGCGTCCAGGAAATGCTTGAACTTGACCTCGCGGTTGCACAGCACGTCCGGGTTGGGCGTGCGCCCGGCGGCGTACTCGGCCAGGAAGTGCGCGAACACCCCTTGCCAGTACTCCTGCGAAAAATCGCGGAAATGGAACGGGATGCCGAGCCGGCCGCACACCGCCACCGCATCGCGGCGGTCGTCGTCGGCGCGGCAGTCGCCGCTGCCGTCGTCGGCCCAGTTCTGCATGAACAGGCCGGACACCGCCGCGCCCTGCTGGACCAGTTGCCAGGCCGCCACCGACGAATCCACGCCGCCGGAGACCCCGACCATGACCGCTGCGCCGCTCATGCCACCTGCCGCAACAGGTCCAGCGGGTAGCGGCGCCCGGCCAGGTAGTCTGCCACCACCTGCCACACCAGCGGGCTGCGCCAGCGCGGCGCGGCGGCCTCCAGCTCGGCCGGGGTCATCCACAGCGCCCGCACGATGCCGGTGTCCAGCGGCCGCTGCGGATCGTGCGCGACCGGGTCGGCGGCAAAGGCGAAGCGCAGGTAGTGGCGGCCGTTGTCGGCCTTCCACTGGTAGGCGCCGATGAAGGCGGTCGGCTGCACCTGCCAGCCGGTTTCCTCCAGCGTCTCGCGCACCGCGGCCTCGATCAGGCTCTCGTCCGGTTCCAGGTGGCCGGCCGGCTGGTTCAGCACCAGCGCACCGGCGATCGCTTCCTCGACCTGCAGCAGGCGCCCGTCGCGCACCACTACCGTGGCCACGGTCACATCCGGCTGCCAGGGTTCGGTGGTTGCCGTCATCAGAACAGGTCCTTGCCGCCATTGAGTTCGGCGTCCATCGCGTCGGCGCCGCGTGCGGCCGCCTCCAGCGCCTCGCGCAGCGCCGCATCGTCGGCATCGGCGGGGATCTTGACCACGAACACCGCGGTGCCGCCCTGGCGCACCCAGCCGCCGAGGATGTCGGACTGCGCGTCCTCCAACAGCCGGTTGGCGACCTTGGCGGGCAGGCTGTCGCCCTGCGCCTGGTAGGCCGGCGACCACACCTCGCGGATGCGGTAGCTACCGAAGGTCTCCACCGGCGAGCGCACGTAGGTGAGCTGCTTGCGCTCGCCGCCGTTCTCGCGCAGGCCGAACAGCACCTGGTAGTCGCCGTCCTCGTCGGCCTGCGCGTCGTAGCCCAGCGCCTGCAAGCGCTTGCCCAGCGCCGCATCCGGCGGCGTGGCGGCCGCCGGCATGGCGGCGGCGAGCAGCGCGGCGAACAGCGGAAGCTTGGGGAACATCGTCGAATGCATGCGAAGCGCCATCGAAAGGAGGGGAATTGTGCGGGCAGGGCCGGCGATCGTCCAATCCGGGCCGGCGGCCCCCGTATATAATGGGCAGATGCCCCGCAAGAATTCCCCCGAGCACGATCATGGCGTTATGGTGGAGACCGGCAAGCCGGAAATCGCCCGACCGCCGATGTATCAGGTGCTGCTGCTGAACGATGACTACACCCCGATGGACTTCGTGGTGACCGTCCTGCAGCAGTTCTTCTCCCTGGACCTGGAGCGCGCCACCCAGGTAATGCTGCACGTACATACCCGCGGCCGCGGCGTCTGTGGGGTGTATACCCGCGAGGTGGCTGAATCCAAGGTGGCTCAGGTGAACGAGTTCTCGCGGATGAACCAGCACCCCCTGTTGTGCACGATGGAAAAAGCCTGATAGTGGGAGGCGTCGGCTCCCGGTCTGCCCGGACTAACGCGGTCTGAACACACTGATCCGATAGGGTTGTGGAAATCTCGCAGCTCAAGCCACATATCGTTGGCAACAGACGTCGGAGTGCACCATGTTCAGCAAAGATCTCGAGCAGACCATCGGCCAGTGCTACAAGCGCGCCCGGGAAGCCCGTCATGAGTTCATGACGGTGGAACACCTGCTGTTGGCGCTGCTCGACAATCCCTCCGCCCAGGCCGTGCTCAAGGCCTGCGGCGCCGATGTCGACCGCCTGCGCAGCGACCTGGAACAGGCCATCGAAGCCTCGGTGGCGCGCCTGGCCGACGACGACGGCCGCGACACCCAGCCCACCCTGGGCTTCCAGCGGGTGCTGCAGCGGGCGGTCTACCACGTGCAATCCTCGGGCAAGAAGGAGGTCAGCGGCGCGAACGTGCTGGTGGCGATCTTCGGCGAGAAGGACTCGCACGCGGTGTATTTCCTGAACCAGCAGGACATCACCCGCCTGGACATCGTCAACTACCTGTCCCACGGCATCGCCAAGATGGGCGAGGACGGCGAACACGCGGCCCCGGCCGACGGCGAGCCCAAGGGCGAGGCGGGCGAGGGCGAGCCGAAGGGCGACGCCCTGGCCGAATACGCCACCAATTTGAACGAGCAGGCCCGCAACGGCCGCATCGACCCGCTGGTGGGCCGCGGCGACGAGATCGAGCGCACCATCCAGGTGCTGTGCCGCCGCCGCAAGAACAACCCGCTGTACGTGGGCGAGGCCGGCGTCGGCAAGACCGCCATCGCCGAGGGCTTGGCCAAGCGCATCGTCGAGGGCAGCGTGCCCCAGGTGCTGGCCGACGCGGTGATCTTCTCGCTCGACCTGGGCGCGCTGGTCGCCGGCACCAAGTACCGCGGCGACTTCGAGAAGCGCCTGAAGGGCGTGCTGACCTCGCTGAAGAAGGTGCCCAACGCGGTGCTGTTCATCGACGAGATCCACACCATCATCGGCGCCGGTTCCGCCTCCGGCGGCACCATGGACGCGTCCAACCTGATCAAGCCGGCGCTGTCCTCGGGCGAGTTGCGCTGCATCGGTTCGACCACGTTCCAGGAATATCGCGGCATCTTCGAGAAGGACCGCGCCCTGGCGCGGCGCTTCCAGAAGATCGACATCGTCGAGCCGACCGTGGGCGAGACTTTCGAGATCCTGCAGGGTCTCAAGCCCAAGTACGAGGCGCACCACGGCGTGACCTATGCCGACGACGCGCTGCAGGCGGCGGTGGACCTGTCGGTCAAGCACATCGGCGACCGGCTGCTGCCGGACAAGGCGATCGACGTGATCGACGAGGCCGGTGCGCGCCAGCGGCTGCTGCCGGAAGGTCAGCGCAAGGAACTGATCGACATCGAGGAGATCGAGACCATCGTCGCCAAGATGGCGCGGATCCCGGCCAAGCAGGTCAGCGCCACCGACAAGGACGTGCTGCAGCACCTGGAGCGCAACCTGAAGATGGTGATCTTCGGCCAGGATCCGGCGATCGAGACGCTGTCCTCGTCGATCAAGCTGGCGCGCTCGGGCCTGGCCAATCCGGAGAAGCCGATCGGCAACTTCCTGTTCGCTGGCCCCACCGGCGTGGGCAAGACCGAGGTCACCAAGCAGTTGGCGCTGCAGTTGGGCATCGAACTGGTGCGCTTCGACATGTCCGAATACATGGAGCCGCATTCGATCAGCCGCCTGATCGGCGCGCCTCCTGGCTACGTCGGCTTCGACCAGGGCGGCCTGCTGACCGAGAAGATCGTCAAGACCCCGCACTGCGTGCTGCTGCTGGACGAGGTGGAGAAGGCGCATCCGGACATCTTCAACATCCTGTTGCAGGTCATGGACCGCGGCGTGCTCACCGATACCAACGGACGCGAGGCGAACTTCAAGAACGTGATCCTGGTGATGACCACCAATGCCGGCGCCACCCAGGCCTCGCGGCGCTCGATCGGCTTCACCCAGCAGGACCACTCCACCGATGCGATGGAGATCATCCGCCGCAGCTTCACCCCGGAGTTCCGCAACCGCCTGGACGCGGTGGTGCAGTTCCAGCCGCTGGCCTTCAGCCACATCCTGCGCGTGGTCGACAAGTTCGTGATCGAGCTGGAGATGTTGCTGCAGGAGAAGCACGTGTCGCTGTCGGCGACTCCGACCGCCCGCGACTGGCTGGCCCAGCACGGCTTCGACCCGCTGATGGGCGCGCGGCCGATGGCGCGGGTGATCCAGGACAAGGTCAAGCGCCCGCTGGCCGACGAGTTGCTGTTCGGCAAGCTGGTCAACGGCGGCCGCGTCACCATCGACGTGCGCGACGGCGAGCTGGTGGTGGAGACCCAGGCCGAGCCGGAGCGCCTGCTGCCGGCGACGGTGGACTGAGGCCGGGCAGGCACGACGAAAGGCGGCTGCAGAGGCTGCAGCCGCCTGGCGAGGTCACCGTCGTTCCATCGTTGCAGACGCGAAAGGCGGCCATTGGCCGCCTTCTTCATGTCCGCCCGTGGCGGATTACTTCATGCGGTAGGTGATGCGACCCTTGGTCAGGTCGTACGGGGTCATTTCGACCTTCACCCGGTCGCCGGTCAGGATGCGGATGTAGTTCTTGCGCATGCGGCCGGAGATGTGGGCGATGATTTCGTGCCCGTTTTCCAGCTTGACCCGGAACGTGGTATTGGGCAACGTCTCGCTGACGGTGCCTTCGAATTCGATGGAGTCGTCTTTCGACATGTAATCCTGTGCGATTCGGAACGGCCAAAGGCCTGAAGAGCGAGGATTTTACTCGCCTGGGCCGCGCCATGCAAAGTTTGCGTTAATCCCGCTCAGCCCTGGGCCAGTTCCAGCGCCGCCAGCGACCCGAATCGCGACGTCCACGACCCGGTCTCGGCGGGCGCCGCCACCAACGGGGCGATGGCCTCCAGGAAGCGGGCACGCGGCCAGCGCTCGGCGCCGAGGCTGAGCAGGTGGGCGTTCTCCACCTGCGCATCGATCAGCGGCCAGCCCCAGCCGTGCAGGCGCCGCGCCAGCGCCGCCAGCGCCACCTTGGAGCCGCCGCTGCGGGCGCTGAACATGCTCTCGCCGAAGAACATGTGCCCGCGCGTCACCCCATAGATGCCGCCGACCAGGTCGCTGCCGTCGAACACCTCCACCGAATGCGCGTGGCCGGCCTGGTGCAGGGCCAGGTAGGCCGCGCGCATCGGTGCGGTGATCCAGGTGCCGTCCTGGCCGCGGCGCGGGAGTTGCGCGCAGGCGTCGATGACCTGGGCGAAGGCGGTATCGGCGCGCACCGTCCACGGCGAGCGCCGCAGGCTGCGGCGGAAGCGCGAGGACAGGCGCACCCCGTCGCTGCGGAACACGGTGCGCGGGTCCGGGCTCCACCACAGGATCGGCTCGCCATCGGAATACCAGGGGAAGATGCCCTGCGCATAGGCCGTGAGCAGGCGGATCGGCGACAGGTCGCCGCCGACCGCGAGCAGGCCATCCGGTTCGCGCAGGGCGCTGGACGGCGGCGGGAACGGGGCGGCGGGATCGGCCGCGAGCAGGGCAGGGAGACGACGCATCGCCGGAAGCCTAGTCGATGCCTCAGGCGTCGTGGCGGAACGGCGAATGGCGCTGCAGCGCCGCCGCGTGCTGGCGGACCTCGGCACGCTCCTGCGCGCACCACTCGGCCAGGGGCACGCGGAAGCCGGGGTCGGCAATCCAGTGACGGCTGCGCACCAGCCGCGGCAGGAAGCCGCGGGCGATCTTGTGCTGGCCCTGCGCACCCGGCTCGAAGCGGGTCAGGCCCTCGCGCAGGCAATAGTCGATGCCCTGGTAGTAGCAGGTCTCGAAGTGCAGGCCGGGCAGGGGCTCGCCGCCCCAGTAGCGGCCGTACAAGGTGTCGCCGCCGCGCAGGCAGAACGCGCCGGCGACCGGCACACCTTCATGCATGGCCAGGAAGATCAGCAGGTTGCGCGGCATCGTTCGCGCAAGATGCGCGAAGAAGTCCAGGGTCAGCGCCGGCGAATTGCCGTAGTCGTCGAAGGTGCGCAGGTAGAACCCATACATCGCCTCCAGGTCGGCAGCGCTGGCCTCGTCGCCGTGCAGTACGCGGAAGCCGATGCCGGCGCGCTGCACCTTGGCCCGCTCCTGGCGGATGTTCTTGCGGTGCTTGTGGTCCATCGCGCCCAGGTAGTCGTCGAAGCCGGCCCAGCCGGCCTCGTTGTGCCACTGGTACTGCACGTCGTTGCGCTCCAGCCAATCGGCGCCGAACGCGGCGTCCTCCTCGGCGCGGTGGAAGTTGACGTGGGCCGAGGACAGGCCGGTGCTTTCGGCGGGCGCCTGCATGGCCGCCAGCAACTCCTGTCGGGCGGCCGGGTCGCGCGCCAGCAGCCGCGGCCCGGTCACCGGCGAGTAGGGCACCGCGCACAGCCACTTGGGGAAGTAGTCCTGGCCGTAGCGCGCGTAGGCATGCGCCCAGGCGTGGTCGAACACGAATTCGCCATGCGAGTTGCTTTTCAGGTACCCGGGCGCGGCCGCGACCAGCGTCTCGCCGTCCCAGACGCTGAGATGCAGCGGGCTCCAGCCCCAGTCCGGGCGCAGGCAGCCATGCTGCTCCAGCCCGGCCAGGAAGGCGTGGGCGACGAACGGATTGCGGCCGTCGTGCAGCACGTCCCAGTCGGCAGCGGCGACGGTGTCGAGCCGGCGCAGCCAGCGGATCCGGCTCATCGCCCCGGCCACCGCAGCAGAAGAGCGCGCCGACCGCCGGTTGCGTCGGCGCGCGCGCTTGCCGGCGCGCGGCGATTGCCGGCCCAGGGCCGGCAGCTCAGAACGTGCGCGGACTCAGGCACCCTTGTCCAGATAGCGCTCGGCGTCCAGCGCGGCCATGCAGCCGAAGCCGGCCGAGGTGATCGCCTGGCGGTAGTGCTGGTCGGCCACGTCGCCGGCGGCGAACACGCCCGGCACCGAGGTCTCGGTGGCGGCGCCGCCCAGGCCGGAGCGGATCTCCAGGTAGCCGTTGTGCATCGCCAACTGGCCGTCGAACAGCTGGGTGTTCGGGTGATGGCCGATGGCGACGAAGAAGCCGTGCGCCTCCAGGTCGCGGGTGCTGCCGTCCTGCACCGACTTGACCCGCACGCCGGTGACGCCGGCCTCGTTGCCCAGCACCTCGTCCACCTGGTGGTGCCAGACGGTCTCGATCTTGCCGGCGGCCACCTTGGCGAACAGCTTGTCCTGCATGATCTTTTCCGCGCGCAGGGTGTCGCGGCGATGCACCAGGTAGACCTTGCGGGCGATGTTGGACAGGTACAGCGCCTCTTCCACGGCGGTGTTGCCGCCGCCGACCACGACCACGTCCTGGTCCTTGTAGAAGAAGCCGTCGCAGGTGGCGCAGGCGGACACGCCGCGGCCCTTGAACGCCTCTTCCGAGGGAATGCCCAGGTACTTGGCGGTGGCGCCGGTGGCGATGATCAGCGCGTCGCAGGTGTAGTCGCCGCTGTCGCCGCTGAGCCGGAACGGGCGCTGCGACAGGTCGGCGGTGTGGATGTGGTCGAAGATCACCTCGGTCTCGAAGCGCTCGGCATGCGCCTGCATGCGCGCCATCAGGTCCGGGCCCATCAGGCCGTGGGGGTCGCCGGGCCAGTTGTCGACCTCGGTGGTGGTCATCAGCTGGCCGCCCTGCTGCAGGCCGGTGATCACCACGGGCTTGAGATTGGCGCGCGCGGCGTAGACCGCGGCGGTCCAGCCGGCCGGGCCGGAGCCCAGGATCAGCAGGCGGGAATGCTTGGCGGAATTGGCGGCAGAGGGGCTCATGTATACTCGCGAACAGGGTGAAATGGCGGCGGAAACGCGGCATTGCGCGGGTTCCGGCGAAGGCGCATAGAGTGGCGGCCGGCCTGGAACGAATCAAGCCGCGTGGCGGAAACGCTGCGGCCCGTCGCGACCGACGGCCTCCGCGGCACGCCAGTGCATGCTGCCAGCAGGCGCCGCCGCGGCACAGCGGCGCGAGACCGGACGATTCAGGTAGCGCCTGCTGAAATGCAAAGGCGAGTCGTTTATTATCAATCACTAACGATGCATTTCTAAGGTCTGGTCATAGCGTGGCGAAGCAGGTTCCGGAACGCGGCAAATCCCAGGGCGCCAATGCGGCGGCACGCAAGCAGGGCGCCGCGCCCAACCCACGCCGGCAGAAGCTGTGGCGCGATCTGGCGCTGATCGCGATCGCGCCGCTGCTGCTGTACCTGCTGGCCAGCCTGGCGACCTATTCGGCCACCGATCCGGGCTGGTCGCATACCGGCAGCGTGGTCGCGCCGGTGCACAACATGGGCGGCAAGTTCGGCGCCTGGATCGCCGACGTGCTGCTGCAACTGTTCGGCTACGTGGCCTTCCTGCTGCCGGTGGTGATCGGCGCGATCTCCTGGATCGCGCTGTTCGGCATGGACCAGGACGGCGACGGCGAGGCCGACCTCGGCCCGGCGCTGCGCCTGGTCGGCATCGTCGGCTTCCTGATCGCCGCCACCGGGCTGCTGCACCTGCGCCTGTTCGCCGGCGACGTGGCCGGCGCCGGCGGCATCCTCGGCAAGCTGGTCGGTAGTTCGCTGGGCGCCGGCTTCGGCGCGCTCGGCGCCAACCTGTTCGTGCTGGTGCTGCTGCTGGTGTCGGTGACCCTGGCCACCGGGCTGTCCTGGTTCGCGGTGATGGAGCGCATCGGCAAGGCGGTGATGACCCTGCCGGCGCTGGCCCGACGCGGCACCCAGCAGGCCAACGAATGGCAGCAGACCCGCGCCATGCGCGAGGAACGCGAGGAAGTGCGCAAGGTCGACGCGGTGCAGCGCGCCAAGCGCGAGCCGGTCAAGATCGAGCCGCCGCCGGCGCCGGTGGTGGAGAAGAGCGAGCGCGCCAAGCGCGAGCAGCAGATCCCGCTGTTCCACGGCACCGGCAGCGACCCCTCCGGGGTGCCGCCGCTGGCGCTGCTGGACGACCCCAAGCCGCAGGCCAAGGGCTATTCCGAGGAGACCCTGGAAACCCTGTCGCGGCAGATCGAGTTCAAGCTCAAGGACTTCCGCATCGAGGCGCAGGTGGTCGGCGCCTATCCCGGTCCGGTCATCACCCGCTTCGAGATCGAGCCGGCGCCGGGCATCAAGGTCAGCCAGATCAGTTCGCTGGACAAGGACATCGCCCGCGGCCTGTCGGTGAAGTCGGTGCGCGTGGTCGACGTGATCCCGGGCAAGTCGGTGATCGGCCTGGAGATCCCCAACGTCAGCCGCGAGATGATCTATCTCAGCGAACTGCTGCGCTCCAAGGAATACGACAAGTCGGCCAGCCCGCTGACCCTGGCCCTGGGCAAGGACATCGCCGGGCGTCCGACCGTGGCCGACCTGGCGCGCATGCCGCATTTGCTGGTCGCCGGTACGACCGGCTCGGGCAAGTCGGTGGCGGTCAACGCGATGGTGTTGAGCCTGCTGTACAAGGCCTCGGCCAAGGACCTGCGGATGCTGATGATCGACCCGAAGATGCTCGAACTGAGCGTCTACCAGGGCATCCCGCATCTGCTGGCGCCGGTGGTCACCGACATGAAGGAGGCCGCCAACGGCCTGCGCTGGTGCGTGGCGGAAATGGAGCGCCGCTACAAGCTGATGAGCGCGGTCGGCGTGCGCAACCTGGCCGGCTTCAACAAGAAGGTCAAGGATGCGCAGGACGCCGGGCAGCCGCTGATGGACCCGCTGTTCAAGCCCAACCCGGACCTGGCCGAGGCGCCGCGGCCGCTGGACACGCTGCCGTTCATCGTCATCTTCATCGACGAATTCGCCGACATGATGATGATCGTCGGCAAGAAGGTCGAAGAACTGATCGCGCGCCTGGCGCAGAAGGCCCGCGCGGCCGGCATCCACCTGATCCTGGCCACCCAGCGTCCGTCGGTGGACGTGATCACCGGCCTGATCAAGGCCAACATCCCGACCCGCATCGCCTTCCAGGTCAGTTCCAAGATCGACTCGCGCACCATCCTCGACCAGTCCGGCGCCGAGACCCTGCTGGGCCATGGCGACATGCTGTACCTGCCGCCGGGCACGGCGATGCCGGACCGCGTGCACGGCGCCTTCGTCAGCGACGAGGAAGTGCACCGCGTGGTGGAGCACCTCAAGGCCAGCGGCCCGGCCGACTACATCGAGGGCGTGCTCGACGAGGTGCAGACCATGGGCGACGGCACCGTGATCGGCGCCACCGGCCTGCCCGAAGCCGGCGGCGGTGGCGGCGACGAATCCGACCCGCTGTACGACGAGGCCCTGCGCATCGTCACCGAGACCCGCCGCGCCTCGATTTCCGGCGTACAGCGGCGGTTGAAGATCGGCTACAACCGCGCCGCGCGGCTGATCGAGGCGATGGAAGCCGCCGGGGTGGTCAGCCCGCCCGAACACAACGGCGACCGCAGCGTGCTGGCGCCGCCGCCGCCGAAGTGAGCCGTACCGCGCCCTCCGCCGGCCATGGCCGGCGCCTGCGTGGACCGGCGCCACTGCGCGCGGTGCGATGGTTGCTCGGCTCGGCGCTGCTGGCGCTGGCCGGCCTCGCCACGGCGCAACCGGCGCCGACCGCGGAGCGCGACACCGACCAGCCGGCCGCGGCCGCACCGGTGGTCAGCAACAACTACAGCTACGTGCGCTACCGCGCCGACTACGAGGTGCGCGAGGACGCCACCAGCGTGGAGACTGACGAGGTCGAACTGCTGCTCAAGACCAAGGCCGGCGTCGACCAGTTCAGCCAGGTGCGCCTGAGCTACAGCGAGAAGCTGGAGACGCTGGAGGTGCTGGCCGCCTACACGCTGACCCCGGACGGGCTGCGCCACGACGTGCCGGCCGACAAGATCTACACCCAGGAAAGTTATTCCAGCGCGGCAGCGGCGATGTACGCCGACCGCAAGGTCAAGGTGGTGGTGTTTCCCAACCTGATGCCCGGCGCGCGCCTGGTGTACCGGGTGCGGCGCACCCAGAACGTGCCGTACTTCCCCGGCTACTTCAGCCTGTGGGAGACCTTCAGCGTGTTCTCCCAGTACGACGACGCCACGGTGACCCTGGTGGCGCCGCGGCGCCTGCAGATGCACCTGTACACGCGCGGCGTGCAGGGCAGCAACACGCCGCAGATCGACGGCGAGCAGGCGCGCTGGCAGTGGCACTACAGCCGCCGCGAGCCGATGAAGAGCCAGAACTGGTCGGCGGCGACCTGGGAATTCAGCCCGACCATCATGGCCAGCAGCTTCCGCCGCTGGGCGCAGATGGCCCAGGCCTACCAGCACAGCAGCGCCGCCGCTGCGCAGGTCACGCCCAAGGTGCGCGCCCGCGCCGAGCAGATCACCGCCGGCATCAGCGATCGCCGCGCACAGGCCGCGGCGCTGTACGAATGGGTGGCGCGCAACATCCGCTACGTGGCGGTGTACCTGGGCAACGGCGGGCTGCAGCCGAACAGCGCCGACAGCATCCTCGACAACCACTACGGCGACTGCAAGGACCACACCGTGGTGCTGGAAGCGCTGCTGGCGGCCAAGGGCATCGCCAGCACGCCGGTACTGATCGGCGCGCAGGGCGGACCGACCCTGCCCGAGGTGCCGGTGCTGGGCCGGTTCAACCACGCCATCACCTATCTGCCCGAGTTCAAGCTGTACGTGGACTCCACCAGCCCGTACGCGCGCTTCGGCCAGTTGCCGGCCGGCGACCTCGGCGCGCCGGTGCTGCACACCGCCGACGGCACCCTGGCGCGCACGCCGCCGGACGATGCCAAGCGCAACCGCTACCTGGTCGAGACCGACTATCGCTTCGCCGCCGACGGCAGCCTGAGCGGCATCACCCGCCTGGACAGCGGCGATGTCGGCGAGGTCGGCCTGCGCACGATGTTCGTGCAGCTCAACGCGCAGAACCGCACCCGCATCGAGGAATCGATCCTCGCCGCCTCCGGCTTCGACGGCAGCGGCGAGTTGCTGCTGCAGGGCGCGCCGCAGGACCTGCGCCGGCCGTTCGGCTACGCCTACCGCTTCCGCGCGCACGACTACGTGGACTTCGGCGTGGTCGGCGGCATGAGCCTGCCGCTGATGCCCGGCGCCGATTCGGTGCGCGGGGTCTACAGCACCGCCTCGGCCGAGCGCAATCTGACCCCGTTCTACTGCAATGACAACGCGCGCAGCGAGACCTACCGGCTGACCTTCCCCGACAGCGTGCCGATCATCGCGATCCCGGCCGACACCCATTTCCGCAATGCCGCTGGCGAATACGCCGCGACCTGGGTGCGCGACGGGCAGACCGTCACCGCCACGCACACGCTGCACCGGCGCGCGATCCACGGCCCGGCGGCGCTGTGCCAGCCGCAGGACTACGCCGCATTCCGCGAGCTGTACCAGCAGGTGCGGCGCGGCTTCCGCGGGCAGATCCTGTACGGCGACCTGAGCCGGATGCAGACCGGGCCGTAGGCCTGGCTCGGCCGGCGACGTCCTCTGATCGCCTATTCAGGCGTGCCGCGTCACACTTCCCACACTCCATCCGGAAATCCATCCGCATGCTTCGCACACTCCGCTACACCGTCCTCGCCACCGCGCTGCTGGCCGGCTCCGCCTTCGCCGGCGCCCGCGAGGACCTCACTGCCTTCACCCGCGGGCTGAAGGGCCTGGACGGCCAGTTCGCGCAGAAGGTCTACGACGGCAAGGGCACGCTGAAGGAAAGCTCCAGCGGCCGCGTTGCGCTGTCGGCGCCGCGCCTGTTCCGCTGGGAGTACCGCAAGCCCTATACCCAGCTGATCGTCGCCGACGGCAGCAAGGTCTGGGTGTACGACCCGGACCTGAAGCAGGCCACGGTGCGCACGCAGGGCAGCGAGGAACAGAACAGCCCGCTGACCGCGCTGATCGACCCGGGCAAGCTCGACCGCCAGTACGACGTCAGCGAGGAAGCGGTGGCCCGCGACGGGCTGCAGTGGCTGACCATGACGCCGAAGGTGGACACCGAGGCCAGCTTCCAGATGGCCAAGCTCGGCTTCGACCGCAACGGCCTGGCGCGCATGGAAGTGGTGGATCCGGTCGGCCAGCGCACCGAGATCAGCTTCAGCGACTGGAAGCGCAATCCGGCCTTCGCCACCGGCACCTTCCGCTACGTCCCGGACAAGGACGTGGACGTGGTCGGCGACCGCTGAGCCGGCTGCCGCCGCGCGCCGTCTCGGTGCGCGGCGGTCTTCCCGGTCATTCCGGGCAGGTCTGCACTTCGATGCTGACGTGGCCCAGGGTGGCCACGCCCTGCAGGCGCGCGTGGTAGAACGCCGCCGGCCGCGGCCGGTGGGTCACCAGCGACACGATCGCCGCGTGCTGGCCGGGGCCGACCCGCCACACGTGCAGGTCGGCGATGCGTTCGTCGTCCTGCTGCAGGCGGTCGCGGATCTGCGCCTGCAGCGCCGCCGGCGCCGAGGCGTCGAGCAGCACCGCGCCGGTGTCGCGCAGCAGCGCCAGCGACCACCGCGCGATGACGATGGCGCCGACGATGCCCATCAACGCATCGGTCCAGGTCCAGCCCAGGTACTTGGCCAGCAGCAGGGCGGCGATCGCCATCACCGAGGTCAGCGCGTCGGCCAGCACGTGCATGTAGGCCGAGCGCAGGTTGTGGTCGGCGTGCGCGTGGCGGTCGTGGCTGGCGGCCTGCGCGGGCGCGACGTGGGCGTGTGCGTGCCCGTGGTGATCGCGGGGGTGGTGATGGTCGTGACCGTGCGCGTGATCGTGTTCATGCCCATCGTGGTGCGCGTGCGCATGGTCGTCATGCCGATGCGTGGCATGGGCATGGCCGTGTTCGTGATGATGGCCGTGACTATGGCCGTGCCCGTGCCCGTGCCCGTGCCCATGATCATGATGGTGGTCGGCGCCCAGCATCCAGGCGCTGAGAAGGTTCACCAGCAGGCCCAGTGCCGCGATCCACAGGGCCTCGTCGTAGGCGATGTGCACCGGCTGCGCCAGGCGCAGCGCCGACTCCACGCCGATGCCCAGCGCGATCAGCGCCAGGATCAACGCGCTGGAGAAGCCGGCCAGGTCGCCGACCTTGCCGGTGCCGAAGGTGAAGCGCGGATTGTGCCGGTGCCGCCGCGCGAACCAGTAGGCGAAGCCGGCCAGCGACAGCGCGCCGGCGTGGGTGGCCATGTGCAGACCGTCGGCCAGCAGCGCCATCGAGCCGGTCCACCAGCCGGCGACGATCTCCACGCCCATCATCGCGGCGGTCAGCGCCACCACCGACCAGGTGCGGCGCGCGTTGCGCTCGTGGCGCGTGCCGAGGAAGTCGTGCTGATGGGTGAACGCGTCCAGGGTGTCGTGGTGGCTCATGGCGGGGGGGCGGCCGTGCGGTGGAGGCGTCGCGATTCTAGCGCTCGCATTGGCGCCACGCGGGCCTGCGGCGCCGGGCACGCCGGCAGCCGGGATACATGCCGGCGGCAAGGCGTACACGGGCCGCGGCGATAGAATGGGCGCATGGCCAAACGCAGACCCTTCGCTTCCGATGCCCCCGACCTGCTGAGCGTCGACCGCGAGGCCATGCGCCCGCTGGCCGAGCGCATGCGCCCGCGCACGCTCGACGAGATGGTCGGGCAGAAGCGCCTGCTGGCGCCGACCAGTGCGCTGCGCCGTGCGGTCGCGTCCGGCCGCGTGCACTCGATGATCCTGTGGGGGCCGCCGGGCTGCGGCAAGACCACGCTGGCGCTGCTGTTGGCGCAATATGCCGAGGCCGAGTTCAAGGCGATCTCGGCGGTGCTGTCCGGCCTGGCCGAGGTGCGGCTGGTGCTGGCCGAGGCCGCGCAGCGTTTCGCCGACGGACGCCGCACGGTGCTGTTCGTCGACGAGGTGCATCGCTTCAACAAGGCGCAGCAGGACGCGTTCCTGCCGCACATCGAGCGCGGCACCATCCTGTTCGTCGGCGCCACCACCGAGAATCCCTCGTTCGAGCTGAATTCGGCGCTGCTGTCGCGCTGCCGCGTGCACGTGCTGGAGGCGGTGTCGCCGCAGGACATCGCCGAGGCGCTGCAGCGGGCGCTGCACGATCCCGAGCGCGGGCTCGGCGCCGAGCCGTTGCGCGTGTCCGACGCGGCGCTGCTGGAGATCGCCGGCGCTGCCGATGGCGACGTGCGGCGTGCGCTGACCCTGCTGGAGATCGCCGCCGAACTGGCCCAGGACGAGGGCGGCGAGATCACCGCGCAGACCCTGCAGCAGGTGCTGGCCGACCGCACCCGCCGCTTCGACAAGGGCGGCGAGCAGTTCTACGACCAGATCTCGGCGCTGCACAAGTCGGTGCGCAGCTCCAATCCCGACGCGGCGCTGTACTGGCTCACGCGCATGCTCGACGGCGGCTGCGACCCGGCCTACCTGGCGCGGCGGCTGACCCGCATGGCGATCGAGGACATCGGCCTGGCCGATCCGCGCGCGCAGTCGATGGCGCTGGAAGCCTGGGACATCTACGAGCGCCTGGGCAGCCCGGAAGGCGAACTGGCCTTCGCGCAACTGGTGCTGTACCTGGCCAGCACCGCCAAGTCCAACGCCGGCTATGCCGCGTTCAACCAGGCCAAGGCGGAGGTGCGCGAGACCGGCACCCAGGAGGTACCGCTGCACTTGCGCAACGCGCCGACCAAGCTGATGAAGACCCTGGGCTATGGCGCCGACTATCAGTACGACCACGACGCCGAGGGCGGCATTGCGCTGGACCAGACCGGCTTTCCCGATGCGATGGGCGAGCGGGTCTACTACCGGCCGGTGGAACGCGGCCTGGAGATCAAGCTCAAGGACAAGCTCGACCGCCTGCGCGCCGCGCGCGAACAGGCGCGGGCTGACAAGGCCGGACGATCGACCGCATAATCGGCGCACAGGAGATGGCATTCCTCCTCGAACCGCCCGCAGCACTGCGCGCTGATGATGCCTGCCCAACCCCCGCCGGGGTGGCAGGTCCGCGCCCCGGCATCGTCCCTGTGGAGAATCCGATGCCCGTTCTTTCTCGTGTTTCAGCTGCTGCTCCTGCGTTCGTCTCGCGGAGGCGCGCATGAACCTGACCCTGTGGTGGCAGCAACTGCTGCTGGCGATGGCCGGCGGCGCGGTCGGCTCCGGCCTGCGTTTCGCGGTCGGCAGCGCGCTGCTGCAGCGCTACGGCGCCGGCTTCCCGTGGGGCACGCTGGCGGTGAACCTGGCCGGCGCCTTCGTCGGCGGCTTCCTGCTGGTGTGGATCGAAGGCCGCGGCGCCAGCGCGCCGTACTGGCGGGCGCTGCTGATCGTCGGCCTGGTCGGCGGACTGACCACGTTCTCCTCGCTGATGATGGAAAGCATGGTGTTCGTGCGCAACGGCCGCCTCGGCATGGTCCCGCTGTACCTGGCGATTACCCTGGCGGCGGGGCTGGTGCTGGTGTTCGCCGGCGCGCGCACCGCCGCGGAACTACGGGCGCCGACGGTGGCCGCCGATCGCTGAGTAAGGCGGGTACCTAGCCCAGCAGGGCGGCGCCCACGCCCAGCGGCGGCGCCAGCAGCGCCAGCGGCACGATCAGCCGTGGCCGGTAAGGCAGCAGGCCCAGGGTCAGCAGCGCCGCACTGGCGCTGAGCGAGCCCACCCACAGCACCGGGCCGATCCCCCAGCCGCGCGCGGCGACGCAGCAGGCGAATGCCACGCCCAGCAGCAGCCAGCCGGCGGCCTGCAGTTGTCGCATCCGCGGCGCCGACGCGCGATGTGCGCCATACAGCTCGAGCTGGTGCTTCTCCATGCCCAGGCACAGCGCGACGAAGCCGGAGAAGGCCAGGCACAGGCCGAGCGCGGTCATGCGCCCTCCGTGGCCAGCACCGGCTTGCCCGATCCGCCGCGCTCGCGGGCGCGGCGTTCGGCCGCCGACAGCGGCGGTTGCCAACGCTGCATGCGGCGCGCGGCCAGCGCCAGGGCCAGGCCGAGGAACAGACAGACCAGATCGAACCCGGCCAGCGCCCAGTCGCCGGCCAGCAGGCTCACGCCCAGGTGCGCCTCGGTGGTGATGGCGTTGAGCAGCGGCAGCAAGCCGAACAGCGCCGCGCCCGCATACAGTTGCCAGGCCCACATGGCGCGTTTCGGCCACACCTGCGCGGCGAGCAGGGCCGCCGCCCAGGCCAGGAAGAACACCGCCGCTTCGCGCTCCGGACGTGCCTCCAGGTGCAGCGGCAATAGCCGGTTGCCCCAGAAATAGGCGGCGAAGGCGATCGGCAGCCCGGCCACGGTACCGATGTTGAGCGCATCGACCAGGCGCAGGCCCAGGCCGATGCGGCCGGCCTTGGCGTGCTTGGGCCGCTCCTTGACCGCCCACAGGATCGCGCCGCTGGCCACCATCAGGCAGCCGAGCAGGCCGCAACCGAAGAACAGCCAGCGCAGCCAGGGGCCGGCGAAGTGCGCCAGGTGCAGGCCGTACAGGGTGCTGCGGGTTGCCGCGGCGGCGCCCAGCGTGCCGCTGCGGCCGAGGATCTGGCCGCTGCCGGCGTCCAGCAGCAATGACGGTGTGGTGTAACCCAGGCGCTGGCCGTCGCCCTGGCGGATCTGGATGGCCGCGGCCGCGTCGCCGGCGTTGTACACGGTGAAGCCGGCGATCGGCGCCTGCGCGCCCCATTCGCGGCGCGCCACGTCCAACAGTTGCTCGATCGGCAGCATGCGCCCGGGCGTGCCGCTGGCCTCGCGCAGGTTCTCCGGTTCCTGGAACGCCTCGGCGTAGAACGCCTGCTCGGCGTCGGGGTAGGCGGTCTTGATGCCCCAGGGCAGGTACATCAGCATCAGCGTGACCAGCCCGGTGTAGGTGATCATCGCGTGGTAGGGCAGGGCGAGCACCGCGCTGGCATTGTGGAAGTCCAGCCACGAGCGCTGGCCCTTGGCCGGGCGGAAGGTGAAGAAGTCCTTGAAGATCTTCTTGTGGGTGATCACGCCGCTGATGATCGCCACCAGCATGAACATCGCGCAGAAGCCGACGATGTAGCGCGCCCACAGCGCCGGGATGTAGTGCAGGTCGAAGTGCAGGCGGTAGAAGAAGTCGCCGCCGCGGGTGTCGCGGGTCTGGCTGGCCTCGCCGCTGACCGGGTCGAGCAGGGCGTTGCCGAACATCTCCTTGCGGCTCTGGCGGGCGCCGTCGGCCGGCGGCGGATTGCGCCAGAACAGGTCGGTGAACGGCGCGCGCGGATTGGCCAGCGACACGAACCACTGCGGCGACTGCGGCGCCTCGCGCTGCAGCAGCGCCACCGCACGGGCGGCCACCACGTCGGTGCTCGGTTGCGCCTGCGGCAGTTCCGGACGCATCCAGCGGCTGATCTCGTTGCGGAAATAGCTGGCGGTGCCGGCCATGAAGATCAGCAGCAGCACCCAGGACACCAGCAGGCCGCTCCAGGTGTGCAGCCAGGCCATCGATTGGCGGAATCCCTGCTTCATGGCGCGTGCTGCTGCAGCCAGGCGATGGCCAGGGCCATCGGCGCCAGCAGCGCGGCGATGCCCAGCCAGGCGCGCCCGACGCTGCGCGCGGCGAACGCCCACAGCGCGGTGCAGGCGCAGACCAGGATGCCCAGCATCATCCCGCTCAACACCGCCTGCGCGCGCACCGATGACCACAGCAGCGGCAGCAGCACCGCAGTGGCCGCGGCCAGCGCATAACCGCCGACGATCGCCGCCAGGGTGCGCGCCAGCACGCCCAGCCAGGGCGGCAGGGAGCGGCGCCGCGGCGTCGCCGGGGCGTCAGGGGCGTGGAGCGAGGTGGAAGAAGAAGACATGCAGGCCCGTGGGGAGGAAGCACCGGCTGGGCAGCGGACAGCGCGTGGCGGCGGTGGGTGAGATGTCAGTTAATGATACGCATTCCTATCTTTGGCGCAAATGCGGGGAGATGAACCGTGCGCTGGTGTAGTTGGCGCTGCCGCCGCGGTGGGCTGCGTCATGGCATGTTCCGCGATCCCGGCATGCCAAGCCGTCGCTGCGGACACACTGAAACGCATGCGCGAGCAGGCTCTCTGAACAACCCGCGCCGCCGCCGCGATCGCTGCGACCGCGTCAGCGCAGCGTTGCGTTCCCCGGCGAGCCATTGGCCGCCATTGCCTCAGCCGTGGTGATCTTCTGCGTCACCGTCTCGCGCAGCGGCGACGCGGTGGGCAGCAGGGTCAACAAGTGGTGCCAGTCGCCCGCCGCATCGGCATAGCGCTGCTGCTGGAACGCGGCGATGCCGCGCATCCACAGCGCCCGCTGGTTGTCCGGTTGCTGCGCCAGCACCCGGTCGAGCATGGCGCGTGCGGCGTTGCCGACGGCGAGATCGGCGCGTTGCGCCATGTCGGTCTCGGCCCAGCCGAGCAGCGCCTCGACATTGTCCGGGGCGATCCGCAGGGCCTGCGCATAGGCCTGCTGCGCGTCGTGCGGGCGCTGCGCCTGTTGCGCGTCCCAGGCCTGCTGCAGCCAGCCTTGCAGCCGTTGCGCGGTCTGCTCCGGCGCAGCCGGCGGCTGCGGTTGCAGGGGGACGCCGGCCAGGGCCGTCGGCGTGCCGATGCGCCAGTACAGGCCGGCGCCGAGC
Organism: Xanthomonas sp. PPL134; assembly: GCF_040595915.1. Classification (NCBI taxonomy): domain Bacteria; kingdom Pseudomonadati; phylum Pseudomonadota; class Gammaproteobacteria; order Lysobacterales; family Lysobacteraceae; genus Xanthomonas; species Xanthomonas sp. PPL134. Next base: position 49,192 of record NZ_JAMDLL010000002.1, read on the forward strand.
AACGGCAGCAGCAGCGCCAGCAGCAGGGCGATGCCACGTTGCGGACGTATGCCGGGACGCTGGGCGAGCAGGGGACGCAGCACGGCGACCAGGGCGATGCCGAGCATCGTCGCGGCGGTGAGGGCGAAGCCGGGCGTCACCAGGCGTCCTCTGCGTCGGCGTCTGCCGTTGCGGCACCGATGGCACGACGACGGTGCCGCAGTGTCGCCACGACCATGCCGGCGCCGCCCAGCAGCAACAGCGCCGGCCCGAACCACAGCAGCCAGGTGCCCGGCGCCAGTGGTGGGTCGTACAGCACGAAAGCCGAGTAGCGATCGACCATGTACTGCTTGATCTGGGCATCGCTGCGCCCGGCCTGCAGTTGTGCGAACACCTGGTGGCGCAGGTCGCGCGCCAGGGTCGCGTCGGAATCGGCCAGGTTCTCGTTCTGGCAGACCAGGCAGCGCAATTGCGCGGTCAGGCGCTGGAAGCGCTGTTCCTGCGCGCGGTCCTTGAACGGCAGCGGGTCCACCGCCTGGGCCAGCGCCGGCACTGCACCGCCCAGCAGCCACAGCAGCACCAGCAGTCGCCACCACGGCTTACGTCGGCACGTCCGTGCGACGGTCGCGCTCATCGCCGCGCCTCGTCGAGCGCCGCGATCGCCGGGCGCAGCTCGTCGGCGAACACCTGCGGTGTCAGCACGCCGACGTGCTTGTAGCGGACCACGCCGTCGGCATCGATCAGGAAGGTTTCCGGGGCGCCGTACACGCCCAGGTCGATGGCGCGCTGGCCGTCGGCGTCCACCAGCACCAGCGCATACGGATTGCCGCGCTGCGCCAGCCAGGCGGCGGTGTCGTGCGGATCGTCGCGGTAGGCGTAGCCGACCAGGGGCACGCCCAACTGCCGGGCCTGCGCCATCAGCAGCGGATGCTCCTCGCTGCAGGCCATGCACCAGCTGCCGAACACGTTGAGCAGATACGGGCGGCCGCGCAGCGCCTGGCTGCCGCTGCGCAGGTCCGGGCGGTCCAGGCGCGGCAGCGCGAACGCCGGCACCGGCTTGCCCAGCAGCGGCGAGGGCACGGCGCGCGGGTCGTGGCTGCGGCTCCACCACAGCCCGAACCCGAACAGCGCGGCCAGCAGCACGAACGCGGCCAGCGGCAGCAGCCGGCTCATGGCGCGGCTCCGGCGAGCGCGGCCGGCGCGGTCGCGCTTGTCGCAGCCGGCTGCGCACGCAAGCGGCGCGCGCCAGCGCTGACGAAGCCGCCGAGCATCATCAGCAGGCCGCCGGCCCAGATCCAGCGGATGAAGGGCTTGTCGTACAGGCGCAGGGTCCAGCCGTATTCGATGTGCTGGTCGTCGACGGGCTCGCCCAGCGCGACGTACAGGTCGCGCAGCACGCCGGCGTCGATCGCCGCCTCGGTCTGGATGCGTTCGCTGCTGTACAGACGCTTCTGCGGGTGCAGCACCGCCACGACGCCGCCGTCGCGCAACACGGTCACGGTGCCTTGCTCCGCCTTCCAGTTGGGGCCGTCGACCAGGCGCACGCCATCGAAGCGAAACGCATGGGCGCCGATCTGCGCGCTCTGGCCGGGATCCAGGCGCACGTCGCGTTCCACCGACAGGCTTTCCGACAGCAGCACGCCGGCCACGAACACCGCCACCCCGGCATGCGCGAGCAGCATGCCGGCCAGTTCGGCGGGGAAGCGGCGGCCACGCGGCGCGCTGCGCCAGCGGGTCAGCGCATACAGCGCGGTGCCGACGCCGACCCAGGCCGCCGCCGCGACGCCGGCCACCGCGCGCAGCGTGCCCGCGCTCAGCAACCACGCCAGCAGCGCGCAGCCCAGTGCGGCCAGTCCGGCCCGTGCGGCTACCGCGCGCAGCGCGCCGGGTTCGGTGCGGCCCCAGCGCAGATAGGGGCCGAACGGCAACAGCAGCACCACCGGCAGCATCAGCAGCGGGAACAGCAGGCCGAAGTAGGGCGGCCCGACCGAAAGCTTGCCCAGCCGCAGCGCGTCGCCGAGCAGCGGGAACAGCGTGCCCAGCAGCACCATCGCCGCGGCCACGCTGAGCATCAGGTTGCCGATCAGGATCGCGGTCTCCCGCGACAGCGCGGCGAACGGCTTGCCCGCGGCCAGGCGCGGCGCGCGCAGCGCGTACAGCAGCAGCGAACCGCCGACCACCAGCACCAGGAAGCCGAGGATGTACAGGCCGCGGCGCGGGTCGGCGGCGAAGGCGTGCACCGAGGTCAGCACGCCCGAGCGCACCAGAAAAGTACCCAACAACGACAGCGAGAACGCCAGGATCGACAGCAGCAGGGTCCAGGCGCCGAGCGCACCGCGTTTCTCGGTCACGGCCTGGGTGTGGATCAGCGCCGCGCCGACCAGCCACGGCATGAAGCTGGCGTTCTCCACCGGATCCCAGAACCACCAGCCGCCCCAGCCCAGCTCGGCGTAGGCCCACCAGCTGCCGGCGACGATGCCGGCGCTGAGGAAGCCCCAGGCGACGTTGGTCCACGGCCGCGCCCAGCGCACCCAGGCCTGCTGCTGTTCGCCGCCGAGCAGGGCGGCGATGGCGAAGGCGAAGGCCACCGAGAAGCCGACGTAACCGGTGTACAGCACCGGCGGATGTAGCACCATGCCCGGGTCCTGCAGCACCGGATTGAGCTCGCTGCCGTCGCGCGGCATCGGCGACAGCCGCGCGAACGGATTGGAGGTGAACAGGACGAAGGCCAGGAAGCCGCTGGCGATCAGCCCGAGCACGCCGAGCACGCGCGCGGCGAACGCATTCGGCAGGTGCCGGCTACTGCGCGCCAGCGCCACCGTCCACAGGTTGAGGAGGGCGATCCACAGCAGCAGCGAGCCTTCGTGCGCGCCCCACACCGCGGCCAGCCGGTAGTACCAGGGCTGCGCCAGGTTGGCGTTGGCGGCGACATAGCGCACCGAGAAATCCAACTGCAGCAACACGTAGCCGAGCAGGCCGAAGGCCAGCCAGGCGAAACCGGCCTGGGCGTAGGCGGCCGGCCGCGCCACCGCCATCCAGGCGCGCTGGCCGCGCCAGGCGCCGAGCAGCGGCAGCACCGCCTGCACCAGCGCCAGCAGCAAGGCCAGGATCAGCGCGCACTGGCCGAGTTCGGCGCTCATGGCGATACGCTCCCGGAGATGCGGACCACGCCACTTGTCATGGTCTGATCGCCGCCGCCGCCGCGGCACCAGCACGGGCGCGATCGGCATGCGCCTGCGCCATCGCGTCCTTCAGTTCCTGCGGCATGTAGGTCTCGTCGTGCTTGGCCAGCACTTCGGTGGCGACGAAGCGCGCGCCCTGCATCGAGCCGGTGGCGATTACCGCCTGGTTGTCGCGGAACAGGTCGGGCAGGATGCCGGTGTAGGCGACCACGGTAGCGCCGGCCTTGTCGATCACGGTGAACTGCACCTGCAGCGCATCGGCGCTGCGCGTGATCGAGCCAGCCTTGACCATGCCGCCGAGCCGGAACACCCGGTAGTCCCTGGCCGCGCCGGCCTGCACCTGGCTGGGGGTGAACAGGTAGCTGATGTTGTGCTGCAGGGCCAGCACGAACAGGCTGGTGGCCAGCGCCGCGGCGCCCAGCAACAGCAGTACCAGCAGCAGACGGCGCCTACGGGTGGGATGCATCGCCAACTCCAGGGACGACGGCATTGCCGCGGGCGCGGCGGGCCTGTTCGCGGGCCGCTTGCGCGCGGATACCAGCGAGCAGGCGGCGCTGACGGCGGCGCGGCAGCAGGCTGTCCAGGAGCAGCACTACGAAGACCAGCGCGTACGCGCTCCACACGTAGACGGCGTAGCCGCCCATCGCCCAGAACCCGCTCATGCCGCGTGCTCCGCGGGCAGCGGCACGGTGTCTGCGGGCGTTGCCGGCAGCGGCGCTGCCTGCAGCGCGATCGCCCGCACCCAGGCCTTGCCGCGCTCCAGCGCCAGCAGGTCGCCGCGCATGCGCCCGCACAGGCTGGCGACGTAGTAGCACTTGCTGGCGACCACGCCGAACAGCAGCGGCCACAGCATCGACAGCGGCATCTTCGACGGGCCGAACACGCGCACGGTGGAGCCCTGGTGCAGCGTGTTCCACCAGACCACCGAGTAATGCACGATCGGCAGGTTGATCAGCCCGACCAGCGCCAGCAGCGCGGCGGCGCGCGCGCCCTGGCGCGGATCGTCGATGGCGCGGTGCAGGCCGATCACGCCCAGGTACAGGAACAGCAGCACCAGTTCCGAGGTCAGCCGCGCGTCCCAGGTCCACCAAGTGCCCCACATCGGCCGGCCCCATAGCGAGCCGGTGCACAGGGTGACAAAGGTGAAGGCCGCGCCGATCGGCGCCGACGCCGTGCAGGCGATTTCCGCCAGTTTCACCCGCCACACCAGCGCGACCAGGCCGGCCACGCCCATCGCCGCGTAGACGAACAGGCTCATCCACGCGCAGGGCACGTGCACGAACATGATGCGGTAGGCGTCGTGCTGCTGGTAATCCGGCGGCGCCAGCACCAGCCCGCCGTAGCCGGCCACGGCGCCGAGCAGCACGGCCGCCGCCAGGCTCCACGGGCGCACCGCGCCGGCCACGCGGTAGAAGGTCGGGGGCGCGCCGAGCCGGTGCAACCAGAGCGGGATCCAGGAACGCATGGAGAGCCTCTAGCGGGCGAGGGGAGCGCTGCGCGGCAGCGCCTGCACCGCAGCGGCGGCGTCCACCTGCAGCAGGCCGTCGCGCTGGCGGCTGGTGCGCAGCAGCAGGTCGTGCACGCTGCGCGCGTCCAGGTGCGGCGCCAGCGCCAGCAGCAGCGCGACCACGCCGCTGACGTGGGCCGTGGCCATCGACGAGCCGGAGGTGAAGTCGTAGCCGCCGTTGGGCTGGGTGGTGAGGATGTCCTCGCCCGGCGCGCTGAGCACGCCGGGCGGCGCCGGCGTGGCGGCGCTGCTGCGCACCACGATCACCCCGGGAATGCCGTCGGGAAACCCGTCCAGGCGGCCGTTGGGCGGCATCGCCGCGACCACGATGCGGCCATCGCGCAACAGGTGTTCCAGCAACTTGCGCAGCAGCGGGTCGGCCGGGCCGCCGAGGCTGAGATTGATGATGCGGGTGCGGGTGTCGCCGATCGCCGCCAGGGCCTTGGCCAGGGTGAAGGAATTGCAGCCGGCGCCGGCGCCGGCGCCGGGCCGCTGCGGATACCAGCAGGCCTTGTACACGTCGAGCATCGCCTTCGGCGCGATGCCGACGATGCCCAGGTGGTTGTTGCTGCCGGCGGCGATGATGCCGGCGACCTCGGTGCCGTGGTGGTCGCGGTTGAACGCGCCCGGATCGGCGGCGACCAGGTCGCGGGTGTTGCGCAGGCGCCCGCGCAGGTCCGGATGGGCGGTGTCCACGCCGGTGTCGACGATGGCCACGTCCACGCCCTGGCCCTGGCTCAGCGCCTGCGCGGTGGCCGCATTGGTGGCGGCGAAGCCGCGCTGCATGTCCACGTAGGGGTCGTTGTAGCGCAGCGGCTGCGCCGGCGCGGCGGCCTGGCTGTCGGCCGAATACGTGCCGAAATCCTGCAGCGGCTGCGACAGCGCCACACGGTCGTCCTTGGCCAGTTGCGCCAGCAGCGCGGCACGGTCGCTGCGTGGCGCCGGCTCCAGCACCACGCAGTACAGCCCCAATGCCTTGATCGGCCAGCCGGCCACCTGGCGCAGGCCGTAACGCTTGTTCAGCGCGTCCAGGGTGGCCACCGCCTGGGTGCCGGCGCCGTAGTAGCGCGCCGAGGCGTAGCCGAGCAGGTTGGAGCCGGCGTGGCGGCTGGGCGCGGCCATCGGGTTGGCCACGGCGAGGACGATCTGGCGCTGGCTGTCCAGCGCCGGCGACGGATCCAGGCCGGGCGCCTTGGCCGCGGCTGCAAGCGCAGGATCGGCGACCGCCGCCGGTGCGGCGTGGGCGCAGGCGCCCAGGCCCAGGCAGGCGACGAGCAGGCTGGCGAGATGCAGCTTCATGGCGCGGCGATCGGCTCCGCCAGGCGGATGCCGGCGGTGGCACGCAGCTGCTGCACGCTGCGCTGCGGCTGCGCCGCCGCGCCGGCCTGGATCGGCACCACGGTGTAGGCGCCGGCGGCGTTGGGGCCGCCGATCACCCGCAGCTGCAGCTTGCGCAGCAGCGCGTCCCAGTCGGCCAGGGTCATGCGCGCATCCGGCACCACCCGGATCGCGTCGGCCGCCAGCGGCTGCGCGGCGTCGCTGAGGGTGCGGTAGGCGGTGCTGCGCTCGTGCTCGGCGGACAGGCGCAGGCCCAGCACGCCAAGGCCGATCGCCTGCAGCAGCGCGGCAGCGACCAGCGCCCGCGTGGTCCAGCTGGCGCGGCTGCGCTGCGGCGGCGCCTGCGGGACCGGCGCGTCCAGGCGCTGCAGCAGGCGCTGCAGCCCGGCCTCGGCGTCCACCGGCACGTCGCTGGGCAGGGTCATGGCCATGCGCAGGCGGCTCTGCTGGGCGAACTCGGCGCTGCAGTGCCGGCACTTGGCCAGGTGCGCCACCAGCCACGCGTTTTCTTGTTCCGTTGCGCTGTCCTGCAGCACCCACGGCATCAGTTCCCAGGCGTGCGCGCACTCGTTGCCTGGCTCGTTGAAGCCCGATTTCATCACGCGCTCTCCGTCAGCGTGGACGCGCCGCCGGCCAATCCCGGCAGCACGTTGCGAAGCTTGACCCGGGCATGGAACAGCCGTGCCTTGATGGTGCCCACCGGGCACTGCATGATCGCGGCGACCTCTTCCAGCTTGTGGCCGAGGCCGTAGACCAGTTCCACCACCAGGCGCTGGTCGGCCGACAGGCGTTCCAGGCCCTTGCCCAGCCAGTCGCGCAACTCGCGATCCTCGTCCGGGTCGGCGGCCGCCGCGTGGTCCTCGGCCATCGCCCCGTCGTCGATCGCATCGTCGCTGTGGTGGCGGATCGCCTTGAGCCCGCAGCGGTAGGCGATGCCCATGATCCAGGTCGAGACCTGCGAGTCGCCGCGGAAGTCGCCGGCCTTCTGCCAGACGATCCAGAAGCAGTCGTTGATCGCCTCCTCGATGATGTCCGGGCGACGGGTCAGCCGCGACAGGAACCGGCACAGGCGGCCGTGGTAGGCGCGGTACAGGCGGGCCAGGGCCTCGCGGTCGCTGGCCGCCATGCGCCGGAGCAGCATGCGGTCGGTGGCATCGCCGAGCAGGTCGGTGTCGTTCATGGGGGCAGGTGTGGCAACGGGCACCGGTATGTGCCGGGGCGGCACGGAAAGGTTGCGCTCGACTCAGAAGCTGCGGGAGAGGCTGGCCACCCAGGGCCACAGGCCGCGGTCGGCATAGCCGGTGCGGGCGTTGCTGAACACGCGGTCCACCTCCAGGCTCCAGCGCCCGGCGTTCCAGATCAGCCCGGCGTGGCCGTAGTGATAGTGCGCGGTGTACTCCAGTCCGTACAGGGCCGGCGGCGCCTGGCTGACGCCGGCCCCCACCGACAACGACAGCGGGCCGGCCAGCGGCTGGTGCGCGGTCAGGTCGAGCGCGCCGTACCAGCGCTGCTGCAGGCCGCTGTCGGGCATGCGGAAGGCGGCCAGCGACAGGCTCAGGCGGTCGCGATAGCTCCAGCCCAGGCTGACCTCGTCGCGGTTGAACATGCGGTTGGCGCGCGACCCAGGGTAGCGGTACAGCAGCGCCTCGGCCTGCAGTTGCCAGCTGTCGGACAGGGTCCAGCTGCGCGACAGGCCGACGCTGCCCATCAGCACCTTGCCCGGCGCATCCAGCGCCACGCTGGCCGCGCCGCTCAGCGACCAGCCCGGCGCCGGCAGCCAGAACAGTGCGCCCTGCAGGGTCGGGGTGCTGCGGGTCACGGCGATGCCGCGGTCGACCAGTTGCGAGCTGATCCCGGCGGCGCCGCCGACATCGCCGGCTGTGGCGACCGGCGCGTGCAGCGCAGCGAGCGCCAGGGCCACCGCCAGTGCCGCGTCGGCGCCTGCGCGCCATGACCGCCGGCCCGCGCCGACAGCCCCGCCGATGCGGGCGCTCAGCATGCGCGGCCCGCTCCGCGGCGCAGAGAGGCGGCGGGAGGCAGGAGCGACGCGCCGAGGGCGGCAGGGGGCAAACGCACGGTGGCTCGAGGCTCGCAGGTCAGGAATCGGGGACGGGCGCGGCGCGATGGCCGGCCCGTCGGGCGCCGAATATGACCGGATCGAGCAGCCAGTTCAATGCAGGCTGTGCAGGTAGGCGATCAGGTCCTGCAACTGCTTGGCATCGTCCAGACCGTCGTACTTCATCTTGCCGCCGGGCAGGGCCTTGGACGCCGGCTGCGACAGATAGCTGCGCAACTTGTCGTCGCTCCAGGTCCACTGGCTCTGCTTCATCGCGTCGGAATAGGCGTAGTCGGGCACGCTGCCGGCGCGGCGTCCGACCACGCCGAACAGGGTCGGGCCTTTCTTGTTCTTGGCCGGTGCGGCGCTGTGGCATTCGGCGCACTCGCTGGCGAACACGCCGGCGCCGGGCGCGCCGCCGGCGGCATGCGCGGACGGCGCCACCGCGGCGGCCAGCGGCAGCAGGCCGGCGAGCAGGGTGCACAGGGGGAAGGCAGTGGCGGGTTTCATGGGGGAAGCTCCGTGTGGGGACATCAGAAAGCGAGGCTCAGGCTCAGCGCGAACTGGTTGAGATCGCGCGGGCGGGTGACCGGGGTGGCGCCGAACACGTTGCCGGTGCTGCCGTTGAACTTGCTGAAACGGAACCAGGTCGCGGACAGGCGCAGGTTGGAGATCGACGAAACGCTGTCGTCCTTGCCGAACGGTGCCCACGAGGCGCTGATCAGGTTGCTGGTGGTGTCCGGCGCGCCGTACGGGCGGTAGCGGAACGGATCGTCCGAACCGGTGTTGATGAAGTGCGCCAACAGCAGGCTGTAGCTCTGCCTGTAGGTGTAGTTGAGGCTGATCGACTGGTCGCGCACGCTGGCCCGGCGCGGGCCGGCCAGGGCCGGGTCGGTGGGGTCGATCAGCGTGCTGCCGTAGCGGCGGCGCTCGTAGATGTTGAGGTAGCCGAGCTTGAGGATGTGCTCGCGGGTGCCCAGGAACTGATAGTTGAGGTCGTAGCCGAGATCGGTGAAGTCGTCGCGCGGGCCGGTGCTGCGCGGCAGCTGCCGGCGCGTGGTCAGCGCGACCACGCCGGCGGAGAAGAACTGCCGCTTGAGGTCCTTCATGTAGCTCAGGCGCAGGTAGCCGGTGTCGCTGAGCTTGCCCGGATCGCCGCCGACGGCGTAGCCCAGATCGTCCTGGGTCGAGAGCGGCAGGGCGGTGTAGGTGCCGAGCTCGCCGTACCAATTGCGGTCGTACAGGCCGTAGACGCTGGTGCCGATCACCCGATTGGACAGCGCCGACTGGTTCAGCAGGGTGGTCGAACTGGCATAGGCCGAGGCCGGACCCAGGCCGGAGGCGTTGGGCAGCATGCCGATCGGATCCTGGCTGCCGGGATTGTTGTTGACGCTGACGCCGAGCAGGGTGTCCTTGCCTCCGACCTGGAAACTCTTGACGACCGCGCGCAGGTCCACGTTGTCCAGGCGCGTGGTGTAGTCGTTCTTGCCGTTGTTGCTGGTGGCGACCTTGACGTAGCCGCCGACGTTGTCGGTGATGCGCCCGGCCAGGTACAGGTCGGCCTCGCTGAAGCGGGTGCGGCTCTCGCCGCGCGCCGGCACGCTGCGGTTGGCGGTGAGCTGGGCGGAGGCCGGGATCTTGGTGCCGTTGCCGTCGCTGTCGGTATAGCCGCCGAGCTTGAAGCGCATGCCGTACGGGGTCAGCGCCGGGCCGTAGGCGCCGATGTGGCAGTCGGCGCAGGACGAGCCGGTCTGCCGTGCGAACGCCGGCACCGCCGCGGCGCGCGGGCTCAGCACCAGCAGCAGCGAGCCCAGCGCCGACCACAGCAGCGCCTGCTCGGCGCCGCGCGTCCTGTCGCTGCGGGAGTAGGTGGAGGGGGACGACGGGGCGCTGTGCATGCGGAGAGTCCTTTGGCGGGTGGGTGCGGCGACGGACGGAAGCGGGGAAGGGCGAATCGACTCAGCGGCGGCGCAGGAACGGCAACATCCGTTGCAGCACGGCGTCGCGGCGCACGAGGTGGTGCCACAGCGCCGCGCCGATGTGCAGCAGGATCAGGGCCAGCAGCAACCAGGCCGCGTCCACGTGCCAGGCGCCCAAGGTGTCGGCGAGATCGGGATCGGGCGCGACCAGTTCCGGCAGGGTCGCGCCGAACAGATGCACCGGCTTGCCCATCGACTGGCTCAGCGCCCAGCCCAGCACTGGCAGGGTCAGCAGCAGTGCGTACATCACCACGTGGGTGGCGCCGGCCAGCAAGCGCAGCAGCGCCGAGCCGGCATCCGGGTCGTGGCGCTTGCCCAGGCGCATCCGCAGCGCGACGCGCAGGCAGAACAGGCCGAGCACGAACAGACCGAAGTGGCGGTGGCCTTCCAGCAGCCATTGCCGCCACATGCGGCCTTCGACTTCCTCGCGCAGCAGGATCAATCCCGCCGCCAGCACCAGGCACAGCACGGTGAGCCAGTGCAGCCAGACCATCGGCCGCGGCAACGCCGCCGACGCGGCAGCGGGGGGAACGGGCGGTGTCGGCGCGGCCGGCGTGGGCGAGGTCATGGCGGTACGCGGTGTCCTTGGAGGCGACGAGGGGGCCCGCGGCGCGATGCGGCTCGGCATCGCGGCAGCGGTGGTCGTCGATGGGTGCCGGTGCTGCGGTGAAAGGTTGCGTCGCGCTGCGCGTCGCCATTGCGCAACCTTTCCGCGGACGCGCGGCACTCAGCCTGGACGCTCCGATGCGGAGCCCGGGTCGGGCACTCTGATGGCAATCGAACGAATCCAGTTGCGAACGCACGGCGACGCGCGCGGCCAGCTCGTGGCGCTGGAACAACAGCGCGACGTGCCCTTCGATATCCGCCGCGTGTACTACCTGTTCGCCACCCGCAACGGCGTGCACCGCGGCCAGCATGCGCACCGCCATCTCAACCAACTGGCGGTGGCGTTGCACGGGTCGGTGTCGTTCCTGCTCGACGACGGCAGCGGCCCGGTGCAGGTGGTGCTGGACGATCCGCGGCAGGGCCTGCTACTGGGCAGCATGGTCTGGCGCGATCTGTACGACTTCAGCGAGGACTGCGTGCTGATGGTGCTCGCCGACCAGGCCTACGACCCGACCGACTACATCTTCGACTACGACGAGTTCTTGCGCGAAGCCGCGGGCGTGCGCCGGCAGGAGGCCTAGGCCATGGCGCGTCCCCTGGTCATCGTTGGCGCCGGCGAACTGGCGCAGATCGCCTGCGAATACTTCACCCACGACAGCGACTACGAAGTGCTGGCCTTCAGTGTGGAGCGCGACTACCTGTCCACGCCGACGCTGGCCGGTTTGCCGGTGGTGGCCTATGAAGAGCTCGAGCAGCGCTATCCGCCGTCGCAGGTGGACGTGTTCGTGGCGATCCCCGCCAGCGGACTCAACCGGCTGCGCACGCGCTTCTACCTGGATGCCAAGCGTCGCGGCTACCGCATGGCCAGCTACGTCAGCTCGCAGGCGTTCGTGTGGCGCAACGTGGAGCTGGGCGAGCACTGCTTCGTGTTCGAGCACAACGTGCTGCAGCCGTTCACCCGCATCGGCGCCAACTGCATCCTGTGGAGCGGCAACCACGTCGGCCACCGCACGGTGCTCCACGACCACGTGTTCCTGGCTTCGCATGCGGTGATCTCGGGCTATTGCGAGATCGGCGCGAGCAGCTTCATCGGGGTCAATGCCACGCTCAGCGACCGGGTCAAGGTCGCCGCCGACAACGTGATCGGTGCCGGTGCGCTGCTGACTCGCGACACCGAGCCCGGACGCCTCTACGTCGGTGCGCCGGCGCGGGCAGTGGCCGGCAAGTCCAGCTTCGACGTGGAGCTGTGAGACGCATGTTCGCCTGGCACAAACGCGGCCTGGTGTTCGACACCGCACGCGACGGCGTCGGCGGCTGGATGCGGCACTCGGCGCTGACGCCGACGCCGCTGCGCCTGGATGCCGAGCGCCTGCGCATCTACGCTGGCTTCCGCGACGATGCCGGGATCAGCCGCATCGGCTATGTCGACGTGTGCGCCGACGATCCGACCCGGGTGCTCGGCGTCAGCGCCGCACCGGTGCTGGACATCGGCCGCGCCGGCTGTTTCGACGACAACGGCATGATCCTCGGCGATGTGGTGCACGGGCCGGACGGCCTGTTCATGTTCTATGTCGGCTTCCAGCAGGTGGCGCGGGCCAAGTTCCTGGCCTTCACCGGCCTGGCGGTGTCCAGCGACGGCGGCGACACCTTCCAGCGTCGCCAGGACACGCCGCTGCTGGACCGCGCACCCGGCCGCAGCACCATCGCCGCGGTACATTCGGCGCGTTATCGCGATGGCCGTTGGCAGCTGTGGTACGCGGTGGGCGACGACTGGGAATGGATCGGCGGCACGCCGTATCCGCGCTACCACATCCGCTGCGTGGAGACCGACGACCTGCAGGCGATCCCGCGGCAGGACACGGTCTGCCTGCAGCCGCAGGGCGAGGAGTACCGCATTGGCCGCCCGCGGGTGTACCGGCACGATGGCCGCCACGTGATGCTCTTCACCCACGGCAGCCGCGCCGGCGCCTATCTGCCGGGCATGGCACTCAGCGACGACGGCCGCCACTGGCAGCGCTGCGACGCCGCCGCGCTGGGCCTGCCACTCTCGGCCGAGGGTTGGGACGCGCGCACGCTGTGCTACCCGGCGCTGATCCGCCATGGCGGGCGCCTGCTGCTGTTCTACAACGGCAACGACATGGGCCGCGATGGCTTCGGCGTGGCCGAAGCGGTGCTGCCCGCCGGCATGGTCTGGGAGGACGCCGATGCTGTCGGTTAGGCCCTACACCGCGGCCGATGCGTCGACGTGGGATGCCGTGGTGGCGGCGTCGCGCAATGGCAATCTGCTGCACCGACGCGGCTACATGGAGTATCACGCGGCGCGCTTCGTCGACGCCTCCTTGCTGGTCGAGCACGCCGGCACGCCGGTGGCGGTATTCCCGGCCAACCGCGAGGGCGACGCGGTGGCCAGCCACGCCGGCCTCAGCTATGCCGGCTTGGTTTCGACCCACGTGCTGCGCGCGACGGCGACGCTGGAGGCGTTCGAGCGCATCGCGGCGCATTATCGCGGCGCCGGCGTGCGCATGCTGCTGTACAAGGCGGTGCCGCATCTGTTCCATCGCAGCCCGGCGGAGGAGGACCTGTACGCGCTGCACCGGCTCGGCGCGCGCCTGCAGCGCCGCGACCTGTCTTCGGCGGTGCCGCTACGCCAACCGCCGCGCATGGCCGCCGCGCGCAAGCGGTCGGTGGCCAAGGCGCGCCGCGCCGGGCTACGCGTGCAGCGCGTGGACGACCCGGCGCCGCTGCACGCGCTGCTGCGCGAGGTCCTGCAACGCCACGACGCACGTCCGACCCACAGCCTGGAGGAACTGCGCCTGCTGTGCGCGCGCTTCCCGGCGCAGATCGTGCCCTACGAAGTCCGCGACGGCGCGGAGCTGCTGGCCGGCACGCTGGTGTACGACTTCGGCCACGTCGTCCACACCCAGTACCTGGCCTGTTCGGAACAGGGCCGCCGTGCCGATGCGCTGAGCCTGCTGCTGGCCGAGCTGATCGAGCAGGTCTACGCGCAGCGCGAGTTCCTCAGCCTGGGCATTTCCACCGAGCAGCAGGGCCAGGTGCTCAATGCCGGCCTGGTCGAGCAGAAGGAGCGCTTCGGCGCGCGCGCCGTGGTCCACGATTTCTACCGTTGGGAGTTGCAATGAGCCTGCCGTCGGCCAGCGTGCCGTTCCTCGACCTGCGCGCCAGCAATGCGCGCTACGCCGACGAGCTGAAGGCCGCGGCGGCGCGGGTGATCGATTCCGGCTGGTACGTGCTGGGCGAGGAACTGGACGCCTTCGAGCGCGAGTTCGCCGCCTACTGCGGCACCACCCACGCCATCGGCGTCGGCAACGGCATGGACGCGCTGACCCTGATCCTGCGCGGCTACCGTGCGCTTGGCCGGTTGCACGAGGGCGACGAGGTGCTGGTGCCGGGCAATACCTTCATCGCCAGCTTCCTGGCGATCAGCGAGAGCCGGCTGCGGCCGGTGCCGCTGGAACCGGAGGCGGCCAGCTTCAATCTGGATCCGGCGCAGGTGGAGCGGGCGATCGGCCCGCGCACCAGGGCGATCCTGGCGGTGCACCTGTACGGGCAGCTGGCCGACATGGCCGCGCTGCGCGCTATCGCCGAGCAGCATGGCCTGCTGCTGCTCGAGGACGCGGCGCAGGCGCATGGTGCGCGCCGCGATGGCCGCCATGCCGGCAGCTTCGGCGATGCCGCCGGCTTCAGCTTCTTTCCCGGCAAGAACCTGGGCGCGCTCGGCGACGGCGGCGCGGTGACCACCGACGACGACGCGCTCGCGGCGCAGATCCGGGTGCTGCGCAACTATGGCTCGGACATCAAGTACCGGCATCTGCTGCAGGGTGTGAACTCGCGCCTGGACGAGCTGCAGGCGGCGCTGTTGCGGGTCAAGCTGCGGCATCTGGACGCCGACATCGCTGCGCGCCATGCGATCGCCCAGCGCTACCTCGACGGCATCGCGCATCCGCAGATCGCGTTGCCGCAGGTGGCCGACCCGCCCGCGCATGCCTGGCACCTGTTCGTGGTGCGCTGTGCGCAGCGCGATGCGCTGCAACAGCACCTGCAGGCGCAAGGCGTGCACTGCCTGGTGCATTATCCGACGCCGCCGCACCGGCAGCCGGCCTATCCGGAACTGGCCACGCTGCAGCTGCCGCTGTGCGAGCAGTTGGCGGCCGAAGTGCTCAGCCTGCCGATCGGTCCCACCCTGGACGATGCGGCGGTGGCGCAGGTGATCGACGCCTGCCAGTGTTTCGGCGGCGTGGCGGCATGAACGTGCTGCGCAGCGGCGCGTACAGCGGCATGGCCACCGCGGCCAAGCTGCTGGCCGCCTTGCTGGTGCTCAAGCTGGTGGCGGTGTACGCAGGCCCGGCCGGGGTCGCCCGGCTCGGCCAGTTCACCAGCCTGATGTCGCTGCTGGCGGTGCTGGCCGGCGGCGGCATCGGCGCCGGCGTGGTCAAGTACGTGGCCGAGTACCGCGACGATGCGCCGGCGCTGGCCCGGCTGCTCGGCAGCGCGCTGGGCTATGCCTGCGTCGCGGCCTGCGCGATGGGCGTGGCCGCGCTGCTGTGCAGCCGCCTGATCGCCGAGCGCCTGCTTGGCGACGCGCAGTACCAGCCGCTGATCTGCGTGCTGGCGGTGGCGCAGCTCGGCATCGCCCTGGCCAACTACATCCTGGCGGTGGTCAACGGCTTCATGGACGTGCGCCGGCTGGCCTTCATCCAGGTGGCGGGCGCGGTGCTGAGCGTGCTGCTGGTGGCCGCGCTGGCGTACGGCATGGGCCTGTCTGGGGCGTTGCTCGGTCTGGTGCTGGGGCAGGTGGCCTGGCTGTGCACCGGGTTGCCCGCACTGCGGCGCAGCCCGTACTTCCGCCGCGAGATGCTGCGCATCCGCTTCGACCCGGCCATGGTGCGGCGGCTGGCCGCCTTTTCGGCCATGACCCTGGCCTCGGCGCTGCTGCCGCTGCTGGTCAACATCGGCGTGCGCGACCACCTGGCCGGCCAGTTCGGCTGGCAGCAGGTCGGCTATTGGCAGGCGGTGAGTCGTGTCTCCGATGCCTATCTGTTGTTCTTCACCACCGCCATCAACGTCTACTACCTGCCCAAGCTGGCGGCGCTGCAGACGCGTGGCGCGCTGCTGCAGGAACTGCGCGGTGCCTACCGCTACGTGCTGCCGGCGGTGATCGTGGCTGCGGCGGCGGTGTACCTGTGCCGCGGCTGGATCACCCGGTTGCTGTTCTCGCCCGATTTCGCCGCCGCGCTGCCGCTGTACGCGCCGCAACTGCTCGGCGACGTGCTCAAGATCGCCTCCTTCGTGCTGTCCTACCTGATGCTGGCCAAGGCGATGACCCGGCTGTTCGTGCTCTCCGAATGCCTGTTCGCGGCCAGCTACCTGGGCCTGGTGGTGCTGTTCACCGCGCACATGGGCCTGATCGGCGCGGCCTACGCGTTCGCCTGCAACTACGCGCTGTACCTGGCGTTCAACGTGCTGGTGGTGCGCCGCTACCTGCGAGGACTGGGCTGATGCACGTACCGCACACGCCGCCGGCGCTCCCGCTGGTCTCGATCCTGATCCCGGCCTACAACCATGCGCCGTTCGTACAGCGCTGCCTGGACAGCGTGCTGGAGGATCCGTACCCGAACAAGGAGTTGGTGATTGTCGACGACGGCTCCCGGGACGGCACCGCCGACTGCATCGCCGCGTGGATCGCACAGAACGGCGACACGCTGCACGTGCGCTTCTGGCCGCGCGAGAACCTCGGCATCGCCGCCACCCTCAACCACCTGGTGGCGATGGCCCGCGGCGAGTTCCTGCGCCTGGGCGCCAGCGACGACTATCTGCTGCCGGGCGGATTGGGTGTGCAGGTGGCGTACCTGGGCGCGCATCCGCACAAGGCCGCGGTGATCGGCGATGCCATCGTGGTCGACGCGCAGGATCGCACCGTGCACCAGAGCAGCATGCGCGACCTACATGGCGTGGACAAACGCCTGTACCTGAGCGAGGCCGGCATCCGCCGCGCGGTGATCCGCCACTGGGCGGTGAGCGGGGCCGTGGCGCTGGTCCGGCGCAGCGCGCTGCAGCCGGGCGCGGCCTGGGACGAAGGCCTGCGCATCGAGGACTGGGATTTCTTCCTGCGCCTGGTCGCGCGCGACGCGCTGGGCTTCCTGGACGTGGCGGTGTGCGCCTACCGCGTGCACGACCGCAACGCCAGCCGCACCCGGCACCTGCCCAGTCGCCTGGCCAACCTGGCCGAGTCGCGGCAGGTGGCGCTGCGCCGCGCGCGCTTGTTCGATCCGGCCTGCCGTACCTTGCTGCACGCGCAGGCGCACTACATCGCCGCCAAGATCGCGTTCCTGCGGCGCAGCCCGCTGGCGCTGGGCGGGCACCTGCTGGCGCATGCGTGGCTGTCGCTGTTGGCGCGGGTGCGCCAGGGCGGCCAGCCGGCGCTGGCCGAACGCGCATGAAGCGGCTGCTGCGCCTGCCGTCGGCGTATTTCGGCCTGCCGCTGCTGCTGAGCTGCGCGCTGACCCTGCTCACCTTCGACCTGCCGCCGGGCTATCTCGCCGGCATCGCGCTGCTGGCCGCCGTGGCGCTGGCGACGCTGGGCCTGGATGCAGTGCTCGGCATCCGCCTGCCGCCGCTGGCGGCGTTCCGAGCGCACGAGTATGCCGGCACCCGCGAGGCCTTCGTCGCGCTCGGCCTGGCTGCCGCAGTCGGGCTGTTCTGCCTGATGGACCTGTTGCTGTTCCCGATCCCGTTGCTGCACGACCCCTCGGCGTACGCCGACCTGAGCCCGCTGCAGGCCCACGTGCGGCATGTGTCGAACATGTGCTGGATCCTGCCGCCGATCGGCATGCTGTGCGTGCGCGCGCGCAGCGTGCGCAACGCGCTGCTGCTGGCCGGCTTCGCCTTCCCGGTGCTGGTGATCGACCGCAACCGGCTGTTCGCGGCGGTGTTCAGTGTCGGCCTGTTGCTGTTGCTGCGCCGCGACCCGACGCGGCCGCTGCCGTGGAAGCGGGTGCTGGCGCTGCTGTGTGCCGGCGCTGCGGCGTTCTCGCTGCTGGGCACGCTGCGCTCCGGCTCGCTGGATTCGGTGGCGCTGCCGTTCGGCGCGCTGTACCGGTCCGCGCCGCAGGGCATCAAGTGGTTGCTGCTGTACATCGGCGCCGGCCCGTACAACTTCGGCGCGCTGCTCGGCAAGGGCTACGCCAACGCCAGTTTCCTGGTCAATCAGCTGGTGCCGCTGAGCGGTTCCATCGCCACCGCCGGCACCGGCATCCCGCTGGATGCGCCGAACATCAATGTCGGCACCGAGTTCCTGCCGTTCCTGCTGGCCGGCGGTCCGGGCGCCGCGCTGGCGGCGATGCTGGCGCTGTACGCGGCGCTGCTGTGGAGCGTGCGCCTGCTCGGCCGCGGCGTGGCGCTGTTCAACCTGCTGGTGTTCCTGCGCATCGCCTACGCCTGCGTGATGTCGCCGTTCGCGCCGCAGGCCTTCACCTGGACCAATGCCGGCTTCGTCGCGCTGTGCCTGCTGCTGCATGCCTGCAGCGCCTTGCTGCCGAACCGCCGCTGCGCGGTACCGGCCGCGGGCCTGCCTTCCGTTTCCCCGAGATCCCCGCTGCCATGACCGATACCGCCATGCCCCAAGACGAAATCTACCTGATCGACCTGTGGCGGATCCTGCGGCGCGAATGGCGCTGGTGCCTGCTGCCACTGCTGCTGGCATTGGCGCTGGCGGCACTGTTCCTGCACGGCACAACCCGCCAGTGGCAGGCCACCGCCTGGGTGCAGGTCGGCGAGTTCGGCCCGACCCCGGCCGGACGCGACCCCAAGCTGGAACCGTTCCAGCGGGTGATCGACCGGATCAAGACGCGGCTGTTCCAGGACCAGGTGCTGCACAGCGCCGGCGTCGCGCCGGACAGCCGCCAGGCCGCGCTGTACCGCGACAGCCTCAAGCTGGACCCGGACCCGTACGCCAATTTGATCCAGTTGACCCTGCGCGCCGAATCGCCGCAGCAGGCGCGGCAACTCGCCGCGGCCACCATCGCACAGCTGCAGGCGTTGCACCGGCGCATCCAGGCCGGGCCGCTGCAGCAGGCCACTGCGCGGTTGCAGGAACTGGCCGCGGACATTGCCGCCACCCAGGCCGAGCGCGAGCGCCTGCTGCAGCAGCAGCGCGACGGCCGCGGCAGCGTCGAGCAGCAATTGCTCGGCAACATGCTGCTGTCGGAGAAGACCACCACGCTGCGCGGCCTCAAGGCCGAACGCGAGGATCTGCTCGGCCGGCTCGGCGCCCGCTACACCTACGACACCTCGGCGCCCTGGCAGACCTACGTGCCGCCGCGCGCGGCGTTCCCCAATCCGGTGTTGGTGCTGGCGGCGGCCCTGTTGGCCGGGCTCGGCAGTGGCGTGCTGGCCGCGGTGGCGCGCAACGCACTGCGCCGGCGCCAGGCGCGGACGGTACGGGCGCACGCCATCGCCTGACGGCACCTCGCCGATTCAACCAAACGGCGCTGCCGCCGCACCTACCTGCAGTACCGCGCGATCGATGCGCGTGGATTTCGACAAGGGCAGGGCAGTGGAGAGGTGCAGGTGACAGCGAACGGCAAGGCGGGCGCGACGGCGCACACGACCACTCTGGACCCGGTGCGGTTGCTGGACACGCAGCGCGCCTTCGACAGCGTGGCTGCCGACTACGATGGCCCGCGCGGCAACAACGCGCTGATCCAGCGCATGCGCAAGACCCTGTGGGACACGGTGGGCACGCAGTTGCCGGTTGGCTCGCGCCTGGTCGACCTGGGTTGCGGCACCGGTCTGGACGCGCATGCCTTCGCCCAGCGCGGCTACCGCGTGCTGGCCACCGACTGGTCGCCGCAGATGGTGGAACGCACCCGTGGCCGCGCCCAGGATCCGAGCCTGCATGGGCGGCTCAGCGTGGCCCATGTCGGCATCCAGCAGCTGGATCTGCTCGACGGCGAGTTCGACGGCATGTACTCCAACTTCGGCCCGCTCAACTGCGCGCCGGATCTGCCCGAGGTCGCCGGCCACTGCGCTCGGCTGCTGCGCCGCGACGGCCGCCTGGTGTTTTCGGTGATCGGCCGGCTGTGTCCGTGGGAGCTGGGCCACTATCTGCTGCGCGGGCGGCTGCGCCGTGCCGCCGTCCGCGCGGCGCGCGGCGCCACCGCGGTGGGCATGAACGGGCACACGATCTGGACCTGGTACTACCTGCCACGCGAGTTCTACCGCGTGTTCGCACCGCATTTCGCGCTGGAGTCGTACCGCGCGCTCAGCCTGTGCCTGCCGCCGCCGTACCTGGTCGACCACTACCAGCGCCACCCGCGCCTGGGCGAGGCGCTGGGCCGCCTCGACGACCGTATCGGCGGCTGGCCGTTGCTGCGCGACATGGGCGATCACTTCCTGATCGTGATGCGCAAGCGCTGAGCATGGCCGTGCCTGCCGCCCCCGTCGACGTCTGCCTGGACGGTGTGCGCGTCGCGCATGCCGCCGCCGGCGCGGTGCACGCGCCGCTGGCGCTGCGCGCCGGCCGCATCGCCGCGGCGGCCACGCCGACCGCGCTGCGCATCGCCTTGCCTGGGCACCTGGTGCTGCCCGGCCTGATCAACGCGCACGACCATCTGCACGTCAATGCAGTGCCGCCGCTGCCGCAGACCGCGCCATTCGCCAACAGCTACGCCTGGATCGACGCCTTCGCCGCGCATTTCCGCACCCCGGCGGTCGCCGCCGCGCTGGCGCTGCCCAAGCCGCTGCGGCTGCGCCATGGCGGGTTGAAGAACCTGCTGGCGGGGGTGACCTGCGTCGCCCACCACGATCCCTGGCATGCGGCGCTGGACGCGGCCGACTTCCCGGTGGCGCTGCTGCGCGAGTTCGGCTGGAGCTATACCTTGCGGGGCCCCGATTACGGCCCGCCGCTGGCGCAGAGCTTCGCCGCGGCGTCCGAATGCAGCTGGCCGTGGATGATCCACCTGGCCGAAGGCACCGACACGGCGGCCGCCGGCGAACTCGCCGAGCTGGAGCGGCGCGGCTACCTGGCCGGCAACACGGTGCTGATCCACGGCGTCGGCCTGAGCGCGGACGACGTCACGCGCGTGCTCGCCCGCCGCGCTGCCGTGGTGTGGTGCCCGAGCAGCAACCTGACCCTGCTCGGACGTACCCTGGACCCGCAGCGCCTGAACGCCGCCGGGCGCCTGGCGCTGGGCAGCGATGCGCGCGTCAGCAGCGGCCGCGACCTGCTCGACGACCTGGGCCTGGCCGTCACGCACGGCCTGGACGCGACCCAGGCCCTGCGCCTGGCCACCACCGCCGCGGCCGACATCCTGCGCTTGCCGGATCGCGGCCATCTGGGGCCGGGCGCGCATGCCGATCTGGTGATCGTCGCCGACCGTGGCGGCGCGCCGGCCCGGAGCCTGGTCGGGCTGCCGCGCAGCGCACTGCGTGCAGTGGTGCGCGACGGGCGGCCGCGGATCGCCGATCCCGATTTCGCCGCGTGGTTCGCCGCGTCCGGCGTGGCCACGGTGCCGGTGACGCTGGACGGCGTGCCGAAGTTGCTCGCCGCAGAACTTGCCGACCCGGCGCTGCTGGCGCTGGAGCCGGGCCTGGAAGTCCGGGTTGCACCGCCGCGCTCACGCCTGACCCAGTTGTCGCAGAAATGCCTGGCATGAGCGCGATCCCGACCCTTGATCCGCTGGCTGCCTATGCGCTGTGGGCGGACAGCTACCCGGCGCAGGCGCACAACCCGGTGATGCAGGCCGAGCAGCGCGCCATGCTGGCCTTGCTGCCGCCGTCGTTGCGCGGGCAGCACGTGCTCGATGCCGGCTGCGGCAGCGGCCGCTATCTGCTGCATGCGCTGCAGCGCGGCGCCGACCACGTCACCGGCGTGGACCTGTCGCCGCAGATGCTGGCGCGCGCCGCGCAGGAGCTGGCCGACGTCGATGGCGGCCGCTGCACCTTGCGCGAGGGCAGCCTGGAGGCCCTGCCGCTGGCCGACGCCAGCGTCGACCTGAGTCTCTGCGCGCTGGCGTTGGGGCATCTGCCGCAGTTGCCGCCGGCCCTGGCGGAACTGCGCCGCGTCACCCGGCCGGGCGGCTGGGTGCTGTGCAGCGACGTGCACCCGATCGGCCCGGCGCTGGGATGGCGCCGCGACTTCAAGGCCGGCGGCCAGCGCTACGCCATGCGTCATACCCAGCATCTGTACAGCCACTGGCATGCCGCCTGCGCCGCGCTCGGGCTGGCCATCGACGCCGTCAGCGAACCGATGCTCGACCCGGCGGACATTCCCGCCGGCGCCCATTTCGATCCCGCTGCATTGCAGGTGCCGGTGGCCCTGGTGCTGCGCCTGCGGCGCCTGCCGTGACCCCTCCTGCGTTCGCCCGCCATGTCCTCCACACCCAACACGCTGCTGGTCAATCCCACCATCACCAAGCCGTCCAGCGCCCGCTTCCCGCTGTCGCTGCTGAACCTGGCGGCGGCGCTGGATCGCCACGGCGACAGCCGCATCATCGACGGCAACGTCGACCGCGATTTCATCGACCGCAGCCTGCAGGCGCTGCAGGAGCAGCACTATGACGCGGTCGGCATCAGCGTGATGGGCGGGCCGCAACTGGCGCCGTCGATCGCGCTGTCGCAGGCCATCCGCGCGCGCTTCCCGGCGCTGCCGATCGTCTGGGGCGGCTACTTCCCCACGCTGTACCCGGACACCGCGCTGGCCGCGCCGTACGTGGATTACGCGATCCGCGCGCAGGGCGAGGACACCTTGCCGGAACTGCTGGCCGCCTTGCGCGGCGAGGGGCCGACGCTGGCGCAGGTCGATGGGCTGTCCTGGAAGCAGGATGGCGCCGTGGTGCACAACCGCAACCGCGCCTTCCAGCGCGGCGACGCGCTGCCGTCGCTGCCGTACGAGAAGCTCGGCGAGCCGCGCCGCTATCTCGGCCGCACCTTCCTCGGCCGCCGCACCGCCTCGCACCAGGCCGTGCTGGGCTGTCGCTTCCGCTGCACCTTCTGCGGGGTGGCGGCGATGTTCGGCGGCGCCACCGCCTTGCCGACCGCGGCGCGCCTGGACCGCGAGCTTGGGTATCTGAAGTACGGCCTGGGCGCCGACTCGATCCAGTTCTTCGACCACAACTTCTTCGACCGCGAAGCCGACATGATCGCGCTGCTGGAGGTGATGGCGAAGCTGGAACTGCCGTGGTGGTGCTATGCACGCGCCGACGCGCTGCTCAACCTGTCCGAGAGCACCTGGAAGCTGGTGCGCAAGAGCCGCCTGCGCATGGCCTACATCGGCGCCGAGTCGCCGAGCGGGGCGATGCTCAAGGAGATCCGCAAGGGCACCCGGCCGGACCAGACCCTGGCAGTGGCCGAGCTGTGCCGGCGCAACGGGGTGATCCCCGAACTGTCGTTCATGGTCGCGCCACCGCAGGACAGCGAGCGCGAGACCGAGCAGACCTTCGAGTTCATCCGCGAGCTGAAGCGGATCAACCCGCGGTCGGAAATCATCGTCTACGTCTACACCCCGCTGCCCGAGAGCAGTCGCCACGAGAAGGACCGCGGCCGGCGCGCCGGCATGCCCTTGCTCGACCGCGACGGCGTGCCGGTGCAGTTCCCACGCACGCCGGAGGAATGGGCGCAGCCGCAATGGGTGGACTACGCCTGCCACGCCGATGCGCCCTGGCTCACCGATGCGCTGCGCCAGCGCATCCGCGATTTCGTCACCGTGCTCGGCTGCCGCTATCCCACTGCGCAGGACCAGCGCTCGCCGGGCTGGGCCAAGCGCGGGCTCAGCGCCCTGGCCGCCTGGCGCTACCGCTACCGGCGCTACGACCGGCCGTGGGAGCTGAACCTGGCCAACCGGCTGGTGCGCCTGCACCGGCCGCAGGTGTCCGGGATCTGAGCATGGCCGCCAACGCCGCAAATGTCGCCCGCGCCGTGCACGCGGTGCAACTCAACTTCGTGCCGCTGCCGGATGGGGTAACGCCGGAGCAGGCGTTCGCGCTGTGGCCGTCGCTGGCCGACATCGCCGACGCGGTGGCCAGCGCCGGCACCCGCGTGTCGGTGATCCAGACCGCCGCGGTCGATGCGCAGTTGTGGCGCAACGGCGTCGACTATCACTTCCTGCGCCGTGCCGATGCCGGGCGCCGGCGCCATCTGCAGCGCATCGCCGCATTGCTGGCCGAACTCGACGCCGACGTGGTGCACGTGCACGGCCTGCAGTTCGCGCGCGAGGCGGCGACGCTGGCGCGCTGGCAGCCATCGCGGCCGATCCTGCTGCAGGACCACGCCAATCGCCCGCCGCGCTGGTGGCGGCGACCGCAGTGGCGGCGCTGGTACGCGGCGGCGGCCGGCATCGCCTTCACCTCGCTGGACCTGGCGCGCGGCTTCGTCGGTGCCGGGTTGTTCACCGGCTCCACGCGCCTGTTCGCCATTCCCGAATCCAGTTGTCGTTTCACTCCCGGCGAGCGCGACCAGGCACGCCGCGACAGCGGACTGCACGGCGCGCCCTGCGTGCTGTGGGTCGGCCATCTGAGCGAGGGCAAGGATCCGCTCACCGTGCTCGAAGGGGTGGCCCGGGCCAGCGAGCAATTGCCCGGACTGCAGTTGTTCTGCGCGTTCGGCACTGCGCCGCTGCTGCCGATGGTGCAACAGCGCATCCAGGCCGATCCGCGGCTGACCGGCCGCGTGCACCTGCTGGGCAGGGTGGCGCATGCGCAGATCCAGACCCTGATGCGTGCGGCCGACCTTTTCGTATCCGCCAGCCTGGCCGAGAGCTGCGGCTACGCCGCGCTGGAGGCCTATGCCTGCGGCGCGGTGCCGGTGCTGACCGACATCCCGGCGTTCCGTGCGCTCAGCGATGGCGGCCGGATCGGAGCGCTGTGGCCCTGCGGCGATGCCGAACGCCTGGCCACCGCGCTGCTGCAGGCATCGCGCGACGGCCCGTCGCGGGCATTGGTGCGGGCGCATTTCGACGCGCAACTGTCGTTCGCGGCGGTGGGGCGGCGCTGGGCGCGCGCCTATGCGCAGCTGCTCGGCGCCGCGCCGCGGAGCGTGCCATGAAGCTGGCGCTGGTGGTGCCGGGCGGCGTCGACCGCAGCGGCGAATACCGGGTGATTCCGGCCTTCCTGAGCCTGATCGAACGCCTGGCGCGCGTGCACGACCTGCACGTATTCGTGCTGCACCAGGAACCGCTGCCGGCGCAGTGGGAGCTGCTGGGCGCACGCATCCACAACATCGGCGCGGTGCGCACCCGCTGGCGCGCGATCGCGGCGATCCGCGCCGAGCACCGCCGCGCACCGTTCGACCTGGTGCAGTCGCTGTTTTCCGGCCACTGCAGCCTGATCGCAGTGGCGGCGGCGGGCTGGCTGCGACGGCCGAGCCTGGTGCACATCGCCGGCGGCGAGCTGGTCGCGCTGCACGCGATCGGCTACGGCGGCCGGCGCAAATGGCAGGGGCGGCTGCGCGAGGCGCTGGTGTTGCGCCTGGCGAGTGCCGTGACCGCGGCCAGCGCGCCCATCCTCGACAGCCTGCGGGCGCTGGGCATCGCCGCCGAACGCGTGCCGCTGGGCGTGGACCTGCGCGCCTGGCCGCCACGCGCGCCGCGTGCGCGCGGGGACGGGCCGGCGCGGCTGCTGCACGTGGCCAGCCTCAATCCAGTCAAGGACCAGCCGACCTTGCTGCAAGCACTCGCCGCGCTGGCGCGTTCCGGCGTGGACTTCCGCATCGACCTGGTCGGCGTGGACACGCTCGACGGCGCGATGCAGCGCCTGGCCGACAGCTTGGGCCTGAGCGAGCGCGTGCGTTTCCTCGGCTTCAAGACCCAGCGCGACCTGCGGCCGCTGGTGGAGGCGGCGGATCTGCTGGTGCTGTCGTCGCGGCACGAGGCCGGGCCGCTGGTGCTGCTGGAAGCGGCGGTGGCCGGGGTGCCGACGGTGGGGACTTCGGTCGGGCATCTGCAGGAGTGGGCGCCATCGGCGGCGCTGGCGGTGCCGGTGGGGGACTGGGCCGGGCTGGCCGATGCGCTGCGGCAGGTGCTCGGCGACGACGAACTGCGCCTGCGGCTGGCCTGGGCGGCGCAATGCCGGGCCGTGCGGGAAGACGCCGACTGCAGCATGCGTGGCTTCACCGCGTTGTACCAGCGTCTATGTGCACCGCGCAGCGCCGACGGCCGGCGCGTGGCGCAGGATGGCTGATGCGCAGCGCGGCGTTGGGACAACGCGCTTTCGCGACAATCGTGTTGTATCGGCTCGTCTTGTAGGAGCGGCTTCAGCCGCGACAGCCACCAGCGGTGACGCCTGTCGCGGCTGAAGCCGCTCCCACAACGGCAATTCACCGCGCTCTCCAGTGACAGCGAGCGTCAATCCGGCGATGGCACATAGTCCTGCAGCGCGGTCCGCACTGCATACAGCGTGTCCATCCGCGGCACCGGATGCAGCAGCCGCTGCAGCACGCGGCGCCGCTGCGGCAGGCGCACCCAGTCCTGGCCCTGCAGCCACAGTTGGGTGCGGATCATCTCGGCACGTTCCTGCCGGCTTTCCGTCGAGGGCTGCAGGCGCTGACGCAGATAGCCCAGCACTTCGTGGCCAGAGCGTGCCCATTCGATGCCCGGCAGTGCCGGCAGCCACAGTTGCGAACAGGACGCCGCGGTCAGGTCCAGCCCGCGCGCACGCAGCCGCAGCAGCGGCGGACATTGCGCACGCAGTTGCTTCAGGACCGCCGGCGGAATCGCCGCACGGTAGTAACGCAACATCAGCCGCAGCGGCGGCCACGCCCACCAGGCATCGGCTCCGGCCACGAGTTGCCAGTCGCTGGCGCGCATGTGCGGGGCGAGCAGGGCCAGGTCGTGCAGGTGCATCAGCCGCAGGCTGCGGCTGCACAGCCCGCCGGCCGCGTGCAGCAGCAGATGGCGCATCAGCGCGCCGTTGCTCGGGTAGGGATGCAAGCCGGGCTTGCCGTCGCGCGGCAGGAGTTGCGTGCCGAGGTCGACGGTGCGCAGCGGCAGGCGCTCCTGGATGCGTACATGCAGTTCGATGTTGATCGGCGTATCGCGGTGCTCGCCCAGCGCGGCCACGGCCTGCGCCTGTGCCGGGCGGAAGGTCTGGTGCTTCCATTGCGTGAACTCGGCCACGTAGCCCAGTGCGCCGAGCAGCGTCGCTGCGCGCTCGGCGTCCTGCGGACGCACCAGCAGGTCGATGTCGGCCATCGGCCGGTCGCCCGGCCGATACAGACCTTGCGCATGCAGCGCCGCGCCCTTCAGCGGCACGATCGCCAGACCGGCGGTCTGCGCCAGGGCGTCGATCCGCTGCAGCAGTGCGGCGATGCGCTGGTAGCGATGCGCCACATGTTCGCGCTGCCCGTCCAGGAACGCGCGCCACGGCCGGTCCGGCCATTGCGAGCGCCGGCTCAGCAGCGGCGCCACGCCATGCGCCACCGCCGCCGCCGCGGCCAGTTGCCAGTGCAGGCCGTTCCAGGTCAGCATCGGCCCGCCGGGGCGCGCCAGTTCGTGCGCCAGGGTCTCGGTGGCCAGGCGCAGGCCGCGGCCGATGCGCCGCAGCGGCAGTGACGCGGGCGCCGCCGCCGGTGCGGCTGTCGGCAGCTCGGCCGCCACGGCCGGATTCGATGGCGTCGCCACGTCGGTCATGCGCGCTGCACCAGCGGGATGCGGCGGCGGCCGCCCACGGCGAGCGCCTTTTCCGCCTGGGCGGGTGGCGCCTCGGTCCGATGCTGCGCCTCGCGCGCGATCAGCGCCGCCCAGTCGGCCTCCAGCAGTGCCCAGTCCTGCGCGTGCGCCGGGGCCGCGTCTTCGCGGCATTGCAGGTCCACCTGCCGGTGCAGCAGGTCGCGCACCTGGCGGTAGAACGCCGAGTCGTAGGCGCCGCGAAACATCATCGCCAGGTCGTCGCTATCCTGCCAATGCGTCTTGCGCCCGAGCTGATCCTTGACCTGCTGGTAGAACACGGTGCCGGGCAGGGGATAGGACACGCTGACGCCGATGTCGTCCGGGCGCGCCTGCGCCACCAGCCGGCGCGTGGCGAGGATGTCCTCCAGCTGTTCGTCCAGGTAGCCCAGCTGCAGGAAGAAGCCGACGCGAATCCCTTGCGCCCCCAAGCGCTGGCGTGCGGCGATCACACCCTCCACGTCGGTGCCCTTGGTCATCTTGTCGAGGATGCGCTGGCTGCCACTCTCGGCGCCGATCCAGGCCTCGCGGCAACCGGCCCGCGCCAGGGCCGCGGTCATGCGCTCGCTGCACAGATCGGCGCGGGTCTGGATGGTGAACGGCACCGCGCCATCGGCGGCGGCCAGCGCGTCGGCGAAGTCCTCCACCCAGTCGACGTGGAAGCCGAAGATGTCGTCGGCCATCCACACATGATCGGGCGCGACGTTGCGCTTCAGCTGGGTCATCTCCGCGGCCACGTCCTGCGCCTCGCGGCGCTTGTAGTGATTGCCCCAGATCGGCTTGGCGCACCAGTTGCAGCGGAACGGGCAGCCACGCGAGGCGGCCATGTTCAGGCTGAAATGGCCGTGCCGCTGCTGCCAGAACGCACGGTACCGTGCGATGTCCAGCAAGTCCCACGCCGCGGTCACCGACAGCCGCGGATCCGGTGGCCGCGCGCCGATCTGCGCGCGCTTGAGCTTCGGCAGCACCGCACTGGCCACCTCGGCCAGGCCGGCCACCCAGCGCGCCGGGGCGATGTCCGGTTCCGCCTGCAGGCGTGCCACCAGTTCCAGCAAGGCCGCGATGCCTTCGCCGATCAGCACCGCGTCGGCACCGGCGGCAAGGAATGCCTCCGGATGGTCCGATGCGTCGGAGCCGGCGACGATCACCCGGCTGCCGCCGCCGCGCGCCTCGGCGATCATCCGGCACGCGGCCTCGCGCATCCGGCTCAGGCACATCTTGGTGAGGAAGTTGAAGTTGTCCTCGTAGACCACCACCAGGTCCGGCCGCTGCGTGCGGACGGCGTCGTCGTAGTCCTCCACGCCCTCGGCCAGCATCGCGTCGAACAGCGTCACCGCGTGCCCGTGCTGGCGCAGCAGCGCCGCCACCTGCAGCGTGGCCAGCGGCGGGTACGGTTTTCCGCGTTCCCATTGCTTGGGGTCGTAGCGCAGGAAGTAGGAGTGGCTGACCTGGATCTTGAGCATCGGCGGAAGGTCTCGTTCGGCGCCGCGGGGGAAGGGCGCATGCAGCGATGGCCGCGCGCAGGTGGCCGTGGCGGTAGGTGCCGGGGCTGCGTCGTTTGGTTGCGCGCCGCGTGGTTGCCGCCGGCGCAACCTTTGGCTGCGGCAAGCGCACCCACGCTGCATCCCCCCAGGCGACTCTTCTCCGATGCCGCGATCGACCCTGCGTGTTCTGGACGTGGCGGCCAGCGACCACGCCACGCCCGTCGTCGCTGCCGGCGGCGCCTGCGACCCGTTCCACACCCGACTGCGGCGCCCGCACACGCTCAGCAAGCAACTGCTCGGCGGCCGCTTCCACTTCGAAAGCAACAGTCCGGCGCTGCTGGCCTTGGTGGAAGCGGCCTTCGGCGCGGTACCGGCGCATCGCCTGCCGGAGAGCGCTTCGTTCCGCATCGAGCTGACCCTGGTGGACCGCGGCGACGCACCCTACGCGCTGGCGGTGGAGCCGCCGCCGGTGCAGACCCATTCCGGCGCCGGCGTGCTGAGCGGGGTGATCGATGCGCACAACTACGTGGTGCTGGTGCCCGAGCAGGGCAGGGCGCTGGTGGTGGTGTCCGAGGACATGCTCGCCCACGCCTACCATGTGCGTTACGAACTGATCGAATTCGCGGTGTTCGTCCTGGCCGCGCGCGGCATGCACCTGGTGCCGCTGCACGGCGCCTGCGTCGGCCGCGATGGCCGCGGCGTGCTGCTGCTCGGCGGCAGCGGCGCCGGCAAGTCCACGCTGGCCCTGCACAGTCTGCTGCGCGGACTGGAGTTCCTCGCCGAGGACGCCCTGTTCGTCGCACCGCAGTACCTGCTCGCCACCGGCATCGGCAACTTCCTGCACCTGCGGCCGGAGCTGTTGCGTCTGCTCGATCCGCAGACCCGCGCCTGGATCGCCGCGGCGCCGCTGATCCGCCGCCGCAGCGGTGCGCTCAAGCATGAGGTGGACATCCGCCAGGGCGACGGACGCCTGGCCCAGGCACCGTTGCGGCTGGTCGCGGCGGTGTTCGTCTCAGCCACTTTGGCGGCAGATCCGCAGCGTCTGCTGCAGCCTGTGCCTGACGCGGATGTGGCCGCGCGTCTGGCCGCGGACCAGCCCTATGCCGCCGGCCAGCCGCATTGGCCATTGTTCGCGCGCCAGTTGCAGCGGCTGGGCGTGTACGAGCTGCAGCGCGGCACGCATCCGGAGGCTTCGGTCGATGCACTGCAGACGCTGTTGGCTTGAGCCCCCGCGCGCCACGAGGAAACCGGCAATGCATGATGCCGGCGCGCATGCTTGCCGACTGGGCGCGGCGTCGATCGCCAATCACGCAGACACCAGCCGATGAGCGCGCACCCGGACCCCGCATCGCACTTGCTGCGTGCCTTCGTCGCCGTGCTCGGCCGCGGCGAACGCCTGCGCATCGCCGGGTACGTGCTGCTGTCGCTGCTCGGCGCGCTGGCCGGCGCATTGGCCGCGGTCGCATTGGTGCCGCTGGTGCAACCCGGCCATGTGCTGACGCTGGCCGGCCACGCCTTGCCGCTGCCGACCGGCTTCTTCGCGCAGACCCTGCTGTTCGTCGCCGCCAGCAGCGGCTTCGCGCTGCTGCGCTGGTGGGGGACGCGACTGGCCGCGGATCTGGCCAGCCGCCACGCGCTGGGTCTGCGCAGGCACGTGCACGCGCGCTTGCTGCAGGCGCCATTGCCGGCACTGGCCGATGCCAGTTCGGCGGAAATCGCCAACCTGCTCACCTACAACGTCGAGATCGTGGTGCAGGGCTTCAGCGCGCTGCTGCAACTGCTGGTGGCAGCGATCACCGCGGCAGTAAGCCTGGCCGCCGCGTTCCTGGTCTCGCCCATCCTGGTGCTGGCGCTGCCGCCGCTGCTGGCGCTGGGCCTGCTTGCCTTCCGCACCGCCGGCCACGAACAGGCCCAGGTCAGCCGCCAGTACGTCGCCGACATGACCCGGCTGTTCTGGCTCAGCGAGGATTTCCCGCGGCGCCTGCGCCACGTGCGCTCGTTCGCCCGCGAGGCGCGCGAGCAGGAAGCCTACGACGCGATCGCCGGCCGGCTCGCCGATGGCTACGCACGGCAGCAGGCGCTGGTCGCCTCCGGCCGCCTGCTGCTGGAACTGGCGGCGGTAGCGGCCATCGCCGCGATCATGCTGTTGGCCGGGGTGTGGCATGGCATCGACCGCGGCGCGCTGATCACCGTCGGCCTGCTGCTGGGGCGGCTGCTGCCGTACCTGGTCTCGACCCGGCAGAGCGTGCAGCAACTGCGCTCGGCCGCACCGGCATTGGACCTGTGGCAGCGCTACGTCGCACTTGGCACGCCGGGGCCGGCATTGCAGGCTCCGGCGGCGGCACAGCCCGCTGCAGCGGCCGCGCTAGCACCATCGCCACCGATCCAGATCGAACGCATCGGCCTGGCACCGCCGCTGGCCGCGGTCACCTTGAACGATCTGGTTCTGGCACCAGGCACCCTGACCCTGATCAGCGGCCCGTCCGGGGTCGGCAAAAGCAGTCTGATGGACGTCCTGGCCGGCATGGTCGCGCCCCCGCAGTTCGCCGCCCACTGCGACGGCCGCACGCTCGACTTCGCCGGCTATCGCGCGGCACTGCAGCCCCTGGCCTACGTTGCCCAGGGCGTGCGGCCCTGGCAGCACACGGTGCGGCAGTGCCTGGCCTGGGCGGCGCCGACCGTGAGCGAGGCAGCGATGTGGGACGCGCTGCGCGATGTGGGCCTCGCCGCGCACCTGCAGTGCGGCGGCGGTCTGGACACCGCCGCACACGGCGTCGGTGCACGCCTTTCCGGCGGCGAGCTGCAGCGGCTGCTGCTCGCCCAGGTGCTGTTGCGCCGACCACGCGTGGCCTTGCTCGACGAAGCCACCAGCGCCCTCGACGCCGCCGCCGAGCAGCAAGTCTTGGGCGCGCTGCGGCGCCGCTTGCCGCACACCGCGCTGGTGGCGGTCTCGCACCGCCTGGGCCTGTCCGCCATCGCCGACCAGTGCGTGATGGTGCAACGCGCGACTGCCGCGCCACTGCTGTTGGCCGATCGCGCGTCCTGAGCGAGCGCGGCTGTGCCTTGCGGGCCCAGGTGCCGTTGTCTCCGCACCTGCGCGCCCGATGCGCTGGGCGTCGACGGGTGCTACGCGCGGTTTTGTCTAAGCGCCATGGAGTGGACCTCGCTAAGCTCTCCGCACAGAAGGGGAGATCATGGACGTCATGCAACGGGCGGCCGCAGGGCTGCTGCTCATCGCCGTCTCGGCGAGCACATTCGCGCAAACGCGCGCCGCGAGCGGGCGGGGCATCGAGCGTGTGAATCCGCAGCGTAACGTCGCGCCGATTCCACGCCTGGATTGCCGCAAGCTGCTGGCAAACGATCCGCGTCCCTGGACCCATGCTTATTGCGAACACGTGGACTTCTCCATGCAGGACAGCCTGGCCCATACCTTCGGCCGGCCACGGCCGTCGCAGATCCAGCTCGACATTCCCGCGCTGGGCACTGCCGAAGCGCGGGCCGCTGGTGTTTCCTGTTCGGAGGGACGCGTGATCCGCAAAGTCGGCAACGGCTGGGAACAGGCGCTGGACCGCGATCGCAATTATTTGCGGTGCAGACCGTCGGTGGAGCTGCCGTCGGGATTCATCGGCAGGTGACGGAGCAGATGTGCGCGGCGCATCCGGAGAAGCAGGGCCCCGCAAGCAGGGCCTTGTTCGTATTCAGGCGCATGTGCGGGCTGAATCCACCTGACATCCAGCTCAGCCCTGCGGGATGTCGCACTTCATCTTCCCATCCACGTAGTATGGCTTGGGCACGTCCGGATTCTGGCTGGTCTTCTCGAACACCACCTCGAACGAGTTGGGGTCCGGCTTGCCCTTGCGTTCGGTGCAGGCGTCCTGCAACTTCTTCTTGACCGCGGCAATACCGGCGTCGCGGTTGGCGCCGTCGGCGCTGTTGGTCAGATTGGCGAGCTCGGCGAAGGCCGGCGAGGCGAGTCCCAGCAAGCTCCCTGCGAACACGAATGCGTGCAACTTCTTCATGACGTCTCCTTGTTTGGATGTCCGTACGCAGTTGGAGGCGCACGTCGCAGCGCATGCGGCAAGGCCTGGTGCAGCGTCGCCCTCCAGCGCGGGGCCAGGATAGGGAGCGTGGGTTAAGGCCTCGTGGGGACGGCTGTTGCACGCCGTCGCAGCGCCCCCGGCGCATCGACGATGCATATCCATCTCGGCTGCGTTCTCTGTCCGATGACGCGACAAAGCGCGCATCGGCCCAGGAGTGCTCAACCCCGAATGCCGCATGCCGCCAGCACGAACGCTGAGCCTATTCGGTACGCGGCGCTTCGTAGTTCTGGCCAGGCTGCAGCGCGGTCACGTAGGGCCCGTTCCAGTCGCGGTCGAAGATGCGCGTCAGCGTCTCGGCCGGCCCCTTGCCCTTGACGAACACCGAGGCGTCCACCGCGGTGTTGAAGTAGCTCCATTCCCAATTGCCGGTGCCGATGACGCTGCTGCGGTCGTCGGCCACCGCGTACTTGGCGTGCTCCACCCGCGCATACGCAATGAAGCCTTGCGGCGCCGGCGGCAGGCGGCTGAACTTCACCGCGATGTTCGGCAGCGCGGCAAGGCTTTTCAGATACGCCTGCATCGGTTCGCGCAGCGCCCAGTCGGCGACGATGATGTGCACTTGCACGCCGCGTGCGGCGGCATCGCGGATGGCGCTGTCGACCGGCGCCCACCAGCCCTTGGGTCCGAAGCTGCGAATCGCCGAGAGCGTCATCACCTGGATGCGCAGCGCATGCTGGCTGGCGCGGATCATGTCGACCAACGCCGGCTCCTCGGCGGTGACCCAGGCCGGCTGCAGCGCTGGCGGGCTGAACGCGGGGAAGGCGATCAGTGGCGCGTCGCTGCCGGCATCGAGCAGCACCGGATCGGTGGCGGTGACCGGCGCGAAGTCCGGCGGCTGCACGCCGCGCACGTGCGCCTTGGCCAGATCGCCTTCGTCGGCCAGGCGCCAGCTGTAATCGAAACTGGCCGCGAAGGTCTTGGCGAACCGCGCATCGTCGATGCGCGCGCCGATCTCGTGGATCTGCTCCAGCGCCCGCCAGTCCCAGTTCTGGCTGCCGACGAACACGCTGGCGTCGTCGACGATCATGTACTTGGCGTGCAGCACGCCGCCGGTCAGGGTGTCGACCGGCAGCACCCGCACCGTGATGCCCGGTACCTTGCGCAACCAGGCGACGCTGTCGGGATTCTTGGCCAGGAAGGTGTGGTCGACCAGCAGATGCACCGCCACGCCGGCGCGGGCGCGGGCGGCCAGCGCGTCCAGCACCGGGGTCAGGCCGGTGCCGGGCTTCTCGGAAATGTAGAACGCGGCGATGTCGATGCGCTGCTTGGCGCCATTGATCATGGCCAGCCAGGTCTGCTGGGTGCGCGGCACCCCAGGCTCGCCGTAGACGCTGGCCTCGGGCACGCTTTCGACGATCTGGAACTGCGACGCCTGCGGCCGGGCCTCAAGCCCAGTCGCTGCCGAAAGCAGCAGGCAAGCCAGCGTGGCGGACAGGAGGCGACGCGCGCGATGCGCACTGGCGAGGGAAGAAAGACGCACGTTGAGGGTCCTTGCGGAAGCTGGGAAAGTGGATGCCGGACGGCTGTGCGCGTGCATGCTACCGGCAGCAGCCGTGGCTGGGCAGCCCGCGGCGGTCGCGTACCTGTCATAGAGAGGCGCGTGTAGCGAACGAGATCCGGAAGGGGAGGCCAGCGCTGTGCGCGCCGACAGCGCGCCAGGGTTCGGTATGCCGCCGGTGCGCGTCAGTTGCAGCGGCCGCCACTGGCCTGATGACCTTGGGCGAGCAGGGGATCAGGACATCGCCTCCCATCCGTACGAGCACGCCGCGGCCAGCGGCACTTGCGATGCGGCCTTCGGCAGCAGACAGCCGCCGACGTTGCACCCCACATCCCACCACCGCGGCAGCCGAGGACGACGGCTCAGCCGCGACCGTCGGCGAATGCCGCCTGTGCCTGCGCAAACCACTGCAGCACCTGCTGGCGATGCGGCTCGCCCCAGCAGCGCACGAACTGCTGGGTGTGATGGTCGGCGAGGTCGTTCAGCGCGGCAATGCGTTGCGCGATGTAGGCAGGCTCCAGGCGCAAGCCGCAGTCGACCTCGATGCAGTGGCGCCAGGCGGTGTAGCTGTCGGGAACGATGGAAGACGACATGGAGGTTCCTTGAAGTTCGGCGCCGTGCATCGCAGGCCCGGCCTGCGAAGCGAGGCGGCGATGGCCGGATGCGAACCGCGGCTGACTGACTGCAGCGCCAGGCTTGCGCCCACGTTCGATTGTTCAATAATGTTATAGTATAACTCAACCGATGCGCTGCATATGCGACCTGGCATTCCCCTGATCCTGTTGTGTCTCTTCGCCAGTTCGCCGGCCGCCGCAGCGGTTCGCCACCATGGCCCGCACGTGCACGGCCAGGCCAACCTGGAGGTCGCGGTCGATGGCACTGCCGTGGACGTGCAACTCAGTGCGCCCGGCATCGGCATCCTCGACTTCGAACATCCGGCACGCGATGCGGGCGAACGCCAGCGCCTGGCGGCCGCGGTCGCCACCCTGCGCAGTGCCGGCTGGTTGCAGTTCCCGGTCGCCGCGACCTGTTCGCTGCGCAGCGCGCAGGTCACCACCGAGGGCTACGACGTGGCGATGGCCGATCCGGACGAACCCGGCCACACCCACGCCGAGTTTCACGCCCACTACGCGTTCGACTGCGCGCAGCCGGCGCGACTCGACCACCTGCAGGTGTTGCTGCCGCAGCGTTTCCCGGGGCTGCACACGGTGCTGGTGGACGTCGCCACCCCGGCCGGCCAGGGCCGCACCGAGGTGGTGGCCGGGCAGACCCGGGTGAAGTTGCCGGAATGAACCAGCCGCATGTCGTCGAACTGAACGAGGTGCGCTTCGGCTATCCCGGCGCCACCGCGCCGGTGCTGGACATCGCATCGTTTGAACTGCCGCGTGGGCAACAGGTGTTGCTGCGCGGCGCCAGCGGCTCGGGCAAGAGCACCTTGCTGGCGTTGATCGCCGGCGTACTGCAGCCCACGGCCGGCCGCGTGCGCGTGGCCGGCCAGGACCTGGCGGCCTTGCGCAAGGCCGCACGCGACCGCTTCCGCGCCGACCACTGCGGCGTGGTGTTCCAGCAGTTCAACCTGCTGCCGTTCCTCAGCACCCGCGACAACATCGCGCTGGGCCTGCAGTTCTCGGCGCGCCGCAGTCGATTGGCGGCGGGCACGCAGGCGCTGGACACTGAGATCGAGCGGCTGATGGTCGCGCTGGGCCTGGACGTGGCGGCGCTGTGGTCGCGCCCGGCCGCGCGCCTCAGCGTCGGCCAGCAGCAACGCGTGGCCGCGGCGCGTGCGTTGATCGCGCGGCCGCCGCTGCTGCTCGCCGACGAACCCACCTCCGCGCTCGACCCGGTCGCGGCGCAGGCCTTCCTGCAGTTGCTGTTCGCCGAGTGCCGGCAGGGCGGCACCAGTTCGATCGTGGTCAGCCATGATCCGTCGATCGCACCGCTGTTCGACGCCCAGGCCGACCTGGCCACGCTCAACCGCGCCGGCGCCGGAGGTGCACGATGAGCCTGTTGAAGCTGGCCCTGGCCAGCCTGCGCAGCCGGCGCCTGGGCGTGGCCTTGACCGTGCTGGTGATTACGTTGAGCGTGACCCTGCTGCTGGGCGTGGAGCGGATCCGCACCCAGGCGCATGAAGGCTTCGCCAGCACCGTCTCGGGCACCGACCTGATCGTCGGCGCGCGCTCGGGCCCGGTGAACCTGCTGCTGTATTCGGTGTTCCACATCGGCGACGCCACCAACAACGTCTCCTGGAAGAGCTACCAGGACCTGAGCGCGATGCCCGAGGTGAAGTGGGCGGTGCCGCTGTCGCTGGGCGATTCCTACCGCGGCTACCGGGTGGTCGGCACCAGCACCGGATTCTTCGAACACTACCACTACGGCGCCAAGCACCCGCTGGCGTTCGCGCAGGGCAGGGCGTTCGACGACCTCTACGATGCGGTGATCGGCGCCGACGTCGCCGCCGCGCTCGGCCGCCACCTCGGCGACGAGATCGTGCTGACCCATGGCACCGGCCGGATCAGCCTGGCCACCCATGCCGACAAGCCATTCCGGATCGTCGGGATCCTGCGCCGCACCGGCACGCCGGTGGATTCCAGCGTGCTGGTGTCGCTGCAGGCGATCGAGGCCATCCATATCGACTGGCATTCCGGCGTGCGCCTGCCTGGCCAGCACATCAGCGCCGCGCAGGCGCGGGCGATGGACCTGACCCCGGACACCATCACCGCCTTCATGCTCGGCCTGAAGACCCGTATCGCCACCTTCTCGGTGCAGCGGCGGATCAACGAGTACCCGGAGGAAGCGATGCTGGCGATCATGCCGGGCGTCACCTTGCAGCAGCTCTGGGGCACGCTGGGCACCGCGGAAGGCGCGCTGCGCATGATCGCCTCGCTGGTGGTACTGCTCGGCCTGGTGTCGATGGTGGCGCTGCTGGTGGCCACGCTGCAGGAGCGCCGGCGCGAGATGGCGATCCTGCGCGCGGTCGGCGCACGGCCGCGCGACATTGCCTGGTTGCTGCTGTTCGAAGCCGGCCTGGTCACGGTGGTGTCGTGCGCGCTTGCGTTGTCGATGGTGACGGCGGCCAGCTGGCTGGCGCGCGGTTGGGTGCTCGATCATTTCGGCCTGGCGATCAACCGCATTGCGCCCAGCGCCGCGGAGTGGGGCTGGCTTGGCTGCGTGCTGCTGGCCGGCGTGCTTGCCGGTATCGTGCCGGCGCTGCTGGCCTATCGCCGCACCCTGGCCGATGGCCTGTCGCCGGAGTTGTGAGCATGGCGCGCTGGATCGCTTTCTTGCTGCCGCTCGCACTGCTATGCGGTTGCGACCGGCAGCAACCCGCCGCCCCAACAAAAGCGTCACAGACGGCGGCCGCGCAACCGGCGCCGGCCAACGATGCGGCGATCAACCCGCCGCTGGGCGAGCCCGATGCCGACGGCTATCGCGAACTGGACTGGAGCGCGATGCTGCCGCCGGCCGAATTGAAGGCGCTGGAAAACAGCGACGAAGCGCCAGTCAACCACACGGGCAAGCAGGCGATGCCGCAGACCGGCACCTACAACACCGTGCCGGCAGTACTGGCGCGCAAGGTACGCCTGCCGGGCTACGTGGTGCCGCTGGACAGCGACGACGCCGGCCGCGTGCGCGAGTTCCTGTTCGTGCCGTACTACGGCGCCTGCATCCACGTGCCGCCCCCGCCGCCGAACCAGATCGTGCATGTGCGCCTGGACACTCCGATCGACCCGCCCGACATGTACAGTCCGTTCTACCTGAGCGGCCAACTGCGCGCGGAAACCCTCCACGGCGAACTCGCCGGCACCGCCTACACGATGGAGCAGGCCCACCTGCATCCCTATGAAAAAGGCTGAGCGCTATCTCCCGCTGGCAATGATGCTGTGCCTGCTGGCGGCTTGCCACGGCGATGGCGGGCAGGCCGGCACCACGTCGGCACCAGCACGTGCTGCGGCGCATGCGCCCGTCCACGCGACCGCAGCCGCCGACGCTGTTCCGGACACGGTCGAACGCTGGGAACAACTGGCACCGGCCAACGACATCTACCAACGCCCGCCGCCGCGGATCAGCACGGCCTGGCGCGGCGACGCCGCGGTGATGGACCAGCCGGCGCCCGCCGACGATGGCCCGTCCGTGGTCAACGGCATGCCGATCGACCATTCCGGCACCCAGCGCGCCGCGCAGTTCGGTTCGTCGCAAGTGGTGAAGGGCCTGGAAGGCAAACGCTTCGCCCTGGACGGCTACGTGGTACCGCTGGAAAGCGACGACCAGGGCAAGGTCAGCGAACTGCTGTTCGTGCCGTTCTATGGCGCCTGCATCCACGTGCCGCCACCGCCACCGAACCAGATCCTGCACGTGGTGCTGCGCACCCCGATCGACGTGCCGGAGCTGTGGGACCCGTTCCACCTGCAAGGGCGGCTGCATCTGGCCGACTTCAAGGCCGATATCGCCAATGCCACCTACGAGGCAGAAGACGCCACGATCACCCCGGTGCAGGGCTGAGGGCGCGGCGATGCGCCTGAAGTCGCCGATACGTTTGGCGATCGCGATCGCCGCCTGTGCGGTCGTCGTTGCCGGCGGCGTGCTGTTGGCGTTGCGCACGCACGGGCACGTGGCACCGACACCGCGTGCTGCTGCGACCACGGCGGCCCACACGCCATCTGTGCCCGCATTTCATGTCGGGCCATTGTCCGAAGATGCAGCCGACAAGCGCATCACTGCACTGCTGCACAGCGATCCGGCATTCGTGCGCGACGCCACATTCCTGATCGCCGCCAGCGTCCGCGAACGCTGCGCACCGGCCCATGCCGGCGAACTGGCAAAGATGGCCAACCGCGCACGCCTGCCGGTGCTGGTCGCAACGTCCGAGGTGACGGCACGCGAACCCAACCTGGACCATCCGATCTACCAGGCG
Source organism: Xanthomonas sp. PPL134 (assembly GCF_040595915.1). Taxonomy (NCBI): domain Bacteria; kingdom Pseudomonadati; phylum Pseudomonadota; class Gammaproteobacteria; order Lysobacterales; family Lysobacteraceae; genus Xanthomonas; species Xanthomonas sp. PPL134. The sequence continues at coordinate 88,508 of NZ_JAMDLL010000002.1, forward strand.
ATCCAGCGTATCGCCGCCGCCGCACCATGCGGCCGCGCGCTCGACCTGACGGCGACCGGCCTGCCGCTGCAACTGGACCCGGAACGCTACGCGGCCGCGTTCCCCGACAGCTACTACCAACCGGCGCTGGACACCGTGCCGCACGAGTACGCCGGCCAACCGCTGGGCACCCGCGCCGCGCAGGAATGCCAATCGATCGCCTACGCCGTGCTGCCGCTGGGCCTGGACGGTTGGCAGTGCAGGGCACTCTGGTCCGGCATGCGCCCGCGGATCGTCAAGGCCTGCGAGCAGGCACGCAGTGAAGGCGGGCAGGGGACTGGTGACGCGATTCCGCCGGAGGTCGCGAACCGGCTGACGCCGGTGGTGGCGGGCTTGCTGGAGAAGTTGCCGGAGTCCTGTCGCTGAAGGCTGTTGCTCAGTTGCAGCGCCTGGTGGAATCGCGCCAGCGCTGCAGCGAATGCACGAACTGCGGTAGCGTGTGCTATGGCTAACGACCACTCAACTGGTACCGCTTCGCTACGCGGCTAAATTCAGGATGACTCGCCTATGCAAGGTTCAGCGTTTCTAGTGGCAGCGCTTTCCGGCGTCTCGGCGCTTTGGGGCGTCGCATTAGGTCACATATTTGCCGCAAAGCGCGCACGCCAAGATGAACTAGCAGCGATCAGGATGACCGCCTACGTGGACTTCCTAAAGTCGACTTCACTTCTATTCACAGCGCGTCGCGCAGGACGCACCAAGGATGAAGTCGAAGAATTGGCTCACCTCAACGACGCCAAGGCGCGCATCTTGTTGACGGCCGATCTTCCTGTAGCCCAAAGCTTACAAAAATTCTGGTTGCAAGGTGGAACTTTGGAGAAAGAGCAAGAGATCCTTGCCTTCCGTACCCTCTGTGATGACATGCGCGAAAGCCTCGGCAAGGAGCGTCTTTCAATGAGAACGGATCTTGCTGGGGTTTTGTTTAAGCTTGAACCGTCAACTTATTCGTACAAGGCTGGTGGTGGATAGGCATTACTCATCTCAGTCGACGCTGTTTCGCGACGTGACTTAGTGCCGCATTAGGGAGCTGCTATTCCTTTCCGGACGCGGGTTGCATCCGTAACGGAAATTAGTGATGTTTTCCCAGGCGACGTTGTTAAGTTGGTCTTACGCTCACTTGCCCCCGAACCCCTGCAACCGCACCTGGATGAACTCCAGCAACGCCCGAACTCGCGCAGTGACTGAATGACGGTGACTGTAGGCACCAAGCAATTGCAGTGGTGCAGGGCTTAGATCCAGTGGCACTTCCTGCAATCGACCCGCGGCAAGATCTTCCTGGCATGGGTAGGCCGCAACGATCGCGAAGCCAAGTCCCTGACGGGCACCTGCCACCGCAAGTTCCCCACTGTTGACGCGATACCGGCTGCGCACAGGCACCTTCACGATCTCGCCCGCAGGATCGAGAAACTGCCAGGGCTGCCCCTTCAGTGCGCTCACGGTGGTGATGCACGGCAAGGACTTGAGGTCGCGCACGTGGCGCGGCGTCCCGGTTTGGGCCAATAGCGCGGGGGACGCGACCACGATGCTGGGCAATGTCGCCAGTTCGCGGGTGATGAACGCACTGTCGTCCTGACGCCCACGGTGGAAGACGATGGAGAGATCCATGTCCTCACGCAACACTTCCAGGCCGGTCAGGCGCGTGTCGCATTCCAACTCGATGCCCGGATGCAGGCTGCAGAATTCGGCAAGGATAGGCGCGAGCAGCCTGGGCGCTTCGTTGGGCATGCACATCCTGAGAGGTCCCTTCAATTCGCCCTGTACCGCGCCAAGCTCCTCCTCCGTGGACAACAAGGCGTCGAGGACAGGTTTGGCGCGCTCGTACACCAGCCTGCCGGCTTCTGTCATGCGCAGATGGCGCGTGCTGCGTTCCAGCAAGCGCACGCCCAGCCTGCGCTCCAGCGCCGCGACGTGACGGCTGACGTTCGACGACGGCAGGGCCAGCAGGCGCCCCGCGCCGGAAAAGCTCTGCTCGTCGACGACGGCCACATAGACGCGGACTGCATTCAGGTCGAGCTTGCTGCGCACTGTTATCCCACCTGAGGTATGAACGCCCGCCATTTTTGCATGCTAGTTTGCGCAATTGATGGGGACCAAGATGCACTCCCGTCCAACGGCAGCCCTGTAACGGCACGCCTGGACCCATTGAATCGGGATGCATCAGCATGGAGATCGGAATACTGGGGGGCGGCATCGCAGGCTTGAGCGTGGCCCTCGCGTTGCACAAGCAGGGGCACACCCTCCGCGTCTATGAACGTCGGAACGGGCCGGCCACCATGGGCGCTGGCGTAACGCTTTGGCCCAACGCTGGCTTTGTGCTGCAAGAACTCGGGTTGTTGGAGGATGTCGGGGCGGTGGGCGGTCGGCCATTGTCGGTCCACCGCAAAGACGCAGCAGGCAACGCGCTGGGAGGCCTGGACATCACGTTGCTGGACCGACTCATGGGTTACCCAACCCATACCATCCTGCGTCGGGACTTGCAGGGGGTATTGCTGGACCACGTGGCACGCGCTGGTATCCAGGTGGAGTTCGGGCATCGGGCGGTCGCGATTGATCTGGATACCGGCGACAAGGCCGTGGCGCGGTTCGAGAACGGGAAGAGCATCTGTCCAGATCTGCTCATTGGTGCCGATGGCCGCATGGACTCGGTCGCGCGCAAGTTCGTCGCAGGAGACAACACCCCCATCTACCAAGGGTTCGTGAACTGGATCGGCGTTGCACAGGGGAATGGCCCGTTGCTGAGCGACAGGGCGATTCACGACTACTGGGGGTCCGGCGATCGTTTCGGTTGCGTGCCGATCCGGACGGATCTGGTGTACTGGGCCGCCGCGCAGGCGCGTCCATTGCCCGAGGCGGCGCCCGCAGCGGAGATGCGCAAGGAGGTGATGGATCTGTTTGCAGGATGGCCCGAGCCGGTCACCCGCCTCATCGAAGCCACGCCGGCGCACTCCATCCAACGGATCGCCGTGCATGACGTGGAGCCGCTGCACACCTGGAGCCGAGCAAATGTGCTGCTCGTCGGCGATGCGGCGCACGCGCCACTGCCGACCTCGGGCCAGGGCGCCTGTCAGGCCTTGGAAGATGCCTGGCATCTGGCGCGGTGCCTCGAAGCGGCCGACGGCGCGCTGGATCAAGCACTGCCGCGTTTTGCCGCAATCCGCGGACCAAAGACCACGAAGCTGGCAGAGCAGGGCAGACTGTTCGCGCGCGGCCTGTTCGCCCAAGACCCCGAAACCTGCCGTCTTCGCAATGAGCGCGCCAAGGCGTCCGATCCATTGCACGATGCGCAGGCCATGGCGGCGGGCTGGTCGCAGGGCTTGCCGATGGCCGAATGCACTGACGGGACGCCGGCGAGCGGTGTCGGCAGTCTATATCGGCTGTAAAAGATCGTCTTGCCCCAAGCGTCGAGTGGCATCTACGCTGCAGGATGCATTTCCACCGGATCCGGGGATCCATTTCATTGGGTTGCTACGTCATGCTGATCAAAGACCTTCCACTGCGCTGCCCCTGCTGTGGCTACAAGACGCTGTCCGAGCGAGGGGAGTTTGAGATTTGCGCCGTTTGTTTCTGGGAGGATGATGGCCAAGACGACAATGATGCTGATGAGGTAGTAGGTGGCCCGAATGGCGACCTCAGCCTCACACAAGCCCGAGCCAACTATCAGCAATTTGGCGCGTCCCGCAGGCAGGATCTCCCATATGTTCGTCCGCCCTTAGCGGAAGAGACGTAAAGTGGGGCCAGCCGACCCGACCTCTAGGCTCGGCTTATGCCGATATCGTGAAAGGCTTTCTTATGATCAAGAGCAAGCGTATCCGGGGAGCTATTAGGAAGATTTATCAGCGGTAGCGGGGCCCGGGTGTAGGCACATTGGGCAGGCTAGGCGTTGCCACAAGCGCAGTGCTGCCAGTACCGGCAGGTAGGGATCAGGATCAATGCAGTGGTACATTCAAGCGCCAGAACCGCCAAAGCCACCTGACCGGGAAGTTCCGATGGGACGCTGCTACCCGACAGGGCAATGCTACGCCGGGTGCCAGCATCTGGTGTCGGGAGTCTCCTCTCGGTATCGTGATTAGCCACGTCACATCCGCAGGGGACGGGCTATGCCGCGTCGGCCAACCATTTCGTACAACACTGGCCTCGGGGCTGATGGGAAACCCAAGGCAATCACTGCCGATTACTACCTGGCCACGACTCAGGACGTGATGCAGTTCTATTGCTTCGATGAGCCGGCACAACAGGGCGGCGAAGGCAAGTGGGAACTCATCGACCATTTGGATCGTACGCGTCTACTCGGCGCCGGTGACAAGGCGACGGCCAAGACTTGGGCTAAGCGCCTGGGCCTCAAATCTTGGACCTATGTCCGCGTCTGACCTCTTAGGCGGACTGCCTGAGTGGGAGCATGGGCCGAACTATCTGGCCAAGCGCTTCGCGGTCCTGACGGGTCTGCATACTTGTTACAAGTGCGATCAAGCAACAAGGGTCAGCGCCATTGGACTTGCCGGGTACGACGAGCGGGACAGTGAAGATGATCTGACGATACCCGTCGATGGCGGCATTCTGCTGACCCAAGTCACGGCTCTAAACAAGGGAGCCGCTGGTGCGTTAACAGCCCATTCGCCTTGGCTGCGCTTGGGGTATTCCCACACTGCTGATGCTTCCTATCTAACCAACCACTGCGAGCACTGCGATGCCCTCATCGGCGCATGGTTCATCAGTACGCCAGGTGAGGCTTTCTTCCCGTTATCAGACGAGGAGGCCGCGCAGCTGAAAATTACGTGGATAGAACAGACCATCGAATTGGAGGACTTGGGTGGGGCTCAGGCGTCTTGGGTGGATCGACTTCTGGGTTGCGATCGACCATACAAGCGCGGCGGCGCAAGACGTACTAATCGTTGCTGACGGACGAGCTGCTGGAACAGCTGCGCTACAAGGGCTAAGGATCTGACATCCAACAGCCCGATCGGGTAGCCTGCTTGGTAGCGCGCGAAGTGCTCGGGGATAGCCATCAGTACGTACGTCCACTTGTCGCTAAGCGTGCCTTGATCAAGCGGGGCACTTCTTCGATACGCTGTGTCGCCGTCGTGCCCCATCGCCTGACGATCGGACTCACGTCAGGTGTTGTGCGCTTATCTGCGCGAAAAATCGAGACATATGGCGCGTAGATCGTGTGCAGACAGTCGGCAAAATCCGATGGTACAAGGGGCCCCCTTCCGCCTTGGATCGCCTTCTTGACCTGCAAGAAGAGCATGTGCATCGCGGTCGATATACCCGGGCAGAACGTCTCAAGCTCCTCGGTTGAACACGCGAGGAATGCGTTGCTCTGCACAACCTGTTTGCCGACAAAATCGTGTAGAAGATTGGTGCGCACCGCGTCCCAATCTATCTGCCGATCGAGCTGCGGGTTCAGTGCAAGCGCGGCGCGCCTGGCCAGTGCAGTGCGCTCGAGACCTGCCTGCGCCCTGGTAGTGAAATCGGCGGCGGGCTTCCTAAGGATAGGGGCGAGTCTTAGGCTCACGTCGTTGCCATTGCGTATCCAGTTCGCAAGCGTCGGCAGGTCAGCGAGACTGCTTAAAAGTGCACGCTCCGCGACGTCGCGCGTTGCTTTGCCGGCCATATAGCACTGAATGGTTGCAGCGTCCTTCTGGCGTAGCGGAAGGCCGGCTAGCTCCGCCTCGCTCGCTCCCGCGAGGCCGACCAGCGCTGAGGCCCGAAGCACGCCCTTGCGACTTGTCTTTGCTGCAGCGGCTCGGCGTTGCGCGCGGTTGAGCTACATCGTGTCGAGCTGACCCTGCATCATGCTCTTCATCTGCGCGCGCAGCTCACTCGCCGGCCTCAAGAGGTCGGAAACATAAGGAAACCAATGACCATCAGTCCGGTGAATGCTCTTTTCGACTCGGGCGAGGTTCTGAACCTGCTCAGCTTCAATCTCGAAGACGCGATCAACGGAAGCAAGAGAATTTGACCCGCAAAGCTCGCCAGCCAACGCAATGCGGGCGGCGGCGAACCCACTGTCTTGGGCCTGCACAGGCGATGATTCAAACAACGCGATTGACGAGAAGCAGAACGCAACTCTTCCGTCGCGGGAGAGCTCCCGTAGCTCGTCGCGAACGCGAGCAAGATCCGGGGTGATCGTGGCCCGGGAGAGATTGGAGTAGTCCGCGCTATCAAGGTAAACCGTGAGCCGGCTCGGATCTAGCGAGTTGAGCGGACTGCGTGACACCATGGCGCTATGGTCGCTTGCTTCCACTGAGAGCGGCATATTTTACGCCGTGCTGGAACCGGATTTACGCCGATGGCGCAGTTTGCGCATCCACTCAGGAGGTGCGGGAAAGCTCCCGCGCTGATCAAGATTGTACACCAGTCCGAGCACATATAAATGCAAAAGCTCAAACTGTGAGAGGTGCTGGATCTCATCAAAATCGGGGCGGCTTTGCATTGCCTTGAGCAGTTCTTGCTTCGACATCGCCTCCATTGAAGACACAAAGAAGTCGTAGGCGTCCAGTGGTCCGCGCATTGAGCCCGAAGGGGGAGCGAGTTGCCAAAAAAAAGTCCGAGGATCACTTTTCCAAGCATGCATCTCAGCGTCAGATAGCGGCGTGTCATAGATCATGCGCTCGCCGCTCGTCAGGCGGTAAATTCCGCTAGCGCTACGCGTATCTTCGTTCACTATCGCGCTTTCCAAGATGCCGACGGCGTCATCATCTAGTTGATAAGCGCACCCGATCGATAGTCGAGTCGCCTCATCAACCCCTGGAAAAGACGCGTCGAAGGTTGGCGGAATGTGACCGTGGACCTCTATTGATGACCAAAGCGCTTCGAGCTCCGGATGGCTACGCCGCCGCTCGACTGCGCTTTGAAGGCTGATGACTTGGCCAAATCCATACATGTCCGTTCGGAAGCCTTCAAGAATGATCCCCGTGCCTTCGCCTAGCCCCTCCAAGCTACGATGGTAGGGGTAGTTGGAGAGCACCACGTGGGCGGGGGGAAGAGCGGGATCTGCACTGTTCTCGAGCCTGCGTAGCGTCGAGGCCGCCCAGACCGGCCAGCCTTCGCCGTCCTGAGAGATGTGCTTTTGGGGCAGGTCCAATTCAATAAATAAGAGGCGCTCATGCTCTGCATGCTTGCGAAGCGCCTTGGTGATCAAGTGCGTGAAGCGCTCGGTGCTGCGAACGCTGCCTTGGCGGCACTTACACTCGACCCAAAACCGCTTCCCGGTCGCAGGGTGGCTTGCAGTGAACTCCCCATGCCCGCCGCGTCGACGGCCGGCGCCCTCTTGCCAAGACACGTCAAAACCTGCGCGCAGCAAAAGCCCGGCAGCTCGCACTTCATGCCGCGCGCCGTAGAACTCGGAAGACATACGCAAGCGCGAGATCAAAGCGTCAATCGCGGCGCCATCTTCCGGGCACGCGTGGTGGTGAACCAAATAAAGGTCGTATGCAAGCTCAAACCAAGCCGTTGCCGCGCCCGAGGCAGGCATCGAGAAGAGCTCGTCAGGTGAGGCCTTATGTGGCTTCGCGCGCTCCATCTGCCGCTGGAGGTGCTCAGCCCAGCGCATGACCGGATGCTGCGCGTCGATGGGCTTGCGCTGCTCATTCTCGCCCCAGTCTCGCCCGAATACGTCCTTGATGTAGTCGGTCAGGAAATCAAAGAACAGCGTCCAGCGCCCTTTGTAGAAGCGTTTTCCGACTATCACTACTCGGGCGCCGCGCAGCTCAAATGAAATGATAGGTCTGCCAAGGCCCTGCTGGCGCTGTTGGCGGAAAATCTCCACTTGACGCGCGGCAATGAGCGCATCCAGCTTAGCATCGCTGGGGCCTAAGATGGCTGGCTCGGCGCCTGGTTCGCCAAGCCGGCCGCAGCATTGCTTAAAGCGTAGTCCGCTTTCGCAAGGACAAGAAGAGTTGCGCGTTGGCATCACCGTACGTTTCCTATTCTGCGGTCGGCGCCGTAGCGCCGCTGATCATACTATCGTGGCCGTATGGACTAAATTCTGGGTCTACCGTGATTCGGGGGCGCGTGACACCTGGAGCAAGGCAAATGATGGCTTGAATGTCCATTTCATTATTCATGAGGTGCCATGCTAAGCACGCAGGCCGATTATCTCTGCAATCAGGCGCTATAGGATTGAGCTTGGCGTAGCGGTTCGAACCAAGCTGCCCCAGCTGCCCCAGAAGCACCCACGCAGTCCAAGCGCATCAGTCATTGCTCCCGAACGGGTGCTTTTTCAGCGGCTACTTATCCGTTCCATTCCATTCTCTTCGCCACTCCTAGTCCTCCAAAAGGCGAAAGGCGGGGTTCGACGTGACGCTGCCTGCCTGGAAGTACCTAATGACACTCGACGCTGATCGCTGTTCGGTCAACTGCATGATAGCCAGCAGTGCCACATCCTGGCGGCTGGCTTCAGTGATAAACCCGGAGCGCAGACTGTGCCCGCTGAGTCCCCCTCTAGCCCGGCCAAACATGCTCGCCGCTGCACGATCTCACCGACGGCGGCCGGCGAGATGGCAGGGCCTACACGAGTCTTCCATAGCCGGCGAAAGACCGCCCCTTCGCCGATCCCTGCCAACTCAAGCCATTCCTCCAACGCCAGGGCAGCCCTATCAAGCACCGGCTTGTCCGGCATGGAGGAGGCCGTGACGCCGGCCTGCTGGGTCTTGCTGTGCTCGAGTCGGTAGATGTAGCCCGCCTCGCCGATGCGGCGCAGGTCGCGCAGGTCGGCCACGGCGATCTCGCTGCGCCGACGGCCACCGCTGGCAAACCCGAAGCAGAGCAGGGCACGGTCACGGATTCCTTCCAGGCTGTCGTCGCAGGTGGCCAGCATGGCGTCCAGCTTGGCCAGGGTAATAGCCGTCTTCTTGCGTGGTCGCTCGCCGCGCTTGACCGCAGCCCGTGCGGCGCGGCTGAGCGCGGTGCGGATCGCCAGCTGCTCGCAAAGGTTGGCTAGGTGCTTGAGCTGATGTGCGGTGGACAGCACGGCGACCTGATTCCGCACGGTGGCCAGCGTCCACGGCCCGGGCTTGGCCTTCAAGCCGGCCACCACCAGCGCCTGATCGACGGCCGGCTGCAGCTCCCACACAAGTTCGCCCTCATCCGAACGTCGTTGCACATGGTCAACTCAGCCGCGTAATGCTGCACAGCCGCAATGACGCCGACGCAGACAACGACCCACGATATAGCCAATTTCGCATAATGTATCTCGGTTCATTATACGTCGCATTAGTTAATCCTTTGGCAGGGCGGATCTTAAATGAAAGTGTCGACACATGCAAAAATTTCTCTATTTAATTCGTGACGCATCACTAAATAGATAGTTTAGTGACGAGTCACCGAATTAGAAGCAGTCAACGGGTCGCGAGATTTTTGCCAATGCATGGGCAACAAAAAGCCCGCGCCAATGACGGCCGCAGGCTGATAGATCTACAACGGTTTGCGCGGGGTGCCCCCGCACCCGCACATCATATTCCGTGATGCGTCACAGAACTATTCCAAGCCGACGATCACCCTGATGGTTCAGAGCAGCAATGATGGTCGAAAAATGCGTCGGCCAGATGCGCCCAAATTTGAACGCGAGATCCAAACGCCCTGATCTGTAGAGCAGAAAGAAAACTCCGAAGTACCTAAACATCAGCCATGCGCCTGGCTTCCTCACGGGAAAGGTGAGCCAGCGATACAGGCCCAAACAAGCAAAGCGGAAGTTACGTAGGCGGCGCTCACAACGAGCGCGAAATCGGGTGCGCGGATGCATGGTTCCCCCTGTTTTAGTGACGCATCACGGAAATCAAAGACCCTGCGGAAGCTGGATATAAGTCCGCCAGAACCACTCAGCGTACTCTTCGCAACGCTGATACTCCTGCAAGAAGCCGCTGCCAACCAAGCCCGAAGGAACAGCTCGAGCAGGGCAGGTAAGGAAGGAATGCAGCTCATCACCCTGACGAAGCCGGAAACCGGCAAAAGGCGGCCCCGGCGGACCGTACGGCTTACGCGCCCCGACCGACAAGCGCGCACCACGCCCGAGGGCACGGGCCGCGACCGAGGCTCCCGCCACGTTCGCCGCCCGCGCCCGTGGGCGTGAAGAAGGCTGATGACCGATCGAAGACGGGAATGCCTGATCAGTTCCACCGAGGGCCAGCAGATGAGCAGAGTCCGGCTTCGACGGCTGATGCTGAACATCCAGATATTGACGAACCGCGATGGCAACCAAGGCATTGAGCGAGATGCCCAGTTGCTTGGCCCTGGCTGCCGCCTGGGTCTTGAGCGGATCGACCAGTCGCACATTAGGGGCGGTCTTGCGAGACGGAGGCGGGGAGACGCTCATGCGCCCACCCGCAAAATCTGGTCATGAGATTTTTGGCCCGTGTTACTCCCCGGGCCAAGGTGCAGGGCATTTTTAACCGGTCCGACCGGTGAAAAACCCCCCAAAGTGTCGACACTCTGACGACAATACGTAGACGCCGAAGGCTTGAAGACCCAAGCCGGCGCGCGGCAGTGACTGACCATAGCAGTGGCCACATGGGTGGGCAACGCACCGCGGCGCTTGGCCATGATGTTTCGGAACTCCTGCGCCTGCAGGATCAGTAGCGACCACCAGACCAGGTCGCTGGAGCGAAGCTCCCGGCCCTCAGGCGTGGCCAGGACGTTGCCGCGCACCTGGAAGCCGGTCCAGTCGGGACCGAGCAGCTTGCCGCCCCTGAGGACGCGCATGAGCTTGTAGGCGGTATAGGGGATCCGAGCGCGAGCGGCCTCCCAGTTGGAGACCGTGCGGACGCTGACGCGCAACAGCTTGGCGCAGTCGGGGATGCTCAGGCCGAGGGTGATGCGGGCGGTGCGGAACTGCTCAGCGTGGCGGCGGATCTGCAACGGGGATGGCCGGCCGCGCCCCCGTCGGGGGACACGGCCAATTTCGCATAATGTATCTTATGTAAAATTCAGATGCCGCAACGCAGCTCACGTCCGCGTCTGTCAGCGTTCCTAATTGATGTCCTTTGTTCCTAGATCGCGCCCCTTCTTGATTTTTAAGGAAATTTTGGAAGGCTCAGGACCGCGCAGTGACAACAATTAGGAACAGAATCGCCGCGAATCTGTCCCTAATTCGTGTCACTAGCTCTCATCGTTTCGAGCGCCTTCGCTGCATCGGAACCTAGTCAGCTCTCTTTGCGGTGCTGCGCACCCGGGCCGTCTTGGCGGCCGTTTCCGGCTTTGTTTTCTGCTCACGCTTGCGCCATGCGGCCTCAAATGCAGCTGGCAGATCCCGCAGATGTCCCAGTTGAGTCTCAAGCGCCTCCGCTCGCGCTTGTTGAGCTGCCAGCTGCTGGCGCAGATCCGTGACTACTGAAGCTGCTTGTTCTAGAGCTGTGGCCTGTTTGCGCGCATTGGCTTCAGCCTCCATCTGAAGAGCTCTTAGCTGCTGTCGCGCGTCCTTCGCGTCTTGGCGGGCTCGGTCGACTTCGGCATGGGCTCGATCCTCGATCGCTCGCACATGGTGGGTGGACGTGTCGCGCTCAATGCGCGCCGCCTCCTGCATCTGCTGAAGTTGGCGCTGCAGAATTTCGTAAGCACGCTCGACCTCGGCAATACGCGTTGTGGATGCATTTCGCTGCTGGACGAGTTCGTTCCCCTGGTGCTGAAGTTGTTCGACAAGACGTTCCAGTTCTGTAGCGCGGGTGAAAGCGAGACGTTCGGCCTGACGCGAGGCATCCGCCTGCTTACGCAGGTCGTTAAGCTCGTCCTCCATGTCGCGACGATCCCGCTCCAAGGCGTCTTGCGCGTCCGCTAGAGCAGCGCGTTCATCGGAAAGCGTCTTTTTGGCGTGACTACGTGCTTGATCAAGCGCCAAAGTCCACCATTGCGCTGCCAGGACGGCTACGGGATCGGGAACGTTAGCTGTGAGCACCTGCATTCGGTCGTGCTGCGTCAAGCGTGAGCCTAATCCTTGCCACCAGGTATCTAGCCAACGCACGACCGTATTTGGAGATCCGGTGCCCAAATGAGCCCGGATACGTTCTACTGTGGGACGTTCGCCAAGCGCTACGATTGCGTCGGCAGCGACGTGGACGTCTGATTCTGTGATGCCTCTGGCCATTGAAGCGACTCCGGATTGGCGCCCTGCCCCGCAGTTGACGTATTTGCGATAATTGATAGTTATCGTGGTTACGCCTACTTATTCGTAGCGCACATTACATACTATGGATACTAATTCCACTAGTGCCGCCCTCATCCATACCGTCCACCAACTGGTACTGCCCGAACAGCTGGCGCAACAGGCGGCAGACGCGGTGCGCGAGCTGCTAGCCGAAGCAGCGGCCAAGAACACCACCCGCAGCTACGCCAGTGCCCTGCGCTACTGGGCCGGCTGGCATGCGGCGCGCTACGGCATCGAGCTTACCTTGCCTGTGCCCGAAGCCACCGTGCTGCAGTTTGTGGTCGACCACGTGCAGCGCCGCTCGGCTGAGGGCGAGCTGGCGTGGGAGCTGCCGCCGATGGTGGATCAGACCTTGGTGGCCGCCGGCCTGAAGGCCAAGCTAGGGCCCTGGACCTTGGCCACCATGCGGCATCGGGTCGCCGTGCTGTCGACCGCGCATCGGCTCAAACAGGTGGCCAACCCCTGCGAGCAGCCGGCGATCCGCACGGTGCTGAGCCGGGCCGCCCGGGCCGCGGTCAAGCGCGGTGAGCGACCGCGCAAGAAGACCGCGATCACCCTACCCGAGCTAGAGGCGATGCTGGCCACCTGTGACGACAGCCTGGAAGGGATCCGCGATCGCGCGCTGCTCTGCTTTGGGTTTGCCAGCGGTGGGCGCCGGCGCAGTGAGATCGCCGCCGCCGACCTTCGCGACCTGCGCCGGATCGCCGAGGCGGGCTACATCTACCGCCTGGAGCACAGCAAGACCCAGCAGGCCGGCGTCACCGCGAGCTCGACCCCGGACAAACCGGTGCTCGATCGGGCCGCCCTCGCGCTGCAGGATTGGCTGGACGCAGCCGGGGTCACCGAAGGGGCGATCTTCCGACGGCTGTGGAAGCAGCGCGTCGGCCCTGCCCTGTCTCCGGCCGCGGTAGCCGAGATCGTACAGCGGCGGGCGCGACTGGCTGGACTGGAGGGAGATTTTGGCGGGCACAGCCTGCGCTCGGGGTTCGTGACCGAGGCTAGCCGCCAAGGCGTGTCACTCCCGGCGATCATGCAGCTAACCGAGCATCGCTCAGTGTCAAGTGTCGTGGGGTATTTCCAGACGGGTGGTGCCACGGAGAATCCTGCCGCACGCCTTCTGGAAGACTGATCAATCCCAGGTAATGGAATTCGCCACGTAGAAGTGTTCGATCTCGCCCCGAACCTCCAATGACTACTATCACTGCATGGTCATTGAGCGACGCAGTCACTCGTCATCAAATTTGCGAACAGGTCTTCCGACTAAGCGACTTCGTTCGGGATGCTCATGTGTTTGGATCGTCGCCTCGGATATGCAGCTTTGCGACTAGAGGAAAAGGCAGCCATTGTGCTGGGGGGTCACGATCGTCGTGCGTCGGATGGCCCGCGTAACCGCTACTCGCAGCGCCAGCCGCGACTGCGCGATGCGCCTAGGGTCTGCGTTAGCAGACACGATGCGTCCGGAGAACGTGCCCTCGTAGATGACGACCTCATCGAATTCCTTTCCCTTGGCCTTGTGAATCGTCATCACGTGCAGCCCGCGCCACTCCTTCTGCGCGGCGACGAAATGCTCTTGGAGCAGTGCATCGCGAAGTGCTGACTCTGCACCTACATAGTCGCCCCGCGTCCGCCACATCTCACTGAGCGCCGTGCGCAGCGCGGAGCCCCTGTGCAGCAGGCGAAGAAAACGCGCGTCCTCGGCTACCCGAGCCACTTGGGGCGCAGCAGACATGGCGATCAAGTCTCGCATGGTAGCCCAGTCTTCCTCGGGGCTTCCTGAGAGCCTGAGAGCCACGCGTTCGGCCGCGATCCTCTGGCACTCCTTGATGATGAGCTCCCTGTTCTTGCCGCGGATCTTTCCTGTCGACATGTAAGTGCCGATAGCACCAGCGAGGTCCATCTCCGTCTGCGCAGGAGCCTTGTTGCCACCACGGCCACGGATGTGAGTGTGCAGCGTGGCTATCAGGCGTGACGTTAGCGCTGCCGTGGAGCCTCCTCCTAGCAGAACGGCGATGACATTTGCAGCCAACGACGGCGATTCCGCGTCCATAGCCACATCGTGCCGAAGTGCGGGCAGGCCATCCAGGTCCGAAGACAGGTACTGCGAGAACTGCAGCATGAATGCCTTTGATGGCACTAGGACGGACACAGAGGTGTTCAGCTGGCCCTGCAGGCGCCGGAGTGCGGCCAGCACCTCCACCTTCGCCCGGAAGTGCGGGCTCTGGTTCCTGCGGAAGCCGTAGCGCACGATCTTCACGTGCGTGTACTCCTTGCCGCGGTTCCGACCAGTCAACAAATCGTTACCGAAGATGCTGATATCTGTCCCGCCGCTTCGGTGGTTCTCGCCCGAGAAATCGAAGCTCCCTGGCTGGAATACCTCGACGAATTCCCCCAAGCGACGGGGATCGGCACCCCGGAATTCGTAGATGCGTTGGTCGGGGTCGCCGAGCGCGATCAGTCGACTATGTCGACCCAACTGGCGGATCAACGCCCACTCATCAGCATTGGTGTCCTGGAACTCGTCGAGGATCACCGTGGGATATGCGTTGCAGTAGATGTTCGCCAACCGGTCACTGCGTTGGAAAATCTGTGCGACCAGCCGCGCGAATAAGTCAAAGTGCAGCCGCCCCTCCTCTTCGAACAGCCGAAGCATCTCCTGCTCGCGGGCGCTGGCGTCCACATCAGCAAAGTGGGCCGCAGCCTCCGGTGGCGGCAGGAGGGTGATGGCCCTCGCGGTGTTCAATAGGTAGCCGTGGCTACGCAGGACGCCCCAGGCGAACCCGTGGTACGTGTTAATTTCGAGATGATTGAGCTCCTCCGGCGAGATGAGCTCCGCAGCCTTTTCGAGGATGCGCGCGACTGTCGGCCTCGCAAAGCTCAGGAACAGCACCTTCTGGCCCGGCTTCAACGTTCCGCTGGCAACCTGCCACTGGGCTTTGATGAGCGCCACGTGGGTCTTACCGGCGCCCGGGCCAGCGAGGGCCAATGCGTGTCCTGTGTGGGCCAGGAACGCAAGCTTCTGCGGGCTAAAAACCATAGTCTTCAGGCCGCAGTGGGTTCGACGGAAAGTGTAGGTGGTTCTGGGGGCGGAGGCTCAATGACACGGAATATGCCGTACAAGCATTGAGCGATGTATTCAGGCATCTCTTGCCAACCCGTGCAACACGCCAGCAGATCAGCCGCCTGGCCGCTACCTTTGCCCCAGGAGAAGTATTCCGACAGCGCATTCGTCAGCGTGGCCATATCGGACTCTGCACTCGGCCTCACGTGAATCAGGTGCTGTGGCCAGTCACCGTCTGCCACCACCCTCAGCGCATAGCGCCTGATCGCGTTCTCGTTGGTCCCCTGCAGCACCAGCGACTCGAATCCCTTCATGAGCGATTCGTACGGGTAGTCGACGGCAGCGCGTATGAGGGCAAGCTGTACATCGTCCTGCTTGTCGAAAACCGCGAAGACGGTCTTGCCAAGAGCCCTAAAAAAGTTGCCAAGCGGCGCGACCTGGGAGTCCGTCTTGGCATCGATGACCGCCACACCAAGCGCCTCAAGCGACTTGAAATATTGTGGGTCGGTCTGGCTGAGCGTGCGCGCGGCCGCCCGCAGCGCGTCGAACTCAGTGCGTCCCTCGACAATGAGAACGTACTTGGCGAGCAGTGCCTCGCAGAAGCGCGCCCGGAACTCCGCCTTGTAGGCCTTCGGCTTGATCGTTGGCGGCAGGCTCGCGGAAACGGACGTCAGCACGCCGCTCGCGCGCTTGAGCACCTTGATCTGTTCTGGCTCGAACTCCTCGAGTACGTACGGGGAGTGCGATGTGAAGAGGGCCTGCGCCGACTTCTCGCGCACGCTGTTGACGATGCGCTTCTGAGTGTGCGGAGGCAGTGCTGTCTCGGGCTCTTCCATAGCGAAGATGACGTTCTGCTTGAGCTCGGCGATGATGGACAGCAGCGCGAGCACCAGCGTATTTATGGTGCCCGTGCCCTGGTGGTGATACGGAGCCGCGTAGGTGCTGCCATCTGGCCGCTTCGCGCCTGTGCCCATGAAGACCGTCAGCGTGCGGCGCAGGGTTTCGCGCGTGAGGTCCGAGACGCGCATGTGCGGATCCTCTGCCCAGTCAGACGGGACAAACTTCTTGATCGAGGCCTGCACTGCTGCCAGCAGCGCGGTGACGCCGAGCTCGGGCTTCTCGGCGACAGGCAGGATGCGTAGCGAACGCAACAGCTCCTCCCACATTTTTAGGCGCGATTCCTGAAGGCGCAGGATCACATCGAGTAATGAGCCACGCTCCAGGCTGAGCGCGCGCGAGCCGGTGCGCACAGTTCGTAGGTAGAGGAAGCCGCACTTGCGCTTGTCGGAGGCGCGAAACGTCTGGTATTCACCAGAGCCAATTGGGGCGGGTAGAGCGAAGAAAGTGTTGCCCAGGAAGTCGTCTTCCTCCGCGTCGTAGGCGCCACGGAAGAAGACGCGAAGTGCGGGCTCGACGCCGACGGCGTCGGTGCCCTCTACCGGCGGGCCGGCCAACAGCGTCTTCGCATTCTTCTCCCACCATTCAAGATGTTCGCGGAAGTGCCGGAGTTGCTCATCGTTGAGGTCGGCGACGATGACTTCGACTGACAGCGGGATCGGCAGTTCTTCGACACTGAGGTACTGGCCCGCATAGAAGTCGTGCTCGTCCACAACGGGCCGACGGGAAAGCCGCTCTGGGCCCAACACCAGGTCAATCGCCTCAAGTAGCGTAGATTTGCCCGCGTTGTTGTCGCCAACGAGCACGCTGTGTCCATCGAAGTGAACTGTGCCCTCCGCAATCCCTCGGAAGTTCGAGATATTGACCTGAACGATCTTCATGGAGCCTCCCCGTGTGGCTCGTTAGTGCGGCCACTTACATAAATACGTTCTGCCGCAATGGAGCAAGAGGTCGGCCGCCTCCTTCATCAGGACTGTACCGGAATGGTGATCTTGCAGTAGCTAGCGTCAGCTGCAAAAAATATCTTCGCTAGCGCATTACAATGGCCGCTTCGGGTCGAGGGCTGCCCCTCCCCACCGCCAATAAGCCATCGAACCGTTCTGCAGCTACCCCATTCTCCTTGCGCAACTTCCGCTTCCAGCCAGAATTTAACATCTCGCTCCGGCGTGCCCGTACTAGATCTACACAAATTGCGGGGACGCGGTTTGACCAATCATTACAGCCCAGCCTGGACCCGAACTACCTCGAAGCCGCCATCACAAAAATCATCGTTGCTCGCCAATGCGCGATAGAGCTTGGCGAGCCAGTAGTTCGGGCCTGATACCTCCTCCAAGTCGACTGCCCCCTCGATCAGTTTCTCTGCGACGCGCTCCGCATTTTCACCGGAACCATAAGCTCGACGAAGCGCTGGGTACTGCCCGCCCAAATGCTCGAGGCCCATCCGCCTGTAACGATCGGCGAGGTCGAGCACGCTGAAGTGCGATCGCAGATGCCTAAAGGTTCGGAGTGTCATCCCGGCCGGTCGCTTCAGCCCGTAGGAGAGGATCAGGGCGTCCGCTTCCATGCGCGCGCGCACCGTCAGAAACTCTGCATTCGGGATCACGTCGTAACAAGGGTGCAGAAACATCCTCACATTCGTCCCCTCGACCAGGATGCGGTCACGTTTGCGCGTGTTGCAGACCGCACAGCTCGGCACAAGATTCTTCGGGAACACCGAGAACTCGGGGTATTTCTCCTTCGGCAGATAGTGGTCGAGCGTCGAGGACTCGCTGATCCCGCAGAACGGGCATCGCGCGACGCTAATCCGCTTCAGGAGATCGCCGCGGAGTTCCGTCATCGGCTCGGTCTCCACGGTGAATGCGTGCCGCATTGCCTCCTTCTGCAGCTCGGTTAAAGCAGCCATGTACAGCCCGCCAACCTCAGGTACCGCATCCTCGTAGCCCTGATAGGCGACAAGCACCTTCGCGCGCGCCGTCTGCATCTGCCCCCGTCGCGGTTGGTGCTTGGCTGCGGCGATCTCATCGAACACATCCGTCGCATCGACGGCGAGCAGGGGGATCGAGCGCATTCGCTATTCCTCATTCTCATCGCGAATACTCAGAACGTAGGAGCGCGCCGCGAAGCCGAGCTTCCGACCGAACGCCTCTTCTATTTCCTCAAGCGAGTCCCGACGCGCCAGCGTGCTCAGTGTCTCGTGCCAATCCGTTGAGCCGTCGCCAAGATTGAAGACCTCCTGCGTGATAACGCCGATATTTTCCGCGAAGGTCTCGACACTTGGCGCCACGACGCGGCTCTGGTCAGCCGCGCGGCGCAGCACTTGGACGTATCTCGCGGGAGTCTCCTGCAAGACCACCGGCGAGTGGGTGGCGATGATCGCATAGCCGTCGAACGTATCCAGGCATGCTCGCACGCTCTTGAGAAATGCAGCGAGCAGCGGTGGATGGAGGTGCGTTTCGGGTTCATCGATGAGAACTAGGGTCGGCTCCGACCCCGAGATGTGTGCAGTGAGTTCGGTGACAATCTTGAGGACGACCTTGTGACCGCTGCTCAGTCCGCGGAAAAGCTCGCCCAACTCGTCGTCATCATGATTTGCGTAGAGTTGTGTCAATCCGATGCGCTGGAACGACGGGTCGCGCAGGAGCGGCTTCAAGATTTCTAGCAGGTTCTCCAGGCGGTCGGCTTGGCGGACGCGCTCCAGCGCCGACAAAAACTCTGCTTCGATCTCAGCCGGCGTGCGCAGCCGATAGGCCTGCTCACCATTCGGTGCTTCATCGTCCGATCGCTCTCGAAGGCCGCAATAGACGTATCCGAAGATTTCTCCGCGCTCTTGAAGCCTCTCCTTCTCCTCCTCGGTGCGCCCCGGAATGACGAAGGTGTCGAACGCACTGTAGGACAACACGACCACGGTCTTGAACGGTGGCGCGGTGCCGACAAACCGACCAGCCGCTTTGTCCAGCACGTCCTCCTTGCTGCCATAACCGTAGCCGCTCGCCACAATCGCGAGGTTCGAAAGTAGCCGAGTCTTGCCAGTGCCGTTGTACCCGATCAGGGCGTTGATACGGTTCGGAAGCCGACTGCGGCGCCGAAAATCAAAGTCGATTGTGAAGGCGTTCGACCGTTGCGCCACGCGCGTCTTGAACTTGACTCTGAACCCCGCGCTTCGCCGTTTCGTCGGGAAGGTAGGCGCACGCAGCAATCGTGCGGCGTCACCGATCGTCCGCTCGGCGCCGCCAAAACGCAACAACGAAACCCGATAGGCCTCGCAATCTTCGACGCTGGCCTTGATCTCGTCGTCGAACGCGACATCTCGAAGACCTCTGAAGTACGGCTCGAAGACGTCGCGCCCGAGTTTATAGACTGTCTCATAATAATCGAGGTCGGCACCTAGCGAGGCGTGGCCGGCGGGTAATTTCTGAAAAGGCCGCTTGGGCATTTCGGTGTAGCCACTCGTTCTCCCGGCCTCGATGATCTTGATGCTGCCGAGATCATAGCTCTCATCAGCCGACACGTGCAGGGTGACGTGGAAGGTAGTCTTATAGCCATAGTCATCCCAATTGTCTTGCACGAGCACAGCATGGGGGAAACGATTGGTCGTGGGCGAGTTGCCTGACCTGAACTTGACGACAAACCTCATTCCAATCTCCCCTTGCGGCTAGCGCATTCATTGGTACCACACACAAGGTCATCGCTCCAGCTTCACTCACAGGGGCCTTGCCCGCTCGCAAAATGCCGCCTCGCCACCTTCCAAGATGTAGTACGCTTTTGGTCCACCTGCGGCATCGGTTCATCCGGCCGCAGCGGCTATCCTCTCCCGATAAATCTCCCTAATCCCCTAACCCAGCCGATGTACGCTGTCGGCCAGAAGCGCCCCCCCTAATCCTACCGCAACTGTCCACGAAGCCCCAGGCATCCAGAACAGCCATTGCTCCGTGCTGATCAGCAAACGCTATGGTCGAGTAGAAAGGTTGGAGAAGTTAAGGATAGAGCTGAAGTCGACGTAATCCATGCCAAGCCGCCATTCAGACATGGCCTTCCTCCATGGTCCCGTGCTAGCCAAGAACGCATCCTTTGACTCCGCGCCAATCAACGGCAAGATCCGAGAAAAGTATGTGGAAGATGCACTACGAGCGAATATTTCAAGAGGTGCATACTTGGACGCGTACACTGGGGTGACGGCAAGCCACCAGGCGGAGCGATCAAGGATGCCAACGGTTCTGAGCCAGATGATTACATCTGCTTGAGCAAGTGAGTCGAACTTCACCCCGGAGTCCTTACTGCGCGAGTTGAGAAGATACGCTCGAGCTGACGCCTTATGGAGATGCTGAGAAAGCCGACGTTCCGACTCCATATGTCCATATAGCTGCCAATAGCCTTCAAGCGGCTGACGATCCAAGCCCGATGCGTGAGCAAAGAAAACTGGGCTAATGAACTCCCACACGGCTTCGATCCTGCCGCGATCCAGCAATGCGGCGACGAAGTATAGAAAGAGCTCGCCTACTAGAAAACGAACTGGATCACGCCTGTCGTCCAAGCGTCCCTGAGATACACTTTGGCGCACAGCGGGCTCCATGCAAGACTCGAAGAAGCGCCTCACGCAAGCGATCATCTCGTCGCCAGCATTATACTGCGCGATGAGGTGGAACATTCTGATTAACTCATTTCGAGCTGGCACCGTTTTCTCGATGGCACCAAGGAGACCGGGCATATCCAGATCTACATCTTCCGCCACCTCGAACTTCTCCACAGCGGCAGCGTACTTTTCAAAGTACTCCTCCGTAGCCGCGATAGAAAAAACTTTTCCATTTCGAATCGCTTCTTCCGCACGATGTCTCTGTACTTCCGTACCCAGCGAAGATTCTGCATCTTCAGTGAGAAATGCCGGCCGGTCACCCAGAGGGGGCTTTGGGTTCAACGGCTTGCCGAAAACCCAGCGCAGAAGCCGCTCGAACTCACCACCGCTTGTCGCCTCATCGCTAAGGTCGATATAAATTCTTCCAGCGTAGTACGCAGGTATGTACGGACTTCCGCTTTCATCGCGAGTAGGCACCACTAATACGAACTTGCTTTGGCTCTGCGATTGATAGACCCTTTGCGAAATGATGGTGGTCTCAGTGCCTACTCCACCTTCTCGCCCATCGGCCTTCTTGGCGTATGTCTCGTCTGAGATCATTGCGACATGGGTAACTTCTGGGTCGGTTACCATCTGCTCCATGAAGGCAATCGAGTCCTGTCCCTCCATCAGATCCCATTTGTCTAGGATCACATCAACACCATTGCCGCGAAGTCTCTCTGCCAAATCGAGCACCCATGCCTGATGGTCCATTGAGGACCAGCTGTAGGATATGAAAAGCTTAGGAGCACCCTGAGACATTATTCGCTTCCTTGTGATTATCACCAGACGAAATGTTGATTCGATCATACCGCTAACGGGGCCACGAGTCTCTCCCCCTGCAACATGGTGTAGCCTAGCCACGAACGCACTGGAGTCAGAGCGAGACTCGCCAACGCCTTAGTGCAAGCCATCCTGAAATGTCAGCAAGGCAGACTTGCCGCTGAAGCGACGGCGGACCTTTCCCGACTCATCACGCTCCTGAGGCAGTTCAGCAAGCCAAAAACTGACCCTACCCCCTTGATAAACATCCCTAATCTCCTACTCTACCAATGTCCGATCACGGCCAGAAGCGGACATGACGGTTGACCAAGAGCTGATCCAGGAGTTCCGAGAGAGCGGCACCAGCACCAGCCACAAACGCGTGGATCTGCCACAATATCCAACCGAACTCGATCGGCAGGAGGCCATTTTTTGACTATGCGAAAGTCCACGGCATCACCGACCAAGCGCATCAACTTCAAGACCAGTGTCGCGAAAATCATCCGCGAGCGCGTCGACGGCAAGTGCTCGGTGCCTCGGTGTAAGAACGCGATTCGAGGTCCCGCCGCCAAAGGGACAGGATCCATCAACTTGGGAATGGCGTGTCACATCTACAGCGCCGCACTTGGCGGGCCGCGGGGTCAGGGTGGAAAGGACAAGGCTTTCATTGCCAGCGCCGAGAATGGGCTGTGGTGCTGCCAAATCCACGGCACCGCAATCGATAAGAACAGTGGAGAAGGATACTCGCCTGACCAGTTGTTTACTTGGAAGGCGCTAGCCGAAGCCCGCGCCGCCAAACTAATCACAGACACGCCGTCGCCGTTGGGTTGGATCGATGCGATCGAAGTGCGCCGCTTCCCTAATGCGACAAGCCTTCCAAAGCTCGAGCTGTCGCGGTACACCCTCGTCGCCGGCGTCCCCGAGTGCGGACAATCCTCACTATTGGATCTCGCGGGGGCGGTGACACAAAGTGCGTACGCCCAACGCTTCATTCCCGCGACGCCGGCCATTTCTCTCGTTCCCATCGTCGAGGCCCGGCTGACCTATACCACAGTCGATGCCTTAGACAGATCTGTCGACGTTCAGGTGCTCGGTGATGACATCCATCGAGCCCTGGAGGGCAAACCGTGCCTGCTTCCTCCTGGCGATATTCAAGTGATATACGCGACGCTCAACGATCTCCAAGCCATGCCGCATGAAGATGACGTCGCCTTCTTATTGCGGCTTTTGGGCGTTGATCGAAGTGCCCTGAAGGCCATCGCCAAGGCGATCGATTTGGAAGTCGCACCCGGGCGACTTCAGTTTCGCGATGGCGTAGAAGAGGACGACCACGGCGTTTCGCATCCGCGCTGCACGCCGAGTGGAGAGAGCTACGTTGAAGCCGTTTGCGAAATTCCGACCGGCGAAGTGACCTTGAAGGGCCTGTCAACCAGCGAACAGCGCGGACTCATCCTGGCCTTGCTGATCGCGAAAGCAGAGCAGATCAGCCGGGAACGCTTGACACTGTTAATCGTGGAAGATTTGATCGTGAATTTTGATTCGAGCAAGTTCAAGAGGCTGCTCGCGGTTCTGGGCCAAATGCCATTCCAGGTATTGGTAGCCGTTCCTCCAGCGCGTTATTCCGAATTAATGGAGATCCGCGATGACGTAGCAACGCTAAAACCGAATCCTGAATTGTCTTCCTGGCGCCTCCGCTGGCTGAAAGCGCCGATACAGAATCTTTCACCCTGAGCACGGAGGAGCCGGGACGAGGTTTTGGGGTACACAGCTTCGACTCTTGCAAGTGCGACGCCAGTCACGTCCAGTGTGTTGGATTGAGTAATCGGTCCGCCTACATCGATAAGTCGGCTTCGGGTCGAAAGCCCGCCTTCCCTAGCTACGATAAACATCCCTGCCCCGCCCCCCGGCCCTGCCCCCGTTCAGCCTGCCTCACAGCAAAAAGCTGACTCTCAGCGGTTACCGCAACTTCTGTTTCGTGACATGTCCTTCTGTCAAGCCGCCCACTCACTTTTCGCTTCAGCACTTGCATAAATGTCGTCACGCTATAATCGACTAAAAATGCATGCCTCAAGTTCTTGAAAAACAGGCATGTCAGAAGTCAAATATTCTGACAAAGCCACCTTAAATACCTCGGCACTGATGCTTCCTTTGATCCCGCAGAAGTTCTTGATGTGCTGCGTTGCATCTTTAAGATTCTGATCATTAATGTTGGTGACAAATGCGTCGTAGGATTTTTCGTCAAAAGAAAGCACATTCGCATCACAATATGCTTTCAGTACATCTTTGTCATAGAGATAGTTCTCAATTTCCCACCGTTTCAGTATCCGGTGATTTATGGGATTTGTCTTTAGATAGACTTGACGGTCATTTTCGTTCGTGTACTTGCCTGACGCCATATCTCGATCTTTAAGAACCCAAATATCTACAGTAGGAAATACTTTGCCGAGGACTGCCAGGGCGATTGCACTGCGCTGATCAGGCTCTGTGTTCCCACCGCTAGACGTGAAAAAGGCGTTCGGATGCGACTCGGCGAAGATATTGTTGAAGACTTGCGCGTCCATTCCCCTTTCTCGTCCGCCAGGTCCTGGCTCTGCCCTACCCTCGCAATAGATAATTGTCGAGGGGCTAATGAGATGAGCCAAGTCATCCAGAGCAATAGCAAATATGTCACGCCATGTACTCTGGCTGGTCTTGATCGGCGTTAACGTTCGCGCTTCTGCTGCAAGATTGAGCTCTGGCCGAAAATGAATAATCTGGCACTTCTCCTGCATCTTGGTCTGCAATGTACGGAGGAATCCAATGCTGTGCGTTGTTAACCATATCTGGCAGTTGGCACCAATAAGCCGGTCAATTTCAACAAGCAAATCCCCCTGTATAGATGTATTAATGTGAAGTTCTGGCTCATCAATTAGAAAAATCGTGTCGGCATACTCGTTCTTACGCAGGTACAAGTCGAGCAAAATGTCAACCACCTCCTTTTCTCCAGACGATAGAACGTTGAACTCGAAATCCCCCGGATGGTCTGGTTTCTTAAAATAGAGGGTGCCTTGGTTACCCTCTACGTTTCCCAAGCTGGAAATCTCCAGATCAAGGCACTTCTGGATTGATGCATTGAGATGGCCGACGATCAATGCCTTAGCTTCACTGGGCTTAAGGTCGTTGTCGTCGCGATAGCGATTGTAGAATCCATATAGCCGTCGATAATTCTCCTCCATCTTAGCATCAATGCTTGAGGCATCAACTGCGCCGTAAGAATTCAAACGAATTTCAGGGACTGCCTTGGTTTCCGCGATTTTTAGATGGCTATTATAACGATATGGACTGCGAAACGAGAAAATAGTATTGTCATTATTGGTAGCCGCCTTTGACTGGCGAACTGTATTGAAAGAACCACTAGTGAACTCGATCTCAATATTTTCATGCGACACAGAGTTCGCACCCGTCATTGAGTGATACGTGTGATCCCTTCTAATTCCCGCACCAATATGTTTGTACGCACTTGCGTGATATAGAAGGCCGTCCAGCACGCTACTCTTACCGCATCCATTGGGTCCTACTAAAGCAACGATACGGGCAGGCTTCTCACCCAGATCAATGGTAAGATCATGGAAGCGTTTATAGCCATTTTTGAGCCGAATTTTTTTTATGCGCATAGCTGTAATAATTGTGACTGATGATTATTAAAGTGGCTGTAATTTTTTACTTTCGTATAAAATAATGGGTTGGCATGATAGCTGTTTCCAGCATGATCGCGCCACGCCCTGGGACTATGACGAGGCACTTACCGTTTGAGCTGAAGTACGCCGTGAAGCGGCATCGGTTTGGATGACCTGCCCTGCACTCCGGACCAACATTCGCTATCGGCCAGAAGCGAAAATCTTTTTTGCCACCTCCTGGTTACAGGAGAAAAGCGAGTCGGGGTTCGCCCGCGGCAGCCGGGCAGAGCCCGGGAGTACGGTTGATCGAGCACAGGGATCAAGCCATTCTCGGCCCTTGCCGCGTATGCTCATCCCGCTGCTGCTGATCCTGGTTCTGCACTTGCGCTAGTTCCTGCGCACGATCCTGTTGCTGCGCCGCCCGGCTCTGGTTGGCGGCCGCATACTGCTGCTCGGGCGCAGCCGCCAATGCCTCCTGAGTCGGCATATGCGCCCGGTTTGCCGCCGAGTCCGGCGACGCACCTGGCCCGGAACGCATCACGAACAGGGTACTGCCGGCGATGCGTGTTTCGGTCGCTTCACTCAACGCGATGTCCACTTTGTCGCCGGGCTTGAACCCGGCTTCGGCCGCCATCCGGTAAGCACTCGCCAGCAGGCGATCACTGCTGTCGTCCCACGGCTTGTTGTGCTTTTCATCCAGGCTGGCCACAGATGAGCGCAACTGCTCCACCAACCCGGCGTCTTCCGGGCGTGGTGCCATGCCGTGGCGGCGATCAACTTCGACCTTGTCCTGTGTGGCAGGTGCAGTGTCATGCGACGCAGGTCCGCTCGATGCGGGTGCGGGCGTGTCGGGGACAGTGGGCGTCACGTTGGCCGGCGGTTGCGCCTCCTGAGCAGTCGCGCGGCGTGCCTGTGCCTGTGCAATCTCTTCCGGCGTAGTTACGGATTTGATCTCCATCCGCTCATCATCCTTGCCTGCCAAGGTGACCAACGAGCCATCCTTCTGCACCTGCAGGAAATACGGCATGCGCTCGGTCATGTCGCGTGCATGGTCCTGGGTCACTGCGTACACGGCGGCGTCAATCTCTTCGGGCGTTCGGGCAATGCCGGCAGCGCGGTAGCCTGAAATCACTTGGTCGCGCAGGCTCAACTCGGTGGGGGTGGGATTGTCGCGGGCAATCTGGGCCATGGTGAATAGTTCTTGCACGCCCGCCTCCTGGCTCTGGCGAGTGCGGTTCAACTCTTCCAGCACGTTTCCTTCGGCGGTGTTCGTGCCGAAGAGCGTGCCCGGGGTTGTCCATTTACCATCGCCGCCCAACGTGTATTCGTGGCCGTCCGAGGCCATCAGTGGCAGTTGCTGGGTCTGAGCGTTGGTGATCACCTCGGGTACGGGTTCAATGTAGGCGAAGTCGCGCCAGCCGTACTGCTCATACGCTACCTGGTAGCGGGCGGCGAGTGCACCGGGCGTGTTGGCCGCGTTCTGGGCAATGATGCGCAATGATTCCGCTTCCAACTGCACCGACTTTTCCGGGCTTACCGCCACCGAGCGGTCGACCGGAACGCGTCCATCAATCACCTCATGGATGGAAAGACTCCATTCGCCGTTCTGCGGGTTGCGCACGTAATGGCGGCTAGTTTCAAACGGCTGCGGCGGCGGGGTGCGTCCCCCGCTGGCGTCGATGCGGAACGGATCTTTTGGCTCGGGCAGGTTGGCCAGGCCCAGCGAATAGGCATCATTGGCCGATTTGTAATTCAGCTCGTCCACCAGCCGTCCGCCGGCGACCATCCGCAATTCGCGGAAGCCACCTTCGGGCGTGGGCGCAACTACCGTGCGGGTCCAGGGGCTGTCAGGCTTTTCCGGGTCTCGGGTCCATTCGTTGCCGCTGCGGTCCACCTGGGTATAGACGGTCTTCTTGTCTTCCTGTTGCGCCCAGTACTCCCCTGCGAACCCACCGACCACGCCGCCCACCACGCCGGTCACCACAGCACCTGGACCGGTCTCCGAGCCGGCAATCAGCCCGTACACAAAGCCCGCGCCGACGCCACCGGCAATGCCGCCGGCGGTACGTCCGACAAAGTGGGTGGTAGCCGAGTCCGCGCCAGCCTGATTGCCCTGCGAGCGCAACTCAACTACGCGGTGGCCGGTCACCGCAAAGTCCACTGCCAACGCGGCGACGCCGGCAGCGGTGAGCATGCCGGCACCGCTGATACGTCCGCGCGCCGCCACGGCCGCCGCCTCGCTGGCCGCGCCTTCGGTTGCACCGACCCTGCCTGCATTGCCAGCCAGATCCGATGCGCTGGAGCTGGGTTTTCCCACATGACTGGCCACTTCCGAAGCTCTGGCACCAGGGCCGAGCGCGGGTGCAGGTCGCGTGGTGGTGAGCGGCTTTTCAAGATTGAAGGCGTTGCGAACGTTAGCCGCAGTGTGCTCTGCAAGCCGCAGGCGGCCGGCCTGATTGGCTTCTTCAATCGCGGTGCCCAACGATTCATGCCCACCCCAGCGTGGACTAAGCGCGGGCGCGTTGGTCCTTTTTAATTCTTCCAGCGCCAGATTGACGTTAGCTTCGGACTGGGTCACAGCGCGCCAGCGCAGCTCGTCTGGCCTCATGGCCTTGAATTCGTTGATCTGCTCGGTGTGCGCGTGCTCGTAGCCATCGACGTCACCGAAGAACACGCGGTTCTTGGCGTTGGCCACTTCCGTGGACATGCCCTCTGGCGCGTTTGTGAACAGGTCACCGTTCACCAGACCGGCCCGCAGGGTACGCTCGAGGTTCGCTATGCGAGCCCCCATGCGCTCGGCGGCCGCAGCCTGTTGTTCGGGTGTTCCCAGCTTGCCGAGCGTGGCCTTTCCATCGGGAGTTGCCTCCAGGTCTTTAAGCAACGTGGCAAGTTGTTTGGAGTAGCTGCCCAGCGGACCGCCATGATGAGGTGAAATCCCCATTTTTGCGGCCAGTTCGTCGTTGATCGGCAAATTCAGGATATTGCCTTCATCGTGCAGGTGGAAAAGACCGCGCTTGGCCAGCTCCTGAAGCAGCCGGCTTTCCTTGTACGCGACCTGCTCGAAGATATGGTGTCCTCGGAAACGCGGTTCATCAGACATCGGTCAACTCCCGCTTAGAAGTCCATTTCAGGGGATGGCTGGCCTACAGCGCTGAAGCATCCTGCAGTCGTATACCGTCCAACGTCGCGTGGTTGAGGGCGTCGAACATCACTCGGTCGCAAATGGGGTCAAACCCACTATTGGGCTGACGGAAAATGTGTGCGCCGCCGACAACTTCTTTCTTGAACACCAGCGAAGCACCACCGGCAATGCTGTAGAACTCCACTTCTTGATCAGTGATGAAGTCATACTCCATCTTGACCTTCACCCGGGAAGCTGGGACGTCAAGCGCGTCCAGCTCGCGAATCACATCGCACAGGTAGTACTGCGGTCCAGGAGTGCCATCTGCGAGCGTGAAGTCACACGCAGCAAAAGCAAACCCTTGCGCGTCCACCGCATCGAAGACGTCTTTCAACGCCTGCGAAACAATCCAGATGCTGGCGTAGACCTCGAAATCACGCGGCAATCCGCCTTCAGCCGGCACATGCACCAAGTGAGGTCGTTCGGGGTACTGGGCTGGGTCGCCGTTGGGTGGATCGACCGTATGCATACCCGGCCGGCAGAGCGCCGCTTCGTTGGCAAACTGCAGGCCATGCCCGATGCCATCATTCCAGCGGCTGGGTTCTAGAAAGTAGAACTCGCCCTGGTGGGAATCCGTGTCAACCGAAACGGGGATGGCAGTCTGCTCGTTCATGGGCTTCCATCATGGATGCGGGGGTAGAACAGCACATTGGATCAGGCTGATCGTAGCTTGAGAAAGTATCGCGGACAAGGTCGGTCGTGCGCAGCCCGACGTACCCGCCCGAGCCTCAGTTGCCTGTTCGGGCACCTCAAGCGGAATCACCGCCAACTCCCCCTCGACTGTCGTGTTGGCGATGGTGGCTGCGCCATCCACATCCTGTTGGAACTCTTCGTCCGATGCTCCACTCAACGCCGCTCTAGTGTGTAGGTGATACCCGCCTGCCAGGCAAACGACCGAGGTCCGCCTCAGTCCCAAAGCGGGCATCCGTGCTAACCCCGATAACGCTCCCTAATCCCTATTCGCCTGTTTAGCTTTACCTACCGCGGTGAATCGATAAATCTTTCTAGCTTCCTGCTCTCGATGTCAGCTTCCTATCAGGAACGGACGGCCGGCCCTAAGGCTTAATAACCCTGCGTCACTGCATCCGCTTATCTGAATGGTCGGGCCGCGGCGCTGCTCCTTAGAGCATCGCAACCCATCTGACGCGCAAATTTAATATAATAATTGCACGGCAGATTTACACGAATCTACCAGGCGATCATAAATTTTTCCAGGAATAAGTCATGTATGAATCAATATGCTTTATAAGGCTATGCAGATTAATCGTCACGCGATGAACAAAATCATCAATTGAGTTCGACGACAGCATTATCTCACCATTTTCCGCTTTAAATGATCGACCGATGCGTTCATGATGAACTTGCTTTTCCACCATTCCACCAAAATGAACTATCACATGACGGATCGCAAACATCTCATCCAGCATTTGCGGGCATTGGGCGTTTTCCCAGTTAGATGTTTTAAACTTTAGCGCTAATTTGAGGTGTCTGTATATGTAATATATTTTCCTCAGCACCTTATTTCCGTTTTGCATTCCGATATCGAATTCCTTTGCGAACTCGCCATACTTTTCACCATCAGATTCCTGCAATCCAATGATTGGGAACAACGTGCTCACGAAGGACTCCATGCTGGCGCATATACTTACCAAGCATTGCCTTCGAACCATCTCGCCGTATTCTCCGCCTTTGAGATACGTGTTGAGGTCGTCAGCGCTTATCATCGTCGTATAGCCGTCAGGAAAATCGTCGCTTAGCCTAAGGTAGCCGCTGAAGTCGACAAGCGGTATGAGGTGCTGTACGTATGCGCTTCCAATTGCAACCTTGGCGACCTGATCGAGATTTCTATATAAGTCCTCGCACTTAGAAAGTAACTCTTTATTTCCGATATTTATGGAAGTTGCAACGTTTTTCATCATTGGCGCCCTAGCTCAGGTTATATAACCATCCACAGCAGACCGCATGGCAGCCCACTTGACTGGAGTCGAGGGTAGGCATTCCGAGTTCATTTAACAAGCTGACGGATAGCGGATCAACGAGACTGGCACTAGCAACATCGGACTTCGCTTTTGTTCGGGAGCTGCCCTCTATAACCCGCATGAACCTCCATGTCATACGTTAAAGCCGATCACTTGTAGTGTTCAACATCGCCAAGCCCAATCATTGCATTGCAGTGGATGAAAAATTACAGCGCTGAAGTCTTGAAGCTGAGTCACAACTTAGCTAATCCGCAGTTGACCCGCTCAGCCCGCTGTTAGATACATATCGCAACCGCGTGCCACTCCGTGGCAAAGGGGCGCGGTTGCCGTATCTCCCACCGCACCGGCATCGAGCCGGTCTTGGCTGTCTGCTCTACCTCTGCCAATTCGTGCGTCTCTCAACAGGCACGGCCCTTGTCCGTGTTTGCTGGGTTCGTGCGGCCTGCCTAATCACATGGAGAAGTGCACTATGCGATTCCGGATCTTCCTCACCGTCTTCCTGTTCACCATCGCCAGCGCTGCAGCGCAGGCCCAGGTCGTTACGCTCAACAAAGGCGGCTTCATCTTGACCTACGACTGCGCCGAGCACACCGCTACGCGCTACGAATACTCGCTCAACGCAGACACCGGCTCCGCGGCTCGTCCGTCCGATTTCAAGCTCGACACCACCCTGCCGAGCGGCTGCGGCGGCCAGACCTCGACCAAGTCCTACGCGAGCGTGCGCTCGGGCTACGATCGCGGTCACCTGGTCACGTCGAACCACATGGACTACAACTCGACCTACATCCTTCGCGCGAACTTGATGTCCAACATCGTGCCTCAGGTGTCCGGCTTCAATCAGGGCATCTGGGTGCAAGCAGAAAACGTCGCCGAGTGCTACCGCGATATCAAGCCGGTGAAGGTTTACGGCGGTTTGGTCTTCGGCGACACATCCAACGACTACTTCCTGTCTAGCCACGGCATCCGCACGCCTGAATACTTCTGGAAGACGATCATCACCACGGACCCGAGTACGGGAGCCGAGAAGGCCATCAGTTGGATCATCCCCAACCAGACCGGCCTGGGAAGCCTGGACGACTACATCGTGTCGATCGCTGACTTGGAAGACCTCATCGGCGTCAGCAGCGTTGGCATCACTGCATCGTCTGCGGTGAAGAACATGCTGCCAGCGGCGACCTGGAAGCTGCCGAGTAACTGCGATCTGAGCTAAGCACGCGCCGGCACACCACGTCTTCTCGAAAGCCCTAGGTCACGACCTGGGGCTTTCTCTTTGCTCGCAAGGGACAGTTACAGCGAGAGACCACTCAATCGGGAGCCCCCGCTCAACTGGTCGCGTCGCCCTTGAGTACGAGCAACGGCTGGCCCGCGGCGGAGCCAATCGGAAGTCGGGATTCGGCACCAGGCGTGACGACGATGACGGTGATCACCTCGTCCTTCAGCGAGTTGATTTGAACGAACGTGAGCCCTGCCTTTTCGAACACGTAGGCCTTGAACAGCGGCGACAGGCTGACGTTTTCTTTGCCGGCGGGAACGCCCTCCCCCATACCCTCGATGACGTCGGCCGGGTTCAATGTCGGCTCCGCCGCCTTAGCGAGCGGGGGTAAGCCGGCGGCCATCATGGCCACCCCAATCACTATTCCGGAGAAGGTTTTCATCAGTCGATCCTTGAGGTATGCGGCTTGGTAGAAGCTACTGCTGGGCTAAAGGGGGCGCAAGCGCCGCCCAGAGGTATGGAAAAACCGTCTACAGGATGCTGCAGCTGCTGGGGTGCTCGCAGCAAGCGATCACACGCCAATTCCTAGCGACGGTGGTCAACGGCCAGGCCGTTCACGCCCCCTGCGGCGCCGCGGTTGGGCAGCGCCTGGCGCTGGCCCGGGCAAGACAGCATCAGCGCGACGTCGCCGCCGGCGTCGTCGACCAGGCGCAGCCTGCGGCGGCGGCCAGCACATCGCTACGGGCAAGCACGCTCAGTCTGCGGTGGGCTTCAAGTTTGTCTGTATAGCAGTCATATCCAGCACTGTGGCGTCTCCTGTCTGCGGGTCGCGCTCGTACAGCATAACGACGCAGTAGCCCTTCACGGGAATCCACTGTGTCCTTTCCGCTAGCTTTTCGTAGGTCACCAAGTCGTCTAGCCTACGGGCCAGCGCATCAATGGCGCTGTCCTGCCGGACTGCGGCCACGGGATTTTGTCCGTTGAACTTTTAAAAGAGATCCAGTCGCTGATCGGCCGCTCGCCCTGTCCAGTTGACCGCCATTAGCTGCCGAGTCCTTCCCGCAGCAATCTCACCTTCTCGCGTGCCTGATCATTGGTGAAACGAACTGGATCACGTCGGCCAGCGTCGGCTCGCTCCTGCAGGTGACTCAGGTAGGCCGCATCGGCATACGTTCGCTTAAGCGCCGCCGCGCGATCGGGCCTTCGGCGCCGTGTGGCTTCGCCGATGGCAAAGCCACTGGCATCTACATGGTAGTGGGCAATGCCAAGTTGTCCTCGTAGAACGCGAACCGCCGCATCGAGGCCGGAGAACAAACGAGGGGCGCCGTCCTTAGTGGCCAACGTACGTTCCTGCATGCCTATCTTAAACAGCACTACATAGCCCCCCTCCTTACCTACCAAGACAGTATCGCGAACGCTGCCGGCGGCGGCCAGCTCGCGGGCAGTAGCAAGTTTGACAGTGTTAGACATTATCGGCTCCCTGTTAACAATTACCCGGGGATCATACGCCGTCACGCCGCCCTCCCCACCTGACCGATCTCAAGCCCCCAATCCAGCCGGGCGAAAAGCAAAGGCCCCGCATGCGGGGCCTTTGATCGTCGGCGCTTAGGTGGAGGTTCTGGCCTCCGTCCCCCAGCCATGGTGGGTGAAGTGGCCTGGACGATGGGAACATGTTGCCATCAATGCCTCGACAGTTCGATCAGCCAGACGCTCATCGCAGTGTCAGAAAACCCCGCGCCCTGTTATGCCCCCAAGTCAGCGGCAATGACTCGTTCCAATTCCGCAATAGCGGGCTTCACGCTGGGATGCCGCTGCACCCAAACATCCCCCAGATGCTGTCTAACGTTCTTCCCAACCAACACGTCTCTTAATTTTTCAGAGCTCCTGCATTGCAGGATGTCGTGCGCAGCATTCATAACATCTTCCGAGAAATCCGCATTTTTCTCACCAAGCTCCTCGCCCCATTCCGTTTGAATGGCAGAGATAAGCTTGCCCGCGGCCCGCTGAAATTCTGTTTTCTTAGCCACGTTCTACCCATCAAGATTGGAACCTAAGTGCACGCAACTATCGATTGCGAACCATTGCTGGAATCCCCGACATACGGCGGCCCATATTGCCGCTTCGGGGTAACCGCCACACTGGGGAAGGCCGCTAGCGCGCCGGTAAGGCAGGCACCGCCGAAACGGCGGGCGGCTCGAACGTGGGGGTTCGGCATAGCTTCGTCCTTGAGCATTGATTGGGTTGTGGGTCCCGCAGCCGCAACGTGTGGCTCCTTGGCGGCGCCATCTTACCGGTCCTTGTTTCAAATTCTGAGACAGACGTTGGATTTCTTCGCTTGCGAGATTCCCGCCTGACGACCAAGCGGCAAGCGGTCGTCCCTCGACCTACTCGGCGCTCCTTGGCCCGTCGCTGGGGAGCTCAGGACAAGTCAGAGGCTCCCAACTTCCTCGGACACCCCACATCCATCCCCCTTGCCGCTCAGCCCGGATACTTGGGGAACTTCTCTTCCGGGTGGCTGGCCTTCCACTGCTTGTAGGCCGCGGTGCCTTCCCACGCCTTGAACGCCAAGGGAGTGCGTCCGCGGCCAGACCAAGTCTCCTGGGTATGGGGAAGCCAATATTTAGGCGCGACTTCCTTTTTTGCCTGGGCGGGAGCAGCCTTGCGGGGACGGCCCGGGCTGCTGGCTCCAATGGCAACCGCCAACTCGGCCCTCTGTTTCGGGGTGAAGTGCTTGCTGTACTGTGACAGCAAGCCGATGATTTCTGTTAAAGCCGATGCGGCCTGTTCTTGGCGGAGAGCAACTTCCTGCTCTTCAAGCTTCCGGATTTCATCTTGGATCTTAGATTTTGCGCTAGAGATGGCTGTAAGAGATAACTTATTCATTTGTGATCAAAAAGATAGAAACTTTCCCAGGCTAAAGCCTAACCGCCTTAAACATTGGTTGCAACAAATTTTCGTTATCACTGCTTAGCTGATGATGTTTGAGTCGAACAGATGCTAATCAGCCTAACCCAAACGAAGCCATCAAGCCAACGCTCTAGTGCATTAGCCATTATGTACTTCGCCCTGCCAATGGGCATCCTAGCGAGTACTTTCGACATCTGGAGACAATGACAATTTATCCAAGATCAAAGAGTACACCAAAGATATACTAATGTGCTCTAGGCTTAAACCTGCTATGCTCCATAAGCGGCGCGATCCCCCAAAATAGTCGCAAAATTGAAGGCAAAGAGTGACTCAAATTTTTGAATTAAAGATACAGAGTAATAGCGATTTGAGACTTGGTTGCCAGAGCTGCGATTCGATCTATCCCCAATCTAGTGATAGGATCCTAGTCGGACCAATACGGACTCGGCTCAGCGCATTACCGGCTGCTTTATCCAGGCTTAGCCATGTCGCTACTTCAGGTCAGCTCAACTAAAGCCACTATTGCGCGGATACTTTGACAGTCAGCAATCGCAGCGCGGCGGTTGGCGTCATGCCCAGCGCTCCGACCAAATCAACAAACTCCACGACGTCCAGTCGCCGTGCCCCGGCCTCCACAGCAGACAGGCGTTGTTGCGGCCAACCCAATGCCCGCGCCACATCGGTCTGCGACAGGCCTAAAGCCTCACGCTGCTGCCGCAAGCCGAGTACGAGTGCTCGGTAGTCCGCACGATAGATGGTCTTTGAACTCATAGCCGCGGGGAGAGAAGCGCGGCCTGAAATCTATGAGGCACTCACCGAATACATGAAAATCATGTGGACTGATCTGGCGATGATTGCTAGCCTTTGGCTAAGCCTCACCAGGAGGTCAGATGAGTCAGACGGGTAGCGAATATGTCGACGTGCTGCATGGCATGGGCATGCCTGCCCTGCAATTAGTACGTGCGACTGCTTGGTATGCATTCGTGCGCGCCGCGCAGGAATCGGCGCCGATAAGTCCTACACCCACACTCTCTCGCTTGCTGCTAGAGGAACTGGCGCGCGCCGGAGTCCTAAAGCCCACTGCTTCTGCGCCAAACGTGCTCGATCCCTGGGGCTGGCACTACGCGGACACGGTTGGCGACACATCGGACTTGTCTGCCCACTTACTTGTCATCATCAATAGTATTGCAACGCAGCCCGCCGCTGACGTGGCTCGCCTGTGGTTGTGGCGGCAACTCATCGATGCTGAGTCCGAGGCCCACATGGCCGACTTGTTGGCGCGCCATCAACTGGGCGCGCTACGCGCGCTCATCACGCATGTACATCCCCACTGGCAAGACCACAGCCTGTGCAGACGTCGCTATCTAGGCTGGTATGCCGTGCGTGGAGCTGCAGCCGCTTTTCTACGCACGGACGGAGATGACCAGATGACTGCTCTGACACTTCTGGGGGAACTGCGCAGACGTAGCCAATGGCTGGCACATCAATTCCATCAACATGCAGTAGGGCCAGCACAATATTGCTTCCCACCTTCGCCGACCGCTCGGCAATCTCTGCTCTCTCAGGTATTCTTGAAGCATATCGCCCCCCTCGGCAGGGCCTACTGGCGCGAGGTACCAAGCCTACAGATTTTAAACACTTCCGCTTGGGATTCAGATCGGCAATCCGCTGACGAATAGAGCAAGGAAGCTCGCGCCATTGCCGTTTCGGCGACCATCCCGCAGAATATTAGCAGTGTCGGGCAGAGTGGACCAAGCCACTTAGTCCACTCTGCCCTGAAATCGAAGCTACTAACGCTTCGCCAATTGCATCCGGATTCCATAAGCCTCATTCGATTTTTCAATCGAAGGGTTGTAACGGCGCGGCGCGCACGTCAAAGTGCTTGCGTGAATATGCGATAGCGATATTAGTCATTTTCGCGGAAAGATTTTCGCATCTGCGCGACCGCCAACGTCTTTCTAGCCAAACCCATGCTTCAATGGGCCAATCTGGAATTTTGACTCCCGTCTCCGTCCGCAAGGCAAGCCAGGCCCGCCACGCGGCGTACAGGGCCGATAAGCGATCTATCGGGGCCAGCATTCCAATCCGACTAGGGCGACCAGGTGGGTAAAGACGGCCCCGACCGGTTCGAACCCAACCTTTCTCCGCGAGAACCCAGCTAGAGCCAACACTAGCGATCGGACCCGAGATACATCCCCAATTTCGTGCGGCCGCTAACGCCAAGTCTCGCCGAAGGCGGCGGTCCAAGAGATCTAGTTTTTCATCAGTTCGCCACTCCTTTAGCCATCCACACCATCGCAAAAGTTCTGGATCTTCAGAAATATCTACTTTTATCGAAAGCGCTCGATGGTAGAGAAGAAGATCGTGTTCTTCGCAGCAGATAGTTCTTACGTCAAGCCAAGCAGCGAGTACCGGATGCCTTAGTACACCGGATTTCGTTTTTTCCACGCAAAGCGGACAGCATATGTCCCGCCATTCTGGGGCGACCCTAAAATCGACTGGCACATCAAGCGCACGCCCCAATCCTGAGGGTAAATCGGTCCACTCTCTTTTGTACAAGGGCCGCTCAGGCTCAGCAGGGTCACAAACGCACCAAGCCCACCAATCAGCCTCACTGATGCCTAGAAGTATTCGAGTAGCGTCAAGCCATGAGCGCACGCTTTCGCCAGGATAGACGGATGAAAATACGGGAATTTCAAGGATTTCCATTGCGCCCTCCTTCGCCAACATGGCCATAACTCAATGCGATCTCGAGCAACTCAATGTCAATGCGAGTAAGCCCCCTGGCGATGGCAATCCTATTGGCTCCGGAAATGACCTCAAGAATTTTAGCTGTTGAGCAGCAACCGTGCGCTATAAGCCATCTAACGGTAGCTTTATCATCCAATCCAGACGACTGCGGAAGGCCTAACTCTTTGTCAACGCTAACCAGGAAAGATCTGAATTCTTGCGACTCCTCCCACATCGGAATTT
This sequence comes from Xanthomonas sp. PPL134, assembly GCF_040595915.1. Classification (NCBI taxonomy): domain Bacteria; kingdom Pseudomonadati; phylum Pseudomonadota; class Gammaproteobacteria; order Lysobacterales; family Lysobacteraceae; genus Xanthomonas; species Xanthomonas sp. PPL134. The sequence goes on from NZ_JAMDLL010000002.1 coordinate 125,915, forward strand.
CAATTCGCGTAAATCTTGACTGAAGTTGCTCATCGGCCGATAAAACATTCACCAGATTCATAGTGGAGGCGATAGAGATCGTCACCCCTCGATTTGAAATCGCTTTGATGAATGCTAAAGTTTGCTGTTGTGTTGATCTTCCTGCGTTCAGAAAATTCCCTGCTTCATCTATTAGCAGCTGCCTAACGCCAGAAGAAGACAGTAGATCTAGCGCTTTTTCACACATCGCCGAGGGCTTTCCAGCCATCTGTGCACCAGGAAGACACGCATCCACTATTGAACGTGCTAGCTTGCTATGGTATCCATCAAATGGCGCTTCCACGTAAATGACTTCTTTTCGCCTAGCCGCAGGCTCGTTCGATGGTGGCGCAACCTGATCCAGATAATGCATCTGCAAACGCGTCTTCCCACAGCCTGGCCCCGCGGCGAGATGAACACATTTCGGACGATCGCGCCCAGCCTCTACCGTTCTTAGGTGGCTTAATAATTTTAGATACTTGACGGCTGCTGGATGAGGTATGAAGCGGAACGAATGCTCAAGACTTCTCTGCCTTCCCATGTATGCCCTCTCGGAAAGAGGGCCACTCTCATTTTCGCTTCGGGCCATCATCCGACCACCCCGTCAGTCCAGTTGAATGCGGTAACCTCTTGGGTATAGTCAACTGCTGGACTTGAAGGTTTTGGCTTCGAATTCGGTGTCCTCGCAACCTTTCGCCTAGCCAATTTAGATGACGATTCCGCTTCGATCTGAATGCTTCTTTGCCTCCGAATGGCCTCAAACATCTCACTCTCTTCGGACGCCAGCTTCCCTTTCGCTCTCAGTTCAGCCCTAGCCTCCCGCAGCTCCCATAAGGAGAATTCGCCCTGTGACCTGTCAAGCAATGGCACATCAATGAAACGATCTCCCTGTCGCAGATACACCTTTGTAAGGTCTCTCTGACTGAAGTGAATTTGATGATACTTTTGATCGTTGATCAGGGGAGTGAGGCACGGGTCCCAATAGTTTAGGCCGTGAATCGTGATTCCTGTCCGACGAATTTTCCGAGAAACAGAAGGCAAGAATCCCGCAACGAAGGAGCGTGCATCAGCAATGATTGCAGGAATGATCGGACGGCCGCTGGCGTCTCGCCAGGCCGCATCCCATGCAGCAGCTGGAGTGGTTCCTCCAAGACCCGTGTGAGGCCTATTATGATACTTCCCGGCAATTTCTTCGGCGAGCCAGCGGTCCAGATCGTGTAAAGACATCGCCGCACGTTTCTCAGATTGATAGTTCCCCCTCGCCTTTACATTAGAGAAAGTAGTTCCCGGAAGAAGATGGACGGCCCCCATCATGGTTCCTATCACGCGTTCAACATATGCACCGTAATGAGGACTCCTAACAGGCCGTTCTTGGATTCGAATTCCATACCGCTCGCACTGCGCTTTGACTTCCTTCGCCTGAAAGGTCTTTGCGTTGTCCCAATGAATGCATTCCATCTTGCCAAACATTGGGTAAGCAACATCAAGTCCGAGTCGCTTCAACCAGGCCTGCTTCGGGAAGGACGCATGCTCCAATGCATGCGCTACCGACGTCTGATTCGGAGTATCGAAACTAAGGTAGTAGCCTAGAATGCAGCGGGTATAGACATCGATTGCTACAGTTAGCCACGGTCTACCGATTGGCTTTCTGGTCGTTCCAGAAACGACTACCAGGTCAACAAGGGCATGGTCGATCTGAACAGCCTCAAGTGATCTTGATACCTTTAATCTCGCGTTTGAAGGGGCCTGTAGTGCATGAGCATCGTGAAATCCTAGGCGCCTTTTCGCGGTATACATAGGATCCTGGCTGGATATACGTGCGAGAACGGCTTTCCTCCCAGGAGCACAAACCCCAGCCTCACGGGCGAGCTCTGCAGCGCGCCGAACGACAGCAACGACGGGGCGCTTTTCGCGTGTTAGGTAGACCTCCTCGATAGCCTTGTTGATCAAGCTCTCTACGACCGGAGCTAGGCGACGACTTCCCGGGCTTGGCCCTGGGATAGATGGCAGCTGCGAACCCGGCGTCGGATTCTCGCGATGAACTCGCAGCCGCCGCCTCACCGTACGTGGATGAACACCCATTTCTCGTGCGACTTCAATGCAGTCGGTCAATTTGACTGCGCCAGTCCCCCTACGCGCGAGGCTCATGAGCGCTTCATACCATCGGAGGGCCTCCTGTTCAGTTTTCGGATCCGAGGCGCTTATATCTCGAACGCTTTTTTCCTGACGTTCGGTTCGAAAAGGCTCGATCATGCTGACGTCCGCCCAAAGGAACTCGGACGTACCCTCAACCTTCAGATGAATCCGCCCTTCGGAGTGGATGCCCACAACTACTACTGCCCGGCCACCACATACCGCCAGCAACCCCTCCTTGATTAGCAAATCAGGAACAATTCCTGCCACTCTTTTTATTGCAGCCATCGCCCAGCCCTCCGGCCGAAGACAGCAACCGCCCAGCCCTCTTGACGACGGGAGAGTAAAGTGGGAGGCTGAACAAATCGGGCACCAACCGATCATTTCCTGAATGGCACGGGCTGCAACCCGTGCCATTCGTCGTTTCAGCCTGGGCGGTTACCGAATCAAGCCACGCTAATGACTCCCGACGCCTTAGGTTCCGGGGTGATAGCACACAGCGCACGCGGCATCAATGCAAGTTATTGAAGCGCATGAATTTTTGCTATGTTTTTCCGAAAATGTTGTCGATTTTTCGGGTGGGGAATGGGTAGTACCACTACGCAAGCGGTGATCTTCGCTGGGTGCCAAGATAGCGTCCCTATCAGCGAATTTGCGCCAAGATGATGTCTCTGCCAGCTCAACCTGCTTCCGTGATGCCTAGTCAACCGTCTGATGGCGCTGCTAATTATTTGTTTCCCAAGCCAATTTTCCGAGTGACAGGAATTGGGAACACTGACAGTATCTGCGACATCTGCCTGGCACTGAAGTTGCCGCCGTGGCGATCCAGCAACGCAACCACGGTCGCGTGCGCCTCGTCTGCCCGGCGCTGTAATTCCTGGATGGCCGCGTGCTCGATTTCTTGCCATTCCTCGGCGGTCTTGCCCGTTGGGACGGCCTGGCGCTGACGGTTGGTGTCCAATGCGGTACTCACGTGGAAGCCTAGGACTGAACGTCTCCGTTCGTGCAGCGGACTTTACCGCACCGATCTCACGCTTGCCGTTTGCGCGGATGTGGCGCAGGCGCACTGCTGCGACCCGCGCCCGCATCACCTGCCAACCCGGACGGCAACCGCACCTGGGCGCATAGTCCGCCGCCCTCGCGGTTGGCGAACTCCAGCGCACCGCCGTGCGCCTGGCAGATGGCCGCGGCGATCGACAGGCCCAGGCCGCTGCCGCCGGAATGGCGCGCACGCGAGTCGTCGGCGCGCCAGAAGCGGTCGCCCATGCGTGCCAGGGCTTCTTCGTCGACGCCGGGGCCGCGATCGGCGACGCGGATCAGCACGCCATCGGCATCGGCCTGCGCCTCCAGCGCCAGTTCGCCGCCGGCCGCGGCGTAGCGCAGTGCGTTGTCGATCAGCACCGACAACACCTGGCCCAGGCGGTCGCGGTCGGCACTGATGTGCAGTTGCTCGGGGATGCGGACCTGCACGTGCATGCCGGCCTCCTGCAGCGGCTGCGCGGCCCAGGTCAGGCGTTCGCGGATCAGCGCACCGAGCGCGAACCGCTGCGGTTCCAGCATCAACTGGTTGGCGCGGGCCATCGACAGCAGGTGCAGGTCGCCGACCAGGCGATTGATCTGCTCCAGCTGGCGCTGGACCATGCGCAGTTGCTCCTCGCTGCTCGGGAACACTTGGTCGAGCATGCCCTGCACTCGCCCCATCGCCGCGTTGAGCGGGGTGCGCAGTTCGTGCGCCAGCATCGCGCTGGACTCGCGCACTTCGCGCTCGTACTGCTGCAGCTGCGCGCTCATGCCGTTGAAGTCGATCGCCAGCCCGGCCAGTTCGTCGGGCGCACCGGGCACCACCCGGGCGCGCGCGGCGAAATCGCCGTCGCTGATGCGCCGCGCCGCCTCGGCCACGTTGGAGAATTGCCGCGACAGCGGCCGCGAGGCGAGCAGGCCGCAGACCACGATCACCGGGATCGACGCCAGCACCATGCCGGCCAGCAGCCACCAGTCGCGGCTGGCCAGGCCGGGCAGGAAGTCGGCCACGTCGTAATAGGTTTCGAACAGTTCCCACAGGCGCCGCGCATTGCTGTGCGGATCCTCGCGCAGCTGCAGCATCTCCTGCCGCGCCTGCGGCGGCAGGCGGCTCAGGGTGGAGACGTCCCAGATCGCGAAGCGCAGCACCATGCCCAGCGCGATGGCGATAATGGTCAGTACCGCCAGTGCGCTCATGCGCAAGCCCACCCACTGCCACAGCGGCGCGTGGCGCTTGCGGCGGAACCAGGACCAGTTCATCGGAAGCGGTAGCCGATCGCGCGCACCGTCACCAGCAGGCCGGTGACCTGCTCGTGTTCCAGCTTCTTGCGCAGGTTGTGCACGTGCGCATCCACCACCCGCTCCAGCGCATCGCTGTCGGGCAGGCAGATCTCCAGGAGTTCACTGCGGGTGAAGGCCTTGAACGGCGTCTTCATCAACGTGGCCAGGATGTTGAATTCGGTCGGGGTCAACTCCAGCGCCACTTCCTGGCCGTCGGCAGCGCGTACCGTGGCGCGCACCGCCGCGGTGTCCACGGTGAGCCGCTCGTGGCGCAGCGGCTCCTCGCTGGCACGCGCCGGCCCGGCGCGGCGCAGCACTGCATACACCCGCGCCACCACTTCCTTGGGGCTGTACGGCTTGACCACGTAATCGTCGGCGCCGTAGCGCAGCGCGCCAAGCTTCTCCGGTTCGTCGCCCATCGCGGTGACCATGATCACCGGCGTATCGCTGCTGCGGCGGATCGTGGACAGCACCTCGGTGCCGCTGAGCCGCGGCAGCATCACGTCCAGCAGCACCAGGTCCGGCTTCCACTGCGCGTGCACCGCCACCGCCTTCTGCCCGTCCTCGGCGATGGTGACGTCGAAGCCGTCGCGGCGCAGGTAGGCCTCGAGGATGCTGGCGCTGTCGGCATCGTCTTCGACCAGCAGGATCTTCTTCGCGTGCATTGCCTGGTGCCCGTATTTCGCGTCTTGATGGAATCTTGAAGATTCCTAGAAGGCGGCTTGAACATGCCCGCCGATGCTGGCAGTCGAGTTCGATCACCCGACCGCCGCCATGATTCTACCGTCCCGATTGCTCCGCCCGCGTCGCGCCCACGCCCTGCTCGGCCTGCTCGCGCTCGCCCTGGGTGGCTGCTCCTTGGCGCCGGTCTACCAGCGCCCGCAACCTGCCCTGCCCCCTACGCTGGACGCGACCACCGCAACCGCTGGCACTGCCCCGGAGCGCAGCGACAGCGCGCTCACCGCGCAGGAACAGGAGTTCCTGCGAGCGTTCTCGCCGCAGCACGACCTGGTCCCCCTCGTGACCCAGGCGCTGACCCACGCCCCTGACTTCCGCAATGCCGTGCTGACCGTGCAGCAGGCGCGCGCCCAGTACCGCATCGAACGCGCGCAGCAACTGCCGCAGCTCGGCCTCGATGCCCAGGGCACGCGCCGCAGCTACGACGACGCGGCCACGCAGGCGCGCTATGGCCAGAAGCTGAGCACCGTCGCGGTCGGCGTGGACGGCTTCGAACTGGATCTGTTCGGCAAGCTGGCGTCGCTGTCGGCGGCGGCACAGCAGCGCTACCTGGCCACCGAAGAAGGTCGCCAGGCGGCGCGCGGTGCGTTGATCGCCGAGGTCCTGCGGGCCTACACGCTGGAACGCGCCGCCCTGCAGAGCCGGCAGCAGGCGCAGACCATCGCCGAGCGCAGTGCCGCGCTGCTGGCGATCGCCACACGCCAGCAGGCGGTCGGACTGATCTCCCAAGATGCGCTGGACCGCCAGCGCCACGATGACGACCAGGCGCAGGCGCGCGCGCAGCAGGCCGCCAGCGACCACGCCGCCGCCCGCCGCGCCCTGCAATTGCTCGCCGGCTACGCCGCGCCCGACGGCGTCGGCACCTTGCAGGAACTGTTGCCCGGCGCCGAACAGGACGACGGCCGCGCCTGGCGCGACCTCGATTCGCAGTTGCTGCTGCAGCGCCCGGACGTCCGCCAGGCCGAAGCCGAGCTGCGCGCGCGCAATGCCGACATCGGCGCCGCACGCGCCGCCTTCTTCCCGTCGATCCGGCTGAGCACCTCGCTGGGCACCGCCAGCGAGGCCTTGAACGGCCTGTTCATGCCCGGCAGCCGCACCTGGAGCTTCATGCCGCAACTGGTGCTGCCGCTGTTCGACGGCGGCCGCAACCGCGCCAATCTGGAGATCGCACAGCTGCGCAAGGACGGCGCAGTGGCGGACTACGAGAAGACCGTGGAAGCGGCGTTCCGCGAGGTTGCCGATGCGCTGGATGCGCTGCCGGCACTGCAGCAGCGCGCACGCGGCGAACGCACCAACCTGGAGCGTGAACGCCAGCGCGTGGCGCGCCTGCAGCAGCGCGTCGCGCAAGGCCTGCAGGACCGCCCCGAACTGCTGGCCGGCGACATCCAGGCGGCACAGGCCGAACTGGCGCACCTGCAGGCCCGCCAGGACCTGTTGCTCGATCACATCGCACTGTTCCGCGCGTTCTACGGCGTGCCGCTGCCGCACGCGCCCTGACCTTTCCCCCACCCGAGGTTGCCCAGATGAAACACGTCCTCTCCGTTCTGTCGCCCACGCTGACCGTGGCCTTGCTGGCACTGCCGCCGGCCGCGCGCGCCGCAGATCCCGACCCGGCGCCCGGCGCCGGCCTGTTCGGCGACCGCACCCAACTGAGCGTGGGCGCCGGCGCCATGCTGACCCCGCGCTACGCCGGTTCCGCCGACGATCGCGTGCAGGCGGTGCCGGTGTTCTCGGTACAGCGCGGCATCCTGTTCGCCGACACGGTACGCGGCGCCGGCGTGCAGTTCCAGACGGCGCACGGCTTCTCCGCCAGCCAGTCGTTCGGCTACGACCTCGGCCGCCTGCAGCGCAACAGCAGCTGGCGCCCCGGCTCCAAGAACCTGGCCGGCATGGGCGACGTGCCCGGGGCGATCACTGCGCGCAGCCTGGTCATGCAACAACTCACCCCGTACCTGGCGCTGGACGCCGAGGCCGAGTTCGCGCTCAGGGACGGCGCGCGCCGCAACCGCTATCGCGCCGGGGCGCGCTTCACCCTGCTGCAGGCCGCGGCCGACAACGTGACCCTGGACCTGGACGCGCACTTCGGCGACCGCCGCTTCAACCAGGCGTACTTCGGCGTCACCGATGCGCAGAGCCTGGCCAGCGGCTTCCAGCCACACCGCGCCGATGCCGGCGTGTACGCCTACACGGTCGGTGCCGAATGGGACCACACGCTGTCGCCGCACTGGACCGCCTCGCTGCTGCTCAACGCCACCCGCTACGTCGGCCCCGCCGACGGCAGCCCAGTGGTGCGCCGCCGCGCCGGTGCCGGCGGCGGCGCCACCCTCACCTACACCTTCTGATCGCTTCCGGGACACCGCCGACCATGATCCTGCGCCCCACCCTGCTTCTCCCGCTGAGCCTGGCGCTGGCCGCGCTGGCGTTGTCCGGCTGCGACCGCGAGGCGGCGCCGCCGGCCGATGCGCCACGCGCGGTCAAGCTGGAAACCGTCGGCGGCGACGCCGCGCACGACAGCACCCGCTACCTGGCGCAAGTGCGCCAGCAACAACGCGCCGATCTCGGCTTCGAAGGCGGCGGCCGCATCGCCGCCATCGCCGTGGACGTGGGCGACCGCGTGCGCGCCGGCCAGGTGCTCGCGCGCCTGGACCCGGAACCGAACGCGCTGCGCCTGCAGCAGGCCGAGGCCGGCGTCGGCATCGCCGCGGCCGACCTGCAGCAGCAACAGACCCAGCTCGCCCAGCAGCAGGCCATGTTCGACGACGGCGCCGCCTCCGCGGCGACCCTGACCGCGGCCAAGAGCGCCTTCACCGCGGCGCAGGCACGGGTCCGCAGCGCGCAATCGGACCTGGCGCTGGCGCGCCGCGCGGTGCGCCAGTCGGAACTGCGCGCGCCGTTCGACGGCAGCGTGGTCGCACGGCTGCAGCAACCCGACACCCTGATCGGCGCCGGCCAGCCGGTGCTGCAGTTGGACGGCGCCGATCGCGCGCAGGTGCTGGCGACGCTGCCGGCCGAGCGCGCAGCGGCGCTGCAACCCGGCCAGCGTGTACTCGCCTACCGCAGCAGCGCGCCGCAGCAAGGCTTGCCGCTGCGACTGCGCAGCGTGTCCGAACGCGTGGACGGCGGCGCCACCGTGCAGGCGCTGTTCGACAGCGCCAGTGCCGATGCAACGCAGCCGCGCAGCGGCGAATCGCTGCTGCTGGCCCTGCCCGACAGCGACGCCAGCGCGGTGCCCAGCGTGCCGCTCAGCGCGCTGCTCCCGAGCATGGCCGATGGCCAGACCATGGTGTTCGTGTACCGCCAGGACAGCGGCAGCGTGCGTCGCCGCCGGGTCGTGACCGGGCACAGCGATGGCGGCCGCGTGCAGATCCTGCGCGGCCTGGCTGCGGGTGAGCGCATCGTCGCCGCCGGCGCCGCCTTCCTCCACGACGGCCAGCACGTGGTGCCGTTCCGTCCCACCACCCGCCTCGGCACCGTCTCGCCATGAACCTGACCCGCGCCACCCTGCAGTCCAGCCGCCTGGCACTGTTCAGCGCCGCCCTGATCCTGATCGGCGGCATCGTCACCTTCCTCGGCTTCCCCTCGCAGGAAGAGCCCAGCGTGACCGTGCGCGATGCGATCGTGCAGGTCGGTTTCCCCGGCATGCCCAGCGAGCGCGTGGAAACCCTGCTCGCGCGCCCGCTGGAGGAACGGCTGCGCGAGGTCAGCGGCCTGAAGAAGATCGTCACCACCATCCATCCCGGCAGCGCCATCGTCCAGGTCACCGCGCAGGACAGCGTCAAGGACCTGCCGGCGCTGTGGCAGCGGGTGCGCAGCAAGGCGGCCGAGGCCGGCGCAGAGCTGCCCGCGGGCACCCAGGGGCCGCTGGTGGACGACGACTTCGGCCGCGTCGCCATCGCCTCGATCGCGGTCACCGCGCCCGGCTTCAACACCGTCGAGATGCTCGGACCGCTGCGGCAGATGCGCGCGCAGCTGTATGCCGTGCCGGGCGTCGAGCGGGTCACCTTCCACGGCCTGCAGGACGAGCGCGTCTACGTCGCCTTCGACCGGACCAGGCTGGGCGAGGCCGGCCTCACCCCCGCCGCGGTCGCGCAGCAACTGCGCGCGCAGAACGTGGTCGCCGGTGGCGGCCTGGTCGCCGCGTCGGGCATGGCGATGACCGTGACCACCTCCGGCGAAGTGCGCGACCTGGACGACCTGCGCAATACGCCCATCGCGACGCAGGGCACCGACGGCCCGCGGCAGATCCCGCTGGCGCAACTGGCGCGCATCGAGCTGATGCCGGTGGATCCGCCGGAGGCCGGCGCGATCTACCAGGGCCAGCCGGCCGTGGTGGTGGCGGTGTCGATGGCGCCGGGCAACAACGTCGCCGAGGTCGGCAAGGCGTTGCGGCGCACCCTGGGCGAGACCGCCAAGGCGCTGCCGGTGGGCTTCGCGCAGCACGTGGTCACCTTCCAGGCCGACGTGGTCGAGCGCGAGATGGGCAAGATGCACCACGTGATGGGCGAGACCATCGTGATCGTGATGGCGGTGGTGATGCTGTTCCTCGGCTGGCGCACCGGCCTGATCGTCGGCGCGATCGTGCCGCTGACCATCCTCGGCGCGCTGATCGCGATGCGGGCGCTGAACGTGGAACTGCAGACCGTGTCCATCGCCGCGATCATCCTGGCGCTGGGCCTGCTGGTGGACAACGGCATCGTCATCGCCGAGGACATCGAGCGGCGCCTGGCCGCCGGCGAAGAACGCCGCGCCGCCTGCGAGGCCGCCGGCCGCAGCCTGGCGATCCCGCTGCTGACCTCCTCGCTGGTGATCGTGCTGGCGTTCTCGCCGTTCTTCTTCGGCCAGACCAGCACCAACGAATACATGCGCTCGCTGGCGATCGTGCTGGCGGTGACCCTGCTCGGCTCGTGGCTGCTCAGCATCACCATCACCCCGCTGCTGTGCATGTACTTCGCCCGCGCGCATGCCGCGCCGGCCGACGGCCACGGCGATACCTATACGTCCAGGCCGTACCGCCTGTACCGGCGCGCGATCGAAGCGTTGCTGGCGCACAAGGCGCTGTTCCTGGGCAGCATGCTTGCGCTGCTGGCACTGGCGGTGACGGTGCTGGTCTCGGTGCCGTACAGCTTCCTGCCCAAGTCCGACCGCCTGCAGTTCCAGATGCCGGTGACCCTGCAGCCGGGCAGCGATGCGCGCGAGACCCTGCGCACCGTGCAGTCGATCAGCCAATGGCTGGCCGACCGCCGGCAGAACCCGCAGATCGTCGACAGCATCGGCTATGTCGCCGATGGCGGCCCGCGCATCGTGCTTGGGCTGAACCCGCCGCTGCCGGCGGCCAACATCGCCTACTTCACCGTCAGCGTGCGGCCGGGTACCGACATCGACGCGCTGATCGCCAAGGTGCGCACCCACCTGCGCCAGGCCTATCCGGCGGTGCGCGCCGAACCCAAGCGCTTTTCGCTGGGCTCCACCGAATCCGGCGTGGCCATCTACCGGGTGATCGGCCCGGACGAGGCGCAACTGCGCCGCCTCGCCGCCGGCATTGCCGACGCCTTGCGCGCCCTGCCCGGCACGCTGGACGTCAGCGACGATTGGGACAGCCGCATTCCGCGCTACGTGGTGCAGGTGGACCAGGCCAAGGCGCGCCGCGCCGGCGTCGCCAGCGAGGACATCGCCCAGGCGCTGCAGCTGCGCTACGGCGGCGTGGACGCCTCGGTGATCCGCGACGACGGCAGCAACGTGCCGATCGTGCTGCGCGGCGACAGCGACCGGCGTGCACGCGGCGGCAACCCGGGCGACACGCCGATCTATCCGTCCTCCGGCGCCGCGCCGCTGCCGCTGTCGGCGATCGCCGACGTCCAGTTGAGTTCGGAACCCTCGACCATCCAGCGCCGCAACCTCAGCCGCGCCATCACCATCACCGGCCGCAACCCGGACCTGACCACCGACCAGGTGGTGGACGCGCTGGCCGACAAGGTGGCGGCGCTGCGCCTGCCGCCGGGTTACCGCATCGAGATGGGCGGCGAGCTGGAGGACGCGGCCGAAGCCAACCAGGCGCTGCTGCAGTACATGCCGCATGCGCTGGGCGCGATCCTGCTGCTGTTCGTGTGGCAGTTCAATTCGTTCCGAAAGCTGTTCATCGTGGTCGCCAGCATTCCGTTCGTGCTGATCGGCGCCACCCTCGCCCTGCTGGTCACCGGCTATCCGTTCGGCTTCATGGCCACCTTCGGCCTGCTCGCGCTAGCCGGCATCATCGTCAACAACGCGGTGCTGCTGCTGGAGCGGATCGAGGCCGAACTGGCCGATGGCCTGGGCCGGCACGAGGCGGTGATCGCCGCGGCGGTCAAGCGCCTGCGCCCGATCGTGATGACCAAGCTGACCTGCATCGTCGGCCTGATCCCGCTGATGCTGTTCGCCGGCCCGCTGTGGACCGGCATGGCCATCACCATGATCGGCGGCCTGGCCCTGGGCACGCTGGTGACCCTGGGCGTGATCCCGGTGCTGTACGACCTGCTGTTCGCGCGCCGTGCGGGCATGCCGGCGAAGGCCGCGGCATGAGACGCCAGCACTGGCGCCGCGTGGCGCTGGCCTGCGTCGTGCTGGGGCTGGCGCTGTGCGCCGGCGGCTGCGCCAGCGTCACGCTGCAGCGCGTGGATGCCGCGCGCTACATCCAGGCCAAGCGCGGCGACGCCCTGAGCGCCGCGCGCCCCAGCGATGCCGCCCTGCAGACGCTGAACGTCGCCGGCCTCGACGCGGCAAGCTGCACGGCAACGGTTGCGCCATGCGTCGAGCAGTTGCTCGGCAACACCGACCTGGACCAGGAACGCGTCCTGGCGACGGCGTCGGAACTGTCGCTCCTGGCCGCGCAGCGTGCCGCCAGGCAGCAGCCGGACGGCGATGCCACGCTGGCCGCCTGGCTGCAGACCGCGCGCTACGCCTACGCCTACCTGTTCTTCAGCGGACGCACGCCCAGCGAACGCGCCTTCGAGGAACGCCAGACCCAGGTGCGCGACTATTACAACTATGCCGTGCAGCAGGCAGTGACCGCGTTGTTTGCGCGCTACCAGCGGCATCCGCCTGCCACCCACGACGCCGATGCGCCGATTGCCGCCCTGCCCGAGTGGACGGTGACGCTGGATGCCAGCGGCATCGGCAGCCCAAAGGACATGCCGATGCCCGAAGCGATGCTGGCGGCCAGCGGCCTGCGCTTCGACGGGCTGCGCAGCGTCTATCGGCGCGATGGCTTCGGCGCGGAGATGGTCGCGGTCCTGCCGCAGCCGGCGGACGCCATGCGCGACGCCGACGCCGCTCCCGCCTACAGCGACATGCCCACGCCCAACCTCACGGTGTTGCTGCGCTTCCATGGCCGCAGCCTCAAGGAGGTGTTGACCAGCCACACTGCGCGCGTGGAAGTCCACGACCCCTCGCTCAGCGAGCGGGTGGCGATGGGCGGTGTCGACGTGCCGCTGGCCGCGAACTTCAGCGCCGGCTATGGCGTGTGGATGGCCCGCGCCGGCTTCGCCGCGCAATCGCTGCGCACCTTGCTCGGCCTGGGACACGGCATCGACCGGCCGCACGTGTTTCTGACCCAGCCTTACGATCCGAACCGACGCGTGCTGGTGCTGCTGCACGGGCTGGCCAGCAGCCCGGAGGCGTGGGTGAACCTGGCCAACGACCTGCTCGGCGATCCACAGGTCCGCGCGCGCTACCAGATCTGGCTGGTGTACTACCCGACCAACCTGCCGATTCCCTACACCCACCTGCAGGTGCGCACGGCGCTGCAGCAGACGCTGGACCAGTTCGATCCGCAGCGCCGCAGCGTGTCCGCACACGACATGGTATTGATCGGGCACAGCATGGGCGGTGTGCTGGCGCGCTTGATGGTGTCCTCCAGCGACGGCGAGCGGCTGTGGCGCACCCTGTTCGATGGGGCCGTGCTGGATCCGCAGGCGCGCCAGGCCCTGCAAGCCAGGCTTGGACCGATGCTGCATTTCGCGCCGATGCCGGAAGTATCCGAAGCGATCTTCCTGGCCACCCCGCAGCGCGGCACGCCCGAGGCCGCCGGTACCCTCGGCGAACTGGCGCGCGCCGTGATCGGCCTGCCGCGTCGCGTGCTGGATCAGTTCAAGGACATCGCCGGCAAGGACATGCTCGGCACACTGCCCAACAGCATCGACAGCCTCAGCGACCGCGATCCCTTCATCCTTGCCGCGGCGCAGTTACCGATCTCACCGCAAGTGACCTACCACTCGATCATCGGGCAGGAGGATCCGCGCGTGCCGCTGACGCAGTCCAGCGACGGCATCGTGCCGTACTGGAGCGCCCACCTGCCCGGCGCAGCCTCGGAAACGGTGATCGTGTCCGGGCACAGCGTGCAACAAACGCCGCAAGCGATCCTGCAGATCCGCCGGCTGCTGCATTGAGCAGGGCAGCGCTACCTCTCCACCCGCAGAGCAATCGCCTTCTTCCTCGGGGAGAGGGGTTGGGGTGAGGTACGGCGCAGCCACGTGCGGTCGAACTGCCAAGGCGCATGTCACGACGGTTGGAATGTGGTGAGCACCCGGACCCTCATCCGCCCCTGCGGGGCACCTTCTCCCGCGGGGAGAAGGGAGAAGCCAAAGCACCTCTCCCTCCGGGAGAGGGGTTGGGGTGGGGTATGGCGCAGCCACGTGCGGTCGAAATGCCAAGGCACATGTCACGACGGTTGGAATGCCATGAGCGTCCGACCCTCATCCGCCCCTGCGGGGCACCTTCTCCCGCAGGGAGAAGGGAGAAGCCAAAGCCCCTCTCCCTCCGGGAGATGGGTTGGGGTGAGGGTACGGGCGCACGCCCTCTGCCATCTCCAGGCCGCCGCCCGACCACAGCACGCATAAAAAAACACCCGGCGATGCCGGGTGTTTTCGAAGAGTGGCGTCCCCACGGGGATTCGAACCCCGGTCGCCACCGTGAAAGGGTGATGTCCTAGGCCTCTAGACGATGGGGACGCAGATAACGATGTTGCTTTTGCGGACGGCCTATGTCCGAAAAGTTGGTGGAGCCAGCCGGGATCGAACCGGCGACCTCTTGCATGCCATGCAAGCGCTCTCCCAGCTGAGCTATGGCCCCACGTGTACTGGCAGAAGCGGAATCTTACCCGACTTTCTTCCGATGTACAAACCCCGCACTCAATGTGTTCGGCAGAGCCGAACCCGGATGCGTGCGAGGAATTCCTGCAAATTGGCGTCCCCACGGGGATTCGAACCCCGGTCGCCACCGTGAAAGGGTGATGTCCTAGGCCTCTAGACGATGGGGACGCTGTTAACGATGTCGCTTTGCGGACAGGCCTACGTCCGAAAAGTTGGTGGAGCCAGCCGGGATCGAACCGGCGACCTCTTGCATGCCATGCAAGCGCTCTCCCAGCTGAGCTATGGCCCCACGTGCTGCGAGGAGCGGAATATTAACGATCGTGATCGGCACACGCAAGCGTTTTTTTGCAGAACGTTTGCGGCATCGCCAAGGCACCCGCCGCACCTCATCGAATCGTCGTGGACGCCTGCATTCCACGACGCGCGCGCCTGGCGTTGACCATCGTGACGGCACGCTTCCATGACCGTGCGCGGCGCGGAATCGCTGCCGAGCGCCTGCGACCATGCCGCGCGCGCAGTTGACGATATCGGCACAACACGGAGCGCCCCCGGGAAGCGCGACACGGATGTCGCGACGGCGTACCGCCGATAAGAGAGCGGCCCGGGAACGCCCCGCCCACTGCCATCCCTCTCCCCTGCCCCTCACTGAGACAGCACCGGCATGGCGCCGCTAGCGGCACGGCCGCACAGTCGGCTATACTCCGCGGCCGCGCCGAAGTGGCGGAATCGGTAGACGCAGCGGACTCAAAATCCGCCGCCCTTAAAAGCGTGTGGGTTCGAGTCCCACCTTCGGCACCAGGACTGACGGCAGCTTCGGCTGCCGTTTGTTTTTTGCGCACCGCTGAGTGCGTCGATGGCGATCACAGGTAAACGCTTCATCTTCCTGTGGCCGTTTGTCTAGGCGGCGGCAGTGACGGTCCCGCTATACTTTCCGTTCCCAAACCTTAACGAGCAAGCGATGTCGGCATTGCGGGGCCTGCGTATCCTGGTGGTCGAGAACGACGAAATGAACGCCACGCTGCTGGAGCTGCAGCTTGCCCAGGCGGGTGCCGAGGTGGTCGGTGTCGCCGCCTCCGTGCAGCAGGCCCTTGAGTTGATCGACAGCGAACGCCCGGACCGGGCCGTGCTCGACTTCCGCCTTTCCGCTGGCGAGACCAGCGAGCCGGTGGCGCGGGCGCTGAGCGAACGCGGCACCCCCTTCGTGCTCGCCACCGGCGTCGCCGCCGACGCGCTGCCCACCGGCTTCGCCGCCGGCGTGGTGCTGACCAAGCCCTATCTGTCCGAACAGCTGATCAAGGCCTTGCAGGACGCTCACGCCAAGACGACCGCACGCCCCTGAGAATCCCTGGTCGTAAGCCCGCCGCCTGGCGGGGACGATTTCGAGGGACTCCACCATCAACGCCCAGGACTTTTCGCCGCCCCCTGTCCGGTTTCCCGCCGGCAGCGCCACGGGAGCCTTGCTGCGCGCCATCGATTGGCATGAGCACGAACTGGGACCGATGGAGCAGTGGCCGAAGAGCCTGCTCACCGCGCTGTCGATCTGCCTGAACTCGCGGTTCCCGATGGCGGTGCGCTGGGGCGAGCGCCAGTTCAACCTCTACAACGACGCCTACGTGCCGATCCTGGGCCTGCGCCACCCGCAGGGTTTCGCGCGGCCGATGGAAGAGGTGTGGCCGGACGTATGGCCGGAGGTGCGGACACAGGCCGACCAGGTCATGGCCAGCGGCGAATCGACCTGGAACGAACATATCCCGTTGACGATGATGCGCAACGGCTACAGCGAGCAGGTGTACTTCACCTTCTCCTACAGCCCGCTGTTCGACGACGACGGCCACATCGCCGGCGTGCTGTGCGTGTGCACCGAAGACACCGCGCGGATCACCCTGGCCCGCGAACGCGATGCCCTGCTCAAGGCGCTGGACGCGCAACGCGCGCAGATGGCCGATGCCTTCGAGCAGTCGCCGGCGGCGCTGGCGATCCTGCGCGGCCCGGACTACGTGATCGAGACCGTCAACCGGCGCTACCAGCAGTTGGTCGGACCACGCGAGGTGGTCGGTCGTCCGCTGACCGAAGCCATTCCCGAAATCCAGGAGCAGGGCATCATCGGCCTGCTCGACAACGTCCGCAGCAGCGGCCAGCCGTTCATCGACGAGTCGATGACCTTCCAGCTCTGCCGCACGACGCACGAAGCGACCTCGGAAACCACGCTGGAATGCGTGTATCAACCGATGCACGATGCCGAGGGCAAGGTCAGCGGGATCCTGGTGCACGGCATCGACCGCACCGAGCAGGCGCGCGCGCAAGCGCACGACAGCTTCCTGCTGATGCTCGAAGACGCGCTGCAGAACCTGCACAGCGCCGAAGCGATCTGCGAGACCGGGGCCGCCATGCTTGGCCAGCACCTGGGCGCCAGCCGCTGCGCCTACGCGATCGTCGAGGCCGACGAGGATGCCTTCGACGTGCGTGCCGACTACGTCGATGGCGTCACGCACCTGACCGGGCGCTCGCGCTTCAGCGACTTCGGCAGCGACCTGCTGGACTGCATGCGCGAGAACCGGCCATGGGTGGTGCAGGACACCGAGACCCACCGGCCGCCGATGCGGACGGACGATCCCAATTACCGGCGCCTGGGCATGCGCGCGGTGCTTACCGCGCCGCTGCACAAGGCCGGCCGGCTGGTTGCGGCGATCGGCGTGCACCAGACCCAGCCGCGGGTGTGGATGTCGGCGGAGATCGAGCTGGTACGGTTGGTGGCGGCGCGCTGCTGGGAATCGATGGAACGCGCGGGCGCGCAACGCGAACTGGCCAGCAGTGCCGCGCGGCTGAGCGAACTGGCCGATGCGATGCCGCAGATCGTGTTCACCGCCACGCAGGACGGTCACGTCGACTACTTCAACCGCCGTTGGTACGAGTACACCGGGTTGCCGGTTGGCGAGGCTGGTTATGACAGCTGGCGCCATGTGCACACCGAGGAAGGCCTGGCACGGGTGATGGAGGTGTGGCCGGAGGCGCTGCGCAGCGGCAAGCCGTACGAGATCGAGTACCCGCTGCGCCGTCACGACGGCGAGTACCGCTGGCATCTCGGCCGTGCCCTGCCGATCCGCGACGACAGCGGCCGCATCATGCGCTGGATCGGCACCAATACCGACATCCACGACCGCCGCCTGGTCGAGCAGCGCCTGCAGGAAAGCGAGCTGCGCTTCCGCCAGCTGTGCGACAACGCCCCGGTCATGATCTGGATGTCCAATGCCGACGGCGATTGCGAGTACATCAGCCGCCAGTGGTATCTGTTCACCGGGCAGAGCGAGCAGGAAGCGCTGGGCAGCGGTTGGCAGGAACAGGTCCATGCCGACGACCTGGCGACGGTCGGCCGCACCCTGGCGCGCGCCTGCGCCGACCGCCGCGCCTACACGCTGGAGTACCGCCTGCGCCGCCACGATGGCGAGTATCGCTGGTGCCTGGCGAGCGCCACGCCGCGCTTCAGCTCGTCCGGCCAATTCCTCGGTTTCATCGGCTCGCTGCTGGACATCGCCGAACGCAAGCGCATCGAGAATGCGACCACCGCCGAGCGCGCCGCGCTGGAGATGATCACCACCGGCAAGCCGCTCAACACGGTGCTGGAGGCGATCGCGCGCGGCATCGAGTCGCAGAGCGATGTCGGCTTGCGCTGCACCATCATGCTGGTCGACGAGCATCGCCAGTGCCTGCTGGAAGGGGCGGCGCCCAGCATGTCGCCCGCCTTCCGCAAGGCGGTGCAACGCTTGCCGATCGGTCCCGAAACCGGTTGCTGCGGACGCGCCGCCTACCTACGCCGGCAGGTGCTGTGCAGCGATGTGCGGGTGAATCCGCATTGGCAGGCCTACCTCGCCACCGCCCTGGAGGCGGACATCATCGCTTGCTGCTCGACGCCGATCCTGGCCAGCGACGGCGAGGTCCTGGGCGTGGTCGCGCTGTACTACCCGTTCGTGCACTACCCCAATCCGCACGAGCAGGACCTGGCGCGCTCGGCCTCGCACCTGGCCGGCATCATCATCGAGCGCCGCGGCACCGACCTGCGCCTGCAACAGTTGCTCGCCGCCGAGCAGAGCGCGCGCAGCGAGGCCGAGCGCGCCAGCCGCATGAAGGACGAATTCCTGGCCACGCTCAGCCACGAGCTGCGCACGCCACTGAACGCGATCCTGGGCTGGTCGCGGCTGATGCAGGACGAGACGGTGCGCGAGAAGGACCTGGTCAGGGGCCTGGAAGTGATCGAACGCAGCGCCCACTCGCAGGCGCAGATCATCGACGACCTGCTGGACATGAGCGCGATCCTGTCCGGCAAGGTGCACCTGGAGCCGGACGAGCTGGACCTGCGTGCGCTGCTCGCCGAGACCATCGATGCGGCCCGTCCCGGCGCGCAGAACAAGGGCATCGACATCGTGCTGGTCGCCGACGACGCCACCGCCCTGCCCCATCTGGGCGATCAGGTGCGGCTGCAGCAGGTGCTGACCAACCTGATCGGCAATGCGATCAAGTTCACCCCCAGCGCCGGCACCGTCACGGTGACCCTGGACAGCACCAGCACCCACGTGCGCATCGCCATCGGCGATACCGGCATCGGCATCGACCCGGCGTTCCTGCCGCACGTGTTCGACCGCTTCCGCCAGGCCGATGCGAGCAGCACGCGCAGCGCCGGCGGCCTCGGCCTGGGCCTGGCGATCGCCAAGCAACTGGCCGAACTGCACCAGGGGCAGTTGTCGGTGAGCAGCGACGGCGTCGGCCTCGGCGCGACCTTCACCCTGCTGCTGCCGCGCAACGACCTGCACGGCCTGGACGCGATCCGCCGCGGCGACGACGCGGTGATGCCCGGCGGCACGCTGCGACGCGGCGGCATCCGCCTGGACGGCGTGCGCGTGCTGGTGGTGGACGACGACATGGATTCGCGCGGCGTCACCCAGCGCTTCCTGCAGGAAGCCGGCGCCGTGGTCGAGACCGCGGTCTGCGCCGACGATGCCGAGGCGTTGCTGCGCGAACGGCCGTATGCGCTGCTGGTCAGCGACGTCGGCATGCCGCGCCGCGACGGCCATAGCCTGATCCGCAGCGTCCGTACCCGCGGCGCTGGCGCGGCCAGCCGCATCCCGGCCATCGCGCTGACTGCCTACGTGCGCAGCGAGGATCGCGCGCTGGCCCTGGAAGCCGGCTTCGATGCACATCTGGGCAAGCCGGTGGATCCGGTCAAGTTGCTTGGACTGGCCGCATCGCTGGTGGCACCGCCGCCGGCCACGCTCGCCACCGACCAGAGCTCGCGCGCCGAACCGGCCTGATCCGGCGCAGTGCACGACCGCAGCTTGCGGTCGCGACGGCAGCGACCGGCGCAGGCGCGCCGGCCTTCCTCCTGCAACCTCAGCCGCGCTTGGCGCGGGCGAACGCGTCGGCCAGCGCACTGTTCATCGGTGCCGCCGCCGTGGCCGGACGCGGCCTGGCGTTGCCGCCGCCCGGGGTGCCGCGCCCATCGCGCTCGCGCCGCGGCGGGCCACCGGCGCCCCGCGCGCCGCTGTCGCGTTCGGCCGGACGCGCCGGTGCCGGCGTGTCGTCCAGGCGCCGGGTCAGCGCGATGCGCTTGCGCGCCACGTCGACCTCCAGCACCTTGACCTTGACGATGTCGCCGGCCTTGACCACGTCGCGCGGATCCTTGACGTAGCTGTCCGAGAGCGCGGAGATGTGCACCAGGCCGTCCTGGTGCACGCCGATGTCGACGAACGCGCCGAAGGCGGCGACGTTGCTGACCACGCCCTCCAGCACCATGCCCGGCTTGAGGTCCTTGATGTCTTCCACGCCCTCGGCGAAACGCGCGGCCTTGAACTCCGGACGCGGGTCGCGGCCGGGCTTTTCCAGTTCCTTGAGGATGTCGCGCACGGTCGGCAGGCCGAACTTCTCGTCGGTGAACTGGTCCGGCTTGAGCCCGCGCAGGAAGCCGCCGTCGCCGATCAGCGCCTTGATCGGCTTGCCGGTGGCGCCGACGATGCGCTCCACCACCGGATAGGCTTCCGGGTGCACCGCCGAGGCATCCAGCGGTTCCTCGCCATCGGCGATGCGCAGGAAGCCGGCGCATTGCTCGAAGGTCTTCTCGCCCAGCCGCGGCACCTTGAGCAGATCCTTGCGGCGCTTGAACGGGCCGTTGTCGTCGCGGTGGCGCACGATGTTCTCGGCCACGCTCGACGACAGCCCGGACACGCGCGACAGCAGCGCCGCCGAGGCGGTGTTGACGTACACGCCGACCGCGTTCACGCAGTCCTCCACGCGCGCGTCCAGCGCCCGCGCCAGGCGGTACTGGTCGACGTCGTGCTGGTACTGGCCCACGCCGATGGCCTTGGGCTCGATCTTGACCAGCTCCGCCAGCGGATCCTGCAGGCGCCGCGCGATCGACACCGCGCCGCGCAGCGACACGTCGAGCTGCGGGAACTCCTTGGCGGCGAATTCGGAAGCCGAATACACCGAGGCGCCGGCCTCGCTGACCACGATCTTCTCCAGCTTCAGCTGCGGGTTCTGCTTGATCAGGTCCGCGGCCAGCTTGTCGGTCTCGCGGCTGGCGGTGCCGTTGCCGATCGCGATCAGTTCCACGCCGTGCTGCGTGCACAGCTGCCGCAGCGTGTGCAGCGACTGGTCCCACTGCCGGCGCGGCTCGTGCGGGTAGATGGTGTCGGTCGCCAGCAGCTTGCCGGTGGCGTCGACCACCGCGACCTTGCAGCCGGTGCGGATGCCCGGATCCAGGCCCAGGGTCACGCGCGGCCCGGCCGGCGCCGCCAGCATCAGGTCCTGCAGATTGTCGCCGAATACCGCGATCGCCTCGGCCTCGGCCTTTTCGCGGGCCTGGTTGAACAGGTCCAGCAGCAGGTGCATGTGCAGCTTGGCGCGCCAGGTCATGCGGCAGGCATCGAGCAGCCAGCGGTCGCCGGGGCGGCCCTGGTTGGCGATGCCGGCGCGCAGCGCGACGCGGCCCTCGGCGTACTGGTGGCCGGCCTCGGCCTCGCTGCCCGGATCCAGTTCCAGGTACACGATCTCCTCGCGGCGCGCACGGAACAGCGCCAGCAACCGGTGCGAGGGAATCTTGGCCAGCGCTTCGGCATGATCGAAGTAGTCGCGGTACTTGGCGCCTTCCTGCTCCTTGCCCTCGGCCACACGGGCGCGGATCACCCCGACCTCGCCCAGCCAACCGCGCAATTCGCCGACCAGCGCGGCGTCTTCGCCCCAGCGCTCCATCAGGATCGCGCGCGCGCCTTCCAGCGCGGCCTTGACGTCGGCCACGCCCTTGTCCGCATCGACGAAGCCAGCGGCGAAGGTTTCCGGGACCAGCGCCGGATCGGCCAGCAGGCCGTCGGCCAGCGGCTCCAGCCCGGCCTCACGGGCGATCTGCGCGCGGGTGCGGCGCTTGGGCTTGTACGGCAGGTACAGATCTTCCAGCCGCGACTTGGTGTCGGCGGCGACGATCTCCGCGCGCAGTTCGTCGCTGAGCTTGCCCTGCTCGGCGATGCTGGCCAGCACCGCGGCGCGGCGCTCTTCCAGCTCGCGCAGATAGGTCAGGCGCACTTCCAGGTTGCGCAACTGGGTGTCGTCCAGTCCGCCGGTGACTTCCTTGCGGTAGCGCGCGATGAACGGGACGCTGGCGCCCTCGTCGAGCAGGGCGATGGCGGCGCGCGCCTGCGCCGGCTGCGCGCCGATCTCGGCGGCGATGGTGTGGGCGATCTGCTGGGCGAGCTGAGTGTCGTGCATTGCGTCCGGCCGAAGCCGCCTTGCGGAAAACCCGCATTTTCGCAGTGCGCGCGCCGCCGGGGAACCCGTTGACAGGCGCGCGCCGACCTGTCGCGTCAGGTGACCCCGGTGGGACCGTCCAGCACCATGCGCACCTTGCGGATCAGCTCCTGGCGGTTGTAGGGCTTGGCCAGCACCTCGAACTCGTTGCCGCCGGCATCAGTGCGCTCGATCGAGGATTCGGCATAGCCGGTGGTCAGCAGCACCTTGATCTTGGGCCGGCGCCGCCGCGCCTCGCGCGCCAGCATCACGCCGTTGAGGCCGCCCGGCATGATCAGATCCGAATACAGCAGGTCCACGTGCACGCCGGTATCGAGCAGTTCCAGGGCCTCGCGGGCGTTGTAGACCACGTGCGTGGCATAGCCCTGGTCCTCCAGGAACAGCCGCGCCAACTCGGCGATGTCCGGCCTGTCCTCTACGATCAGGATGGTCTCGTCGCCCTGGCGGTCGAACGGACGGCGCGTGCGCGAATCGCGCGGCGCCATGTTCTCGACGTTGTCGTCGATCGGGAAGTACAGGCGCACGGTGGTGCCGTGGCCCTCTTCGGAATAGAGGCGCACCGCGCCGCCGGACTGCTTGGCGAAGCCGTACACCATCGACAGGCCCAGACCGGTGCCCTTGCCCTCTTCCTTGGTGGTGAAGAACGGATCCAGCACCCGCGCCAGCACCTCCGGCGGCATGCCGCTGCCGTTGTCGGTGATCGACACGCACACGTAGTGACCCGGCAGCAGGTTGTCGTAGGTGGTGGGCTCGTCGGCGCGCACCGAGACGTTGCGGGTCTGGATCACCAGGCGCGGCGACGCCTGGTCGGCCATGGCGTCGCGGGCGTTGATCAGGATGTTCAGCAGCGCCACTTCGGCCTGGGTCGGGTCGATCCGGCAGTTGCGCAGGTCCGGCGCCAGTTCCAGCGAGAACGCGATGCCGTCGCCCAGGGTGCGCTCGGCCACATCGCTCATGCCGGCCACCAGGGCGTTGAGGTTGAGCACCCGCCCTTCCAGCTTCTGCTTGCGCGCGAACGCCAGCAACTGCTGGGTCAGGCGCGCGGCCTGGCCCGCCGCGTCGCGCGCGCGCTCCACGCTCTTGCGCAGCAGCAGCGGGTTCAGCGGATCGCTCTCGACCGCATGCTCGATCAGTTCCAGGTACCCGGACATGACCTGCAGGAGATTGTTGAAGTCGTGCGCGATGCCGCCGGTGAGCTGGCCCAGCGCTTCCATCTTCTGCGCCTGGCGCAGTGCGTCCTCGGCGTCGCGGCGGCGGCTGACATCCAGCTGCGACCCGAAGAAATAGACCAGTTCGCCGCGATCGTCGTAGACCGGGGAGATGTACAGGGCGTTCCAGAAGCTGGAACCGTCCTTGCGGTAGTTGAGGATCTCCACCGCCACTTCGTCGTGCGAGGTGATGGCATCGCGGACGCTGCGCACCGTCTCGCGATCGGTGTCCGGCCCCTGCAGGAAGCGGCAGTTGTTGCCGATCAGCTCATCGCGGCCGTAGCCGGTCATCTCCAGGAACGCGCGGTTGACGAAGATGATCGGGTTGTCCGGCTGCCGCGGATCGGTCACGATCATCGGCATGCGCGTGGTCTGCACCGCAGCGAAGAAGATATCGCTGCGCTGGTTGGACATGTCGGTGGGGGCGTTCGGGTCGACGGTCGTCGGCGGCGCCGGGCTGTTGCTGGTTTCTGGTGCGGGCATGGTCGATGGCAGGTCGATGCGAACCGTCGCTGGCCCGCCTAGGCGGGCGGCCACACCGGGGTTCGCACGCCGGCGTCAACGCGAATAATACCTGTGCAACCGTTCCACGACGATCTCGTCCTGCAGCGATTCCAGCGCCATGATCCGCACCTGCCGGTCGCTTACCGCCAGCACGCGCTCGACATAGATCTCCGGGCCTGCCTCGGTTTCCTTCATGGACTTGCGGAAACCGTAGGGCACCACGCCCTTCTCTCCGTCCTTGCTGCCACCGATGTACAGAACGACCGACATGACGCTTCCTCTACAGGGAATTCGTGGAACTGGCGCGCACCATACACAGCGCCATGTGAGGGACTTCTGCACCGAGGTTAATCGCGGCTGTTTGCCCCAACGTGACGCCTGGGCGGCCTCACGCGGACTTAACCGGGCCTGCGTGTAAGTCGCACATCCTTTCTGCGCCGGGGCGCCATGGACCTTAAAAGCGGCTATCCCTTCTGGTCGGTCCGCAACGGCCTGATGCAGAGTTTTCCGCAGTTGCGCGACGATGTGCGCTGCGATGTCGCCGTGGTTGGCGGCGGCATTACCGGCGCATTGATCGCCGAGGAGTTGAGCACACACGGGCATGCCGTCACCGTCCTGGAGCAGCGCGACATCGGCTGGGGCAGCACCGCGGCCAGCACCGCCCTGTTGCAGTACGAGATCGACACCCACCTGATCGACCTAGCCAAGCGCTATGGCGAACCCGCCGCCGCGCTGGCCTACGGCGCCTGTGCGCAGGCGCTGGAGCAACTGCGCGACCTGGTGCGGCCGCTGCGCGACGTCGACTTCTCCCGCAACGACAGCCTGTACTACGCCAGCAAGCGCCGCCACGTGCGGGTGCTGCAGGAAGAGCTGGAGGTGCGCGCGCGGCACGGCCTGAACGTGGAATGGCTGGACGCGCAGGCGCTGGACACCACCTACGGCATCCAGGCACACGGCGCGATCCTCAGCCACCAGGCGGCGCGGGTGGACCCGTACCGCCTCACCTACCGTCTGCTCGGCCGCGCTTTCCGCCGGGGCGTCGGCGTCTATGACCGCACCCGCATCGCACGGATCGTGGTCAGTGGTCGCGGCGTGACCCTGCACACCGACCAGGGCGCGCAGGTGCGCGCCGGCCACGTGGTCATGGCCGCCGGCTACGCCAACCAGCACTGGCTGGACCAGCGCGTGGCGCGCAACCGCAGCAGCTATGCCTTCGTCAGCGACCCGCTGGATCCGTCCGCGCTCGGCCCGCTGCACGACACCATGGTCTGGGAGAGTGCGCGGCCGTATCTGTACCTGCGCAGCACCGGCAACGGCCGCATCGTCGCCGGCGGCGAGGACGACAGCGTCGACGTGCCGGCGCGCCGCGATGCGCGCGTGGACAGCAAGGCGCGCACGCTCTCGCGCAAGATCGCCAAGGCGATTCCCGGGCTGGAGCTGCAGCCGACCTTCGCCTGGGCCGGCACCTTCGCCGAGACCGAGGACGGCCTGCCGTTCTTCGGCCCGCATCCGCAGCACGGCCCGCGCGTGCAGTTCGCGATGGCGTATGGCGGCAACGGCATCACCTACAGCATGATCGGTGCCGGCCTGCTGCGCGCGCAGATCGAGCGGCATGCGCACCCGCTCAAGCGCCTGTTCGGCTTCTCACGACTGGATTGACGGCAGCCGCTCGCAAGGACGTGGGTCACTCGTAGGAGCGGCCTCAGCCGCGACCAGGCATTCCAGGAAACGCCCGTCGCGGCTGAAGCCGCTCCTACGCACCAATGCGATGCCTGGCGAACGCAGGTGCCATGACCTCAGCCAGTACCTGGCCACCAACCGCGACCGTGCAGCGCGTAGCGATCGGCGGCCCGCTCCAGCGGATTGCGCACGCTGACCCCGCCGCAAACCAGGTACACCGGCAGGAACAGCGGCCCCAGCAGCATGTACTGCAGCACATGCGCACGTTCGTGGTCGCCGAGCCGCACCGCCGGATGCCGGCAGCGACCGGCGGCGTGCTCGTAGGTGGCGCAGGCCACGTCCAGATCGTCGGCGCTGAGCAGGATCACGTTGCCCAGCGTCATCGCCCCGCGCGGCCGCAACGGCACGCGTTCGAACACCAGCGCCAATTCGCGGCGGCTGAAGCGCAGGCGCGCACCGAAGGCCAGCGCGAGGGTGCCGACGAGCACCCCCAGCGCAGTGTTGGGCGAGGTCCACAGGGCGCCGACGGCGATGCCGGCACGGCGCCAGGCCAGCGGCAGTGGCCGCTTCAGTCGGCTTCGTTGGGAATCAGCAGCCACAGGATCAGGTAGACCAGGATGCCGGGGAACGCGGCCGAGACGATCGACCCGACCACGTACAGCACCCGCAGCAGGGTCGCATTCCAGCCGAAGCGGTGGGCGATGCCGCCCATCACGCCCGCGATCATGCGGTCGTTCAACGAGCGCGACAGCGAACGGGGGTGCGACATGGCAGCGGCTCCAGCGACGGCGGCGCCCCACTCTACCCGCGCCGCCGCGGGTACCGCGTGACGGCGCGATGCGGTCAGCGCTCAGTGCCCGCCATCGCGCTCGGCCAGCCAGCGGTGCAGCGCCGCCGGCACTTCGCGCTGGGCGCGGCCGGAGACATAGAGGCCGATGTGGCCGCCGCGGAAACTCAGCTCGGCGTAGTCGCGGCTGCCGACCACACCGCGCAGCGCCCGCGACGCGTCCGGCGGCACCAGGTGATCCTGCTCGGCATAGACATTGAGCACCGGCATGGTGACCCGGCCCAGGTCCACGGTGTGGGGGCCGATGCGCGCGCGCCCGTGCATCAGCGCGTTGTCCTGGTAGAACTGCTTGACGAACTCGCGGAAGGTCTCGCCCGCCAGGTCCGGCGAATCGAAGATCCATTTCTCCATGCGCAGGAAATCCTCCAGCGCCCGCGGATCGTCGAGGATGTCGAGCAGGCCCACGTATTTCTGCAGGTTCAGCCGAAACGGCTTGAGCATCAGGTAACTGACGTTCATCAGGTCCGCCGGCACGTTGCCCAGCGTGTCCACGAACAGGTCGACGTCGACCTGGCGCGCCCAGTTGGACAGCATGTTGTCCGGGGTGTGGAAATCCACCGGCGTGACCATGGTGACCAGGTTGCGCACCTTCTCCGGCTGCAGCGCGGAGTAACACAGCGAGAACGTGCCGCCCTGGCAGATGCCGAGCATGTTGACCGGCGCGCCATCGCCGGCCGCGCGCAGGTGGTCCACCGCGCCATCGATGTAGCGCAGCAGGTAGTCCTCCAGCGTCAGGTAGCGCTCGGAGCGGTCCGGGTAGCCCCAGTCCAGCACATAGACGTCCTCGCCCAGCGCCAGCAGGCCCTGCACCAGCGAGCGGTCCGCCTGCAGGTCGACCATGTACGGGCGATTGACCAGGGCATAGACGATCAGCAGCGGCACCTTGGCGGTGGGCGCGCGGTCGCCGACGAAGCGATACAGCACCACCTTGCCGTCGCGCCACACTTCCTGGCGCGCGGTGGCGCCGTAGTCCACCGCGTCCAGGCCCGGCAGCACGCGCAGGCCTTCCAACAGCTTGCGCTGCAGCTCCAGGGTTTCCTGGACCAGATCGTCGCTGCTGAAACTCAACGGCCCTTTCATGAACGACTCCGACGCGCGGTGGGCGCGGCCCCGGCGCGGCGCGGCGTGGCGGTCGGCGCAGCCTTGGCTTTGGATCTGGCGGTGGATGCGGTCGCCGCGGTCTTGGCAGCGGGCGCGCCGGCGGCCGTGTTCCTGGCCTTCTTCCTTGGCGAGGTCGGCGTGGCCGCGGCCGCTGCGGGCGTCACCGCCGGACCGGCGGTAGCGCCCTGCCCGTCGCCACGCTCCAAGCGCCGCAGCCGCCGCTCCAGCTCGGCGATGCGCCGATGCGCGGCATCCAGTTCCGTGCGCGTCGGCAGGCCCACCTGCTCGCAGACCTGCTCGGTCTCGCGCTGCAGCAAGGCGCGCAGACGCATCTGCGCATTGGCGACGTCGGCGTAGACCTGGCGGAACTCCGGCGACAGCGCGGCCGCCGCATAGGCCTCCTCGGCCGCATCGATCCACAGATCGAACATCGCCCGCGCGTTGGTCAGTTGCCGACCCGGGTCCTCATGTTCGCGCAGCTTTTCCTCGAACAGGCCGAAGGCGCGGTCGATGGCGCCCTGCAGCAGCCCCAGGTAGGCCTGCAACTGCGCCTGGTAGTCCTGCTGCGCCTTGGCCAGTGCGCGCCAGCGCGCCTGGTGGTTGCGCGCCGGGCCGAACCCGGGCATCTGCAGCCACGGCCCGCTGTCGCGCTGCAGGCCCTGCAGCCACTGCGCCGCCTGCTGCAACCACGGGTCGATCCCGGTCTGGCCGGTGCCGCGCACCGCGCCCAGCAGCCACTGCAGCAACTGCTCGCGCTGGCCCTGCACCTGGCGTTTCCAGGCCTCGGCGACGTCGGCGCTGCTGGCGTCGCGGCCGGCGAACTGCGCGGCCACCTGTTGCATCGCGCCGAGCCAGTCGCCGGCATGCTGCTGGAACTGCGCCACCGCGTCCTCGGCCTGCGGCGCGCTGCCGCGCGGCAGCCACTGGCTCCAGGCCGCGACCGCCTCGCGCCAGGAGCCGGCACTGTCGCCAGCCGCGGCCGACGCAGGGGCCGGGGCGCCCTGGCGCAACGCGGCGCTCCAGGCCTCCCAGTACTGCCGCGTCATCGCCTCGAAATCGCCGGCGCCACCGCCGCCGCTAGCCTTCATCGCCACTCTCCCGAACTGGCCCGCGATGATAGCAACCCGCTGCGATCAGGGCTTGGGAATGCGCAGCGTCTTGCTGATCATCAGCGAGCCGGACAGCGCGAACAGCAGCGCCAGCGGATGCAACAGCCACGGTCCCAGCCGCCATTCACCCCACCACAAGGCATCGCCGATGTGGCCCAGGTGCGCGGCGATCGCCAGCACGATGACCAGCCCCAGGCTGCTCGGGATCGGCGTGCCCTCGAAGTACGGCACCTTGTCGCCGTCGCCGGCGA
This sequence comes from Xanthomonas sp. PPL134, assembly GCF_040595915.1. NCBI lineage: Bacteria > Pseudomonadati > Pseudomonadota > Gammaproteobacteria > Lysobacterales > Lysobacteraceae > Xanthomonas > Xanthomonas sp. PPL134. Next base: position 154,715 of record NZ_JAMDLL010000002.1, read on the forward strand.
TCTGCTCGGCGGTGACGTTGTAGCGGGCCAGGCGGCTGACCCCGCAGCAGACGAAGAAACTCAGCACCAGCCAGTCCCAGCCACCCTGCATGCCGCAAGCGTAGGCCAGCGCGGCCGGCGCCACGCCGAAGGAGATCACGTCGGCCAGCGAATCCAGCTCGCGGCCCAGCGTCGAGGACGACTTGCGCCAGCGCGCCACCCGGCCGTCGAGCGCGTCGAACACGAACGCCAGCGGGATCAATGCCATGCCGAACAGCAGGTCGCTGCGGCGACCGTCCTGCAGGAAGCGCATCGCCGCGAACACCGCACCGGTGCCGCAGAAGGCATTGGCCAGGGTGAACCAGTCGGCCAGCTGGAATTCGCGCAGCATGGAGAAGTGGCGTTTCATCGGCATAACGTGGCGGATCCGGCGTGAGCGGCGAGCGACGGCACAGGGTAGCGTGGCGCCGCCGCACTGGCGAGCGGCCGCTGCCGGGCGTCGCGGCGCGCTGCTACGCTGGCCGCTCCCCACTTCCGCGCAGGTATTGCCCCATGCAGACCGTCCTGATCACCGGTGCCGCCAGCGGCATCGGCTCCGGCATCGCCCACGAGTTGGCGGCCGGCGGCCGCCACATCGTCGTCAGCGACCTCGACCTGGCTGCCGCCGAGGCGGTCGCCGCGCAGCTGCGCCAGGCGGGCGGCTCGGCCGAGGCGGTGGCGCTGGACGTGGCCAGCGCCGACAGCATCCAGGCCGCACTGGCCGCGCTGAGCCGGCCGGTGGACGTGCTGGTCAACAACGCCGGGCTGCAACACGTGGCGCCGCTGCAGGAGTTCCCGATGGAGAAGTGGGGGTTGCTGGTGGAGGTGATGCTGACCGGCGTGGCGCGGCTGACCCAGGCAGTGCTGCCGGGCATGCGCGAACGCGGCTTCGGCCGCATCGTCAATATCGGCAGCATCCATTCGCTGGTCGCCAGCCCGTACAAGAGTGCCTATGTCGCCGCCAAGCACGGCTTGCTCGGCTTCTCCAAGGTCATCGCACTGGAGACCGCCGACACCGACATCACCATCAACACGCTCTGCCCCAGCTACGTGAAGACGCCACTGGTGGACAAGCAGATCGCCGACCAGGCCCGCACCCGCGGCATCTCCGAAGCCGACGTGATCGCCCAGGTGATGCTCAAGCCGATGCCCAAGGGCGTGTTCATCGCCTACGACGAACTGGCCGGCTGCGTGGCGTTCCTGGCCTCGCCGGCGGCGCGCAACATCACCGCGCAGACCATCGCCATCGACGGCGGCTGGACCGCGCAGTAGCGCTGCGACGCGCATGCACGTGCGGCGATGGGGGCGCGCGATCGACGCTGGCGAAATTTTCGCCAGCGCGGCCGCGATCGTTGCGGCACAACGCCACCCGCCCCTTATCCACAGCGTTCGTGCGATTTCATCCACACCGGCTGTGGAGAAGTGCGCACCGGACTGCTGAAATTTTCACCACCCGGCAAGATCGGGCAGGCATTTCAGCGACTTGCCGCGCTTGCCCACAGGCTTGTGCAGGAACGATCCACAGCCGTTGTGGACAAGCCGGAGGCGAGAGAGATGAGGCTGTTCCTTCTCCCGTCGGGGGAAGGTGGCCCGAAGGGCTGGATGAGGGTACGGCGGAGCCTGACGCAACAAAACTCCGCGAATCGCTTTCGCGCCGCACCCTTGTCCCACCCCGCCCAAACCCCGCGGGTCGCTTTCGCGCCGTACCCTCACCCCAACCCCTCTCCCGGCGGGAGAGGGGCTTTAGGTGTCAGACCCGCGAATAGCGCCAGGACTGCATGCGTCCGTCGCGGTACGGCATGACCCCGTGGAACGGGCGCGGGTCGCCATCGAACACCAGCGGCAGGAAGTGGCGGTCGCCCTCCCACATCGGCAGCGTGTCCATCTGCGCGATCGGCACCCAGGCCAGCGCGCCCTCGGCGTTCTCGGCGAACGGTTCGCCGCTGTAGGCCTCGATCAGGAACACGAAGCCCAGCCAGTCCTCGCCGTGCTTGCCGAACCCCGGCCAACTGATGGTGCCGCGTAACTGCAGCGCCTCGCAGGTGATGCCGGCTTCCTCCAGGATCTCGCGGCGCATGCCGGCCAGCACGTCCTCGTCCGCCTCCACCTTGCCGCCCAGGCCGTTGTACTTGCCCAGGTGATGGTCGCCGGGCCGGGCGTTGCGGTGGACCAGCAGGACCTGGCTGCGGTCAGGCGAGAGCACGTAGCCCAAGGTGGCGACGATGGGGGTGTAAGGCATGCGGCGACGGCAGGTGGCAACGGGCGCGCAGTATGCCGTATCCGCGCTGCCGCCTGGTCTGGGCGGAGGCTAGACGGCGGGCGTCGCCGCGTCCTGCGAGGCGCGCGGCAGCGGCGGCGCCGGCCGCAGCGTGGCCACGCCATGGCCGCGCTCGGCCAGGTATTCCAGCCATTTGCCGAGGAAGGTGTTCATGCGCATGCGGTGGCTGATCAGTTCCGCCGGCGGCGGGTACAGTCCCATCACGTCCTGCCAGCGGCGGCCGACATAGCAGTGGGTGGTCTCGGCCTGGCGCGCGTCCAGGTACAGGCGCACATAGGCCGAGGGGTCCGGCTCGCCGGTCAGCGGATCGCACAGGTCGTAGGTCAGGCGCAGTTCGACGGTGTAGCGATGGCGCTCGATCACGTCCAGGCGCAGGTCCAGGCCGTCGCCGATGCTGGAGACGTAGCTGCCGGCGGCCAGATCGGCCGGCACGAACAGGCGGTTCAGGTGCAGGTAGTTCTCGGCGTACAGCCCCATCAGCCAGCCGAAACGGCTGAGCCGGGGGATGCGTTCGCTGCGGGTCAGGGCGTGCTGCATGGACCGATCCTACACGCTGGATCGCGCCGGCGGCAGCATTGACGGATCGGTGCCGGCGGCCTACCGTGGAGATCCATGCGGCGACGTGCGGAAATGCCATTGCCGCCAGGAACGGTCCGGCCCGTCGCCTGCCCGCTCAGAACATCTCGCGCTGCAGTCCCAGCGTCGCCAGCACCTTGCTGGAAATCTCCTCGATCGAGGTATGCGTGGTGCTCAGCGTCGGAATCCGTTCCATGCGGAACATGGTTTCGGCCGCCGCCACTTCGCGCCGGCAGGTCTCCGCATTGGAGTAACGCGAATTCGGCCGCCGCTCCTGGCGGATCTGCTGCAGCCGTTCCGGATCGATGGTCAGCCCGAACAGCTTGTTGCGGTAGGGCCGCAGCCGCGGCGGCAGCCGATCGCTCTCCAGGTCCTCGTCGGTCAACGGATAGTTGGCCGCACGCACGCCGTAGTGCAGCGCCAGGTAGATGCAGGTCGGCGTCTTGCCCGCGCGCGAGACCGCCACCAGGATCACGTCGGCCTCGTCGTAGGTGAGCGCGATGCCGTCGTCGTGCGCCAGCGCGAAGTTCATCGCGTTGATACGGCGGTGGTAGGTCTCGAAATCGACCAGGCCGTGCGCCTGCCCCACCCGCGAGTGCCGCGGCGCGTTCAATTCGCGCTCCAGCGGCTCGATGAAGGGCGCGAACACGTCGAGCATCAGCGCCCCGCTTTCGGCCAGCAGCATGCTCAGCTGCGGATCGACGCAGGAGTTGACCACGATCGGCCGGACCTGGTAGCGCTCGCCCGCCGCATGGATGCGCTGCGCGGCATCGCGGGCTTTTTCCGGATCGTCTACGAACGACATGCGGTCGGTGACGAAGCTGAAACCGCTGAACTGGGTGAGCAGGCTATGCCCAATGGTTTCAGCGGTGATACCGGTTCCATCGGACACGTAGAACACCGGTCTGATCGTCGACATTGCCTGCATTCTCCTGGATGAAACCCAACGGATGCGCCCGCTTCGCTTGTGCCGGCTCGGGTGCGCACTGCATCATATCGGCTTCTTCCCTCACGGACGCGGCCATTCAGCCCGCCTCGGGCGATGGCCTAACGGAGCATCGCGCTTGAACGAGAACATCCTGTGGTTGCATGAGCTGCGCCTGGCCGACCTGGCCCGCGTCGGTGGCAAGAATTCCTCCCTCGGCGAAATGATCGGCAACCTGGCGGGCCTCGGCGTCTCGGTGCCGGGGGGCTTCGCCACCACCGCCGAAGCGTTCAAGGCCTTCGTCGCCCACAACGATCTGTACCAGCGCATCTTCGACAAGCTGGCCACGCTGGACGTGGAAGACGTGGGCGCGCTCACTGCGGCCGGCAAGGAAATCCGCGGCTGGGTGATCGACGCGCCGCTGCAGCCGGAACTGGACCAGGCGATCCGCGACGCCTACGCGCAGCTGTGCAACGAGAACGGCGGCGGTGACATCGCCGTGGCGGTGCGCTCCTCGGCCACCGCCGAAGACCTGCCCGACGCCAGCTTCGCCGGCCAGCAGGAGACCTTCCTCAACGTGACCGGCGCCGACGACGTGGTGCACAAGGTCAAGGAAGTCTTCGCCAGCCTCTACAACGATCGCGCCATCGCCTATCGCGTGCACCACGGCTTCAAGCACGAGGACGTGTTCCTGTCGGCCGGCGTGCAGTTGATGGTGCGCTCGGGCGTCGGCGCCTCCGGCGTGCTGTTCACCCTGGACACCGAGTCCGGTTTCCGCGACGTGGTGTTCGTTACCTCGAGCTTCGGCCTCGGCGAAATGGTCGTGCAGGGCGCGGTCAATCCCGACGAGTTCTACGTCTACAAGCCCACCCTCAAGGCCGGCAAGCCGGCGATCCTGCGCCGCTCGCTGGGCAGCAAGCTGATCCGCATGGTGTATTCGGACGTGCCGGGCGAGCGCGTGCGCATCGAGGACACCCCGGCGCAGCTGCGCAACACCTTCTCGATCAGCGACGAGGACGTGCAGGAACTGGCCAAGCAGGCACTGGTGATCGAGCAGCACTACCAGCGGCCGATGGACATCGAGTGGGCGAAGGACGGCGTCAGCGGCAAGCTGTTCATCGTGCAGGCGCGCCCGGAGACGGTGAAGTCGCGCGGCCACGCCACCCAGATCGAACGCTTCGCGCTGCAGCAGCGCGGCGAGGTGATCGCCGAAGGCCGCGCCATCGGCCAGAAGATCGGCGCCGGCGTCGCCCGCGTGGTGCGCAGCCTGGAGGACATGAACCGGGTGCAGCCCGGCGACGTGCTGGTCGCGGACATGACCGATCCCGACTGGGAGCCGGTGATGAAGCGCGCCTCGGCGATCGTCACCAACCGCGGCGGCCGTACCTGCCATGCGGCGATCATCGCCCGCGAACTGGGCGTGCCGGCAGTGGTCGGCACCGGCAACGCGATGGAACTGGTCGAGGACGGCAAGGAAGTCACCGTCAGTTGCGCCGAGGGCGATACCGGCTACATCTACGGCGGGCGCCTGCCGTTCGAGCGCACCACCACCGATCTCGGCAACATGCCGCCGGCGCCGCTGAAGATCATGATGAACGTGGCCAACCCGGAGCGCGCGTTCGACTTCGGCCAGCTGCCCAACGCCGGCATCGGCCTGGCGCGCCTGGAGATGATCATCGCCGCGCACATCGGCATCCATCCCAATGCGCTGCTGGAATACGCCAAGCAGGACGCGGCGACCAAGAAGAAGATCGACGAGAAGATCGCCGGCTACGCCGATCCGGTGAGCTTCTACGTCAACCGCCTGGCCGAAGGCATCGCCACGCTGACCGCGTCGGTGGCGCCGCATCCGGTGATCGTGCGCCTGTCGGACTTCAAGTCCAACGAGTACGCCAACCTGATCGGCGGCGGCAACTACGAGCCGCACGAAGAGAACCCGATGATCGGCTTCCGCGGCGCCAGCCGCTACGTCGATCCGAGCTTCGCCGCCGCGTTCGCGCTGGAATGCAAGGCCGTGCTCAAGGTCCGCAACGAGATGGGCCTGGACAACATGTGGGTCATGATCCCGTTCGTGCGCACCCTCGAGGAAGGCCGCAAGGTCGTCGAGGTGCTGGCCAGCAACGGCCTGCGCCAGGGCGAGAACGGGCTGAAGATCATCATGATGTGCGAGGTGCCGTCGAACGCGCTGCTGGCCGAGGAATTCCTTGAGATCTTCGACGGTTTCTCGATCGGCTCCAACGACCTGACCCAGCTGACGCTCGGCCTGGACCGCGATTCCTCGATCGTGGCGCACCTGTTCGACGAGCGCAATCCGGCGGTCAAGAAGATGCTGTCGATGGCGATCAAGGCCGCGCGCGCCAAGGGCAAGTACGTGGGCATCTGCGGCCAGGGTCCCTCGGATCACCCGGACCTGGCCGAGTGGCTGATGCAGGAAGGCATCGAATCGGTCTCGCTGAACCCCGACACCGTGGTCGACACCTGGCTGCGCCTGGCCAAGCTGAAGAGCAAAGGATGATGGCGATGGCGCAGTCGTGGCTGACGGCACTGACGGCGGCCACCACGGCCGCCGCTCCGGCGGCGCCGGCTACGCGCCCGTTCGACTGGCGCACGCTGGACTGGGCGCAGTACGCGCTCAACTGGGGCGTGGCGATCCTGATCATCGTGGTCGGGATGTGGATCGCCAAGCGCCTGAGCCTGTGGCTGCAGCGCGCCCTGCTGCGCGCGCGGGTGGAGACCACGCTCAGCAACTTCCTGCGCAACGTCGCCTATGCGCTGATGCTGGTGCTGGTGCTGGTCACCGCGCTGCAGAAGATCGGCGTGCCGCCGACCTCGCTGTTCGCCGTGCTCGGCGCCGCCGGCCTGGCCGTGGGCCTGGCGCTGAAGGACTCGCTGTCCAACATCGCCTCCGGGGTGATGCTGATCGTGCTGCGGCCGATGCGCGACGGCGACCACGTGGTGGTGGCCGGCCAGGAAGGCGTGGTCGACGAGATCCGCATCTTCCAGACCCGCATCCGCACCTTCGACGAGCGCATGGTGACCCTGCCCAACAGCACCATCACCACCGCGCCGATCGTCAACTACAGCACCCTGCCCAACCGACGGCTGGAGATCACCGTCGGCGTCGGCTACGGCGACGACCTGAAGAAGGCGCAGGAGTTGTTGCTGAAGATCGCCCAGGACAATCCGAACATCCTGAAGACCCCCGCTCCGTTCGTGCAGGTCACCAACCTGGGCGAAAGCACGGTGGACCTGATGCTGTTCGGCTACGCCAAGAATGGCGATTTCGGCGCGGCCAAGAGCACCACGCTGGAGCAGATCCGCAACCAGTTGCTGGAGAACGGGCTCAGCATTCCGTATCCGCAGCGCGACCTGCACGTGTACCACCACGATGCCGACGGCCGCCCGATCGCGGAACTGTTGACCAAGGGCGTCACCGACGACGGCGAGACCAAGCCGGGACCGCCGTTGGCGCGCTGAGCGGCGGCGTCACCCTTTCCGTATTCGCTCCTCCGCCCGACACGCATCGGGCGGCGTGTCGCAGGCGTCCGCAGGCGTCCGGAAGGCGGATCAGCCCTCGCCCTGCCCGCCCAGCCTACCCATGAACGGACGGTAGTAGCGCAGTTCGTCGATGGAGTCGTGCACGTCGCTGAGCGCGGTATGCGAGGAGGTCTTGGTCAGTCCGGCCGACACCGTCGGCGCCCAGCGCCGCGCCAGTTCCTTCAGCGTCGACACGTCCAGGTTGCGGTAGTGGAAGAAACGCTCCAGCCGCGGCATCTGCCGGTGCAGGAAGCGCCGGTCCTGGCAGATCGAGTTGCCGCACATCGGCGAGGTGCCGGGCTTGCACCACTGGGTCAGGAACGCCATGGTCTCGGCCTCGGCCTGGGCCAGCGTGACCCGGCTGTCGAGCACGCGCTGCCACAGGCCGGAATGGCGGTGCTGGTTGCGGTTCCACTCGTCCATCGCCTCCAGCGTCTGCAGCGGATGGGCAATGGCGAACTCCGGTCCTTCGGCCAGCACGTTGAGTTGGGCGTCGGTCACCACCGTGGCGATTTCGATGATCGAATCGCGATCGGTATCCAAGCCGGTCATTTCCAGATCGATCCAGATCAGCCGATCGTTCGCCACGTGCGCTTGCGCCATATCACCGTCCTGTCGTTCGCGGCGGCGATGCCGGCGCGGGAGTGTCGTATCAAGCGTCAATGATACCGCGCGGGCTGCGCGACCGGCAGGGGCGTGGCGCTCACGCGCCCAGTGGCGGCTTGCCGCGCTTGGCGCGGAAGTAGTTGGTCAGCCGCGTGCTGGCTGCCGTCGCCAGCACCCCGCTGCGGACCTGCACGCGATGGTTGTGGCGCGGATCGCCGAGCAGGTCGAACACGCTGCCGCAGGCGCCGGTCTTGGGGTCGGTGGCGGCATAGATCAGTTCCGCCACCCGCGCGTGCACCACCGCCATCGCGCACATCGCGCACGGCTCCAGGGTCACGTACAGGCGGCTGCCGACCAGGCGATGGTTGCCGAGCCGGCGGCCGGCCTGGCGCAGCGCGACGATCTCGGCATGCGCGCTGGGGTCGTGCTCGGCGATGTTGAGGTTCCAGCCCTCGCCCAACACCGTGTCGTCGGCCGAGACCACTACTGCGCCGACCGGGATCTCGTCGAAGTCGCGCTCGGCGCGTTCGGCCAGGTCCAGCGCGTGGCGCATCCAGTGCTCGTCGCGCGCCCGTTGCGCGTCATCGCCGACGCTCATCGCGACGCGCTGTGCTTGCGCACGAACTCGGCGAACACCGCCAGCGTCGCTTCGCTGACGTGGTGCTCGATGCCCTCGGCATCGCGGCGCGCGGTGTCGGGGTCGATCCCCAGGGCCAGCAGGAACTGCTCCACGGTCTGGTGGCGCTGCCGGCTGGCCGCGGCCAGCGCCTCGCCCTCGGCGGTCAGGAACACGCCACGATACGGACGCTGCACCACCCAGCCGCCCTTGACCAGGCGCTTGAGCATCTTGGCGACGGTCGGCTGGGCCACGCCCAGGCGCGCGGCGATATCCACCTGCCGCGCTTCGCCGCCGTCGGCGAGCAGGTCGGAAATCAACTCCACGTAGTCCTCGATCAGCTCCAGGCGGTGCGCTTCACGCACCTGGCGGAAGCTTTCGACCTGCACTTCGGCGTCGAGCAGCACCGCCGTCGGCGCCATCGACTTCCCGCTTTTCTGCATTGCAACGCCCTTGTCCGGTGCCGGCGCCCGCCGGCCACCTGCCTATTCTGGCCGAAATCCGGGCTATCGCAGCGATTTGAATTGCCAATGCTAATCCATATAGCACCTGCTATATACTCGTTCGCACCCCGCCTCACCCCGTCGTTGCCATGGCCGCCCCCCTGCCCCTGCCCCGTTCCGCTGCCGAACACGCCAGCCGTGGCGAGGCGCGCCCCAGCCTGGGGGCCATGAATGCCAGCGTCGCCGTGCCGCGCAGCGGCCTGGGCTGGCGCCGCTTCCTGGCCTTCCTCGGGCCGGGCTACATGGTCTCGGTCGGCTACATGGATCCGGGCAACTGGGCGACCGACATCGCCGGCGGCTCGCACTTCGGCTACCTGCTGCTGTCGGTGATCCTGCTGTCCAACCTGATGGCGATCGTGCTGCAAGGCCTGGCCGCGCGCCTGGGCATCGCCACCGGCCTGGATCTGGCCCAGGCCTGCCGCGCGCACTATTCCAAGCCGGTGAACTTCCTGCTGTGGCTGGCCTGCGAGGCGGCGATCGTCGCCTGCGATCTGGCAGAGGTGATCGGCACCGCGATCGCGCTGAAGCTGCTGTTCGGCATTCCGCTGACCGCCGGCGCGATCATCACCTCGATCGACGCGCTGCTGGTGCTGTTCCTGATGCGCCGCGGCTTCCGCGCCCTGGAAGCGTTCGTGATCGCCCTGCTGATGGTGATCTTCGCCTGCTTCCTGGTGCAGATCGTGCTGGCCGCGCCGCCGCTGCGCGAGGTGCTGGCCGGCTTCATCCCACGCGCGCAGGTGGTGACCGACCCGGACGCGCTGTACCTGGCGATCGGCATCATCGGCGCGACGGTGATGCCGCACAACCTGTACCTGCATTCCTCGATCGTGCAGACCCGCGCCTACGAACGCACCGACCAGGGCCGCCGCTCGGCGCTGCGCTGGGCACTGGCCGACAGCACCATCGCGCTGAGCCTGGCGCTGTTCGTCAACGCCGCGATCCTGATCCTCGCCGCCGCGGTGTTCCATGCGCATGGCCGCACCGACGTGGAGGAAATCGAACAGGCCCACGAACTGTTGGCGCCGATGCTCGGCGTCGGCCTGGCCTCCACCCTGTTCGCGGTGGCGCTGCTGGCCTCCGGCATCAATTCCACCGTCACCGCCACGCTGGCCGGGCAGATCGTGATGGAAGGCTTCCTGCACCTGCGCCTGCCGCCGTGGGCGCGGCGCCTGCTGACCCGCGGCCTGGCGATCGTGCCGGTGGTCGCGGTGACCTCGCTGTATGGCGAACAGGGCACCGCCAAGCTGCTGGTGCTGAGCCAGGTGGTGCTGTCGATGCAGTTGCCGTTCGCGGTGATCCCGCTGGTGCGTTTCGTCACCGACAAGCAACGCATGGGCCCGCTGGTGTTGCGCCGTGGGCTGGCCTGGCTGGCCTGGGCGATCGCCGCGCTGATCGTGGTACTGAATCTGAAACTGCTGGCGGACACCTTGTTGCACTGAACGATCCTGGCGCCGGCGCCGTGCGCAGACGCGCACGCGATGGCGATGGCGATGGCGATGGCGCGATGCGAACGGATGCCCGAGGCCATGCGCGCTCGCGGCTAACCGTCCTGCGCTGCAGACAGCGGCACCACGTACGCCTCCAGTTCCGCCATCCGCCCATCGCGAAACCGCCAGACGTCGCAGTAGGAGAACAGCGACGTCCCGGCGTCGCCGGTAGCGAGCGCGATCCGGCCGATGGCCACGACGTGGTCATCGCCGACGATGAATTTGCGGACGTCGAACTGCGGTGGCTGCCGGTAGGCCTCGGCCATCCACGCCCTCACCGCCTGCTTGCCTCGGAGTGTCCGCTCGCCGATGAAGTGCCAGGTCGTGTCTTCGGTGCAGTGGGCGAGAAAGCCTTCGTGATCGCCTGCGGCGAGGGCGGCATTCGCAGCCTGCAGGACGTGCTGGTTCGCCTCGGTCATCGGGATGGTCTCCTCTGTCAGCGACTGTCGAGATGGCGCGAGCCTAGCGTCGCCGGTGTCGCGCCTTCGTCCACGCGGGCGACTGCATCGCCGCGCGAGCGACCGAGACGCACGCGAGCGTTGCGACGATACGATGCAGAAGCCGTGTGCATCGGCAGCGACGGCGCACGCTGCATTCCTGCCTGTACGAGCCGGCAGTGCGGAGTCCTGCGAACGAGGCACCGGCACACTACCGTAACGAGCGAACAGGCTGTCGTGATCGCGAACGCGCGGATGCAAACGCGGAAAGACCAACACGCATGCACCTGCCTCCGTCGACCACGTGCGATGCATCTCACACTGTCGTCCCACGACCAACTGTCTACCCTCGACGCCGATCCGGCTTATACAGTAGCGGCGACACACCACGGATGGCGGGGATGGCCGCAGGACGAGATATCGCCAGAGGCGTTCTACTGAGCGCGGCCTACTGCGCCGCGTTCCTGCTGGCCTGGCGCTGCTCCGTGGACCAGTGGTATCTGCCGGCAGGCGTGCGCGTCGCCAGCCTGCTGTTCCTGCCCGCGCGGCGCTGGCCGTGGTTGCTGGCCGGCGATGCCGCCGCGCTGCTGACGCTGCGCATTCCCATGAGCGAGACCTGGGGCGCGAGTGCCGCCTGGGCGTATCTGAGTCCGTTCCTGCTGATGCCGATCGTGTCGCTGCTGCCCGTCCTGGTGCGTCGGCGCGTTCCGGATCTGGCGCGCAACGATCACTGGCTGCTACCGCTGACGCTGGCGACCGCGTTGTGGAGCACGCTGTGCAACATCGCGATCAACACCGCACTGGGCGGTCCGGCGGGACCGGCGCCACTGGATGTGCTGCTTCGCTACTGGCTGGGCGATTACCTGGGCACCTTGATGTTCGTGCTCCCCGCCTTGCTGTGGCTGCGCCGCGACGAGCCTGCGCAGATGCAGGCCTCGCTGCTGCGCGAGGGCCTGGCGTCGATCGCCGCGGCCGTCGTGCTGTCGGCGTCGATTGCCGCCGTCGACGATGCCGTGCTGCGGCAGGCGCTGCTGGTGCTGCTGGTGGTCCCGGCGATCGTGCTGACGTTGCGCCATGGCTGGCGGGGCGCGGCGCTCGGCGTGGTCCTGGCGAACGTGGCCGTGGCCTTGTCCATGCCCAAGGCCGTCGTACCCGGCATGCACGACGCCGACGCATTCGTGGTGCAGATCCTGCTCGCGGCCACCGCCACGGTGATGTTCGCGTTCGGATCGCGCATCTCCGCGGCCTACCGGCACATGCGCGACGACGGGCGCATGCGCGAGCAGGCGCTGGCCTTCGCGCAGGCGGGGTACCTGTCGGCCGAACGCACGCTGCGTCGGCGCGTGGTCGACTACAGCGACCTCAGCACCCAGATCAACAAGCTGCGCCGCGACGTGGTGGAGGATCTGCGCGCGCGCGGACATCACGCCGCCGCCATGCAGATGACCCGCACCGGCGTGATCCAGGCGCAACTGCTGGACGAATACGTCACCGCGCTGTATCCGCTCGGGATCGAGACGCATGGGCTGTACCCCACCCTGCGCTCGCCGACCTTCGCCAACCTGTGCACGACGGAGTTCCGCTGTCGCCTGCATGGCGATCCACGGCGCCTGTCGCTGGGCCTGCAACTGGTGGCCTATCGCTGCATCCTCGACGCCATCGAGACGCTGCCCGTGGCCCACACCCACCTGCTGCAGGCGCGGGTATGGCGTGCCAGGGGGCGGCAAGGCATCGCCATCCGCATCACCGCCGATGCGGCGATGCTGAGCGCGCTGCGCCGCCGCCCGGAGGCGCCGGACCGCGAACTGGCGGTCCGCCTGCAGGCGCATGGCGGCACCTGCCGGCGCCGCCACGCGTTGAGCTTCAGCTTCCTGGTGTCGGAAAGCCGCGCCGCCGGCCTCACTCCACCGCCGTGATCTCCCACGCATCGCCACGGGCATCCGTGCGCAGGCGCACCACCACGTCCGCCGTCCGGTAGACCACGCGCGCCGGCGCCGCAGGCGAGGCGGTCAGCGAGACCCGCGCCACGTCGCTGCCCATCGGCAGCACCCACAAGGTCGTGCCGATGCGGCCGACCGCGGCGCGCACCACGCCGCTGGCGTCGTTGATCTGCAGGTAGTTCACGCCATCGCGCGAGAACTCATAGACGCGCCAGGCCGAATCCGTCGCGAGATTCAGCGCCTTGGGCACGCTTTCCCCCAAGCCCTTGCCCACGACCCCGTGCCCGCCGGAGGGGCAGCACGACTGCGCCTGCGCCTGAAAGGACAGCGCCAGTCCTGCCGCGACCACGATTGCCAAGCCCTTCGCCTTCGTTTCCATTCCATCGATCCTTTCCCACCCGGGGAATTCCGCCTGCATCTCAGGCTGGATCAAGGTACGTGGTCCGGGCCGGGAAGCGGTCGACAAACAGCATTGCGGCGATGGCGCGGGACCAGGTCGTTGCGCGTCCATGACGACCAAGCGCAACTGTTCGCGGCGCGCGCTTGGAGGGCGGTCGCCAGCGTCAGTGCGCGGGTCGCGCTTGACCTGCCACACATTTCGAAACATCATTAGTTACATGAAACGCGACAGCCGACTGTCCTCCGTCCTGCATGCCCTGCTGCACATGGCCGAGCACGAGGGTCCCATGACCTCCGACGCCCTGGCCCAGTGCCTGGGCACCAACCCCGTCGTGGTCCGGCGCACGATGGGGTACCTGCGCGAAGCCGGCATCGTGACCTCGGACCGCGGGCATGCCGGCGGATGGCGCATCCATGCCGACCTGGCCACGGTCACCCTGCGCCAGTTGCACGAAGCGCTGGGCGAACCCGCCCTGTTCGCCATCGGCAATCGCCACGAATCCCCGGAGTGCCTGGTGGAGCAAGCGGTGAATGCCGCACTGGAAGGCACGTTCGCAGAAGCCGAGGCGTTGCTGTTGAAGCGGTTTTCGGAGATCACCCTTGCCGACCTGGCCGCCGACTTCGCGCGCCGGCATGCGGCAGCACGACGCACCAGGAGTTGAGCATGCAGTACGACACCATCGTCATCGGCGGCAGCTATGCGGGCATGGCCGCCGCCCTGCAATTGCTGCGGGCACGCCGCTCCGTGCTGGTGATCGACGCGGGCCAGCGCCGCAATCGCACGGCCCGCCATGCACATGGCTTCCTCGGCCAGGACGGCGTGCCGCCGGACGCCATCGCGGCGACCGCGCGCCAGCAACTCGACGCCTATCCGACGCTGGCCTGGCTGGACGCACACGCCCGGGCGGTCACCGGCTCCCTGGACGCCTTCACGGTGACCACCTCCGATGGCGGCGCGCACCAAGGCCGTCGCATCCTGCTGGCCACCGGCGTGGCCGACCGGCTTCCGGCCGTCGAGGGTCTTGCCGAACGCTGGGGCACAGCGGTCTTCCACTGCCCGTACTGCCACGGCTACGAGCTGGACCAGGGCCGCATCGGCATCGTCGGCGCCGGCCCGCTGTCCGCGCACCAGGCCGAACTGCTCACCGAATGGGGCAACGCGACCTTGCTCGTCAACGATGCGCTGCAACTGGACGACGCGGCCAGGGCCCGCCTGACCGGCCGCAGCGTGGTGATCGAGGAGGCGCCCATCGACAGGATCGAGGGGCATGCCGACGTGGTCCTGGCCGACGGTCGGCGGCTGACCTTCGCCGGCCTGTTCACGGCCCCGCGCACCGTCCCGTCCGGCTCCCTCGCCGAAGCCATGGGCTGCCAGCTGGAAGAGACGCCGATAGGCCTCCAGGTCCGCATCGACGCCGAGCACAGGACCTCGGTGGCCGGCGTCTTCGCCTGCGGCGACCTGGCGAAAGCGCCGCATTCGCTGTCACTGGCCGTCGCCAGCGGCGCCATGGCAGGCTCGCAGGTTCACCGCTCGCTGGTATGGCCAGAGGGCTTCGCCGCGCCGCCAGCATAAGCGCGCACAGGATGACGCTCTCTCGGATTCTGCGGCCGTAGCGGGCTACGCCGAGCAAACCGCGCGGACGCGGTCATGCCACGTGTGGCCGCTTGGCCGGGCTGCGCATCACCGCACGGGCCAGAACGCACCAGGCGCGACGTTCGCGTGTGCCGAACCTGGCCAGGTCAGCCGGGCCCGGCAAACAGGTCATGCAACTCGGCAAATCCCACCGGTTTGACCAGATGCGCGTCGAACCCGGCCCGCGCCGAATCCTGGCGGTCGCCGTCCTGTCCCCAGCCGGTCAACGCGACGATGGTGATGTCCCTGCCCCAGTCGCAGTCGCGGATGCGGCGGCACGCTTCATGGCCATCCATGCCGGGCATGCCGATGTCCATCAGGATCACCTCCGGGCGCATGCGTGCGCCCATCGCCAGCGCTTCCTCGCCGCCTCCGGCGGTACGCACGTCATGCCCGTCCAGTTCCAGCAGCGCGGCCAGCGCCAGCGCGATATCCGCGTTGTCGTCGACCACCAGGATCCGGCGCGCGGTGTGTGACGACCTGGCATCCCCGATGCCCGACGCCGCGGCCGGCGCAGTGTCGGCGGGAAGCCGCACGACGAAGGCGCTGCCCTTGCCCGGCCCCTCGCTGCGTGCCTCGACAGTGCCGCCATGCATCTCGACCAGTTGCCTGACCAGCATCAGGCCGATGCCGAGTCCGCCTTGCGCACGCTCCAGGGTGCGGTCCACCTGGGTGAACAGTTCGAAGATGGCGTCGATCTTGTCCGGCGGGATACCGGAGCCGTTGTCCTGCACCACGACCTCGGCGCTGCCCTCGATCGCGTCGACCCGCACTTCGATGTCTCCCCCGGGAGGCGTGTACTTGCACGCATTGGTGAGCAGGTTTCCGAACACTTGGGTCAGACGCACCGGGTCTCCCTGCAGCGGCAGCGGCGCCTCCGGCAACACCACGCGCAACCGATGCCGCTGCTGGTCCAGCGCAGGGCGGCAGACCTCGACCGCCTGCTGGATCACCTCGGCCAGCAGCAGCGGCTCGCGCCGCAGCTCCAGCTTGCCCTGTTTGATGCGGTTGACGTCGAGCAGGTCGTCCACCAGCCGCACCAGGTGCCGCACCTGTCGCTCCATGACCTCCTGCGCCTTGCGCGACAGCGCTTCGTTGCCGTGCGAGCGCTTGAGCACTTCCAGCATGTTGCGCAACGGCGCCAGCGGGTTGCGCAGTTCGTGCGCGAGCAAGGCCAGGAACTCGTCCTTGCGTCGACGCTCCTGCGCCAGCTCCGCCTCGATCTGATGCCGCTCGACCAGTTCGGCGGCCTGCCGTGCGAGCAGGTCGATGTAGCGCAGCGCGTCCGGGTCGGGGCCGCCCGGCCAGCGGTAGTGGTTGTTGAGCATGCCCAGCAGACGCCCATCGCGGCTGAGCAACGGCGTGCACTGGATGGAGCGGATCTGGTCCTCCATCACGACCTCCAGGCCCAGTGTCCCCTGCAGGCCCTCCAGCTTCTCCACGTCGGCCACCACCAGACGCTGCACCTGCTTTGCCGCCGCTCCGCAACTGGCATCCCATCCGTCTTCGCGGAAATGCTCGACCAGTCGCGCCCCCAGGCCCTGGTGCACGACAATCCGTAACGTTTTCTTGATCGGGTCGAAGATCTGGATGTTGCCCTTGTCGGTGCCCGAGATGTCGGCGGCCGCGGCGAGGATCTTCTGCAGCAGCGGCTCGAACTCCCCTGGCCCGACCAGTTCGGCACTCAATTCCTGCAGCCGGGCAAGCGCGGCCATCTCCTTGCGCAGATGCGCGGCCGCCCGCTCACGCTCCACGACGATGCTGGTCGCCAGCGCACCGAATTCGGCGACCTTGCGTTCCCACGGACTGGCCTGCCGCGCCTCGGAAAGACACAGGAAGAAGGATCCGACCGCCTTGCCGCCCTGCCCGATGGCAGGATGCGAGTAGCACGCCAGGATGCCGTTTTCCAGGCAAAGCGAGCGCCATGGCGCGGACCACTGCGGCGCGTGCTCCACGTCCTCGCACTCGACGGGATGCCCCTGGTGGATAGCGGTCCCGCAGGTGCCGATGAGCGCCTCCCCGATCGGCAAGCCGCGGATGGCCGCGGCGAACGCAGGAGGAAAGTGCGAAGAGTAACCGTCGCCCATCGTGCGGCGGTCCTGGCTCGCCAACAGCACGCAGGCACGGGCATCGGGCACAAGGCGGCCGACGGCATCGGTGAGCGCATCCAGGCACGCGGCGATGGGCGCGCCGGACGCGATCATCAGCAGCGCGTTGCGCTGCTCCGCATCCAATTGCGCATCGCGCTGGGCCTGGGCCAGTTCTCGGTACACGTGCACCTATTTACATGGCCGCAGCGGTGTTAATGAATAACACTGGAGACGGTTCGTCTTGAATGAAAACCGAGATCCGCGGAAAGCACGGCTGCCACGGTCCGGCGAAAAGTCATGGTGGCATAGGTGCTCCGTGAAGCGCGTGCGACATGCATCAAGGTCTGCAGCCGAAGCTGCGTCGAAACGTCTCGAAACGCAGACACTTGCCGCCCGATCTCCGCGTCGGCACCGATCCCGACCCTCCTCATGCGAGGTCCAGCCACTGCACTGTCCGGCGCCGTGCGATCTGCATACCGCAGGACACGCGGCGCATGTGCTCCACATCAGCGCGAGCCGCCGCCTTGGACGGCACCCACGCAGCACGGTCATGCGCAAGAGGATCGTGACGAGGCACGTCAACGAACAGAACCATCAGGCTGTCGGCTTCTACGAAAGAATGGGCTTCAGGCGCACAGGCCGGTCCCCGCGCGACCACCAGGACAAGCCCTATCCACTCATCCACCTTGAATACGCGCCCTAGGCGCACTGCGGCATAGCACTCGCAGCATGCCGCGGGCGGCGACAGATGCGGAAAGCGTAGGTGCTCGCGCTAGTCTCCAAAGATCCTGGCGCAATACGCGCGCAGCCGTTGCGGCGCGTCGAGCGGACCGCGGAAGGCGCTATGGCCGTCGGGCCGGAACAGCACCATCGCAGGCTGACGCTCGATCCCATAGGCGCCGTGCGCCAACCCATCCAGATCGAACAACGCCGTGGCATCGCCGGCCTGCGGCACCGCCCGGCCGAGGATCAAGCGGGGCCGGATCCACTCCCACGCATGCAGCTGCGCCAACGCACCACGCATCGCCATCAAGGCGTCCTGCTGCCGAGCATCGAACAGCAACAAGGTCCAGCCCCAGGTCACGCCATCGGGGTTGTACAGGTGCGCGAACAACGTCGTCGAGGACAGATCCTTGGCGATGACGGCCGCATCCGGTGCGCGGCCGCCGGGATGCGGAACGCGTCGGTGCACGATCTCCCGCAATCCGTTGAGGTGGTCTTCGTTCAACGGACTGTCGGGATAGGCGACGGAAAGTTGCTGGAGATCGTCGGTGCCCTGAATCAGCGCGCCGATGTTGGGCAGGAAACTGGCTGCGACACCCATGGCCGCGTCCTTGATCGCGCCCCGGTACACGCTGTTCTTGAAGCCCTTTTCCTGCTGGGCGTCCAGACGGCTGTGCTCGCCGCCGCGCTCCGCGCCGTAGGATTCCAGCAGCACCGGCGCTGCCTTGCCGTGCAAGGCCATCGCCAATCGCCACGAAAGACCGACGGCGTCCTGCAGCCCGGCGTTCATGCCCTGGCCGCCCGCGGGCAGGGTGAGATGGCCGGCATCGCCGACCAGGAACACGCGTCCGTCGGCGTAGCGCGGGGTCACGCCGTGCTGGAAGCGGCTGTGGGTGATCCAGATCGGATCGATGAGCTCCAGCGTCTCGTCCTCGGTGACCTCGCGCGCGATGGCCTGCAGTTCCTCCAGCGTCGGGTCGCGATCGGGAATGCCCGCGTCGTCGGACAGGAAGAACAGCCGGTGGTAGCCCTCCCACACCGGCAGTACGCCGCAGAAGCCCTTGGGGTAATAGAAGAACCAGAGGTGATCGGAATCGGTGGAACGTCGCCAGCGCAGCTTGGCATCAAGTTGTCGATTGATGCAGTGCGGCAGCTTTTCCGTCGCGAAGTCCGCGCCAATCCGCGTGCGCACGAAGCCTTCGGCCCCGTCCGCACCGACCAGATAGCGGCAGCGCAGTCGCTCGAGGGGGATGTCCGCGATTTCCGCGCCAGCGTCGTCCACCGTCGCGATCGCCACGGTGACGCCATCGGCATCCTGCTCGACCTCGACCACCTTGCGCCCGCGTTCCAGCGCGGCACCGCCGGCTGCGATCCGCTGCGCCAGCGTGTTCTCGATGACATCCTGTCCGCTGTAGAGCACCTCCGGATAGGGACTGTCGACCTGCGCGATGTCGATCGGATCCACCGTCTTGCCGTTCAACAGCGTGTGGATGTGGGTGATCCGATACGCCTGCTCCGCCAGGGCATCACGGATACCGATGCTCGCCAGCAATTCCTGCGGGCGCGCCCACAGATTGTTGGCGCGAGAATGCGGCCTGGGCTGCGTGCGCTGCTCGAAGATGCGGAATCGCACTCCGTGGTGGGCAATGCACACGCGGTGGTCAGCCCGACCGGTCCGCCGCCGATGATGATGACATCCGTCTCGGACCCATCGATGTGCGAAGCAGGCTCCATGGTCTCTCCTGGTGATGGACGCGTTGCGGTATCGGGCTCTGCCTTATCCCGCCAAGGACTGGTCCAGCGCATCGCGCATTTCCACGAGCACTGCGATGGCCGTGCTGACGCGCTCCGCTCCCAAGCGTTCGATCAGTTGCTGGTCGAGCGCCGCGACCGCGGCCTCGGCGGCGCCCAGGGCCGCGCGCCCTGCCGGCGTCAACACCACCAGCTTGGCGCGCGCATGGTGCGGATTGGCTTCGAACACGACGAACCCGTGTTCGGCCAGCAGCTCCACGACGCGCTGCACCGCCTGCCGGGTCAGCCCCATGTTGCGGGCGATATGCGCCACCGGCAGCGGCACCGGCGAGTAGCCCAACGCACCGAGCACCTGCCACCAGGCGGTGGTCAGCCCGATCGGGCGCACCAGGCGGTTGCCCATGTCGACCAGGCGGCCATTGGTGGCGAACACCGCCAGCACCAGCTCGCGCACCAGCAAGGGAAGGTTTTCCGCAGCCATGCACCATCCTGTCGATTTGACAGTATGTTGTCAAATAGCTCTCGCCACATCGTGTCCCTCGAAGCGCCCCCCGAGGCTCCGCACGACGTGACTGCTGAACTTCGGCATGTACTGTCGCGGTGCCTTAGGCGGGTCGACCGCCACCCAGCGACCGCCGGCGACGGATCGGCGGCGGCATTGCCACGTCCGTCGCTGGCGCTACGAATCTGCTGGCGCAGCCGTGGGCTGCAGCAGCAGCCGCACCAAGGGATTGGGGAAGCGCCGCGACATGGTGACCGCGTGGAAGGTCTCCACGATGTCCGGCAATTGGTCGCCTTCCACCAGCACGCCCGCGGCGATCTCGTCCTTGACCACGATCGGCGGGAGCACGGCCAGGCCGATGTCCTCGCGCGCCAGCAGGCGCATCATCGCCATGTCCTCCACTTCCGCCACGATCTGCGGGCGCACGCCCAGGCGATCGGCCAGGGCGTCGAACCCCGCACGCACGCTGTTGTCCACCGTCGGCAGGATGATGGGATGGGTTCGAAGGCGATCGGCGACGCTGGCGGCATGGCCCAGCCGGTCCGGCGTGCCCACCAGGCTGACCGGTCGCTCGGCGAGCCGGTGGGTGACGAACGGCGTCAGCGCGTCGCCAGGGGGCGCCTGATTCAGCAGGACGACGTCGAGGTTGAGCGCCTCCAGCGCCCGCAGCAGTTCGCCGGCACTGCCCGAGCGCAGGATCAGATCGATGTCGGGACGGCCGAGCAGCGGCCGCAGGAACTCCAGTTGGAAGTTGCGCGACAGCGTGGCCAGCGAGCCGACCCGCAGTGCCTGCCGCGCGGCACCGGTCTGCCGCAGCGTACCCAGCAGCTCCTCGCCGGTGGCAAAGATCGCGTCGGCATGGTCGAGCACGATCTGCCCGGCCTCGGTGAGGTGCAGTTGCCGCCCGCGCCGCTCGAACAGCGCATGGCCGAGGCGCTCCTCGAGCTTGCGGATCTGCACCGACAGGGCCGATTGGGTGAGGTGCAGCCGTTCGGCGGTGCGGGTCAGATTGCCGTCGTGGGCCACGGCCCAGAAGTAGCGCAGGTGGTTGTAGTTCAGGGCGGCCATCGTTCGATAATAGCGAACGATATCGTGAGAACAATGAATTTTTGTTGGATCCCACCGATCGCTATCGTGGCGCCGCCCGCCACCGTGCCCGATCCGAGGGGATTGCCTTGTCGCTCTATCTGCTGCCGCTCTCTGCACCGTTCCTGCTGCTGGTCGCCGCCGTGCTCGGCTTCGTTCGCAGCGGCCGACGTCCCCGCCTGCTGCCCGCCTTCGCCGAAGGCACCGCGCTCGGCGCGCTGCTCGTCGCCATCGCCTCGCTGGCGCTGCTGATCGCGCGCGGCGCCGGCGACAGCGGCTTGATCGGCTGGAGCGGCATCGGCCTCTCGGTCCGGCTCGATGCGATGAGCGCCACGATGCTGCTGCTGGTCGCCTTCGTCGGCTGGATCGTGGTGCGCTACACCCGCACCTATCTCGACGGCGAGGCACGGCAGGGCTACTTCACCGGCTGGCTGTGCGTCGCGCTCGCGGCGGTGCTGCTGCTGGTGCAGGCCGGCAACCTGGTCCAGGTCGTGGTGGCCTGGATCGCGACCAGCGTCGCGCTCAATCGCCTGCTGCTGTTCTATCCCGACCGCGTGGCGGCGCAACGCGCCGCGCGCAAGAAGCGCCTGTTCTCCAGCATCGGCGCCATCGCCCTGATCTCAGCGGCGCTGCTTGTCTGGAAGAGCCTGGGCACCACCGACATCGCCACGATCAACACGCTGGCGCGCAGCGGCCAGCACGATTGGTTGCTGACGGCCGCCGCCGCCCTGCTCGCGCTGGCCGCGGTGCTGAAATCGGCGCAGTTCCCCACCCATGGCTGGCTCACCGAGATGATGGAGGCGCCTACGCCGGTGTCGGCGCTGCTGCACGCCGGCGTGGTCAACGGCGGCGGCTTCCTGCTGATCCGCTTCGCCGACCTGATGCTGGCCGCCCCCGGCGTGCTGGCCGTGCTGGCGATGCTGGGCGGGTTCACCGCGCTGTTCGGGGCGCTGGTGATGTTGACCCAGCCCGCGGTCAAGACCTCGCTGGCCTGGTCGACGGTCGCGCAGATGGGCTTCATGATCCTGCAGTGCGGGCTGGCGCTGTTTCCGCTGGCGCTGCTGCACATCGTCGCGCACTCGCTGTACAAGGCGCATGCCTTCCTGGCCTCCGGCGGCGCCGTCGAGCAAGTGGCATCCATTCGCCGGCCCGGGCCGGTTGCCGTGCCCAAGGGGGCGGCGGTGGGCCGCGCCTTCCTGATCGCGCTGGCGATCTATATCGGCATCGGCGCCGCCTTCGGGTTCGCCTTCGGCTTCGGGCACAAGTCGCCGCAGGCGCTGGCCCTGGGCGCCATCCTGATCTTCGGTGTGGCCTATCTGCTGGCCCAGGGCCTGGCCGATGCCGCGCCGCGCCCGCTCACCCGCAAGACCGCGCTCTACGCCAGCGCCGCCGCGATCGGCTACTTCGCCCTGCAGACCGCCGCCGAATGGCTGACCGCCGGCGTGCTGCCGGCGACGCCGGCACCGGGCCGGCTGGAGTGGACGCTGATGGCGCTGGCGGTGCTGAGCTTCGGCCTGGTGGCGGTGGCGCAGGCGCTGTTCCCGCTCTGGGCGACGCACCCGGCCGCCGCCGGATTGCGCGTGCATCTCGCCAACGGCCTGTATGCCAATGCCACGCTCGACCGCCTGCTCGGCGGCTGGTCCGTCCGCAAGACCCCGTGACCCTCAACCGCCAGGACACCCCCATGCCGATGACCACGACCGACGCAGCGCCCCTGTCCCACGCTGCGATCATCGCCGCCGCCGCGCGTGCGGCACGCGCCATTCCCCCGCTGTGGCCGCTCGCCTCGAGCGTGGCGGTCAATCCCTTCCTCGGCCAGGCCGGCGAACCGCTGCCGATCGCCGCGGCACGGCTGCGGCGCGCGGCCGGCATCGCGGTGACCATGCCGCGCCCCTGGTATGCGCAGCGGCTGCAGTCCGGCGAGATCGCCGAGGAGGATCTGCAGGCGGCCTGGCACAACGCGCCGGCCGCGCTGCGCCCGCCGAGCTTGTCCGCACTCAAGCGCGCCACCGAAGCCACGCGCCCTGCCCCGCACGCGATCCCCACGGTCGCCGATCTGGCGCGCGCTGCCTCGGCGATCGACTGGCCGGGCATCGTCGACGAGCGCATCGGGCACTGGGCCGCCGCCTATTTCGACCAGGGCCAGGCGCTGTGGGTCGCCGGACAGTCCAGTGGCGCCTACAGCGCCTGGCGTCAGGTCGCGATGCACGATCTGACGCCGGAAATCGCCGGACTCACCCGATTCGCGCAGCAGGTGGCGGATGCGCCAGCGACTGCCGAGGACGCGATCGTCGAGGGGGTTGCCCGCCTCGGCCTCCCGCCGGACGCGCTGGACGGCTATTTCCACCGACTGCTGACCACGCTCGGCGGCTGGAGCCAGGTTGCCCGCTATCGGCTCTGGCAGGCGGAATTGAGCGGCGGAACCGATCCCTGCGTCACCGACCTGCTGGCCATCCGCATCAGCTGGGACGCCGCGCTGCTGGGCAAGTTCGGCGCGGCGATCGCGCCGCAGTGGCGGGGGGCCATCGCCGACTACGCCATGCCGGTGGCGGCGACGACGGACGATATCGTCGACGGCATCCTGCAGGAAGCAGCCGAACGCGCGGCACAACGGCGACTCGACGCCCTGCTCGCAGCGCCGGCTTCAACCCCGGTCGTTCCCGACCGGATGACGTTGCAGATGGCTTTCTGCATCGATGTGCGCTCGGAAGTGTTTCGCCGCGCCCTGGAAAGCGTCGATTCCGGCATCCAGACCCTCGGATTCGCCGGCTTCTTCGGGCTGGGCATCGGCCATCGGCGGTTCGCCTCGGATGTGGTCGAGGCGCGCCTTCCGGTGCTGCTGACGCCGGGTTTGCATACCTGCGCAGAAGAGGCGACGTCGTCGCGGGCCAAGTCCGACCTCGCCGCGCGGATCACGGCGCGAGCGAAGCGGGCCTGGGGTCGCTTCAAGCTGGCCGCCATTTCCTCGTTCGCCTTCGTCGAGGCCACCGGCCCGATCTACGTCGCCAAGCTGCTGCGCGATGGATTGGGACTGACCCGTCATCCCGCGCCGAGCGACCCCACGCCACGTCCAGCCGACGCGCTCGATCTCGACGCGCGGTTGACCATGGCCACCCGCATCCTCAAGGCGATGTCGCTCACCACCGATTTCGCTCGGTTGGTCGTGATCGCCGGCCATGGGGCCAACGTGGTCAACAATCCGCATGCCAGCGCCTTGCACTGCGGCGCTTGCGGCGGCTACTCGGGCGAAGTGAACGCGCGGCTGCTCGCCGGGTTGCTCAACGCCCCCGAGGTGCGCGCCGGCCTTGTCGAACGCGGCATCGCGATTCCCGCGGATACCTTGTTCGTGGCTGCACTGCACGACACCACGACCGACGCAGTCACGCTCTACAGCGTCGATCATCCCTCGCCCGCGCATGCCGCCGATCTCGAGCAGGCCGCACGTTGGTTGCACGCCGCCGGCGCGCTGGCGCGGGGCGAGCGCGCCCTGCGCTTGCCCCGCGCGCAGCGCAGCCAGGACATCGCGCATCGCGCCCGCGACTGGGCCGAGCTGCGCCCCGAATGGGCGTTGGCCGGCTGCCAGGCCTTCATCGCCGCGCCACGCTCACGCACGGCCGGGCGCGACCTTGCCGGACGGGCCTTCCTCCACGACTACGACTGGCGCCGCGACGAAGGCTTCGGCGTACTGGAACTGATCCTGACCGCCCCGGTCGTGGTCGCCAGCTGGATCAGCCTGCAGTACTACGGCTCGACGGTGGCGCCCGAGGTCTTCGGCGCGGGCAACAAGCTGCTGCACAACGTCACCGGCGGCATCGGTGTGGTCGAGGGCAACGGCGGCCTGTTGCGCGGTGGATTGCCGTGGCAGTCGGTGCACGACGGCGAACGGCTGATCCACGAACCGCTGCGGCTTTCCGTGCTGATCGAGGCACCGGCCGACGCGATCACCGACATCCTCGAACGCCACCCGCAAGTCCGCTCGCTGTTCGACAATCGGTGGCTGCATCTGTTCGCGCTGGACGACGCGGGGCGGATGGCGTGGCGCTATGGCGGCGATCTGCACTGGGAGGCGTGCCTGGACGATGCGCTGTCGCCGCGCACGACCGCGCCCGCGCTTGCGTGACGCAGGATGCCGCCCATCCTGCACACCCGAACGAAACGCGCCCGCATCAAGCAGCGCCGCCATTGCCGCAGCCATCGTGCGACGATCGGATCCACCACTCCGCGAAGATTCGACCGGTGGCGGGCTGTCGGCTACAGCGTGGGAACGGTACCGCCATCGATCCGATACTCGGCCCCTGCGATCGAAGCGGACCGCGGGGACGCCAGGAACGCGATCAAGTCGGCCACCTCGTGTGGCTTGGCGGGTCGGCCCACGGGAATCCCGCCGAGCCAATCCATCACCAGGCGCTTGCCGCCTTCGTAATCCGTTCCGGCCCCTTTCGCCATCCGCTGCGCAAACGCCACGGAGGCCTCGGTCTCGATCCAGCCCGGCGCAACGCTCAGCACGCGCACTCCCTTCGGCGTGACCTCTCTCGCCAGCGACTTGCTGTAGGTCGTGAGCGCTCCCTTGGCAGCGGCGTATGCGGTCGTGGATTCGGGCAGCGGCAGCACGCGCTGGATGGAGCTGACGTGGATGATGACGCCAGAGCCCTGCGCCAACATTGCCGGCAGCAGCGCACGATCCAGGCGTACGGCCGGCATCAGGTTCAGGTTCAACTCGGCGAGCCAGTGCGCATCGCTGATCGCAGCGAAACCGCCACCAGGCGTGTTCGAACCACCGAGCACGTTGATCAGGATGTCCACGCCGCCCCAGTCCTGCAGGACGCGTTGAGCGAGGTGACTCGTCCCTTCCGCGGTCGCCAGATCGGCAGCGATGTAGTCGACGCCAGTTACCCGGTGCGCTGGCAGGCTGCGCGCGGAAGTCATCACCCGCGCGCCGGCCTGCGCAAGGGCGTTCACGACTGCAGCGCCGAGACCCAACGTGCCACCGGTAACCAGGGCCCGCAGGCCACTGAGCTGAAGGTCGAAGTTCATGCCGTGACCTCCAGCGCTGCGATCAGGCCGCCTTCCAGGCGAAAACGGTAGGCCAGCACGACCGGGCTGCCAGGGAAGTTGCCGGCGACGTTGGCACGGACGCATTGGATGTCGTTTTCCTGCTCGATGGCGAACGGCTGGCTCGTCGCGCTGAACTTGGCCGACGCCTCGGCCATGAAGGTCTTGATGGCATCGATTCCGGTGTAGGTATGACCGTTGTCGTTGAAGACCGCATGCGCGGTAAAGCAATGCGTCAAGGCGTCGGGGCTGTGTTCGGCCGCGAAGTACGCCGCAATCGGCTCAGGAAGGGGCAAGGTCTGCATGTGTCGGTTCCAGGGGCAGTGAGGCCTCAGGATGCGCGCCGCCATGCATTCAGTGAATGCCTTAGAATCGGAATGGGTTATGTAGGAAATGCCACATAATGCGTGGATCCGACTTCGCCGAACTGAAGGCCTTCGTGGCGGTCGTGGAGCGCCGCAGCTTTGCCCGCGCGGCGGAACAGCTCGGCCTGTCGCCGTCGGCGCTCAGCCAGACCATCCGGCAGCTCGAGGGCCGCATCGGCGCGCGCCTGCTGAATCGCACGACGCGCAGCGTCGCACCATCGGCCAGTGGCGAACTGCTCTACAGGCGCATCGCGCCGTTGTTCCGCGAGATGGCCGCTGCGGTCGCCGAAGCCGGCGAGGCGACAGGGCAGATGAAAGGCACGCTTCGCATCAACACGCTGGGCATCGCCGCGAGAACCATCATTGCGCCCAGGCTTTCCCGCTTTCATCAGATACACCCTGACGTGGTGCTCGACATCGTGGTCGACGACGCGTTGGCGGATATCGTCGTTGGCCGCTTTGACGCTGGCATCCGCGTGGGCGGGCAGCTCGAAAAAGACATGATCGCGGTCCGCCTCACCCCGGACTTGAACATGGTCGCGGTGGCGTCACCGGACTATCTCGCGCGTCGCGGGACGCCCCAATCACCGGCCGAATTGCACGCGCATGCGTGCATCAACTGGCGGCTCCAGGTGGACGGCCGGCAGTATCGGTGGGAGTTCAAGAAACGCGGGCAGCGACGCGAAGTGGCGGTGGACGGCCCCATCGTCACCAATCATGCCGACATCGGCATTGCCGCGGCACTGAATGGACTAGGCATCGCCTATCACTTCGAGCGCGATGGCGTGGGTGAGCTTCTGGCCCAGGGACGGCTGATCCAGGTCCTGCCGGACTGGACGATCTCGCGCCCTGGCCTGTTCCTCTACTACCCGAACCGGCAGCATCGACCGGCGCTGCTCGGTGCATTCATCGACTGTCTGCTGGATCGCGCACCGTTCGATCGGCCAGCAGGTCGGGCCGGTTGACTGACACGTCTTTCATTCGAATCACGTCGCGGATTGCGGCGACGACGATGCAAACGGGTGTCCCTGACGCAGCATGTCCTCGCGCCCTGCGGCCCTTCTGGACATGAACCTGGGCAGGTGAGACAGACGCCGAGATGTGTAACGGAGCAGCAGACCGCACACAGCGACAACACAGCCTACGGCGACAGCCTCGATTCTCGGATCCCGCTTCGGCCGAGCTAGCGGACAGGTCCCTGCAGGGCCACCCTCCGGTGCGCGCAGGAGTCGATTCCGACTCCTGCGAGAACCCTCACTCCCACTCGATCGTCGCCGGCGGCTTCCCGGAGATGTCGTACACCACCCGCGACACGCCACGCAGTTCGTTGATGATGCGGTTGCTCACCGTGCCAAGGAAGTCGTACGGCAGGTGCGCCCAGTGCGCGGTCATGAAGTCGATGGTCTCGACCGCGCGCAGCGCGATCACCCACTCGTAGGCGCGGGCGTCGCCGACCACGCCGACCGACTTCACCGGCAGGAACACGGCGAAGGCCTGGCTGGTCTTGTCGTACAAATCGGCCTTGCGCAGTTCGTCGATGAAGATCGCATCGGCCTTGGCCAGCAGTTCGGCGTACTCGCGCTTCACCTCGCCGAGGATCCGCACGCCCAGCCCGGGGCCGGGGAACGGATGGCGGTAGACCATGCTGCGCGGCAGGCCGAGTTCGACGCCCAGGCGCCGCACTTCGTCCTTGAACAGTTCGCGCAGCGGCTCGACCAGGCCCAGCTTCATGTGCTCGGGCAGGCCGCCGACGTTGTGGTGGCTCTTGATGACGTGGGCCTTGCCGGTCTTGCTGCCGGCCGACTCGATCACGTCCGGGTAGATAGTGCCCTGCGCCAGCCACTTGGCGTTGCGGAGCTTGTTCGACTCTTCGTCGAAGATCTCCACGAACAGGTTGCCGATGATCTTGCGCTTGGCTTCCGGGTCGCTGACGCCGGCCAGCGCCTGGAAGTAGCGGTCGGCGGCGTTGACCCGGATCACCTTGACGCCCATGTGCTCGGCGAACATCGCCATCACTTGGTCGCCTTCCTGCCAGCGCAGCAGGCCGGTGTCGACGAACACGCAGGTCAGCTTGTCGCCGATCGCCTTGTGCAGCAGTGCGGCGACCACCGACGAATCCACGCCGCCGGACAGGCCGAGGATCACTTCGTCGTCGCCGACCTGGGCGCGCACGCGGGCGATCTGGTCGTCGATGATGTTGGCCGCGGTCCACAGCGTGGCGCAGCCGCACACGTCGACCACGAAGCGGCGCAGCAGGGTCTGGCCCTGCAGGGTGTGGGTCACTTCCGGATGGAACTGCACGCCGTACCAGCGCTTGGCCTCGTTGGCCATGGCCGCGACCGGGATGCGGTCGGTGACGGCGGTGATGGTGAAGCCCGGCGGCACCTGCGACACGTGGTCGCCGTGGCTCATCCACACATTCAAGCGCGCGCTGCCGGGGTGATCGCTGAGCCCGGAGAACAGCGCGTCGGCGGCCACCACCTCGACCTCGGCATGGCCGAACTCGCGCTGATCCGCCGCTTCGGTGACGCCACCGAGCTGCGCGGCCAGGGTCTGCATGCCGTAGCAGATGCCGAAGATCGGCAGGCCGCTGTCGAACACTGCCTGCGGCGCGGCCGGCGCACCCGGCAGCGTGGTCGATTCCGGGCCACCGGAGAGGATGATGCCCTTGGCGCCGAAGCCGGCGATCTCGGCAGGATCGTGGTCCCACGCCCAGATCTCGCAGTACACGCCCAGTTCGCGAATGCGCCGCGCGATCAACTGCGTGTACTGCGCACCGAAATCGAGGATGAGGATCTTGTCGCTGTGGATGTTGGTCATTGGGGCCGGGAATCGAGAACGGAGAATCGGGAATGGGCAAAGCGGTGCAGACGCTGGTTCATCGATTCCCGACTCCCGATTCCCCATTCCCGGATGGGCGTCAGCCCATCCTGTAGTTCGGCGGCTCCTTGGTGATCTGCACGTCGTGGACGTGGCTCTCGCGCTGGCCGGCACCGGTGATGGTGACGAACTTCGGCTTGGTGCGCATGTCCTCGATGGTGGCGCAGCCCACGTAGCCCATGGTCGCGCGCAGGCCGCCGATCAGCTGGTGGATGATGCCGCTGAGCGGGCCGCGGTACGGCACGCGGCCTTCGATGCCTTCCGGCACCAACTTGTCGGCGTCGGAGGCGTCCTGGAAGTAACGGTCCTTGCTGCCCTTCTCCATCGCGCCCAGGCTGCCCATGCCGCGGTAGCTCTTGTAGCTGCGGCCCTGGAACAGTTCGACCTCGCCCGGGGCTTCCTCGGTACCGGCGAACAGGCCGCCGACCATCACCGTGGAGGCGCCGGCGACCAGCGCCTTGCCGATGTCGCCGGAGTAGCGGATGCCGCCGTCGGCGATCAGCGGGATGCGGTCCTGCAGCGCCTCGGCGACCATGTCGATCGCGGTGATTTGCGGCACGCCGACGCCGGCGACCACGCGCGTAGTGCAGATCGAGCCGGGGCCCACGCCGACCTTGACCGCGTCGGCACCGGCGTCCATCAGCGCCAGCGCGGCGTCGCCGGTGACGATGTTGCCGCCGATCACCTGCAGCTGCGGGTAGGTCTTCTTGACCCAGGCCACGCGCTCGATCACGCCCTGCGAATGGCCGTGCGCGGTGTCGACGATGACCACGTCCACGCCGGCCGCGGCCAGCAGCTCGATGCGCTGTTCGGTGTCGCCGCCGACGCCCACCGCGGCACCGACCAGCAGCCGCGTGGCGGCGTCCTTGGCGGCGTTGGGGTTGTCGGTCTTCTTCTGGATGTCCTTGACCGTGATCAGGCCGCGCAGCTCGAAGCCGTCGTTGACCACCAGGATCTTCTCGATGCGGTGGCGGTGCAGCAACTGCAGCACTTCCTCGTCGCTGGCGCCTTCGCGCACGGTGACCAGGCGATCCTTCTTGGTCATGATGTGGCGGACCGGATCGTCGAGCTTCTTCTCGAAGCGCATGTCGCGGCTGGTGACGATGCCGACCAGTTCGCTGCCGTCCACCACCGGCACGCCGGAGATGTTGCGGGCGCGGGTGAGTTTCAGCACCTCGCCGATGGTGGTCTCCGGACCGACCGTGAACGGCTCGGTGATGACGCCGGCCTCGAACTTCTTGACCTTGGCCACTTCGGCGGCCTGCTGCGCCGGAGTCAGGTTCTTGTGGATGATGCCGATGCCGCCGAGCTGGGCCATGGCCACCGCCAGGCGGTGCTCGGTGACCGTGTCCATCGCGGCCGACAGGATCGGCAGTTTCAGGCGCAGGTCGCGGGTCAGCCGGGTTTCCAGGCTGACGTCCTTGGGCAGGACGGTCGAATGGGCGGGGACGAGCGAGACGTCGTCGTAGGTGAGAGCTTCAGCCTGGATGCGCAGCATCGGCGGACCCGAGTGTGGGGAAGCGCGGCATTTTAACGCATTTGGGGCGGGGATTGGGGATTCGGGAGTGGGGATTCGCAAAGGCAGCGCCCTGCGCGGCCGGCCGTTTGCCTGCCTATCAGATGGCCGATTTCGACGACCTACCGATCCCGAATGGGCCGTGCATGCGCTTTTGCTGTTGCTGTTACTTTAACGAATCCCGAATCCCGACTCCCGGCTTTCCACAGCCGAATGGCTGGTCATCCCGCCGCCTCAGCGGCCTCAATCGTGTTCTGCATCAGCGTCGCCACCGTCATCGGCCCCACCCCGCCCGGCACCGGGGTGATCCAGCTGGCGCGCTGCGCCGCCGCATCGAAGCCGACGTCGCCGACCAGGCGGCCATCGTCCAGGCGGTTGATGCCGACGTCGATCACCACCGCGCCCGGCTTGACCCACTCGCCCGGGATCAGCCCCGGCCGGCCCACCGCCACCACCAGGATGTCGGCGTCGCGCACCCGCGCCTGCAGCACCTCCGGCGGGGTGAACTTGTGGCAGCAGCTGACCGTGCAGCCGGCGATCAGCAGTTCCAGCGCCATCGGCCGGCCAACGTGGTTGCTGACGCCGACGATGGTGGCGTTGCGCCCGCGCACCGGCTGGTCGGTGTGTGCCAGCAGGGTGACAATGCCGCGCGGCGTGCACGGGCGCAGGCCGAATTCGCGCAGCGCCAGGTGGCCGACGTTCTCCGGATGGAAACCGTCCACGTCCTTGCGCGGATCGATGCGGTGGATCAGCCGGCTGGCATCGGGGATGCCCGGCAGCGGCAACTGCACCAGGATGCCGTGGATCTTGGGATCGGCATTGAGCCGGTCGATCAGCGCCAGCAGGTCGGCCTCGCTGGTGCCCGCCGGCAGGTCGTAGTCGAACGCCTCGATGCCGACCTTCTCGGCCGCGCGGCGCTTGTTGCGCACGTATACCGTGGACGCCGGATCGCCGCCCACCAGCACCACCGCCAGCCCGGGGCGCGACTGCCCGGCCGCCAGCCGCACGTCGACCCGCGCCTTGAGCTGGTCGAGCAGGTCGTCGGCGATGCGCCGCCCGTCGAGGATGCGGGCCGGGACGGAGGAAGCGGACACGGAATCGGTCATCGGGGCGGGCGGGTGTAGAGTCGGGGGATGTCCATTGTCCCCGATTCCGCCATGACCGACACCACCCGCATCGAGGCCGCCGCCTTCCGCCGCCTATTGCAGCACCTCAACCAGGACCGCCCCGACGTGCAGAACATCGACCTGATGATCCTGGCCGGGTTCTGCCGCAACTGCCTGGCCGACTGGTACCGCGAGGCGGCGGCGGCCGAGGGCGAAGAGCTCAGCAAGGAACAGGCGCGCGAACGCGTCTACGGCATGCCGTTCGCCGACTGGAAGGCGCAGCATCAGGCCGAGGCCACCCCGGCGCAACTGGCCGCCTTCGCCGAGGCGCAGCGCAAGCACGGCTAGCGATGCTGCGCTACACCGCGATCGCGGCCGCCACTCTCGCCGCGGCCTATGTGGTGGTCTGTACTCTGCTCTACCTGGGCCAGCGCGACCTGCTGTACGTCCCGCAGGGCACGCGGGTGGCACCGGCGCAGACCGACTTCGCGCTGCGGCGCAGTGCGGACGTGCAGGTGCGCGGCTGGCAGGTCAATCCTGGCCGCGACAAGGTGCTGCTGTACTTCGGCGGCAATGCCGAGGACCTGCGCCAGGCACGCGTGCAGTTGCAGGCCGCCCTGCCCGACCACAGCCTCTACCTGCTCGCCTACCGCGGCTATGGCGCCAGCGATGGCACGCCCAGCGAGACCGCACTGGTCGGCGATGCCGTGGCGCTGTACGACCACGTGCGTGCCGCGCAGCCGCAGGCGCAGATCGCGGTGCTGGGGCGCAGCCTGGGCAGCGGCGTGGCCAGCCAACTGGCGGCGCGTCGCGCGGTGGCGCGGCTGGTGCTGGTGACGCCGTTCGACAGCCTGGTCTCGGCGGCGCAGGCGCACTATCCGTGGGTCCCGGTGCGCTGGCTGCTGCGCGACCGCTACGACTCGGCGCAGGCCTTGCGCGCTTACCGCGGCCCGCTGCTGATCCTGCGTGCCGGCCACGATCAGGTGGTGCCTCCGGCCAGCACCGATGCCCTGCTCGAAGCCCTGCCGCAGCGCCCGACCGTGGTCGCTTTCTCGCAGGCCGACCACAACGACATCAGCGACGATCCAGACTACATGCGGGCGCTGCAGGCGTTCCTTCGCTGAGGCTGGGCGCCTGTCGTAGACGCGGCGTTAGCCGCGACCAGGCGTTCCCGGAAGACACTGTCGCGGCTGAAGCCGCTCGTACAACTCCCCGCCAACGATTGCGGCTATGTGCCGTCACTTTGCTGCGCTGGCTCCATCAAACGACATCAGCGACGGTCCTGGGCTACGTGCAGGCGTTGCAGGCGTTCTTTCGCTGATGCTGGGCGCCGTCGGAGGAGCGGCTTAGCCGCGACCAGGCGTTCCCGGGAAGGCACTGTCGCGGCTGAAGCCGCGCCTACAACTTCCCGCCAACGATTGCGGCTATGTGCCGTCACGCTCCTGCGCTGGCTCCGTCACCGGCACGCCTTCCGGATTCAGCGTGCGGCTTTCGCGCCGCGGCGGC
Source organism: Xanthomonas sp. PPL134 (assembly GCF_040595915.1). NCBI lineage: Bacteria > Pseudomonadati > Pseudomonadota > Gammaproteobacteria > Lysobacterales > Lysobacteraceae > Xanthomonas > Xanthomonas sp. PPL134. The sequence goes on from NZ_JAMDLL010000002.1 coordinate 188,248, forward strand.
GTGAACGGGGTCGGCGTGGGCACGGCCGGCGTGATGTTGCCGTACATCAGGCCGGCGCCGGCGCGCACGGTGCCGGCGGCGATCTCCAGTTCCAGCCGCTCGGCATCGCGGCGGCGGATCTCGCGGGCGATGGAGCGGGCTTCGCTCTCGTCCATGCCCAACTCGATCAGCGCGGCCTGGCCGAACTCCACCGCGGATTCGAACGTTTCGCGGATGTGGTAGTCGACGCCGGCGGCGATCAGCTCCAGCGCGTGCTCGCGGTCGTAGGAGCGCACCAGCAGCTTGGCCTGCGGAAACTCGGTGGTGGCCAGTTCGACGATGCGGTTGGCCGCCTCGCGGTTGTCGACGCACACCGCGATGGCGCGGGCGCTGTGCGCGCCGGAGGCGTGCAGCACGTCCAGGCGGGTGCCGTCGCCGTAGTAGATCTTGAAGCCGAACTTGGCCGCGCTCTGGATCATCTCGATGTCGTTGTCGATGATGGTCACGTCCACGTCGCGCGCCAGCAGCGACTGGCTGGCGACCTGGCCGAAGCGGCCGAAGCCGATGATCAGCACGCTGCCGGTGAGGCCGTCGGCCGCATCCACGCCTTCCATCGACGGCGCTTCCACCGGTGCCCAGCGCCGGTACAGCAGCACGAACAGCGGCGTCAGCGCCATCGACAGCACCACGATGGCGGTCAGGTTGGCGTTGATCTGCGCGTCGATGACCCCGGCGCCGCTGGCGGCGGCGAACAGCACGAAGGCGAACTCGCCGCCCTGCGCCATCAGCACGCCGCGATCCAGCGCCTGCGCATGGCCGCTGCCGGTGAGCCGCGCGACCAAGTAGATGCACGCGGCCTTGGCCGCCATGAAGGCGAGCACGCCGCTGAGGATCAGGGTCCAGTTGGCCGCCACCACCGCCAGGTTCAGCGCCATGCCGACACCGAGGAAGAACAACCCCAGCAGGATGCCGCGGAACGGCTCGATGTCGGCTTCGATCTGGTGGCGGAAGGTCGATTCGGACAGCAGCACGCCGGCCAGGAACGCCCCCATCGCCATCGACAGCCCGCCGAGCTGCATCAGCAGCGCCGCGCCCAGTACCACCAGCAGGGCGGCCGCGGTCATCACCTCGCGCGCCTTGGCCGCGGCCAACAGCCGGAACAGCGGATTGAGCAGCCAGCGCCCGGCCGCCAGCAGACCGACGATCGCCGCGGCACCGACGCCGATGCCGATCCAGCGCGACGGCGCCGAGGCATCCGCCGGCACCGGCGCCATCCACGCCACCACCGCCAGCAGCGGCACGATCAACAGGTCTTCGAACAGCAGGATCGCCACGATCTTCTGCCCCGCCGGCAAGGCGATGTCGCCGCGCTCGCCGAGCAACTGCATCACCACCACGGTGGAGGTCAGCACGAAGCCCGAGGCAGCGATGAAGGCCACCGGCAGTGGAAACCCGAAGGCCAGGCCGACGCCGGTCAGCACGCTGGCGCAGACGATGATCTGCGCGGTGCCCAGACCGAAGATCTGCTTGCGCAGGCTCCACAGGTGCGATGGCCGCATTTCCAGGCCGATCACGAACAGGAACATGACCACGCCCAGTTCGGCGACGTGCAGGATGGCCTGCGGATCGGAGAACCAGCCCAGGCCGAATGGACCGATCGCCAGGCCGGCAGCGAGATAGCCGAGCACCGAGCCCAGGCCGAGCCGACGGAACACCGGCACCGCCACCACGGCAGCGCCGAGCAGCGCCACCACCTTGATCAATTCGCTGCTGTCGGCTGCACTGGTCATGCCCCGATTCTACGCACAAGGCCGGAGCATCCCCATGGATCGGGATGCGAGGTGAGACGCGGCGCACTGCGTGCTGCGCCCAACGCGCCTTCGTGATGCGTGCACGTGATCATGCACCGGACGATCGCGATCATGCGAGCAACGTGCAGACCACGCCTCCCTTCTCCCATCGGGAGAAGGTGCCCCGAAGGGGCGGATGAGGGTACGGGTACCGCTGCGTACAACGACGGCTAGTGCAGCCAGGCATTGCGAAGCGCTTCGCGCCCGTACCCTCACCCCAACCCCTCTCCCCGGAGGGAGAGGGGCTTAAGCGTGCGCGACGCTGCTGCAGCTATCGAGACCGCAAGCCCCTTCTCCCACCGGGAGAAGGCGCCCCGAAGGGGCGGATGAGGGTACGGACGCCGCCGCGAACAGCGACACCTAATGACAGCTAACGCTCAGCGCCACAGAACTGTGCATAGTCGATATAGCCTGGAAACGGCCGCTCCGGCGCGCACAGCGGACACTGCGGATCGGCGGACAGGCGGGTTTCGCGGAAGCGCATCGCCAGCGCGTCGAAATGCAGCAGGCGGCCGCGCAGCGGTTCGCCGATGTCCAGTAGCAACTTCAAGACTTCGTTGGCCTGCAGCAGGCCGACGATGCCGGGCAGCACGCCGAGGACGCCGGCATCGGCGCAGTTCGGTGCGAACTCCGGCGGCGGCGGCTCCGGGAACAGGCAGCGGTAGCACGGTGCCTGCCCGCGCCGGCGGCCGGCGTCGAACACGCTGACCTGGCCCTCGAAGCGCTGCACCGCGCCGTACACCAACGGCTTGCCCAGCTTCACGCAGGCGTCGTTGAGCAGGTAGCGCGCGGGGAAATTGTCAGAGCCGTCCAGCACCACGTCCACGTCCTGCAGCAGCCGCTCGACGTTGTCGGCGGTGACCCGCTCGCGCACCGCTTCCACCCGCACGCCCGGATTCAGGGCGCCCAGGCTTGCCGCGGCCGAGTCCACCTTGGCCTGGCCGATCCGCGCGTCGCCGTGCAGGATCTGCCGCTGCAGGTTGCTGCGCTCGACCACGTCGTCGTCGGCGATGCGCAACTGCCCCACCCCGGCGGCGGCTAGGTAGAAACCGGCCGGCGAGCCCAGGCCGCCGGCGCCGACCAGCAGCACGCGCGCGGCCTGCAGCCGGCGCTGGCCCTCGACCCCGACTTCGGGCAGGCGCAGATGCCGCGAATAGCGGTCGAAGAAGTCCTCCTGCTCCGGCGCCAGCGCCGGCCGCTGCAGCGGCAAGCCCTCGCGTTGCCAGCGCGTGGTGCCGCCCAGCACCGAGGCGACCTGCGGGTAGCCGGCCTGCGCCAGGAACACCGCGGTGTCGTGCGAGCGCTTGCCGCTCTGGCAGATCAGCAGCACCTCGGTGTCGGTGCCGAGATAGGCGGCCGGGTCGGCCTGCAACTGCGCGCGGGCCACGCCCTGCGCGCCGGCGGCCATGCCGGTGGCGCGCTCGTGCTCCTCGCGGATGTCGAGCAAGCGCGCACCCTGCGCCTGCCGCGCCTGCGCCTGTGCCGGGGTCAGTTCTCGAATGCCCATGCGCGCATTATCGGCGCAAACCGGGCCCGCGTCCGCCGTGCGCCGCGCCGCTCAGTACGGCACCACCTCGACCACGTCGCCGGCCTGGAACTGGCGCGCGCCCTCCTCCAATCGCAGCAGCACGTCGCTGTCGGCGGCTCCGCGCAGGCGATGCGAGCCGTCCGCAGGATTCGGTTCCGCCCACAGTTGGCCGTGCGCATCGCAGCGCATGCGCCCGCGCAGGAACTCCAGCCGGTCGTGGCGCTTGTCCCAGCCGGACGCCAGCCGTGCGCGCCAGGCCCGGTGCGGCTCGCTGCGCCGCTGCAGCGCATCCAGCAGGGGCCGCCCGATCGCCAGGAAGGTCGCCAGCACCGACACCGGATTGCCCGGCAGGCCGAGGAACAAGGCACGGTCCCACTCGCCGAACAGCAGCGGCATGCCCGGGCGCATGCGCACCTTCCAGAACAGGATGCGGCCGTGCTCGGCAAGCAGCCGCGGCAGGTAGTCCTTCTCGCCGGCGGAGACGCCGCCGCAGGTCAGCACCACGTCGAACGCCGAGGCCGCATCGGCGAGCATGGCCTGGATGCGCTGCGGATCGTCCGGCAGCGTCGGCCAGGCGGTCGGCGCCAGGCCGAGCAGGCGCAGCTGCGCCATCAGCATGTCGCGGTTGCTGTTGTAGATCTGGCCCGGCTGCAACGGCATGCCCGGCTCGACCAGTTCGTCGCCGGTGGCGAACACCGCCACGGTCGGCCGTGCCGCCACCGTCAGTTGGTCCATGCCCAGGGCCGCGGCCAGGCCGATGCGCGAGGGCGTCAGCAGCATGCCGGCCTCGAGCACGCGCTCGCCGGCACGCACGTCCTCGCCGCGCGCACGCACGTGTGCGCCGGCAAGGAGTCCGTCCGGGACCTGCACGAGACCATCGTGCTCGTGCACGTTCTCCTTGATCACCACCGTATCCGCACCGGCCGGCAGCGGCGCGCCGGTGGTCACCCGCAGGCATTCGCCGGGCGCGAGCGCCTGCTGCCGATCGGCGCCGGCGAACTGTTCGCCGGCCAGGCGCACGTCGGTCGGCGCCCCCGGGGTCAGGTCGGCATGGCGCAGCGCGAAGCCGTCCATCGCGCTGTTGGCGAACGGCGGCAGGTCGATCGGCGCCTCCAGCGGTTCCAGCAGGATGCGGCCATCGGCGCGCGACGCCGCCAGGCGCTCGCTGTTGACGGGGCGGGCACGCGCGGCGGCAGCGACGATCGCCAGCGCGTCGGTGTAGGCGATCCGGGAGGGATAGTCGGTCATGGTGGCGGCAGGATACCCGCTGCGGCCAAGTCCTGCGGCGTGTTCAGATTGCCCAGCACGAGTTCCGGCAACGCCACCGCCGCCATCCGCAGGCGCTGCTGCACCGCGCGTGGCGCATAGCGGGCGGCTACCAGCGCCTCGTCCAGCGCCGGGCGCAGCGCGGCTACCCGATACAGCGCCACCAGCGGCTGCGCGCCGGCGGCATCCTCGACCCAGGCGCCATCGCGGCCCACAGCGGCCGCGACCAGCGTGGCGGCCAGGTCCGGCGGCAACCGGCACAGGTCGACCGGCACGGTCAGCAGCCAGGGCGTGGCGCAGGCGGCGGCGAGTGCGTCCAGCCCGGCGATCGGTCCCAGCGAACGTTCGGCCTCGGCCGGCGCCGCGACACGGTCCGGCAGCGCCTGCAGGCCGATGCCGGCATAGCGCGACAGGCTGCGGTTGGCGCTGACCAGCACTGCGGCCACCTGCGGGGCCAACGCCTGCACCAGCCATTGCACCTGCGCCTGCCCGTCGCGTTGCAGCCAGGCCTTGTCACATCCGCCCAGGCGTTGCGCGCGGCCGCCGGCGAGAATGCCGAGGGTGATCGCGCGCTGCGGGTCCATCGTGCGGCTACTTGCCGCGGACGTGCTTCATCAGGCGCCGCTTCTTGGCGATCTGGCGCTCGGTCAGCACGTTCTTCTTGCCTTCGTACGGATTGGCGCCTTCGCGGAACATGAAGCGCACCGGCGTGCCGACCAGCTTGAAGCGCTTGCGGAAGAAGTTCTCCAGGTAGCGCTTGTACGACTCGGGCAGCACCTTCAGGCGCGTGCCGTGAACGATGAAGGTCGGCGGGTTGCTGCCGCCCGGATGCACGTAGCGCAGCTTGGAGACGTGGCCGCGGATGCTCGGCGGCGGATTGCTCTCGTAAGCGATTTCCAGCGCCTGGTTGACTTCGCTGGTACTGAACTCACGCACCGCCGAGGCGTGCGCGCGATGGATCGCCTGGAACAGCTCGCGCATGCCCGAGCCATGCTTGGCGGAAATGCGCACCGCTTCGGCCCAGCTGACGAACCCGAGCTTGCGCGACAGCAGATCCTCGGCCTGGGCGCGCTGGTAGTCGCTCTGCCCGTCCCACTTGTTGATCGCCACCACCAGGGCGCGACCGGCGTCGAGGATCGCACCGAGCACGGTCGCGTCCTGGTCGGTCACGCCTTCGCCGGCATCGAGCATCAGCACCGCCACCTGACACTGCTCGATCGCCTGCAGCGTCTTGAACGCGCTGAACTTCTCCACCGCTTCTTCGACGCGGCCGCGACGGCGCAGGCCGGCGGTGTCGATCAGCCGATACAGGCGGCCGTCGCGCTCCAGGTCCACCGCGATCGAGTCGCGGGTGGTGCCGGGCACTTCGGAGGCGATCATGCGCTCCTCGCCCAGCAGGCGATTGACCAGGGTCGACTTGCCGACGTTCGGGCGGCCGACGAAGGCGATGCGCATGCGCGCCGGATCGGTGTCCAGGGTCTCGCCGGCACCCTCTTCCGGCAGCCGCTCCAGGACCTCGTCGAGTAGGTCGTCGATCCCGTGGCGGTGCGCCGCGGAAACCGCGATGGCGTCGCCGAGGCCGTAGCGCGCGAACTCGGCACGCACCTGGTCCTCGTCGGTGCCGTCGATCTTGTTGATCAGCAGCAGGGTCGGCCGCGCCAGTTTGCGCAGCCAGGCCAGGATCTCGTCGTCGAGTGCGGACGACCCCTCGCGGCCGTCGACCACGAACAGGATCAGGTCGGCCTCGCCGGCCGCGGCGCGGGCCTGCTCGGCGGTGGCGCCGGCCAGGCCTTCCTCTTCGCCGGAGATGCCGCCGGTATCGACGATCACGAACGGGGTGTCCGGCGCCAGCCGGCACACCCCGTAGTGGCGATCGCGGGTGACGCCGGGCTGGTCGTGGACCAGCGCGTCACGGCTGCGCGTCAGCGCGTTGAACAGCGTGGACTTGCCGACATTCGGCCGTCCAACCAGGGCGACCAGCGGCAGCATCGCGACATCCTTCTCTTGTTATTGACCCAACCGGAACGCGGTCAGGTCGCCTTTCGTGTTCTGCATCAGCAGGATCCCGTCCGCGACCACCGGCTGCGCCACCAGCGGCTGGCGTCCGACCCGCTCGCGCGCGGCGAACTCGCCGTTGTCGAGCCGCAGCCAGTGCAGATAGCCCTTGTAGTCGCCGACCACGGCGTAATCGCCCTGGATCGCCACGCCGGTCAGCGAGCGACGCGCCAGCCCCGGCTGCGACCACATCGCCGATCCGGAGGCCTTGTCCAGCGCCCACACGGTGCCGGCGTTGTCGGCCACCACCACGTTGCCGGAGCTGACGCCGACGCCGCCGGCGCCGCCATGATCGCGGTTCCACAGCGGGCGGCCGCTCGGGCCTTCCAGCGCCACGGTCTCGTTCTTGAAGCTGGTCGCGTACAGCGTGGTGCCGTCGAGCACCGGCGCGCCGTCGACGTCGGACATGCGCTCCAGTTCGGTACGGCCTTCCGGCACGCCGATGGTCTGCTCCCACAGCACGCGGCCATCCTGCATCGCCAGCGCGGCCAGGGTGCCGTCGTCGTTGCCGATGAACAGCACGCCCGGACCCGCCACCACCGGCGCGTTGCCGCGCACGGTCAGGCTCGGCAGTTCCTGCGCATTGAACCAGCGCTGCTGGCCGGTAGCCGCATCGAAGGCGGTGGTGCGGCCGTCATTGCTGCGCACGAACACCATGTTCTGCGCGATCACCGGCGCGGCGATGACTTCGTTGGGCACCTTGGCGCGCCACTTCTCGGTACCGTTGGCGGCATCGAGCGCGATCACCTCGCCGTCCAGCGCACCGACCACCACCAGGCCGTCGCCCACGCCCGGGCCGCCGGCAAAGCGCGGCAGCGGACGCTTCTTCTCGAGCCGCTTGCGCTCCTTGGCCTGCTGCTTCTCGTTGCGCAGGCGCTGCTTGTAGGCGGCGCGCTCGTCCTTGGACAGGTTCTTGCCGGACTCGCTCTCGACCTGGCTCTTCGGCTGGTCCTCGACCTGCGACAACTGCTGCTTGCGCGCCTGCTTGGCGTCGTATTCCCAGAGGGTCTTGCCGGTCTGCAGATCCAGCGCGTAGACCGTGCCGGAGGTCGCGGCCGCATACACCTTGCCGTCGGCCACCACCGGATGCTGGCGCACGCCGATGCGGCGCTCGCCCTTGCCGGCGTCGGTGGACCACAGCTTCACCACCTTCACCGACGGGGTGAACTTCACCAGTTCGGCCGGCTCGGCGGCCTTCTTGGCGGCCGCATCCTTGCCGGCGAACCAGCCCTTGACGGTGGTGCAGCCGGACAGCGCCAGACCCAGCAGGGCCACGGTGGCGACACGCTTGAACATGACTACCTTCATCAGATCGGCTCCGCGGCATTCGGCACGCTGCCGCCCGCATCCATCAATTTCGTTTCGACCACGCGCCGCTGCGGCGAGGCCACGTCCAGGCTGGTCAGCGCCTTGCTGTACGCATCGCGCGCCGCGTCGCGCTTGCCCTGCGCGATCAACGCATCGCCGCGAATTTCCAGGCCTTGCGCGTCGGTGGCCGAGGCCACCAGGGGCAGCGCGTCCTGCGGCTTGCCGCCGGAAATCAGCAGCCGGGCCACGCGGTGATCGACCAGCACCTTCATTTCGCCGTCGGCCTTGAGCGCGCGCAGCGTGCTCAGCGCGGCATCGGACTTGCCGGCGTCGACCTGCGCCTTGGCCAGGCGCAGCGCCGCCAGTTCGGCATAGATGTTGGCCGAGCCCTTCTGCAGTTCCGCCATGTCCTTGGCGGCCTTGTCCAGCTGATTGGCCTGGATGCTCTTGAGCACCGCTTCGTAGCGGGCATTGTCCTGGGCCAGGTCGTTGGACCGCTGCTTGGTCCACCACTGCCAGCCGATGATCGCGCCGAGGCCCAGCACGATGCCGCCGATCAGGCCGGCGCCGTTCTTCCTGAGCCAAGTGCGGACGCGTTCGCTTTGTTCGTGCTCGTCGAGCAGGTCGTCAATCGCCATGCGTACTCTCGCCCCGCCGCTGCGACGGGACATGAAATGTGGAAAGTGAGGAACCGCGCCGCCGTCACTCGGAGGCGGGCACCACGGAACCGTCAGAGGATACCGCAAAGCGCGCCACGTTCGCGCGCCTGAACGGGGTCAGGTCCACGGTACTCCCGGCATGCTGAACCTGGACCGCGGAGGCATTGCCCAGCACCACGCGCCCGACCTGGCCCGGCGCATAGGTGCGGCTCTCGCCGGCCTTCAGCAGCGCCTTCTCCACCGGCGTGCCGTCGGGCGCGAGGATCTGCACCCAACTGTCGCCCTGGAACGACAGACTCAGACTGTTCTTCTCCGGCTCCGCCTCCGGACGCGGCATCGGCGTCAGCGAGGCGATGTACGGCGCGGCGCTCGGCGCCGGGCGTGCGGCCGCCGGCGCGGCCGGTGCCGGCGCGGGGTTACCGGCGGCAGGCGTTGCGGTCGCGGCGGTGGTGCTGCCGGGCGCGCCCGGGACCACGTCCAGCGATGCGGTGCTGGGACCATTGTCGTCGGCGAAATGGCTGCGGGTGGCGTACCACACCGGCACCGCCAGTCCGGCGGTGATCACCACGTAGACCATGCGCCGGGTGGCGCTCTCGAGCATGCGCCGCAGCGGCGGGGTATGCGTGTGGCTGATCAATTCGACCGGCTGCACCGGCGCGATCTGCGCGGTCTGCAGCAACGGCTCCAGATCGACGCCGAGCAGGCGCGCATAGCTGCGCAGCTGCCCGCGGACGAACACCGGCGCGCCGAGGCGCTGCCACTGCTCCGACTCGAGTGCCTGCACCACATGCACCGGCATGCGCAGTCGGCTGCCGACGTCGTCGATGCTTAGGCCCGCCGCTTCGCGCGCTTCGCGGAGCTGTTGCCCGCAGCCTTTGGCGCCATCGAAAGCGTTCGGATTGGAATCACTGATCACAATGCACTAGCCCCGGGTGTCGTGGTCGCGGCGTCGGGAAACTCCTTGCGCAACCGCTGTTGGTAACGGCCGGCGGCAGCCTTGTCGCCCAGCCTTTGCTCAATCTGAATAGCAAGTTGTAACACGGAAGCGGTCGCAGGCGCAGCCGCCAGGCGCCGTTCGGAGAAGGCCCGCGCCTCGAAAAAGCGCCCTTGCGCGACCTCGTTGCGGGCCATCGCCTCGAGCGCGTACGCGTTGTCCGGGTCCAGGTCCAGCGCCTTGCGCAGGTCGCGCTCGCCGCGCTCGCGCTGGCCGACCTGCAGCGCGCAGCCGCCGGCGTTGGCCAGGGCCGAGGCCGGCGTGGCGTAGTCCTGGAGCGCGAGCGCGCGGTCGAACCAGGTCAGCGACTCGGCCGGCGAACCGTTCGCGCACAGCCAGGCGCCGTAGTTGTTCAAGGTCGCGCCGTTGTTCGGCGCCAGCTCCGCGGCCTTGCGGTAGTAGCCGCCGGCGGTCGCGGCATCGCCACGGCGATCGGCGACCACCGCCAGCACGGTGAGCGCATCCACCGATTGCGCATCCAGCGCCAGCGCCTTGCGCGCGTGGGTCTGCGCGGCATCCAGGTCGTTGGAAGCGAGTCCGTTGGCGGCCAGGCCCAGTTGCTCCTGCAAGGCCACGCGCGCCTTCACCGCGCGGTTGTCGCGGAAGGAATAATGCGGCTGCACCTGTTCGGCGGTGCGCACGGTGCCGGTCTTGGCGGCGATCCAGTTGCAGCCCGGCAAGGCCAGCACTGCGATCGCCACCACCGCGAGGGAACGCCGTTGGCTACGCCGCCGCATCCCGATCCGCCCGCGTCTGCAATTCGCGCTTGAACTCGGCCTGGCGGCGGGTGCGGTCCATGACCTGCCCCTTGAGCTGCCCGCAGGCCGCATCGATGTCGTCGCCACGCGTGCGCCGCACCATGGTCAGCACCTGCGCGTCCAGCAGGATCTTCTGGAACGCGCGGATCTCGGTCTCGCCGGAGCGCTCGTAGCGCGTGCCGGGGAACGGATTGAACGGGATCAGGTTGACCTTGCCGGCGTTGGCCGACTGCACCGCGTTGTCGAACTGGCGCATCAGCCGCGCCAGTTGCCGCGCGTGCTCGGGCTGGTCGTTGATCCCCTTCATCAGGGTGTATTCGAAGGTCACCGACTCGCGGCGCTTGTTGGCGCGCAGGTAGCGCGCGCAGGCGGCCATCAGTTCGGCGATCGGGTACTTTTTGTTGAGCGGGACCAGGGTCTCGCGCAGCGCATCGTTGGGCGCATGCAGCGACACCGCCAGCGACACGTCGCTCTCGCTGGACAGGCGGTCGATCTGCGGCACCAGGCCCGAGGTGGACAGGGTCACGCGCTTGTTGGCCAGGCCATAGCCCAGGTCGTCGCGCATCACGCTCATCGCGCGCACGACGTTGTCGAAATTCATCAGCGGCTCGCCCATGCCCATCATCACCACGTTGGTGAGACGGCGCATCTGGTGCGGCACGTTGCCCAGGTGCCGCGCCGCCACCCACACCTGGCCGATGATCTCGGCGGTGGACAGGTTGCGGTTGAAGCCCTGGGTGGCGGTGGAGCAGAAGGTGCAGTTGAGACCGCAGCCGACCTGCGAGGACACGCACAGCGTGCCGCGGGTCTTGTCGGGGATGTACACGGTCTCGATCGCGTTCTTGCCGTCCACGCCCATCGCCAGCAGCCACTTGTGGGTGCCGTCGGCGGAGGGCTTGTCGAACACGATGTTGGGGACGACGACCTCGGCATGCTGCTGCAGCTTGGCGCGCAGCGCCTTGCCGAGGTCGGTCATCTGGTCGAAGTCGGTGACGTAGCGGTGATGGATCCACTTCATCACCTGGTGGGCACGGTAGCGCGCTTCGCCGAGGGTCTCGGCGAAGAAACGCTCCAGCCCCTCGCGATCGAGGTCGAGCAGATTCTGCTTGGCCGCCGCGCCGGTCCGCACGGGATCGGCGATGGCCAAGGGAGGATGGACGACCTCGTTCACGACGACCTCGCTTAGCGCGAAACCACTTCGGTGGCGGCGAAGAAATACGCCACTTCGTTGGCGGCGTTCTCGACCGAATCCGAGCCGTGCGCGGCGTTGGCGTCGATCGAATCGGCGAAGTCGGCGCGGATGGTGCCCGGCGCGGCGTCCTTCGGGTTGGTGGCGCCCAGCAGGTCGCGGTGCGCGGCCACGGCGTTCTCGCCTTCCAGCGCCTGGATCATCACCGGGCCGGAGATCATGAACTCGACCAGCGCATTGAAGAACGGGCGCTCGCGGTGCACGGCGTAGAAGCCCTCGGCCTCGCGGCGCGACAGCTGCTTGTACTTGGCGGCCACGACCTTCAGGCCGGCCTTCTCGAAGCGCGAGTAGATTTCGCCGATGACGTTCTTGGCGACGGCATCGGGCTTGATGATGGACAGGGTGCGCTCCAGCGCCATGGGAAGTTCTCCGTTGGGCGGGCCACTGAAGGCCCGAGGTTAACATGAAAAAAACCCGCGTCAAAACGCGGGCTTAGCCAGAATTGCGATGGACAATTCTATCCAATCGGCGCCGGCTTTGCACGGCCAGGCTGAATCGTGCTGCACAGCAGCATGACGCCACTGCCGGCCGGGCCTAGACTCAAACAATCGTTTGATTGATTCTGGCGGCCGCATGGCAAAGCAAGCGCACTTCTCGACCAAGGACCGCATCCTCAGCGCGGCCGAGGACCTGTTCGCGCAGCACGGCTTTTCCGGCACCTCGCTGCGCCAGGTCACCAGCCAGGCCGACGTCAACATCGCCGCGGTCAACTACCACTTCGGGTCCAAGGAAAACCTGGTCAACGAGGTGTTCCGGCGGCGCATGGACGAAATGACCGCCGCGCGCATGGCGCAGCTGGAGGCCGCGCAGCGGCAGCATCCCGGCCAGCTCGGCCCGGTGCTGGCCGCCTTCGTCGAGCCGGCCCTGGCCATGGCCCAGGAGCGGCAGAGCGGCGGCGCCTTCGTGCGGGTGATCGCCCGCGCCTACGCCGAGAACAACGACAGCCTGCGCCAGTTCCTGTCCGACCACTACGGCCACGTGCTGCGCGAGTTCGGCAAGGCCATCGCCGCCTGCGTGCCCGGGCTGAGCAAGCAGGAACTGTACTGGCGCCTGGACTTCCTGGCCGGCGCCCTGACCTACGCCATGGCCGACTTCGGCCTGATCAAGCGCCCCGCCGGCGTCAGCGAGAGCGCGCATCGCGCCCACGCCGCCCGCGAACTCATCCGTTTCGCCGAAGCCGGCTTCCTCGCCCACTCGGCTCCCTGATCCCGCAAACGTTGACCCACAGAGGCTGATCGCTATGTCCAATCCCCTGCTAGTCCGCCGTGCCGCCGTCCTGGGCGCGGGCGTGATGGGCGCGCAGATCGCTGCGCACCTGACCAACGCCGGCGTCGACACCGTGCTGTTCGATCTTCCCGCCAAGGAAGGCCCCGCCGATGGCGTGGTGCTCAAGGCGATCGCCAACCTGACCAAGCTCAGCCCGGCGCCGCTGGCCAGCACCGCGCTGGCCGAGGCCATCACCCCGGCCAACTACGACTCCGGCCTGGAGCAGCTGCGCGGCTGCGACCTGATCATCGAAGCCATCGCCGAGCGCATGGACTGGAAACAGGACCTGTACAAGAAGATCGCGCCGTTCGTGGCCGACCACGCGGTGCTGGCGTCCAACACCTCCGGCCTGGGTATCAACGCCCTGTCCGACGTGCTGCCGGAGCAGCTGCGCCACCGCTTCTGCGGCGTGCACTTCTTCAACCCGCCGCGCTACATGCACCTGGCCGAGCTGATCCCGGCCAAGCACACCGAGCCGGCGGTGCTGGAAGGCCTGGAGAGCTTCCTGGTCACCACCCTGGGCAAGGGCGTGGTCTACGCCAAGGACACCCCGAACTTCATCGGCAACCGCATCGGCGTGTTCTCGATCCTGTCCACCATCCACCACACCGAGCAGTTCGGCCTGGGCTTCGACGAGGTCGACGGCCTCACCGGCCCGCTGGTCGGCCGTCCGAAGTCGGCCACCTACCGCACCTCCGACGTGGTCGGCCTGGACACCATGGCCCACGTCATCAAGACCATGGGCGACACCCTGCCGAACGATCCGTGGCATGCCTTCTTCAAGGCGCCGAAGTGGCTGGAGGCGCTGATCGGCAAGGGCGCGCTGGGCCAGAAGACCGGCGCCGGCATCTTCCGCAAGGTCGGCAAGGACATCGTGGTGCTGGACCTGCAGAAGCAGGACTACCGCCCGGCCGACCGCGCCGCGGCGCCGGACGTGGTCGAGATCCTGAAGATCAAGAACCCGGCCGAGAAGTTCGCCAAGCTGCGCGAGAGCCAGCATCCGCAGGCGCAGTTCCTGTGGGCGACCTTCCGCGACCTGTTCCACTACAGCGCCTACCACCTGGCCGACATCGCCGAAACCGCGCGCGACGTGGACCTGGCGATCCGCTGGGGTTACGGCTGGGCGCTGGGTCCGTTCGAGACCTGGCAGGCCGCCGGCTGGAAGCAGGTCGCGCAGTGGATCGCCGACGACATCGCCGCCGGCAAGAGCATGAGCAGCGCGCCGCTGCCGAACTGGGTGTTCGACGGCCGCGACGGCGTGCACGCCGCCGAAGGCTCGTACAGCCCGGCGCGCGACGCCAAGCTGCCGCGCTCGGCGCTGCCGGTGTACAAGCGCCAGCGCTTCCCCGATCCGCTGCTGGGCGAGACGTTCGCGCAGGGCGAGACCGTGTTCGAGAACGACGGTCTGCGCATGTGGCACGACGGCGACGACATCGCCGTGGTCAGCTTCAAGACCAAGATGAACACCGTCTCCGACCAGGTGCTCGATGGTCTGCAGGAAGCGGTCGGCCGCGCCGAGAAGGACTTCAAGGGCCTTGTGCTGTGGCAGCACAAGGAACCCTTCTCGGCCGGCGCCGACCTGGCCGGCGCGCTGGGCCTGCTGCAGGCCGGCCAGGTCGATGCGTTCGAGGCGATGGTCGCCAACTTCCAGGCCACCAGCCAGCGCATCAAGTATTCGCTGGTGCCGGTAGTCGCGGCGGTGCGCGGGCTGGCGCTGGGCGGGGGCTGCGAGTTCCAGATGCACAGCGCCAAGACCGTGGCCGCGCTGGAGAGCTACATCGGCCTGGTCGAGGCCGGCGTGGGCCTGCTGCCGGCCGGCGGCGGCCTCAAGGAGATCGCGGTGCGCGCGGCGCAGGCCGCGGGTCCGGGCGGCGATGTGTTCGCCGAACTGAAGAAGACCTTCGAGACCGTGGCGATGGCCAAGGTCTCCACCTCGGCGGTCAACGCCAAGGAGCTGGGCCTGCTGCGCGGCACCGACAAGGTGGTGTTCAACAGCTACGAATCGCTGTACATCGCCAAGGCCGAGGCGCGTGCCCTGGCCGAGGGCGGCTACCGCCCGCCGCTGCCGGCGCGCCGCATCCAGGTCGCCGGCGACGTCGGCATCGCCACCTTCAAGATGCTGCTGGTCAACATGCTGGAAGGCCGCTTCATCAGCGAGTACGACTACGAGATCGCCACCCGCATCGCCACCGTGGTCTGCGGCGGCGAGGTCGATCGCGGCGCATTGGTGGATGAGGAATGGCTGCTCAAGCTCGAGCGCAAGCACTTTGTCGAACTGGCCCAGCAGGAAAAGACCCAGGCGCGCATCGGGCACATGCTCAAGACGGGTAAGCCGCTTAGGAACTGAGAATCGGGAATGGGGAATCGGGAATGGAAACGCATTCCCGGCTCCTCCTTCTCCCCCTAATTTTCTGCCGGAAGTAGGACTGCCGCAGATCGCGCGAATCGCTTCACGATTCCCGACTCTCCATTCCCTATTCCCGGCTTTCGGAGAAAGCCAAATGAGCAAACAGATCCAGGAAGCCTACATCGTCGCCGCCACCCGTACGCCGGTCGGCAAGGCGCCCAAGGGCATGTTCCGCAATACCCGTCCCGACGACATGCTGGCGCACGTGCTGCGCGCCGTGGTGGCACAGGCGCCGGGCATCGACACCTCGCGCATCGACGACGCGATCATCGGCTGCGCGATGCCCGAGGGCGAGCAAGGCATGAACGTGGCGCGCATCGGCGTGCTGCTGGCCGGCCTGCCGAACTCGGTGGCCGGGCAGACCATCAACCGCTTCTGCTCCTCGGGCATCCAGGCGGTGGCGCTGGCCGCCGACCAGATCCGTCTGGGCAACGCCGACCTGATGCTGGCCGGCGGCACCGAATCGATGTCGATGGTGCCGATGATGGGCAACAAGGTGGCGCTGTCGCCGAGCGTGTTCGCCGAGGACCATGTCGCCATCGCCTACGGCATGGGCATCACCGCCGAGAAGGTGGCCGAGGAATGGAAGGTGTCGCGCGAGGACCAGGACGCCTTCGCCCTCGCCTCGCACCAGAAGGCCATCGCCGCGATCGCCGCCGGCGAGTTCCGCGACGAGATCAGCCCCTACGAGATCGTTTCGCACCAGCCCGACCTGGCCGGCAACGTCATCGCGCTGCGCAAGAAGCTGGTCGACACCGACGAAGGCCCGCGCCCGGACAGCTCGATCGAAGGCCTGGCCAAGCTGCGCCCGGTGTTCCGCAACGGCCAGTTCGGCGGCAGCGTCACCGCCGGCAACTCCTCGCAGATGAGCGACGGCGCCGGTGCGGTGCTGCTGGCCTCCGAGCAGGCGATCAAGGACTACGGGCTGACCCCGCTGGCCCGCTTCGTCAGCTTCTCGGTCGCCGGCGTGCGTCCGGAAGTGATGGGCATCGGTCCGATCGAGGCGATTCCGAAGGCGCTCAAGCAGGCCGGCCTGAGCAAGGACCAGCTGGACTGGATCGAGCTCAACGAAGCCTTCGCCGCGCAGTCGTTGGCGGTGATCCGCGACAGCGGCCTGGATCCGTCCAAGGTCAACCCGCTGGGTGGCGCCATCGCCCTGGGCCATCCGCTGGGCGCCACCGGCGCGATCCGCACCGCCACCCTGGTGCACGGCCTGCGCCGGCACAAGCAGAAGTACGGCATGGTCACCATGTGCATCGGCACCGGCATGGGCGCCGCGGGCATCATCGAGGCGCTGTAAGCGGCGGCACCCTCCCCTCAGGCCCTCCTGCGGGCCACCCGATGGGAGAAGGGAGCAGCACATAGCCCCTCTCCCACCGGGAGAGGGGTTGGGGTGAGGGTCCGGCATCAAGCATTGCTGTACAGACCCGCGCGCACACAAAAAAGGCAGCCTCACGGCTGCCTTTTCTGTTTGTCACCTGAGTCGACTCATCTGGATCGACATCGACTCAATTGATTGGGGATCCTTTGGCCAGCACGCCGCCCTGCAGCGACGCGCCCTGCCAGGCTCACTCCTCGGCGAGCATCTGAGTCAGCTTCTCGCGCGCGGGCTTGGCCAGCTTCTTGTTCTCCAGCGCGAAGCGGATGGTCGCCTCGACCAGGCCCAGGTGGGTGCCGCAATCGAAACGGGTGCCCTCGAAGCGATAGGCGTCGACTTCGTCGGTCTTCAGCAGCGCGGCGATGGCGTCGGTCAGCTGGATCTCGCCGCCGGCACCGGTGCCGGTGCTTTCCAGCAGGTCGAAGATCTTCGAGCTGAGCACGTAGCGCCCCACCACCGCCAGATCACTCGGCGCGTCTTCCGGCTTTGGCTTCTCGACGATCTGGGCGATGCGGCCCTTGCGGCCGTCGAAGGCCTCGGTGGCGACGATGCCGTAGCTGGCGGTGTTCTCGTGCGGCACGTCTTCCACCGCGATCACGCTGGCGCCGCTGCGCTCGTTGAGATCGGCCATCTGCTTCAGCGCGCCGTCGCCGCGGTTCCAGATCAGGTCGTCCGGCAACAGCACCGCGAACGGCTCGTCGCCGATCACCGACTTGGCGCACAGCACCGCATGGCCCAGGCCCAATGCTTCGGCCTGGGTCACGAAGATCGCGCGCACGCCCTCCGGCAGCACATGGCGGATCATCTCCAGCTGTTCGCGCTTGCCCGCGCGCTCCAGCTTCTGCTCCAGCTCGTAGGCCTTGTCGAAATAATCCGCAACCGCGTGCTTGTAGCGGTTGGTGACGAAGATCAGGGTGTCGCAACCGGCCTCGATCGCCTCGTCCACGGCGTACTGGATCAACGGCCGATCGATGATCGGCAGCATTTCCTTGGGAACGGTCTTGGTGGCGGGAAGGAAGCGGGTGCCCAAACCTGCCACCGGGAATACTGCCTTGCGGATTCTCTTGCTCATCAGAGCCTTCTGGCCTCGCGTGCGGGGAATGGAACGATGGTAGCGGAGCCGTCGTGATCGTCGTGCTGACGCAAGGGCGCGAACTCCGGCATGGTCATGCGCAGCACCTTCTCGATGGTCTCGCTGTCGTAGTCGGCCACGGCGGCACGCAACTGCTGCACGCCGCGCAGCACGTCCTCGCGCGAGAAACTGCGCACGCCCGCTTCCAGAATCTTCGGATGCGAGGTCGGCCGATAGTTCTCGTCGGCGTAGAACAGCGTCTCGTGCAGCTTCTCGCCCGGCCGCAGGCCGGTGTAGACGATGGCGATGTCGCGTCCGGGCTGCTTGCCTGCCAGGCGAATCATCTGCTCGGCCAGCAGGCGGATCGGCACCGGCTCGCCCATGTCCAGGGTGTAGATGGCGCCATGCGACGCGGACGCCGCGGCCTGCACGATCAGCTGGCTGGCCTCGGGAATGGTCATGAAGTAGCGCGTCACCTGCGGATCGGTAACGGTCACCGGGCCGCCCTGGCGGATCTGCTCGCGGAACAGCGGCACCACGCTGCCGGCCGAATCCAGCACGTTGCCGAAGCGCACCGTCACGAAGCGCGTGCTCACCGCCTGGTCGTCCAGCGACTGGCACACCATCTCGGCGTAGCGCTTGGACGCGCCGAGCAGGTTGACCGGATTGACCGCCTTGTCGGTGGAAATGAACACGAAGGTCGAGACCTTGGCAGCGACGCAGGCGCGCGCCACGTTCTCGGTGGCGAGCACGTTGTTGCGCACCGCCTCGCGGCATTGCTGCTCCAGCAAAGGCACCTGCTTGTAGGCGGCCGCATGGAACACGGCGTCGGGCTCGGCCACGCGCATGGCATGGCGGATCACCGCCGGATCGCCGCAGTCGCCGAGCACGCAGTCGATCTCCAGATCGGGGAAGGTACGGCGCAGGTCGGCATGGATGGTGATCAGCGCCAGTTCGTTGATCTCCAGCAGCACGATCTTGCGCGCGCCATGACGCGCGCACTGCCGGCACAGTTCCGAGCCGATCGAGCCGCCGGCGCCGGTGACCAGCACGGTCCGCCCGGACAGCCAGCCCTTGATCAGCTTCCAGTCCGGCGTCACCGGCTTGCGCCCGAGCAGGTCCTCGATCGCGACCTCCTTGAGCTCGCCCGGCAGGTAGTGGCCTTCGAGCACGTCGAGCAGGCGCGGCACGGTGCGGAACGGCAGGCCGGTGCTTTCGCAGATCGCCACCACGCGCTGCATGCCGGCCGCGTCCAGCGACGGGATCGCGATGACCAGCAGCTTGGCCGCGGTCTCCTTGGCGATCGCGCCGGCTTCGTCGATGCGGCCCAGGATCGGCAGGCCCTGCAGCTTGGCGCCGTGCAGATGGCCGGCATCGTCGACGAAGCCCACGGGCTGATAGGCACCGGACCGGCGCAGGTCGCGCACCAGCGCCTCGGCCGCACGGCCGGCGCCGACGATCAGCACGCGCCGCGCGCTATCGTCCGAGTGCGCGATCTGATAATCCTTCCAGGCGCGGTACAGCAGGCGCGGCGCGCCTAGCAGCGCCGACAGCGCGAACGGGTACACCATCAGCACCGACAGCGGGATCGCATCGAAGCGGCTGTAGGCCAGCCCCAGGACGATCGCCACCAGGCCATAGAAGCTGGCCTTGAAGATATTGAGCAGGTCGGGAACGCTGGCGAAGCGCCACAGGCCGCGGTACAGGCCGACCTTCCAGAACACCAGGCCCTGCGCCGCCAACACGATCGCGGTGTTGAGGTTCCACAACGGCAGCGGGTGCTCGCCGGGGAGCATGGTGTAACGCGCAGCGTGCAGCAGTTGCCAGCAGACCCAGACGATGGCCAGATCGTGGATGACCACGGAGGCCTTGGGAAACAATTCGGTGACTCGGTCGCGCGTGGAAAGCATCAGTAATCCGTAAGAGTTCGGCGCATCCGGTTGCGCAAAGCCAGCCAAAGCACACCTGCCGAACAGAACCAGGCGATCGTCAGACCGGCCTGCGTACCCGCATCCAGCGGTCTGCCCAACCGCGCAATTGTAATCGCGACAATGCTGAACAGACCGTAGGCGAGCGTGACGACAGTATGGCTACTGCCGGTGTGTACCCAACGCTGATAGAAATGTTGCGCGTGCGGTTGCCACCAGCGTTCGCCGGCGAGCATGCGCGAGGCGAGCGTGAAGCCGGCGTCGATGGCGAAGGCCGACAGCGGCAATGCCGGCAGCCAAGGCGCCTGCTCGCCGGCGACGATGCACCAGGCGAACAGCGCGGCGATCAGGTAGCCGAGCGCGCCGCTGCCGACATCGCCGAGGAAAATGCGTGCGCGGGGATAGTTGAACGGCAGAAATCCCGCGCAGGCCACCAGCAGGACCCAGCATGGCCAACGCAGCGGCGCCGGCAGCAGGCAGGCGAATCCGACGGCGGCCAGCATCGCCTGGCTGCTGGCCAAGCCATTGATGCCGTCCATGAAATTCCAGATATTGATCAGCGAGACCGTTGCCAACCACGCCAGCGCGACCATCCACAGCGGTTGGTTCGCTTTGTAGACAAGTGCAGCCAGCAGGGTCGCCGCCACCGCGTGCACCAGCAATCGGAGCCCCGCCGACAGCGAGCGGTGGTCGTCCCACCAGCCGACGCCGGCGACCAGCAGCAGGCCCGCGGCGAAGGTGGCGATCCCGGCACCCTGCTGCGGCCATTGCAACGCCGCCCAGCCGCAGGCCAGCAGCACCGCCGCCACGATGGCCACGCCACCGCCGCGCGGTGTCGCCACGGTGTGGCTGCGCCGCTCGCCGGGCGCATCCATCAACTTGCGTTTGAGTGCGTACTGGCGCGACAGCCAGGTGCCGGCCGCGCTGAACACCCCGAGCGCCAAGAGCAGCGCGGCTCCTGCGATGGGCACTACACCACCGCGTAGTTGAGCAGCGGCTTGACCGTGCCCCACTCCTTGCAGCTGGGGCATTGCCAGTGGTGGGTGCGCGCGCCGAAGCCGCAGCGGGTGCAGCGGTAGCTGGGATTGCGCACCAGCAATTGGTCGGTGATGTGCTTGAGATCCTGCAGGGTCGCGGTGGAATCGGCGCCCTCGGCCAGGGTCAGGTCGATCAGCGCCGACTCGCCGCGCACCGACGGGCGGTCCTTGAGCTGCCGACCCAGGTAGGAGCGCGCGGCGGAAATGCCTTCCTGCGACTCCATCAGGCGGGTCAGCGCCAGCACCGGGGCGATGCCGCGGTAGTGCTCGGTCATTTCCGAGAGAAACGCGCGCGCGCCGCTGAGATCGTGGCCGCGGCGGTAGCAGTCCATCAGCGCCGGCATGATCTCCGGCAGGTAGTCCGGATCATGACGTGCGGCGCGCTCGAAGGCGCGGATGGCGGCTTCGTCGTTGCCGTCGTCGACGTCGATGCGCCCTTCCAGGATGCCGGCGCGCACCGACTTGGCGTCGGCCTGGTAGGCGCGCGCGATCGCCGCCCGTGCCAGGTCGTTCTTGCCCGAGGCGCGATAACGGTCGGCCAGTTCGCATTCGAACTGGGCGATCAGCTTGCCCATCGGCTCGCCGGTCACCTCTTCGTAGCGGGTGGCGTTGTCGATGGCCTTTTCCCAGTCGCGCTCGGCCTGGTAGATGCCGATCAGGTGCTTGAGCGCCTGCGGCGCGCGCTGGTCGATCTGCGCCAGTTCGGTGAACACGGTTTCGGCGCGGTCCAGCAGCCCCGACTTCATGTAGTCCTCGCCCAGCGCCAGCAAGGCCTGCACGCGCTGCGCATCGCTCAGGTCGCCGCGCTGGACCAGGCCCTGGTGCAGGCGGATGGCGCGGTCGACCTCACCGCGCCGGCGGAACAGGTGGCCCAGCGCGACCTGGGTCTCGAAGGTTTCCTTGTCCAGTTCGGCGATGTGCAGGAACAGCTCGATCGCCTTGTCCGGCTGCTCGTTGAGCAGATAGTTGAGGCCGCGGAAATAGGTGCTGGAGAGCCGGCTGACCTGAGTATCGCCATGGCGCTGGCCGCCACGGCGGCCGATCACCCAGCCGCTCAGCGCCGCCAGCGGCAGGAACAGGAAGAACCAGAACCACTCGGTCAGAAAGTCCATCGAAGATCAGCGTCCGTCCAAGGGCTGGTGGGCATGGGGAGAGACCGGCGCGACGGCCGGCGCAGCGGCGTTCGCGGCCTTGTTGGCGCGACGCAGCTTGGCATACAGGGGGATCACCAGGGCCGCCAGCACCAGCGAGGCGCCGATCAGCACGCCCGCGAACAGCGAGACGATGATGGCGATGCCGGAGGTGGTGGCGATGCTGGAGAACACGAAGTTGATCTGGATCGGCTGCGAATTGAGCGACCCGATGACCAGGCCGGCCAACAGCAACACCAGCAGGATCAGCAGTCGTGCAATCTTCATGAGCAACTCCAGCGTCGGGAGACACTAGATTAGCCGAACAGGCGTGGATTCCGGCAAACGCCGGACGCCGGGCTCAGGGCGTGTCGGATTCGACCGGGACGACGCCGCTCACGCGCTCGCGCAGCTCCTTGCCGGGCTTGAAATGCGGCACGTGCTTGCCGGGAAGCGCGACGGACTCGCCGGTCTTGGGATTGCGTCCCAGGCGCGGCGGCCGGTAATGCAGGGAAAAGCTGCCGAAGCCGCGGATCTCGATGCGATCGCCGCCGGACAGGGCGCCGCCCATCATTTCCAACAACGACTTCACCGCCAGATCGACGTCGTCCGACTTCAGATGCGCCTGCTTGCGCGCCAGGATTTCGATCAGCTCGGATTTGGTCATTTACGGATGCGTGCAGTGGGGTCGCAACCTGGCACGGCCCGGGAACACCGGGCCGTGCCAGTAACGCTGCGTGTGGCGGATTACTCGGACTTGTTGCCGTTCAGCTGTGCACGCAGCAGCGCGCCCAGCTGGGTGGTGCCGCCCGACGCGGACTGGTATTCCTCCAGCACTTCGCGCATTTCGGCATCGTCCTTGGCCTTGATCGACAGCTGCAGGGTGCGGCCCTTGCGGTCCATGCCCACGAACTTGGCTTCGATCTTGTCGCCGACCTTCAGGTGCTGGCTGGCGTCGTCGACGCGCTCGTTGGCGATGTCGCGCGCAGCGACGTAGCCTTCGATGCCGTCGGCCAGGTCGATGGTGGCGCCCTTGGCGTCCACTTCACGCACCACGCCCTCGACCTTCGAGCCCTTCGGGTTGGCAGCCATGTACTGGCCGAACGGATCCTGCTCCAGCTGCTTGACGCCCAGGCTGATGCGCTCGCGCTCCGGGTCCACTGCCAGCACCACGGCTTCCAGCGTGTCGCCCTTCTTGAAGTTGCGCACGATGTCTTCGCCGGTGGTGTTCCAGCTGATGTCGGACAGGTGCACCAGGCCGTCGATGCCGCCGTCCAGGCCGATGAAGATGCCGAAGTCGGTGATCGACTTGATCTGGCCGGACACCTTGTCGTTCTTCTTGTGGGTGGCCGCGAAGGTCTCCCACGGATTGGCGGCGACCTGCTTCATGCCCAGCGAGATGCGACGACGCTCTTCGTCCACGTCCAGCACCATCACTTCGACTTCGTCGCCGACCTGCACGACCTTGGACGGGTTGACGTTCTTGTTGGTCCAGTCCATCTCGGACACGTGCACCAGGCCTTCCACGCCCGGCTCGATCTCGACGAACGCGCCGTAATCGGTGACGTTGGAGACCTTGCCGAACACGCGGCTGTTGGCCGGGTAACGACGCGCGATGTTGTCCCACGGATCCTCGCCCAGCTGCTTCAGGCCGAGGCTGACGCGGTTACGCTCGCGATCGAACTTCAGCACGCGCACGTCCAGCTCGTCGCCGACGTTGACCACCTCGGACGGATGGCGCACGCGCTTCCAGGCCATGTCGGTGATGTGCAGCAGGCCGTCGATGCCGCCCAGGTCCACGAACGCGCCGTAGTCGGTCAGGTTCTTGACCACGCCCTTCAGGATCGCGCCTTCCTGCAGCTTGTCCATCAGCTGCTCGCGCTCTTCCGAGTGCTCGCTCTCGACCACCGCACGACGCGAGACCACCACGTTGTTGCGCTTGCGGTCCAGCTTGATCAGCTTGAACTCCAGTTCCTTGCCTTCCAGGTAGGCCGGGTCGCGCACCGGGCGCACATCCACCAGCGAACCGGGCAGGAACGCGCGGACATCCTTGATGTCCACGGTGAAACCACCCTTGACCTTGCCGCTGATGCGGCCGGTGATGGTCTCGTTCTTTTCCAACGCTTCTTCCAGCTCGTCCCACACCATGGCGCGCTTGGCCTTCTCGCGCGACAGCACGGTCTCGCCGAAGCCGTTCTCGAGCGAGTCGAGCGCGACCTTGACCAGGTCGCCTTCGGCGACGTCGATTTCGCCAGCGTCGTTACGGAACTGCTCGATCGGCACGATGCCTTCGGACTTCAGGCCGGCGTTGATCACCACCACGTCGCCGCGGACTTCCACGACGGTACCGGTGACGATGGCGCCGGGCTTCAGCTTGGCCAGGTTGGCTTGGCTGGCTTCGAACAGTTCGGCAAAAGATTCGGTCATTTGAAATTACTCTAGTGGACACACGGACAGGGCGTTTTCTTCTGGAAAACAGCGACTGCCCACCTGGTTAGTCGGCCCGAACAGCGGCCGGGTGTGGAATGGAAAAACCGCAGCGCGGAATTGCGCAGCGGAGCCTTGGAACGATCGATGGAACATGCATGTTGCGGGTGTTGCGAGGAACCGGTGGCTCCATGACGACGCCACCCTGCTGCCCTGCCCTGCGCGCCGCTCAGAGCGGCAGCAACTGCAGGACGCGGCCCACCACCTGGTCGATGTCCATCCCGGTGGTATCGAGGAGGACGGCATCGTCTGCCGGCCTCAGCGGGGCCACCGCGCGTTGGGCATCGCGTGCGTCGCGGGCCATGATCTCGCGCAGCAGGTCGTCGAATATAACCGAAACCCCTTTTTCCTTCAACTGCTTATGCCGGCGCTGGGCACGCTCCTCGGCGCTGGCGGTCAGGAACACCTTGTAGGGGGCGTCCGGGAAAATCACCGTACCCATGTCGCGGCCGTCGGCGACCAGCCCCGGCGGGGTGCGGAAGGCCCGCTGGCGCTGCTTCAGCGCCGCGCGCACCTCGGGAATGGCGGCGATCGCCGAGGCGACCGCGCCGGTGGTCTCCAGGCGCAATTCGTCGGTGGCGTCGGCGCCGTTGATGCGGACCCGCAGGCCGCCGCCGGCGACCTCGTCGAAGTCCACCCGGGTGTCGAAGGTGCAGCGCACCAGGGCGGCGGCATCGGAAATATCCAGATTGGCCCAGCTGGCCGCGACCCCGACCGCCCGGTACAGTGCCCCCGAATCCAGGTAATGCCAGCCCAGGCGGGCGGCGACGATGCGGCTGACGGTCCCCTTGCCGGCCCCGGAAGGGCCATCGATGGTCAGGACGGGAGCGGGCTCGTTCATGCGGTTCCTCGGACGGGGGGCGGCGCATTGTAGCGCCGACGCCGGCCCTGCTGGCGCAAGCAGTTGAAACCATGAAGAAAACCAGGCTACAATCGCCGGCTTACTGATCCCGCGCCATGGTTTCGGCCGTGCCGCCCTCCTTCGAATCCACAAGTTTACGCCGAGGTGTGCCATGAAAGTCCTGTCCTCCCTGAAGTCGGCGAAGGCCCGTCACCGCGACTGCAAGGTGGTCCGCCGCCGCGGCAAGGTCTTCGTGATCTGCAAGTCCAACCCCCGTTTCAAGGCGCGTCAGCGCTGATCCGACCCGGCCTGCCCTGCCGCGCCGCGCGCAGCGGTGGCCGGTCGTCGACGAAAGCCGCCTTCGGGCGGTTTTTTGTTGCCGAAGTTTGCTGTAATCGGCGTTCGTCCTCTGGGGAGTACACGTGATGAAGCATCGTCTGTCCGTCCTGCCGCTGCTGGCCGTGTTGGGCCTGGCCGGCGGCGCCCACGCCGAGACCCTGCTGGTCGATCGGGTCAAGGAGGAACCCGCGGCGGCGCTGCCCACGCGTGGCCTGAGCATGGCCCAGGTGCAGGCGCGCTACGGCGCCCCGCAGCAGAAGCTGGAGCCGCGCGGCGGCCAGAAGCGGCAGTGGCCGACCATCAACCGCTGGGTCTATCCGGCCTTCACCGTGTACTTCGAGAAGCAGAAGGTGGTGGACGTGGTCGCCAACAAGGCCGACGCCAACGAGAACGGCCCGAAGCCGGCGATCCGTTGAGACGGGTCGCACGCAAGCGCCCGATGTAGGCGAATCCGTCGCAAGAGCCCGCACATCCCTGTGCGGGGACGTAAATAACAGCCGGCTTCGGCCTGGCAGCACGTGAGCAGTGGTCGCAATGTCTGATCGTCTTCGCCTTCCCGCGGAATGGGAGCCCCAGTCCGCCATCCTGATCGCCTGGCCGCATGCCGGCACCGACTGGGCCGAGCGCCTGGCCGAGGTCGAGGAGACCTACATCGCCCTGGTCGCGGCGATCGTGCGCTTCCAGCGGGTGTTGATCTGCGTGGCCGATGCCGACCTGCAGATCTATGCCGAGGCGCGGCTGCGCTCGGCGCGGGTGGACATGCAGCGGGTACGCTTCGTCGAGGCCGAGTACGACGACACCTGGCTGCGCGACTCCGGCCCGATCACCCTGGCGCGCGCCGGCGGCGGCTTCCAGTTGCTGGATTTCCGCTTCACCGGCTGGGGCGGCAAGTTCCAGGCCGGCCGCGACGACCAGTTGGTGAGCGTGCTGGCCGACCAAGGGCTGTTCGCCGACAGCGACGTGCGCCGCATCGATTTCGCCCTGGAAGGCGGTGCCATCGACTGCGACGGCGCCGGCACCCTGCTGACCACCTGGCAGTGCCTGCACGAGCGGCATCCGCAGCGCAGCCGCGAATCGCTCAGCCACGACCTGGCCGACTGGCTGGCGCAGCAGCGCGTGCTGTGGCTGGACCACGGCTACCTGGAAGGCGACGACACCGACGCGCACATCGACACCCTGGCCCGCTTCGCCAGCACCGACGCGATCGTCTACCAGGCCTGCGACGACGCCGGCGATTCGCACTACGCCGAGCTGCAGGCGATGGGTGCCGAACTGGCTGCGTTGCGTACCGCCGACGGCGCACCCTATCGGCTGTTCCCGCTGCCGTGGGCGCAGCCGGTGATCGACGACGGCCGACGCCTGGCCGCGTCCTACGCCAACTTCCTGATCGTCAACGGCGCGGTGCTGATGCCGGCCTACGGCGACGCGGCCGATGCGCAGGCACAGGCGGTGATGGCGCAGGCCTTCCCGCAGCACGAGATCGTGCCGATCCCCTGCCGCGCGCTGATCTGGCAGAACGGCAGCCTGCACTGCATCACCATGCAGTTGCCGGCCGGCCTGCTGGCGGACTGAGCCGCCGCACCTGCGCCGCACGCCGGCGCGGCGCCGACCCCACCCGTGCCGCCGCCACGCGCGGCGCGGGATTCATCTCCCCGGAACCTGCCGCGCGGCCATCCGCGCTACCATGCCGGTTTACCGCGAACCTTGATTCCGCAATGACCCGAACCACTCTTTCCGTCGCGCTGATCCAGGAGCGCAACCACGGCGACGCCGCGGCGAACCTGGCAGCGATCGAATCGCGTGTGGCCGAGGCCGCCGCGCAGGGCGCGCAGCTGGTGCTGCTGCAGGAACTGCACAACGGCGCGTACTTCTGCCAGCACGAGTCGGTGGACGAATTCGACCTGGCCGAGCCGATTCCCGGCCCCAGCACCGAGCGCCTGGGCGCCCTGGCCAAGCGCCATGGCGTGGTCCTGGTCGGCTCGCTATTCGAGCGCCGCGCCGCCGGCCTGTACCACAACACCGCGGTGGTGTTCGAAAAGGACGGCAGCCTGCTGGGCAAGTACCGCAAGATGCACATCCCCGACGATCCGGGCTTCTACGAGAAGTTCTACTTCACCCCGGGCGACTTGGGCTTCACCCCGATCCAGACCTCGGTCGGCCGCCTCGGCGTGCTGGTGTGCTGGGACCAGTGGTACCCGGAAGCGGCGCGACTGATGGCGCTGGCCGGCGCCGAGCTGCTGCTGTATCCCACCGCGATCGGCTGGGACCCCAACGACGAACAGGCCGAGCAGGAACGCCAGCGCGACGCCTGGATCCTCAGCCATCGCGGCCACGCGGTAGCCAACGGCGTGCCGGTGCTGAGCTGCAACCGGGTCGGCCACGAGCCCTCGCCGCTGGGCGCGTCGGGCATCCAGTTCTGGGGCAACAGCCACGTGCTCGGCCCGCAGGGCGAGTTCATCGCCGAGGCCGGTGGCGAGCCGACCGTGCTGGTGTGCGACGTGGACCTGCAGCGCAGCGAGCACGTGCGGCGGATCTGGCCGTTCCTGCGCGACCGTCGCATCGATGCCTACGGCGACCTGCTGAAGCGCTACATCGACTGAGTCACGCCGCTTTGGACGACCTGCAGCTACGTGCGGCCGAGGCCGCGGATGTGCCCGCGATCGCCGCGCTCTATGCCGACCAGGTGCGCCACCACGTCAACACGTACGAGGAACAGGCACCCGACCAGGCCGAGATGCTGCGGCGGATGCAGGGCGTGACTGCGCAGGGCTATCCCTATCTGGTCGCGCACACCAGCGATGGTCGTCTGGCCGGCTATGCCTACGCCAGCAGCTACCGGCCGCGCGCGGCGTATCGCTGGACCGTGGAGAACACGGTCTATGTGGATCCGGCGCTGCACGGCCGCGGCGTCGGTTCGGTCCTGCTGCAAGCACTGATTGCCGTCTGCGAGGCGCGCGGCTTTCGACAGATGGTCGCGGTGATCGGCGATCCAGACAATCACGCCTCGATTCGCCTGCACCAGCGTTTCGGCTTCGTACCGGTCGGCGTATTCCGCGGACTCGGCCGCAAGCACGGGCGCTGGCTGGACACCCTGCAGATGCAACGCCCGCTGGGCCCCGGTGCCGACGAGGCACCCTCCGATGAGTAACGCAATGAACGCACTTTCCCAGGCCGATGGCGACGACGCGCTGTTCGACGGCCAGCCGTACCGCATCGTCGAACGCGACGGCATCCGCTACACCCTGCTCGGCACCGCGCACGTATCCCTGGCCAGCGTTGCCGCCGTGGAACGGGCGATCGGCAGCGGCCGCTTCGATGCGGTGGCGGTGGAACTGGATCCGCAACGCCTGCAGGCGCTGACCGATCCGGACGCGCTGACCAAGCTGGACCTGGTGCAGGTGATCCGCAAGGGCCGCGTGGCCCTGTTCGCCGCCAACCTGGCGCTGGCCGCCTACCAGCGGCGCCTGGCCGAGCAACTGGGCATCGAGCCCGGCGCCGAGCTCAAGCGTGCGGTGCTGCTGGCGCGCGAACGGCAGTTGCCGGTGTACCTGATCGACCGCGAAGTGGGCCTGACCTTCAAGCGCGCCTCCAGCCGGCTCGGCTTCTTCGGCAAGCTGAAGCTGGCCAGCGGCCTGCTCGGCGGCCTGTTCGCCTCCGACGAGGTCGGCGAGGCGGAGATCGAGAAGCTCAAGCAGGGCGACATGCTCGAAGCCAGCTTCGGCGACTTCGCCAGCGAGAGCCCGGCGCTGTACGAAACCATCATCGCCGAACGCGACCGCTACATGGCCACACGCCTGCGCGAGGAACAGGCGCAGCAGCGCGCGCTGCCGCTGCCCGACAACGCCGAGCCGCTGGACGGTGCCACCGGCGCCGGCGTGCGCGAGGTGCTGGCGGTGGTCGGCGCCGGCCACCTGGCCGGCCTGGCGCGGCACCTGCAGGGCGACCAGGACGACCCGGCGACGCTGCGCAAGGCACTGGAAGACGTGCCGACCAAGAAGAAGGTGCCGTGGATCACCCTGACCCTGACCGCACTGGTGCTGGGCGGCGTGGCCTGGGGCTACTGGCACGGCGGCTTCGCGCTGGGCACCGACCTGTTGCTGCAGTGGGTGCTGTTCACCGGCGGCCTGGCCGGGCTGGGCTGCATCCTCGCCGGCGGCCATCCGCTGAGCGTGATCGCCGGCGCCATCGCCGCGCCGCTGAAGCCGTTCCGCCCCGGCGTGCCGGCCGGTGCGTTCAGCGCCCTGGTCGAAGTGCACATGCGCAAGCCGGCCTACGGCGACTTCCTGGCGCTGCGCGACGACGCGCAGAACCTGCGCGGCTGGTACCGCAACCGCGTCTCGCGGGTGGTGCTGACCTTCCTGCTGACCAACCTGGGCAGCATGCTCGGCGTGTGGCTGGCCGGCTTCCGCATCTTCGGCAAGCTGGCGGGTTGAACAGCCGAAGGCATTGATCTCGTGGGAGCGGCTTCAGCCGCGACCGGCGCTCCCTGAGGCGCCTGTCGCGGCTGAAGCCGCTCCTACGAAACGCTCATGCGGCTTGTGGTGCGGCGATACCACGCGCACGCCGCACCAAGCCCGCCACACCATTGCTGAGATCGTCCAGGATCGCGTAGATGGTCGGCAGGAACAGCAGGCTGACCACGGTCGAGAACGCCAGGCCGCCGGCAATCGCACGCGCCATCGGGTAGTAGGCCGGACCGTCGCCGAACATCTGCGTGGTGGTCAACGAGATCGGCACCATCGCCAGGATCGCCGTGCCCATGGTCATCATGATCGGCCGCAGGCGCTCGCGCGAGCCTTCGATCAATGCCTCGGTACGGCCCAGGCCGCGCCGGCGCAGATTGTTGATGTGCTCGATCATCACGATGCCGTTGTTCACCACCACGCCCATCAGCACCAGGATGCCGATGAAGGCCATGATCCCGAAGCTCGTGCCGGTGATCCAGAACAGCCAGAACACGCCGAACACCGAGAACAGCACGCCGCTCATGATCGCCGCCGGGAACAGCAGCGATTCGAACACCGCGGCCATCACCACGTAGATCATCAGCAGCGCGATCAACAGGTTGAACAGCATCTGCTTGCTGGCCTGGTCGTCGTCCTGGCCTTCCACGCCGTCGAAGCTGTAGCGGTAGCCGACCGGGAAGCTGACCGCCTTGAGCGTGTCCTCGATCGCCTGCTTGGCTTCCGGCGCGGTCACCTTGGCGCCGAGGTTGGCGGTGATGGTCAGTGTGGTCTGCCGGTTGGTCCGGGCGATCTGGGTGGCGGCCGCGCGCGGCTGCGCATCGACCAGGCTCAGCAGCGGCACGCTGCGCCCGTCCTGGGTGCGCACGTTGAAGCTGTCCAGATCCTCCGGCGTGGTCTGCTCGGCACCGGCGAAGCGCACCCACACCGGTACTTCGTTGTCGCCGTGGCGGAACTCGCGCAGCGACGCGCCACGCAGCGCCAGGCCGACGAAACTGGCGACCTGTTCGGCACTGAAGCCGAACGCGGCGGCGCGCTCGCGGTCCACCCGCACCGCCAGCTCGGTGCTGCGGTCGCCGCTGTCCACGCGCACGTCGCGCAGTTCCTTGCGCCGCGCCAGCACCGGCACCACGTCGTCGGCGAGCGCGCGCAGCGCCTCGGTGGAATCGCCGACCAGTTGCACCTGCACGGTCTGCCCGCCGCCGTTGCCGCCATCGCCGCCGTTGCTGTTGCCGACGTGGAAATCCACCCGCGCCGAGCGCGGCAGTTCCTTGCGGATGCGTTCCATCAGGGCCGGCAGATCGCGGACCTGCTTCAGGTCCACCGTCAGCGTGGTGCTGCTGCCTTCCTCCTCGCTGAACCAGGAATACACCTGGGTCACGTGGTACTGCGCACGCCGCGCATCGATGAAGCGTTCCAGCCGGGTCACTTCCTCTGCCATCTGCTCGCGGGTGTAGGCGCCCTTCCACTGGTAGCCGATGAAGACCTGCTCGCCGCCGTCGCCGCCGAACATGTCCTTCTTGGTCTGCATCATCGGGATGACGCTCAGCGCGCTGATCAGCACGATCGCGCAGACGCTCCAGCCGCGGTGCGCCAGCGACCACGCCAGCACCCGCGCGTAGCGGCGCTGCAGGCGCGGGATCAACCCATGCGGGGAATGCACCAGCGCCGGGGTGCGCATGCGCGCCGACAGCATCGGGATCAGGCTCACCGCCACCAGCCACGACGCCAGCAGCGACACCGAGATGGTGATGGCGATCTGCGACATGAAGATGCTGATGTTGTTGGTCTCGCCGAACAGGTTGGGCACGAACACGATGCAATGGCACAGTGTGCCGGCCGACAGCGCGATGGCGACGTTGCGGGTGCCGACGATGGAGGCGCGCTGCGGCTGGTCGGGCATGCGCTCGCGCTCCTGGTAGATGCTCTCCACCACCACCACGGCGTTGTCCACCAGCATGCCCACCGCCAGCAGCAGGCCCATCATGGTCAGGATGTTGAGGGTGACCCCGGCGAAGTACATGAAGCCCAGGGTGATGGCGAAGCAGATCGGGATCGCCAGGGTCACCATCAGCGTCGACGGCCAGTGCCGCAGGAAGAAGAACAGCACCGTCACCGACAGCAGCAGGCCGACCGCACCGGCCTCGGCCAGCTCCGCCAGCGAGGAGGTCACCGCCTTGCCCTGGTTGTCGATGACCTTGACCTGCACGTCGC
Organism: Xanthomonas sp. PPL134; assembly: GCF_040595915.1. Classification (NCBI taxonomy): domain Bacteria; kingdom Pseudomonadati; phylum Pseudomonadota; class Gammaproteobacteria; order Lysobacterales; family Lysobacteraceae; genus Xanthomonas; species Xanthomonas sp. PPL134. The sequence continues at coordinate 220,456 of NZ_JAMDLL010000002.1, forward strand.
TCAGCGCCGGCTGCTTGCGGATCTGCTCGACCTCGGCCAGCAACGCGCGCGACACCTCCACCAGGTTGGCGCTGCGCTCCTTGAACACGTCCAGGCCCACCGCCGGGCGCCCGTCCAGGCGCCGGCCGTAGCTCATCCGGGTCGGTTTCAGCCGCACCTGCGCGATGTCGCCCAGGCGCAGGCCCTTGGCGTCGATGACCAGGTCGCGCAGCTCCTGCAGGTCGCGCAGTTCACCGACCGGCTGCACCCGCAGGCGCTGGCCGTTGTCGTCGATCTGCCCGGCCGAGAGCGAGAAGTTGAGCTTGCCCAGGCGCTCGCTGAGTTGGTTGAGGCTGAGGTTGTGCGCGCTGAGCCGGTCCGGGGCGATGGCGATCTCGACCTCGTTCGGCGGCGCGCCCGACACCTCGACCTTGGCCACCCCGGGAATGCGCTCCAGGCGGCGCTTGAACTCGCGGTCGAGCATGTCGTACGCGCCGGTCAGGTCGGCCGCGCCGGCCAGCCGCACCTTCAGCACCGGCTGGTCGCTGCTGGACCACTTGAACACGTTGTAGCGCCGCAGGTCCGCCGGCAGGTCGGCGCGGATCGCGTCGATGCGCTCGCGCGCGTCGGAGGCGGCGATGGCGATGTCGCGGTCCCAGTCGGAGAACTCGATGAAGATGTTGGCGCCATCGGCGGTGGCGGTCGAGCGCATGCGCTTGATCCCGGTCATCGTCGCCAGCGCTTCCTCGGTCGGCCGCACCAGGTTGCGCTCGACCTCGTCCGGGGTCGAGCCGGTGTACGGCAACTGCACGAACAGGAACGGCGCGGAGATGTCCGGCAAGGCCTCCAGCGGCAGGCGGAAGGCGGCAATCAGCCCGACCACCACCAGCGACACGAAGCACATGATGGTGGTGACCGGACGGCGGATGCTGAACTCGGCGACGCTCATGCCGGTGCGCCCTCGCCGTCCTGCAGGCGCCGCTCGCCGTGCTCGCGTTGCCGCGCGCGCCGCCCGCGTTCGGCGTAGTACGCATCGGCGCGGCGATCCAGGCGGTCGTAGACCACCGGAATCACCAGCAGAGTCAGCAGCGTGGACACCAGCAGCCCGCCGATCACGGTGATCGCCATCGGCGCGCGCACCTCGGCGCCCTCGCCGCTGGCGATCGCCAGCGGCAGGAAGCCGAACAGCGTGCACAGCGTGGTCATCACGATCGGCCGCAGCCGCGAGCGCGCGCCTTCGATCAAGGCCGCGCGCTTGGCCACACCCTCCTCGCGCAACTGGTTGACCTTGTCGATCAGGATGATCGCGTTCTTGGTCACCAGGCCCACCAGCAGGATCAGGCCGATGAACACCACCACCGACACCGGCTTGCCGGTCAGCAGCAGCGCCAGCACCGCGCCGACCAGCGCCAGCGGGATGGTGAACAGGATGACGAACGGGTGCAGCAGCGATTCGAACTGCGAGGCCATCACCAGGTACACCAGGAACACCGCCAGGCCGAACGCGAACAGCAGCGAGCGCGCCGACTGCGCCAGTTCCTCGCCCTGCCCGCCGATGTGCATGCCGACACCGGCGCCCAGCGGATCGCGCGCCACCATCTCGCCCACCTCGCGCACCGCACCGCCCAGGTCGATGTCGCGCAGGTTGGCCGAGACGATCGCCACGCGGATCTGGTCGGCGCGGTGGATCTCGCTGGGGCCTGTGGTGGCGACCACGTCGGCGACCGCGTCCAGGGTCACCGGCCGGCTGCTGCCCGGATTGACGATCAGCCGGCGGATGCTGTCGACGCTGGCGCGGTCGCTCTGCTGCGCGCGCACCAGCACGTCGATCTTGCGGTCGCGGAAGCTGTAGCGGGTGGCGACGTCGCCGCGCACCTTCTTCACCACCACGTCGGCGATCTGCCGGGTGGTCAGGCCCAGCGCCCCGGCGCGTTCCTGGTCGAAGCGGATCTGGATCTCGGGGAAGCCCTCCTCCACCGTGGACTTGACGTCGGCGAAGTGGCCATTGCCACGCAGCAGCGCCGCTAGCTTCTGCCCAGCGTGCTGGATGGTCTGCAGGTCCTGGCCGCGCAGTTCGATCTCCAGCGGCGTGGAGAAACTGAACAGTTCGGGCCGACTGAAACCGACCTGCACGCCCGGGTGGTTGCGCATCGTCGCGCGCATGCGCTCGCTCTGCTGCGCCTCGAACTGCGCACTGCCGCCGCCGGCCATGGCGATGGTCAGCTTGCCGATGTTCTCGCCGCTCTCGGTGGGGTTGGCGTCGAGCCGGGTGCCGCTGCCGCTGACCCCGTACAGCGCCTGCACGCCGGCGTCCTTGCCGTGCGCTTCCTGCAACTCGCGCACCAGCGCGTCGGTCTGCCGCAGCGGCGTGCCGGCCGGCAGCTTCACGGTCATCTCGAAGCGGTCCTGCGCCAGCTGCGGGATCAGGTCGGCGCCGAGCAGCGGCGCCACCGCCAGGGTCGCGGCAAACGCCAGCGCCGCCAGCCCCAGCACCCAGCCCGGACGCGCCAGCGCGCCGGGCAGCAACCGCAGGTAGCCACGCTCGGCCAGCGCGTACGGCGCCATTGCCAGGTCGCTGGCCTTGCGCATTACCGGCGCGACCATCGCCACCGCGCCGCGCCACAGCCGCACGCACAACCAGGCCACGCCGAAGCACATGCCGCGCACCGCCGCCCCGGCGCCGCGCCGGCTCCAGGCCAGCGGCTTGAGCCAGCCGCGCTGCGGCTGCCAGCGCGGTGCCGCCGGCTCCACCGGGAACGCCAGCGGCGCACGGCCTCTGAGCGAGCTGAGCATCGGGATCAGGGTCATCGACACCACCAGCGAGATCGCGATGGCGATCGCCACGGTCAGCGCCTGGTCGCGGAACAGTTGCCCGGCCACGCCTTCCACGAACACCAGCGGCAGGAAGACCGCGATCGTGGTCAGGGTCGAGGCGACCACGGCCATACCCACCTCGCGGGTGCCGACGATCGCCGCATCGAGCACGCTCAGGCCGCGCTCGCGCGCCTTGGCAATGCTTTCCAGCACCACGATCGAGTCGTCCACCACCAGGCCGGTGGCCAACGCCAGCCCACCCAGCGACATCACGTTGAGGCTCAGCCCGAGCTGGCCCATGAAGAAGAAGGTGGTCACGATCGACACCGGCAGCGACAGGCCGATCACGAAGGTGCTCCAGCCGTCGCGCAGGAACAGGAAGATGATCAGGATCGCCAGCAGGCCGCCGATCACCGCATCCTTCTTGACGTCGCCGATGGCGTGCTCGATGAAGCGCGACTGGTCTTCCAGCGTGGTCAACTCGGCGTCGGCGGGAATCTGCGCCTGCAATTGCTCCAGACGCTGGCGCAGCGCCGCCGCGGTGGCCACGGTGTTGGCGTCGCCTTCCTTGTAGATGGCCAGTTCCACCGCTTCCTTGCCGCCCAGGCGGATGATCGCCTCGCGCTCCTTGTAGCCCTGCCGCACCTGCGCCACGTCCTTGAGCCGGATCGGCAGACCGCCAGCGACCGTGGTGGTCGTGCTGGAGGTCGCGCTCTGCGCCGCCGACGCGGCCGCGATCGCGGCTTCCGAGCCGGTGGAGGCGGCGATCGCGTACATCTGCTGCAGCGCCGCGTCGGCGGCGTTGCCGCCGGCGCCCTGGGTGGTCAGCAACAGATTGCGGATCTCGTCCAGGTCAGCGAACTGGTTGACGGTGCGCACCAGGTAGCGCTGCGTGCCCTGCTCCAGGCGCCCGCCGGAAAGATTGACGTTCTCGTCCTTGAGCCGCGCGATCACCGTGTCGATCGGCATGTTGAGCTGCGCCAGCCGCTGCTGGTCGATGTCGACCTGGATCTCGTCCTCCAGGCCACCGCCGACCTTGACCGCGGCCACGCCCGCCACCGGCTCCAGCTTCTTCTTCAGGTCCTCGTCGGCATAGCGGCGCAACTGGGTCAGCGCGCGCACGGCCTCGGCGTCGCTGTGCGCGGCGGTCCTGCTCGACAGCACCAGGCGCATGATCGGCTGGGTGGAGGGATTGAAGCGCAGCAGCACCGGCGCCTTGGCCTCCAGCGGCAGCGACAGCGCTTCCATCTTGTCGCGCACCTCCAGGCTGGCCTGGTCCATGTTGGTGCCCCAGGCGAACTCCAGCACCACGTCGCTCTGCCCGGTGCGCGACACCGACTTGAGCTTGCGCAGGTTCTTGACCACGCCGACCGCCTCTTCCACCGGCTCGGTCACCAGCGTCTCGATCTCCGACGGCGCGGCGCCGGCGTATTCGGTGCGCACGGTCAGGGTCGGATAGCTCAGGTCCGGCAGCAGGTTGACCTTGAGCCCGTGCAGCGCGATCGCGCCGAACAGCAGCATGGTCAGCGTGATCATCGCGATGGTCACGCGGCGGCGGGTGGCGAATTCGACCAGGCCGCCGCCGTGCGCAGCGGGCGCAGGCGGTGCGTGCGGGTCGGGACCGGCGCCGTGCATCAGCGCGCTCCGGCGGCGGTGGCGGGCGCGGCGTCGGCGACCGCGCGCTGCGGCGCGATCACCTGCACGCGGCTGCCGTCGCGCAGCGCGACCTTGCCGGCGGTGACCACCTGGTCGCCGGCCTGCAGGCCCTGGCGGATCTCCACCCACGGCCCTTCGGCATAGCCCAGCGTCACCGGCACCCGCGCGACCTTGCCGGCGACCACGCGGAACACCGCCGGCTCGCCATCGTCGAGCAGCGCCAGGCGCGGCACCACCAGCGCATCGGCGCGCTGGTCGTAATCGATGCGGATGCGGCCGAACATGCCCGGCTGCAGCGCCTCCGCTCCTTCGTCGAAGGCACAGACCACGCGGAAGGTGCCGCTGCCGGCATCCACCACCGGCGCGATGCGGTCGACCCGGCCACGGAACTGCTTGCCCGGCAGCGCGTCGGCCAGCAGGGTCACCGGTTGCCCGGTCTTGAGCGTGGCCAGTTCGCGCTCGGGCACGTTGAGCGTGGCTTCCAGGCGCGAGTCGTCGACGATGCGGAAGATCGGCGTGTTGATCTGCACGAAGTTGCCGGTCTTGATCGAGCGCGAGGCGATCACCCCGGAGATCGGCGCCACCACCGTCGCGTAGGACAGCTCCAGCGAGGCCAGTTGGTGCTGCGCGCGCACGTTGGCCAGGTCGTACTTGATCTGGTCGACGTCGGCCGCGCTGACCAGTTGCTGGCCCACCAGCTGTTGCGAGCGGCGGTAGTTGTTCTCCAGCTTGCGCAACTGCGCCTCGCTCTGCGCCAGCGCCAGCCGCGCGCGGTCCGGGTCCAGCCGCACCAGCGGCTGCCCGGCGCGCACCTGCTGGCCTTCCTCGGCCAGCACCGCCAGGGCCACGCCGGAGGTCTTGGCGACCACCTGCGATTCGGCGCGGGCCTCCAGCGCCGCGGTGCCGCTGTAGCTGGCCGCCACCGCACGGCGGCTGGCCGCGGCCACTTCCACCGGCACCGCCTCCGGCGCCTTCTCGCTGTCGGCCGCCTTGGCCTTGGCCTCGGCCGCCGGCTTGCAGCCGCCGAGCAGCAGCGTGGTGGTGACCAGCAGCGCGGCAGCGCAAGTGGCAGTGCGGCGCGGAAGCGGTCGCGTCATCGTCGTATCCCCGGTGGATGGCGTAAATGGTGTTGTAGATAAGTAGATCACCAGTCGACACCACGCCGAATGCCCCAAAGGTCACGGGTCCGCCGCGACGGCCAGTTTCGGAGCCGCGAAAGGTGAGGCTATACTCGGGCCGTTCCGTGTTCCCCCACGCCGGAACCCCAATCCGTCCTCCGGACCACGAAACCATGCGCACGCAGTCGCTAGCCGCTTGTTTTGCTCTGGCCGTACTCGTTTCTGTTGGGGCCGCCCCGGCCATGGCGCAGACCGCGCCGGCACCCGCCGCTCCCGCCGCCGCTGCCGCGGCACCCGCCCCCATTCAGGGCAACGCCGCCAACGGCCGGGTGCTCACCTACACCTGCCAGGGCTGCCACGGCGTCACCGGCTACAAGAACGCCTATCCCAGCTACCGCATCCCCAAGATCGGTGGGCAGTCGGCGCAGTACCTGACCCAGGCGCTGACCGAATACCGGCTCGGCAAGCGCAAGCATCCGACCATGCAGGCCCAGGCGGAAAGCTTCTCCGACCAGGAGATCGCCGACATCGCCGCTTTCCTGTCCACCCTCAAGTAGGCCTCCCATGCCGAACGCCGCGCACGCCTTGCGTCCCGCCCTCGTCCTGCTTGCCGCCCTGTGCCTGGGGGCCTGTTCGCAATCGCAGGTGGAATCCAACAGTAAATCCGCCGGCGACCCGGGCCACGCCAGCGGCGAGCACGGGTCCGGCTCCTCCGCCGGCCTGCCCGGCGGGCGCATCGACGCCGGCGACAAACTGGCCCACGCCAAGGGCAAGGCCACCGGGCAGAGCTGCATCGACTGCCACGGCGCCGACGGCAACGCGCCGATCGACCCGACCTACCCCAAGCTCGGCGGCCAGTACGGCGACTATCTCGCGCATGCGCTGCAGGCCTACCGCGGCGGTACCCGCACGCATCCGCTGATGAGCCCGCAGGCGGCGCAACTGAGCGACCAGGACATCGCCGACCTGGCCGCCTACTTCGGCTCGCGCAGCAGCCAGTTGCGCGATTTGCACGGTGTGAACTGAGCGGGCGAGGCCTGAAGGCTCAGGTGCAGCGTTGGATGACGTGCGCTGTCGCCTGTACCACGCTGCGCCCAACACGAGCGACGCAAGGGCGCACGGCGTGACCCCGAGGCGCCACGGTCGACGCGTGGCCATCGCATCGCCGCTTTTACTTGCTGCGCGACCGCATTCCAGCCCTATCCATGCGTCCGGCATCACGTCTCAGCGGCTCTTGATGCACACGAAAAGCATCTTGGCCGATGCCGCCGCGGGAAACGTCTAGGCACACGCGTAGGAGCGGCTTCAGCCGCGACTGGGCTTTCCCGCAAATCCGTCGCGGCTGAAGCCGCTCCTAAGACACAGCACGATGCGCGGCAGGTGATTGAAGGTGCCCTTTCGCCGCGACGCGTCCTCATCGCGAAGGCCCAAAGACAACCTGCTTCCGCCACAAGCACGCCGGATGCGCACGCCTTGTGGGAGCGGCTTCAGCCGCGACTGGCCTTCCCGGAGAGGCCCGTCGCGGCTGAAGCCGCTCCTACAGGAGCCGTCCCGGCGTTATTAGAAAAGTGCTCTGACGCCGCTCCCACACAGGGCAAGCTGCATCCGGCTCACGTGTGCTGAAAGCAGGCGATTGGAGGCACCTCATGTTGCGCTGGGCCGGTGCACCGCCGCTCAGCGGCTGCCGTTGTCTTCCTGCAACTCACGCTTGAACGGCACGTTCGGCGGCGGCCGCGCGCCGGCCGGCTGCTCGTTGAGATTGGGGTCGGTGATGCTGCAGCCACCGCCGACCTGCAGGATCGAGATCACGCAGGAAATGCTGCTGCCGGTGCCGGGAATCGGGATCTTCACCGACTTGATGCCGCGCCGCACCCACTCTTCCAGCAGCGTCGCGTTCGGCAGCCAGTACTTGTCGAACGAGGTCGGCGTGTAGTCGTACGGCGGACGCTTGAGCCACTCGCCGGCCTTTTCGATGCGCTCGCGCGTCCAGGTGTCGGTCTCGGAACCGGGCGCGCTGCGCGCCGGCGCCTGCTCGTTGCCGCGCCCCTCGGCCAGGCGCACGCTGCCGTCGGCATTGAACAGGCCACTGCCCTTGCTGGCGCCGGCCCCGGCATCGCCGGGGCGGTTGCGCGCGGCCGCGCCCCAGTCGTCGCCGCGCTGCGGCGTGGCCCAGCCGCCATCGCGGGCGACCGGCGCCGGGCCGCTGCCCGGAGCCGTGGCCTGGCTGCCGGGCGGCGCGGTGCCGAGCGCGGGTGCCGCCGGCTTGGCGGTGCCGCTGGCGGTGGCGGCGACCGAGGCGGCCGCTGCCGGCTGCGCGGTCGGCGCGCTGGCCGGTGCCGCCTCCGGGCTGGCGACCGGGGCGGCCGCCGGCATCGGTGCAGGCGCACTCGCGGTGGCCGTATCGGTGCGCGGCGTCGGGACTTCGATCTGCCGCACCTGCGGCACCTCGGCGCTGCGCAGCACCGGCGTCGGCGCCGGCGTGCGCAGCTGTGGTGCCGGAACCTGCACCTGCGGCAGCGGGGCCGGCACCTCGCGTTCGCGCACCTGCACCTGCGGTGCGGCGGGGCGCGGCACCGCGATGTCGCGCGGACGCAACTGCGCCACGGTCGGCACGTCGGTGACCACCTCGACCTCGCGCACCGGCACCTGCACGTCGGGCGGCACGACCGCGCGCGGTGTGGGCACCGGGACACGCACGCTCGGTGGCGGCGGCAGCACGAAGTCGCGCGTGGGCGTCGGCGTTTCGGTCACCTGCAGTAGCTGCTCCGCCGGTGGCGGTGGTGGCGCACTGGCCGTGGTCGGCGCGGGCGCCGGCACTGTCGGGGTCGGCTCCGCGGCCGGTGCAGGTGCAGGTGCAGCAGCGGCTGGCGGCGTCGGGCGCGGCCGCGCGGACGCGGCGCGCTGCGCACGCGGCGGGATCGGCGACGTCGCCTCCGTGGACGCGGCCGCCTCGGCCGGCGCCCCGCCACCGCTCTCGGCGGGCGTGCCGCGGCCGACGAATTCCACCTGCACGCGGCCGGCGGCGTCCGCATCGGTGCGCGGCGGCAGCCAGCGTACAAACGCCACCCACAGCAGGAAGATGGCGAACAGCAGATGCAGCAGCAGGCTCAGCAGCACGGCGATGCGCCGCCACCAGCGCTGGTCGTACGGCGCCGGATCCCAGTGCTGCCACCACAGGCGGCGGAACGCCTGCCACAGCGGCAAGGCCGGCAGACGCGTGGTCACCGGCGGCTGCGCCGGCGGCATCGCCGCAATCAGCTCCGGGGCGGCGAACGGCCGCGGCACGGCAGGTTGCGCCGCGATCCAGTGCGCCCATGCGTATGGCAGGCCGCTGCGGCGGTCGCGCAGCAGCTTGCGCGGCGTGCGCGCCAACAACACATCAAGGATGTCGGTGGCGCGCGTCACCGGCAGCGGGACGTCAGGCGGCCGAATCGCGCGGAATGTAGGGAGCGCTGCCGCTGTCGTGGTCGGTGGCGTCGCGCACCGCGGTCACCCCCGGCACCCGGCCCATCAGCGTCTTCTCGATGCCCTGCTTCAAGGTCACGTCGGCCATGCCGCAGCCGTGGCAGCCGCCGCCGAAGCGCAGCAGCACCACGCCATCGGCGGACACTTCCTGCACCGCCACGCGGCCGCCGTGCTGGGCCAGTTGCGGATTGACCTCGTTCTCCACCACCCAGCGCACCCGCTCCACCAGCGAGGCGGCTTCGCCCGGTGCTTCGCCCTTGATCTTCGGCGCCTTGATGGTGAGCTGCTGGCCGGTGCCCTGGGTGACGTAGTCGATTTCCGCGCCGTCGAGCCAGGCGACGCTATCGGCCGCCACGTACAAGGTGAAGCCGGCGCAGTCGATCGCCCACTCGTCGCCGGCCAGGTCCGCCGGCTCGGCGAACTCCAGCCGCGCATCGGCACGCGGGGTGCCGGCATCGACCGCGCTCAGGCGCACGCCCATGCCGGGCACGGCCTCGCGTTCGAGCAACTTGCGGAAATGGGCCTGTGCGTTGTCTGAGATCTGGATCATGCGGGTATTCTAGACCCTTCCACGCCCTGCGCTCATCGCGGGCGGTATGTTGATCGGCCCTGTCCGTTCCACCGCAGAGACTCTCCATGAACGACCTGATCCCGCTCGCCCAGGCCCACTGCTCGCCCTGCAAGGGCAGCGAGTACAAACTGACCCAGGCGCGCCTGGCCGAACTGCTGCCGCAGGTGCCCGGGTGGGAAGTCGTCGAGAACGGCAACGCGATCAGCCGCACCTTCCGCTTCCCCGACTATTACCGCACCCTGGCCTTCGTCAACGCGCTGGCCTGGATCGCGCACCGCGAGGACCATCACCCCGACCTGGGCGTGCACTACGACCGCGTGGTGGTGCGCTATTCCACCCACGACGTCGGTGGCCTCAGCGAAAACGACTTCATCTGCGCCGCCAAGGCCTCCGCCCTTTCGGAATGATCCCGATGATCGCTACCGTCGCCGCCCGTCGTCTGTTCCCCCTGGCCTGCCTGAGCGCCGTGCTGCTCAGCGCCTGCGGCCAATCCCAACAATCGCAGCAACACACCGTGGCCCAGCCGCCGACCGAGGTCGCCGCGGTGAAGACGCCGCCGCCGGACTACCCGATCGACGTGGCCTGCGCCGGACTCGGCGGCACGGTGGTGCTGAAGGTGGTGGTCGGCGTGCAGGGCAAGCCGACCGAGGTGGCCGTGGTCACCGGCAGCGGCCAGGCCAAGCTGGACGCCTCGGCGCAGGAGGCCGTGCGCGGCTGGACGTTCAAACCCGCCACCCGCAACGGCCAGGCAGTGCCGTGGACCATCCAGGTGCCGGTCAACTTCAATCCGCCGCAGCCGCGCCCGGACCGCTGCTTCGCGCTGGACGCGCAGGCGCACAAAGCCGGCTGAACCACGGGCGCGCGCGCCGCGCCTTCACGCGACACCCGCACCGCGCCGGGTTTGATCGACGCCTCTTTCCTTGGAGCCGCCGGCGCATGCTGGAGATCCCGCTGCACAATGTCCTGGTCGCGCTCGCCGTGACCCTCGGCGCCGGCCTGGCCACCGGCCTGGGCAGCGTGCTGGTGTTGTTCAGCAGAGGTCCCAATCCGCGCCTGCTCGCCTTCGGCCTGGCGTTCTCCGCCGGCGCGATGGTGTACGTGTCGTTGACCGAGATCCTCGGCAAGTCGATCGCCGCATTCAGCGAGGCCTTCGATCCGCGCCTGGGCCAGGCCTACGCTACCCTGGCGTTCCTGGCCGGCATGGTGCTGATCGTGACCATCGACCGGCTGGTGCCCAACCCGCACGAAAGCCTCAACAGCCGCGATCCGTTGTTTCGCGATGACAACCGCGCCTACGTCAAGCGCGTCGGCCTGCTCACCGCGGTGGCGATCACCGCGCACAATTTCCCCGAGGGCCTGGCCACCTTTTTCGCGACGCTGGAGAGCCCGGCGGTGGGCATGCCCCTGGCCTTCGCCATCGCCGTGCACAACATCCCCGAAGGCATCGCCATCGCCGTGCCGGTGCATTACGCCACCGGCCGCAAGTCCTATGCCTTCGCCGCCAGCCTGCTGTCCGGCCTGGCCGAGCCGATCGGCGCGCTGATCGGCTACGTCGCGCTAGCGCGCTTCCTGTCCGATGCGGTGTTCGGCGCGGTGTTCGGGCTGATCGCCGGGGTGATGGTGTTCCTGGCCCTGGACGAACTGCTGCCGGCGGCCAAGCGTTATGCGCAGGGGCACGAGACGGTGTACGGCCTGGTCGCGGGCATGGCCACGCTGGCCTTGAGTCTGGTGCTGTTCCGCCTGTCCGCGCCGGTCTGAGCGCACCCGCCGGCGCCGGCTGAACGCGGGCTCGCTGGCGTGCGCGGCAGCGCCGCGCAGAAAGGTCGCAGACACCAAGGGCGGCGCATGCTGCGGCCACCTTCGCCCCGCTCCGATGAGGTGTCGCATGGATCTCCGCCCCCTGCCGCCGGCCAGGCTGGCCCTGTTCACCGCGCTGAGCGTGGTGGCGCTGGGCGCCTGCCAGCGACAAGACGCGCCCGCTCCCGCAGCACAGGCCGACGCCGGCGCCCCCGCTGCGGCGCCCGCGCCTGCCCCCTACGTCCCGCCCACCGCCGACCAGCTGTATCAGTTGGTGGCGCCGATCGCGCTGTTCCCGGACAAGCTGTTGGCGCAGACCCTCGCCGCCTCGGTGTATCCGGACCAGGTGGTGTCCGCGCAGGACTGGCTGCGCAACAACCGCACCCTGTCCGCCACCGACCGCCTGCAAGCGGCCGCGTCGCAGCCCTGGGATCCCAGCGTCAAGGCGCTGACCGCCTTCCCGGACGTGGTCGACCAGTTGGCCGGCAACGGCGACTGGACCCGCGCGCTGGGCAACGCCTATGCCCACGATCCCAACCAGGTGCTGGACGCGGTGCAGGTGATGCGCCAGCGCGCGCAGGCGCAGGGCCACCTGCGCAGCACCCCGCAGCAGCGCGTGCAGGTGGTGCAGCGCACCGTGGTGGAACCGGCGCCGGCCTATGCCGACGCGGTGCCGCCGCCGACCCGCACCATCGTCATCGAGCCGGCGCAGCCGGACGTGGTCTACGTGCCGCGCTACGACCCCGACGTGGTCTACGGCGTTCCGGTCAACGTCTACCGCGAATACCGCTACCGTCCGCCGCGCCCCTACTACGACACCGGCGACCTGGTCACCGCCGGCATCATCTCCTTCGGCGTGGGCGTGCTGGTCGGCGACGCGCTCGAACACCACCACCACAGCGTGTTCGGCTGGCTGGAACCGGCGCCGCCATGGCACAGCTGGGGCTGGAACAACTGGGGGGTGAACTGGAACGCACCGCCGTCGGCGCCGAATTACGTGGTCTACCGCAACAGCGTGTACGCGCCGCGCACCACCATCATCAACAACCACTACGACAACCGCAGCTACGTGCACAACGACTACCGCGGCGCGCCAGCCCCGGCGATGCCGATGGGTGGGCCGGCCGCGCAGCAGGCCTTCGCCGCCGCGCATGCCCCGGGCGCCGCGCTGGCTGCCGCGGCGATGGGCGCGCGCACTCCGGCGGCCGCGTTCGGGCCGGCCCGCGCCCAGCCGCCGGCGATGCCGCAGACCATGCCGCACTTCACCAGCCAGATGCTGCAGGCCGGTCGTCCGGTGGCGGCGATGGCGCCGCCGATGCAGCGCCTGCCGGCTCCGGGCACCCCGGCGGCCATGGCCGCCGCGCGCGACCAGCGCCTGCTGCCCGGCTTCGCGCCGCGTGCCCCGGCACCGCAACGCGCCCTGGCGATGGCCCAGGCGAACGCGCCACGCTCGACTCCGTCGATGCCGGTGCCGCAGTTCCACGGCCGGCCGGTGCCGCAGGCACTGTCGCCCACGCCGATGCCGCGCGAGGCGGTCGCCAATCATGGCGGCATGCCGGCGCCGCGCTTCGCCGAACCGCCGCCGCGGCACGGCGACCCGGGCATGCAGCCGTCCGGCTTCGCCCGCGAGATGGCACGCGCGCAGCCGCCGCGCGCGGCGATGCCGGCCGAAGCGCCGCGCGCCCAGGCCTGGCACGCGCCGGCGCCCGAGCGCGAGGCGCGCGCGCCGGAGATGCCGCGCGAGGCGATGCGTGCGCCGATGCCGGAACCGCGCCAGCAGCAGCGCGTGGCCCGGTTCTCTCCGCCGCCGCGCATGCCGGCGCCGCGGCCGGCCGAATCACACCCGGCACAACGGCCGGCCCCGGCCCGCCATGACGGGCACCACGACCACGACCATCACGACAGCTGAACGCAACGCGGGGCGGCCGCATGCCGCTCCCGCCGCGCCGGCCTCAGCCGAGGCGGTTCAGCGCCTCGGCCAGTTCGTCGGCCAGCGGCGCGTTCAATAGATAAGGTGTCTTGCCGGCGTCCAGGGCGAACTCCAGCGACGCGGCATGCAGGAACAGACGTTTGAGTCCGATCTGCTCGCGCAGGCGCTTGTTGACTGCAGGATCGCCGTACTTGTCGTCGCCAGCGACCGGATGCCCCAGGTGCTGGGCGTGCACGCGGATCTGGTGGGTGCGGCCGGTCTCGATCCGCACCTCGCAGTAGGAATGCCCGCCGCGCCGCTCCAGTACCCGGAAATGGCTCAGCGACGGCTTGCCCGCCGCGTTCACCTGCACGTGGCGCTCGCCGCCCTGGCGCAGGCCGATGTGCAGCGGCGCATCCACGCTCATGGTGCCATCGGGCATGCGCCCGACCAGCAGGGTCAGGTAGCGCTTGCTGATGCCGCGGCCCTGGACCCGATCGTCCTCGCGCATCAGCGCCTGCAGCTCGGTCAGCGCCGAACGCTTCTTGGCCACGATCAGCAGCCCGGAGGTGTCGCGATCGAGCCGGTGCACCAGCTCCAGCGACTGATTGCGACGCAGCGCACGCAGCGTCTCGATGGCGCCGAAACTGATGCCGCTGCCGCCGTGGCTGGCGACCCCGGACGGCTTGTTCAGCGCCAGCAAGCGCGCGTCCTCGTACACGATCGCCGCCTCCAGCCGGGCCATGAACGCATCCGGCGGCGCGCTCTTCTCGCCCTCCTCGGTCAGCCGCACCGGCGGGATGCGCACCTCGTCGCCGGCCTCGAGCTTGCGCTCGGCCTTGGTGCGGCCGCCGTTGACCCGCACCTGGCCGCTGCGCATCAGCTTGTAGATCAGGCTGCGCGGCGCGCCCTTGAGCTGGCCGAGCAGGAAATTGTCTACGCGCTGTCCGGCCCTGTCTTCCGGGACCTTGAGAATGCGCACCGCGCTGGTCGCGACATCGCGCGGCTTCGGAGGGATCGGGGGGGAAGTCATCAGGCAGTTTATTCTGTTACACTCGGGGGGCGAGATAAGGGTTTGATTTCGTTGGAAGTTAGTTGAGGGCCAGAAGCCCGGCTTACGACGATTCCGGCACAGTGCGCGACCACCGCCCCCGGGGCGGCCATGTTAGCGGCTCACCGGCCTGCCCGGCCATCGCCGGATGCCGCAAGCGTCCGCGCTGAACATGCCCCGTGCGGCGCCCAGCCTGGCTGGAGTCGCCGCCGGTCCTGAACCACCTAAAAGCAAGAAGCGCTCCCGCGGCTCGCCGTGGTGTCGTAGCGCTGGAAACCCAAGACGCCCACCCCGCGCCTGCGCGATGGGCGACGAAGCGTGACCAGAAGCGAAACCCCATGGCGTTCCGCGCGGTAGCAGCGCGAGGAACGCAACAATGAAGCGAATGCTGATCAACGCCACGCAGGCAGAAGAACTGCGTGTGGCCATCGTGGACGGCCAGACCCTGTACGACATCGACATCGAGCAGCCGTCCAAGGAACAGAAGAAGTCCAACATCTACAAGGGCCGCATCACCCGGCTCGAACCCTCGCTGGAAGCGGCCTTCGTCGAATACGGCGGCGAGCGCCACGGCTTCCTGCCGCTGAAGGAAATCTCCCGCGATTACTTCCAGGCCGGCGTCGACCACAACAAGGCGACGATCCGCGAACTGCTGCGCGAGGGCCAGGAAGTGGTGGTGCAGGTGGACAAGGAGGAGCGCGGCAACAAGGGCGCGGCCCTGACCACGTTCATCTCCCTGGCCGGCCGCTACATGGTGCTGATGCCGAACTCACCCAGCGCCGGCGGCGTCTCGCGCCGGATCGAGGGCGAGGACCGCGCCGCGCTGAAGGAAGCGCTGGACAAGCTGAACATCCCCGACGACATGGGCGTGATCATCCGCACCGCCGGCGTCGGCCGCGATGCCGAAGAGCTCCAGTGGGACCTGGACTACCTGCTGCAGGTGTGGAAGTCGATCGCCGAGGCCGCCCTGGCCAAGCCGGCGCCGTTCCTGATCTACCAGGAATCGCGGCTGATCATCCGCGCCCTGCGCGACTACCTGCGCGCCGACATCGGCGAGATCCTGGTCGACACCGAGGAGATGTACGGCGACGCCAAGGAATTCATGCAGCAGGTGATGCCGCAGAGCCTGCGCAAGCTCAAGCACTACACCGACGACATCCCGCTGTTCAACCGCTTCCAGATCGAGTCGCAGATCGAGGCCGCCTACGAGCGCAGCGTGCGCCTGCCCTCCGGCGGCTCGATCGTGGTCGACCAGACCGAGGCGCTGACCGCGGTGGACGTCAACTCCTCGCGCGCCACCAAGGGCAGCGACATCGAGGACACCGCGTTCCAGACCAACCTGGAGGCGGCCGAAGAGGTCGCGCGCCAGTTGCGCCTGCGCGACCTCGGCGGCCTGGTGGTGATCGACTTCATCGACATGGCCTCCAACAAGCACCAGCGCGAAGTCGAGAACCGCCTGCAGAACGCGCTCAAGTACGACCGCGCGCGGGTGCAGATCGGCCGCATCTCGCGCTTCGGCCTTCTGGAGAT
The DNA here is from genome assembly GCF_040595915.1 of Xanthomonas sp. PPL134. Lineage (NCBI taxonomy): Bacteria > Pseudomonadati > Pseudomonadota > Gammaproteobacteria > Lysobacterales > Lysobacteraceae > Xanthomonas > Xanthomonas sp. PPL134. The sequence goes on from NZ_JAMDLL010000002.1 coordinate 236,346, forward strand.
GAGCCGCCAGCGCCTGCGCCCGTCGCTGGGCGAATCCAGCCAGATCGTCTGCCCGCGCTGCGACGGCCACGGCCGCATGCGCAGCGTGGAGTCGCTGTCGCTGTCGATCATCCGCGTCGCCGAAGAGCATGCGATGAAAGAGAACACCGGGCAGGTGCTGGTGCAGGCGCCGGTGGAGATCGCCAACTACCTGCTCAACGAGAAGCGCCGCGCGCTCAGCGAGATCGAGAAGCGCCACGACGCGCCGATCGTGATCGTCGCCGACGAGCAGCTGCACACCCCGCACTACGAAGTGACCCGCCTGCGCGAGAACGAGTTGGGCGAGGAAAGCACCAAGCCCAGCTACCAGCGCGGCACCCCGCGCAAGCTGCCGGTGCATGCGCTGACCAAGGCGCAGTTGAACATTCCGGCGCCTGCGGTGACCAATGTGAAGCACTCGCAGCCGGCCCCGGTGCGCGAAGTGGTCGAGGAACCGGCCGCCGCGCCGGCACCGGCCCCGGTCGTCGCGCCCGCCCCGGTCGCGCCGCCGGCCACCGGCGTGGTCGGCTGGCTGAAGCGCATCTTCGGCGCCGGCGACAGCCCGGCCCCCGCCCCGGCCGCCGCCGAGCCGGCGCAGCGTCAGCGCCCGCAGGACGGCAACCGCAACCGCAACGACCGTGGCGATCGCAGCGACCGCAACGCGCGCCGTGACGGCAACCGCAACGGCGGCCAGGGCGGCAATGCCTCCCGCGGCAACGGCAACAACGGCGGCGGCAACGCACGCCGCGACGAGCGCCGCGCCGGCAACGGCAATGGCGCCGCCGCGCCGGCCGGGCAGCAGAACCCGCAGCCCAAGGCGCCGCGCAACGAGCAGGCCACACAGCAGGCCAAGCCGCAGCAGCAGCCGCAGACGCCCAAGCCGCCGAAGCAGCAGCAGCCGCAGAACCCGCCGCGCCAGCCCAAGCCGCAGCAGGAGCCGGCGCAGGCTGCCGCGCAGGGCGACAAGCCGCCGCGTCAGCCGCGCGCCGAGGAAGCCGTCGCCAAGCAGCAGGCCGCGCCTGTCGCGACCAGCCCGGTGACGCCGGTGCAGGACGCCACCACCCTGGCCGCCGCCGCGGTCGCCGGTGGCGCGATCGCCACGTCCCAGGAGCCGGCAGCGGCCGTCGAGGCCACCGCCGCGCCGGCGCAATCGCCGACCGCCGCAGCGACCAGCATCGATGAGCGCGAAAGCGCCGCCGAAACCGCTCAGGCCGAGCCTGCCGGCGAAGGCGCCGAGGGCGAGGACGGGACCGGCGATGCCGGTGGCCGCCGCCGTCGCGGCCGTCGTGGTGGCCGCCGCCGCCGCCGTGGCAATGGCGAAGCCGGCGCCGCCGGCGATGCCGCCGGTCTGGACGACGCCGATCTGGACGCCGGCGACAGCGACGGCGAAAGCGCGCAGGCGCCGAGCCGCAGCCAGCCGGAGTTCGACTTCGACGACGACGCTGCCAGCGACGCGCCCGCGTCCAAGCCGCAGCCGCCCGTGCAGGAGAAGGAGAAGCGCGAGCCGCAGGAAAAGCGCGAACCGCGCCGCGAGCGTGCAGCCGCCGCCAGTGCACCGGCACCGGCCGACGAGGCAGCCCAGGCCCCCGCGCCGATCGCCGTCGACCCCGTGCCTGCGCCGGCCACCGCACCGATGCAGCCGTCCGCGCCGGCCGACGCCGTGATCGCAGCGCCTGCGCCGACCGCGCCGGCCGCTGCGACCCAGGGCGCCAGCGATGCCGCCGTCGCCCACGCCGACACGGTGGTGGCTGCCGCACCTGCGGCACCGGCAGCGGTCGCCGAGACGACGCCGGCAGCGCAGCACACCGTGGGCACCGAGCGCGCCGCGGCACCGGCCGAACGCGCAACGCCAGCCGCCGCACCGGCCGCGCCGCAGCCGCAGGCGGTCACCACCGCCGTCGAGCAACCGACCGCGACCGCCGCCAAGGCGCCGGTCGCGGAGCCGGACGCCGCGGATGCCACGGCCACGGTCGAGGATCCGGCGAGCGTGACCGCGCCGGCGGCAGCCGCAGCCGCAGCCGCGCCGAGCGCAGCACCGGCCGTCACCGCCACGCCCGCCGCTTTCGCGGAGCCACGTGCGGAAGAAGCTGCCCCGGCCAAGCCGGCCTACGCGCCCGTGCAGACCACCATGCTCGACGCCTTCGCCGATGCACCGGCGAAGGTCCCGCACGGTGGTGATGCAGCGGCCGCCGCGCCGACCGAGGCCGTCTCGACCACGTCGGCAATCGGCGGTACCGCAACCTCCGTCGCTGCTCCGGCTCAGGCGACGCCGACGCAAGCGGAGAGCGCGGCTGCGGACGAGGCGGCGCGGAAGGAACGCGAACGCGCTGTCGCCGCAGCACAGTCCGCAGCGCATGCCTCGCACGCCGCGGACAAGGCGGACGGCGACGAGCACAAGGATCGCAGCTGATCCTCGCTCCTTACGTTGCAGCATGAAAAAAGCGGCCTTCGGGCCGCTTTTTTCTTGGGGGCACCCGTGAAACGCGTCCGTCGCTACGGCGCAAGACGTTCGTCTGCACGCGCACGCTCTCCGCGCATCCCGTTCGGCGCAGCAGTGGCAGTGGCGTGGCGTGGCGTGGCAGTGGCAGTGACGGTGGCAGTGGCAGTGGCAGTGGCAGTGGCAGTGGCTCGAAGCCTCGCCGAAGCGCGCTTTGCCGTGGCTCAACGAGATACGCCACCACTCGTAGGAGCGGCTTCAGCCGCGACAACCATCACCGGTACGGCTGTCGCGGCTGAAGCCGCTCCTACGAAAACGGACGGTGGGTGGAGTAGGTATTGCACGGAAGGCAGGCGACCGAAGTGTCTTGAAGGCACACCAATGCATGCATGTCCGTGTGGTTGAAGGTTCGCTGCGGTCGTGAGTGATGCTGGGCGCAGCGCGTGTGCCACCTCCTCCACCGTGCTTGCACCACGTAATGCCGCGGTGGCGCCCAGTCATTCCGGCCGCGGCACGCGCGAGTGCTGGGACGTCGGTGATGCCGGAAGACGCATGGCCGCAGTCGATCCACTGCGGACAGGTCCGCGCGTTCGCGCAAGCACAACGCAAGAGCGGCCCGAAGGCCGCCCTTGTACAGATCGACAGGCGTCGCCGATTACAGCGGGTGCGTCGGATCCAGCAAGCCGTACTGCGTGGCCAGGCGCGCCAGGGCGATGTTGTCCTGGATGCCGACCTTCTCGAACAGCCGTGCCTTGTGCGTGTTGACGGTCTTGGCGCTGAGGCTCAGGCGCTTGGCGATGTCTTCCTGGCGCAGGCCGCGGGTCAGCAGCAGGGCCACTTCCAGTTCGCGCGGCGACAGCGCGTCGAACGGCGAACCGCCGCCCTCCAGATTGGCCAGCGCCAGGTTCTGCGCGATGTTGGCGCCGAGGTAGCGCTTGCCCATGGCCACGTCGCGCACCGCACGCAGCAGCTCCTGCGCGTCGCCGGCCTTGCCCACGTAGCCGGACGCACCGGCTTCCAGCAGGCGCTTGGGCAGCGGACCGTCTTCCAGCACCGAGACGATGATGACCTTGGTGCCGTGGTCGCCCTTGACGATGCGCTCGGTGACTTCCAGCCCGCTGACGCCGGGCATGTGCAGATCGCACAGGACAATGTCCGGCTTCAGCTGCCGGATCTGCGGCAGCGCGGTTTCGCCGCTGTCGGCCTCGCCGACGATGTCGATATCCGTTTGATTCGACAGGATCAGCTTCATGCCCGTACGGACAAGAGCGTGATCATCGACCAGAAAAACCCTGATGGCCATCTCTTATAACCCCAACGCAGCGGATACCGCACCATCCAGCCTATCTGCGTGAATTATTCAGGGCAATACGAATTCGTAGACAAAAGACGACGCTTCACGGGGTGCTCATCCGCACCTCGCGAAACGTCATGTTGTCGTCATCAAAACCCTGCCGAGCTTACTCAAGGCTCGGCACGCAGGGTCGAGTGACCTGCCAGCGCTGTCCTCGGAAGGCGCGCGACGGTCCCTGCGTCAGGCCGAGGCCAGTATGCTGGCACGGCGGGAAAAGCGTTATCAGGACAATCCTGATCTCACGTCAGAATTATCTGACCCTCCCCCTTCCCGCTTCCGGACACCACCCCGCTGCGGATCCCGGACAGGCCCGGCGAAATTTTCCGACAACCCGTTCGGAAACGGCCGATGCTGGCGTGCCGCATTCGACGCAACCACGACGTGACGGGCCGCCTGCGGCACACTGCCCGGGTGAACACCCTCCGTCCTTATGTCGCACAGGACCACGCCGCCTGCCTGGCGCTGTTCGACAGCAACGTCCCGCAGTTCTTCGATCGCAGCGAACGCGCCGCCTTCGAGCACTTTCTGCAGCACGAAACCAGCGCCTGGCACTATCTGGTCATCGTCCGCGCGGGCGCGATCGTGGCCTGCGGCGGCCACGCGCTGAGCGCAGACGGCCACGTCGCCAGCTTCGGCTGGGGCATGGTCGATCGCCGCCTGCACCGCCAGGGCCTGGGCCGCGCACTGACCGAGGCCCGGCTCGATGCCTGCCGGCGCAGCCCCGGTCTGGCGCGGATCGAACTGGACACCAGCCAGCACACCCAGGCGTTCTACGCGCGCTTCGGCTTCACTGTCGAACGCGTCGTGGCGGACGGCTACGGTCCGGGGCTGGAGCGTTGGGACATGGCGCTGGACCTGGACAGCGCGCGCGATCACTGACGCCGTGTCCACCCGCATGCGGCAACCTGCGCCATGCTCGTTGGGTCGGTTTCCCGTCAACGACATCCGCAGTCGGCGTTGCGCGATTGACACTCTGCGCCGCACGTAGATTCGTTCGTGCACCGCCCATGCGCATGCACGATCGTCCCAGGCGGTACCCAAGCCCTGCTGGGGCCGTTCGGTACCATGGCGGCATTGCGCAAGCGCGCCCTCCCCTCCCCGCGACGCATCGCCATGACCCGTTCCGCTCCTTCCGCACGGCTCTCTCGTGACGATCCAACCGCGCTGTTCTGGCGCGACCCGGCGCTGCCGTTCGTCGAAAGTCGCCGTGCCTGCGACAGTCGCGCCTGCTACCGGCCGCACCTGCATCCGACCTACTCCATCGGCGCGGTGGACAGCGGCAACAGCCTCTTCAGCGGTGCCGACGTCGGCCCGATCGCGCTGCACCCGGGAACGCTGGTGTTTGTCCCGGCCGAGCGCGTGCACGCCTGCAATCCCGCGCCGGATTCGGCGTGGAGCTACCAGATGCTGCATCTGGAAGCGGACTGGCTGCACGCGCTGCGCGAGGAAAACGCCGGTGCCCCCACACGCGCGGCCGAGCCGATCCGGATCGTCGATGCGCCGGCGACCTACACGCGCTTCTGCCAGCTTAACGCGCTGCTGTTTTCCGACGTCGATCCCGGTGCCAAGGAAGCCGCGCTGATCGCGTTCATCGGTGATCACGACACCGCGCAAGGGATGCGGATCGAGCCCTCCTGCGCACCGGCGCATCTCGCCGCGCAGCTGCGCCCGGCGCTGCAACGCCTGCGCAGCGTCCCTGCCGCCGACATCGCCCTGCAGGAATTGGCCGATCTGGCGGCAATGAGCCGCTATCGCCTGATCCGTGCATTCCGCACCCTCACCGGCATGACGCCGCATGCCTGGCAGCTCAATGCACGCATCACTCTCGCCAGAGCGCGGATCCGCCAGGGCACGCCGTTCGCGGACCTGGCACAGGAACTGGGCTTCGCGGACCAGGCGCATTTCCAGCGCGTGTTCAAGGCGCATGCGGGCGTCTCGCCGGGCCGCTTCCGGCGCTCGCCTGCGTAGCGGCCGCGCAATTTCGTTCAATCCGCGCCCGGCTGCGATCGGCACACTGCGACGCACCGCGTTCACGTGTGGCCCGATGGAACAGTTCCTGATGATCGCCGCAGCGCATTTCCTGGCGCTGCTCTCGCCTGGCCCCGACTTCTTCCTGGTTGCCCGCACCTCGCTGTCCGCCGGTTGGCGCATCGCCAGCGGCGCCTGCATCGGCATCGCCCTGGCCAACGGCGTGTTCATCGTCGCCGCCTTCGCCGGCACCGCGGCCCTGCGCGCGGACAGCCGCGTGTTCGTCGTCCTGCAACTGGCAGGTTGCGCCTACCTGCTGTATCTGGGTGTGCTGTTCCTGCGCCACGCCGGCCATGGCACGCTGGACGTCTCCGGTCAGCCAGGTCGCGCGGCTCCCGCAGCGTCGCTCGCCGCGTGGTGGCGCGCGGCCGGCATGGGCGCGCTGTCCGGCCTCCTCAATCCAAAGAACGCGTTGTTTTATGCCAGCCTGGCGGCGATGCTGACCGGGCCGCATGCCAGCGCCGGCTGGAAGACGTTCTACGGCGCCTGGATGTTCGGCGTGGTGCTGCTATGGGACCTGCTGGTGGCCGTACTGGTCGGCAACCGGCTCGTTTTGCACCGCTTCGCGCAGGCGTTGCCGTGGCTGGAACGCGGTTCCGGCATCGTCCTGATCCTGCTCGCCGTGGGCGTGCCGGTGGCACTGGCGCTGCGCTGAAGGACGCGCCGCGTGGCATTCGCCGTCAGGCGGCCAGCGCGTAGCGACGGCAGTGCTCCAGATAGCCGGCCTCGTGATGACCGGCGAGCGCGACCACACTCTCCCAGAGCCACGACGGGGTGTCGATGGCCTTGCGCCGGTCGGCATCCAGCAGTTGCAGCCACGCCGCGCGCGTGCCGGGCTTCATCTGCCGAGCGTGCGCCTTGCCGACGACGAAGGCGAGATAGCGCGCCGAGCGCACCGCCTCGACGTGATTGAACTGGTCGACCTCCAGCTTCAGGTCGCGCGGCGACAGTTCGCGGATGAACAGCGAGCGGCCCAACAGATGCACCGGCAGCATCCGGCTGCCCAGGTACGGCGACAGCGCCCGCGCCGCGGCGGCCACGCGTTCGGCGTTGTCCGCCGGCATCCCCGCATCCGGCGCCGCCGGCGCGATCGGGGCGACCGCCTCCTTCAGATCGACCAGCGCATACGACCAGTGGCCCTTGCCGGTCTTCAAGGCGACGATCGCCGCGTAGCGCAGCAGGCCGAGCGAACTGCAACCCTTCATCCAGTACGCGGCATCGACCAGGCGTACCTCGCGATCCTTGGGCTTCCCCTTCAGCGACAGCACCATCTGCGCCACCGCCGGATCGGCGAACAGCCGTTCCAACGCCTCGCGCTCTTCCGGCGCCAACGCCCAGAACTTCTCGCCCAGCGGGATGCGCGGCTCCACCGCCTGCAGACGCTCCTTGGCCAGGTGGCGCCAGCGCCGGCCGAAGGCCTCGCGGCGGATGCTGCGCACGGTCTCCGGTTCGGCACCGGGGTGATCGCGGGCCGGATCCTCGATGGCGGCGCCGTAGCCGTCGACCATCGTCTCCATCATCCGTGCAGTGGTAACGCCGGGCAGGTCCGAACCGCGGGCCGCGGTGGCCAGCGACAGGCCCAGGCGGATGAGATCGTGCGCAGGATTGCCGATCACGCCCTGGTCGAGGTCGCGGATCTGGATCTCGACACGTCCCTCGCCGTCGGCAACCGGACCCAGGTTGCCGAGATGGCAGTCGCCGCAGATCCAGATCGCCGGGCCCATCGGCACGCGGCGCGCCGCCGGCGACGCCGCCAGCCATTCGTAGAACCTGGCCGTGTTGCCGCGCACGTAGGCGTGTGCGGAGCGGGCCATCTTCAGGGTGCGCTTGCGTTCGAGGATGACGGGACGTTCGGCGAGGCTGGGCATCGAAGGGCGAACCTGGAGCAGATGGCGTGGAGGTCACGCGCGGCGGCGCCGACGCTAGCAGAGCCGAACGGAATGGTCCGTGCACGACACACATGCGTTCGCACTGCGCGCCGCTGTCGGTGGCCTCGCGCGCCTGCACAGTGGCCGAGGGGCTGTCTTGTCCGGCAACGGAGTGAATCTGCCGCGATCGATCCTTCCCCCTCGCGGACGCCTGCTGCATGCTCATGCGCGCACCGGCGGCAGTCCGCGGCGTCGACGTGATCTTAATCACGCCCCCGGCTATGCTCCGCGCACTTCACATAACTTAGGGAGAAGTTCATGCGTCTGACCATGCCGGCAACGCTTGCTGTGTGTGTGCTGCTCGCCGCCTGCAGCAAGGGCGGCGACAAGAACGGCGACAATGTCGCGATGTCCAACGCCTCGGTCGCCGACGTGGCCAAGGTGCAGGCGGCCAAGCTGCAGCCCGGCGAATGGGAGATGCGGATCGAGCAGGTGAGCAGCGAGACCACCGGCGGCTCCGGCAACATGCCGCAGATGCCGAAGGTGCCGCCGAGCACCACCAAGGTGTGCCTGACCGCCGAGCAGATCAACAATCCGTCGAGCATTTTCGGCAGCGCCTCGCCGATGCAGAAGAACTGCGTGTACGACACCTTCAACATGAAGGACGGCAAGATCGACGCGAAGATGCATTGCGCGATGGGCGACATCAAGATCGAAGGCACCAGCACCGGCACCTTCAGCGCCACCGAGATGGCGTCGGAATCGCACTCCACGGTCAGCGGGCTGCCCGGCGGCATGTCGATGAAGACGCACATGAAGCTGGACGGTAAGCGCCTGGGCGAGTGCCAGCCGGGCGACGTCAAGGCGGGCGATACCAAGGCGCCGGCTGCCGGCTGAGCGCGCCTGTCCTGATGGCGACGCCCAGCGTCGCTTCCGGGGACATCCCAGTCCTGTTCTGTTCCAAGCGCCGCGACGAGACCCGTCGCGGCGTTTTTCATGTGCGCGCGTCGGCGCTTGCCGCGGCGCGATCCACCCTCTGAACAGTTGCCTGCGCAGCGAGGCACTGGCCTGTTCATGCCTGGTTGCAGACGAATCGGCTGAATGTACGTCGCCCAGGCCAGTCTCCAGCGACAGCCGCGCCGCTCTTTGCGTCCGTGCCGTGCCGACCCACAACGAACAGGAGACACCCATGCGCAACACCCTTCTGGCCATGATCATCGCGCTGGCGGCAGTACCCGCCCTGGCGAGCGCACGCGCGCCGGCGCCCGACTGTCACGCGGTGATGCTCGCCACGGTGAAGGACGACATGCAGAACACCTGGAACAAGGGCCAGACCTTGCCGGTGGACATCGCGCGCGACACGCCGTCGGGCGGCGCGTTCTGCACGCATGGCGGCAGCTGCCTGCCGCGCAAGGTGGCCGGCAAGGAAGCGGTTCGCCTCACCGATTGCAAGATCGGGCCGTCGATCGGCGACGGCGACTACCGACTGGTCGCATTGCCGCGTTCGCACAAGCACTAAATTTCCGACTGCGCCAGGAGCGCCAACCATGAAACGTCCATTGCGACTGGCGGCGCTGTGCTGCCTCGCGTTCGCGTGCGTGTCCGCGGCGAACGCGCAACCCACGATCCGTGTCGCGGTCTATCGCGGCGCAGCCGGCTGCGACGATTGCTCCGAAACCGCCAAAGACGCGATCGAGGCACTGAGTCCGCAGTACAAGGTCGACATCATCGGCCCGATGGAGGCGCAAGACGTCACGCCCGCCACCCTGCGCGGCTATGCGGTCTATGTGCAACCGGGCGGCGGGCAGGACATTCCGGCCGCGCTGCAGGCGATGGGCGAGCGCCGGATCGCCGCCATCCGCGACTTCGTCGCGCGGGGCGGCGGCTATCTGGGCCTGTGCATGGGCGCCTATCTTGCCGATGACACCAACATGGGCCTGATCGACGACGATCTCGATGGCGAGGTCGGGCGGCCCGGCTTCCCCGTCACCACCATCGATGAGGAGGCCGTCGCGGTGCGCTGGAAGGGCCGCCCCGACAGCGTGTTCTTCCAGGACGGCCCCTACTTCCCGAAGAGCACCCAGGGCGGCTTCCGTGCGCTCGCCACCTACGCCAATGGCGATGTGGCCGCGGCGCGCTACAGCTTCGGCCGCGGCACCGTCGTGCTCAGCGGTCCGCATCCCGAGGCGGACCGGAGCTGGTTCGAACAGGCCGAGATCCCGCTGGACAGGATGCCCAGGACGCCGGTCCTGCAGGCGCTGTTCGACGAGTTCGCCACGCAGTCGTCGCGGCCCTGATTCTATCGGTGCCGACCGCCGGCTGACGCGTCCCCCTCCCGATGCCGACGGCTCGGGCGGCGCGGACTACTTCAACGCCCGCCAGCTCCGACCGGCCCGGAAGGCGCGCTCCAGCGTCGCCGCGAGCAGGCAGATCTTCAGCGTCTGCGGCAGGATGCCGTCGCCGGGATCGCTGGGCGTGCCCAGCACCACCGACAGCTGATTGGCGATCGCCTGCCACACCACCTGCGGATGCGGGCCGATCAGGCGGGTCAGGCCCATCCAGGCCCAGGCCGAGGCCCAGTCCAGGGCGCGATACAGCACGATCAGCGTCACCAGCGCCGCCAGCCCGGTGGCGCCGGCCAGTTGCACGCTGTTGGCCGCAGCGCGATAGCGCGAGGCGGTGCCCGCCCAGAAATGGCCGATGAAGTCGCGTAGCCAGGTCGGCAATTTCCGCCACAGTCCGAGCGTGCCGTCGACCTTGCGCGACCACCCGGCCGGCGCGTTCAATTCGACGTTGTGCACGTCGTAGCGGTAGATCAGCGCGGCCAAGGCCAGCCAGACCACCGGCAACAACGCAGAAAAGAATATCGCCACCAGCGTGTCCGCCACACCCGGCGGCGCCTGCTCCACCGCGCCCGGCAGCGCGGCATGCGCGACGCCGATGGGATGGCTGATGCCCTGCCACAGTTGCTGGCCGAGATCGGCGATGCGCAGATGCGCCAGCCAGCGGAACAGCCCACCCTTCCATTCGGTGAGCACGTACATGCCGACGAAGGTCCAACCGGCTTCGCACAGCACGATCAACATGCTCCACATCGGATGCGCGCTGCGCTGCTTCTGTTTTTTCGCGCCGCGCCGGATCAGCCACAGCAGTGCCACCGACGCCACTAGCCACCAGCCGCCGGACACCTCGAACAGCGACCCGCGGTAGGTCGGATCGAACGGATTGAACTGCCCCAGGCCCTCGCGCCCATAGGCGCGGATGGTCTCGCCAAGGAAACCCCAGGCGGCGTAGTAGGCGAAGAACGGCACCAGCGCCTGCGACACGATCGCCGACAGGCGTCGCAAGCGCGCCCTGCCCTCGTCCTGTACTGTCGTCGCGTCGGTCTGGTCGGCCAGCGCCGCGCTGGCGACCCCGGGCAAGGCCGGGCGCAGCGTCTCGAACAGCAGGACGAAGATCACCAGCTTGACCAGCACCACCAGCGTCAGCGACAGCAAGCCGGCGAGCCGGTTCTGGTAGCCGATCCACACCGCCGCCTGCAGCAGCAGTTCGTTGAGCAACACGCCGGCCAGCGCCACGGCCAGCAGTTGCGGCAGATAGCGGAACCACAGCCGCAGCGTGTCGCCGATCAGCCCCATCGGCCCGCCGCGCAGCGCCAACTCAGTCATGGCCTTGCCCCCGCGCGAAACGCAGATAGTGCGGGCGACCGCCGCGCGTGCTCACGGTGAGTTGCAGCTGCGCAGCCATCGCACGTGGCACCAGGTAGTAGCCATCGATCGCCAACGGCACGCCCGGCTTGGCCGCGGACACCGCCAATCCATCACAGGCCACGCCGGGCGACTCGCCAGGCTTGGCCAGGGCACGCCGCAACAGGTCCGGCACGGTATCGATCGCCGACCAGGAGCGACCGGCACCGTCGACCAGCTTGAGCGTGCAATCGCTCCACTGCGCGCCGGATGCACCCGGCACCAGCGTCAGCCGCGTGCGCACGAACGTGCGATCGGCGGGCAGTCCTGGCTCAAGCGGCAGCACATCGACCGAGGCGAGCCGAACGGCGGCGCCGTCGTAGTCCACGGTCTGCGCCATCGCCACATCCACCGGCCGCCATTCGCGCGCATGCAACAGTTCCCGCACGTCGCGCCAGCCGGTCGCGGCCATCGTGCATGGCACCAGCACCACCAATGCCGCCAGCGCGAGCCAGCGCGTGCGCCGCTCGGAAACGGCCGGGGCCACGTCGCGGTCAGAGGCGTGCATGCAGCGCATCCAGATCGAGCACATCGGTGACCGCCGCTGCGGGCGGGAGGGGCGGATAGCGCACCTGCGCCTCGGCCGTCAGCTGCGGGTCGCGGTCTTCCGACAGCACCAGCGTGCCGCCTGCCCTGGCGAGCGCGGAAGGCAGTTCGAACACCAGCACGTCCTTGCGCTCCAGCCCGGGCTGCAGCGTCTTGATCGACGACAACACCGCATCGCCCATCTCCGCGCGGCCGCTGGCGCGATAACGACGGCCATCGGGCGTCGCCCAGACCCGGCCGTACACGCGCGCGGTCGCGCGCGCGACCTTCGACCGCACCGGCACCACCAGCCACACCCCGCCGCTGTCGCGCTGCTGCACTGCGCCCGCCGCCTTGAAGCGGATCGTATGCGCGAGTTGCGGCGCGCCGGCGTCCACAGCCAGATTGTCGGTCTGCACCCAACCGCCCGGCGCTCCGGACACCGCGATCGGGCCCGTAATGCGCTCGTAGCGCGGCATCGTCCAGCGCATCCCGGCAAGCAGCACGAAGCCGAGCACCAGGATCGCGATGCCAGCCAGCCGCTTCACGGTTCACCCGCCTGTGCGCCGGCACGCGCTGCGCCAAGCGGCAGTTCCACGACCCCGACCGGATGCGGATCGGTCCACAGCGGCTGCGCGTAGAGATTGTCGAAGGCCTTGAAAGTCCTAGCGGTGACGTCGAAGCGCAGGCGCGCAGCCGTCTGCTCCGTCGCCGGATACGTCCACACCAGAGCGACCTGTTCCGGCAGGCCAGGTTGCAACTCGGTGGTCGCCGCGCGATCGCGCAACAGATAGGCCGTCGGCCGCGCATCGGCCCCGCGCGGCGGTGCCTTCAACGCCACTGCCTGCACCAGCGATCCGCTGGTCTGCGTGGTGCGATTGGTCGCCTGCAGATACAGCATGATCGCCTTGCGACCGTCGCGCGACACCAACTCGCCATCCGGTAACCGGTCACTGCTCTCTACGTGATCGAAGCGCAGCGACCATTCGCCTGCGGCGACGTCCTTTCCGGCATGCAACGCGGGCGGCACCGGCACCTCCTTGGCCTCGAACAAGCCGATGCCCCACCCCACCACGATCGCGGCAATGCCACCGATCCCGGCCAGCATCCGTGTCCGCCACTGTCCTAGAGACGCTTTGCTCGCCAAACCGGATGACCCTTCTGGAAGCTCGGCCGGACGGTATCACTAGGTTACTAAAATTTTCAACCCATCGAATGAATTAAATGGCGGAAAATATTTTTGTTTACTCTTCAAGCAATGCAACCCTTAGCCGCCATTCAATTCAGCGAATAAATCATTAGCTGATAGAACTAAGCTTTCGCGAAAGCCAAACCCTCTATGTCAATAATTATCTTATCAACATTTGGATTCACCCTAAATTCTTTGAAATGAACAGACCTATCAACGTATCCTTTAATTTCAGCCTTCGACAATGAATATGCCCTGGATAGATGCTTAGAGAATTTACTAACATCATCATCGAGAAAACTAATGATTGCCATGTTGAACGCTACAACAGCCTCAGCATGCCTTGATTGACCACCAAAATTTGCCGCATCTAGAAGTCGCCTTGCCTTTTCACCGTCCCCGGTTAGCTTTTCACAAAGCGCCAGATTAGAAAGCGTGAATGCATCATACCTCCCTTGCCTGATAGATGCGGAAAGTATATTTGCGGCATCCGAAACCAGAGCGCTATGCAAAAGCGTGAATGCAGCATTATTTTTATCAGCAACCATGCCATCAGTATACCGAATTTTAGACTTTTTATATTTTTTATATGCCCAAAAAACCACCAGAGCGAAAATGGCCACAGATATGGGAACAATATTCCCCGACGCACGATTAAACTTGGCACTTCTGGTATCTGAAGAATCAATCGCTGGCGCCCAGGCTTTTGCTTTACCAAAGCTATCATCACTACGCAGCGTAACAACTGGTTTACTTGGGCCAGTTATGAGAAAGTTTACAGTAACGACTTCGCGCGGCAGCAATTTGGGGAATTTTAGCAGCACTTCATTCCCATGAATTTCCTGCTCTACTCGAGGACCTTGAGGAGCATCAATCGCTATATCTTGAACCGCACCAGCGGAAAATTTTATAGTTGCAACAACATTACTTGCAGGCACCTCGCCAGAATTTCCCACATCCATAGTGCTAAAAGATATTTTTTGTTTATCACCTGAAAACTGACTTGCGCCCTTTACAGTGTAGTATAAATCCTCTACAGGCTTATTAACTGGCTCTTTAGTCACATAGTAAACAATCACGCTAGCAACGACTGTCACTGCCAGAGTCGCTAGAGAGCCGACTATAGTGTCCTTCCAGTTCATAAATTCCCCCCTCCATAAAATCCAGAATTAGTCAAACACTCTAACATTCGCAGCCATCAATGCAAGATAACCCCATCACCTGATTAGCAGCGTGCCAGACCTAAAAATTCATCCGCAACTTCAATTAAAAACAAACAGCTGCCGCCAATTAATTTTTAATCCCCAAAAGTAGATAAATAATCGCACCAAAAGGTTCAATACCTACATCTACTCACTCGGTAAGCACGTTGGCGGAGAGAGTGGGATTCGAACCCACGGAAGGTTTGACCCTTCGCCGGTTTTCAAGACCGGTGCCTTAAACCGCTCGGCCATCTCTCCGTTTGCGAACGCGGCGGTGCTGCGGACGAGCGTCGCAGCCGCTTGAAGCGCAACGTCGCAGGAGTGCGACGCTACTGTGCCTGCCCCGTTTGAGGCGATCGCTGCCTCTAACGACACGATGCAGCACGACCGGGCCACAAACACAGGCGCGCATTTTCGCACGCCCGCGTCGGTTTTGCTCGGCCAGCGTGCCCGGCCGGCGTCTGGATCAACCCGCCTCGACCGCCATCGCGCCCAGGGTCGAATGCTTGGCCTTGGTGCGTTCGGGGCAGTTGCCGCCGCAGTCCAGGCGCGAGGCTTCGATCTGGCGCGGCAGGTGTTCGGCGAGGAAGTCGATGAACACGCGCACCGCCGGCAGCAGGCCGCGGCGCGAAGCGAACACGGCGTGGCAGATGCCCTGTGGCAGCGACCACTCCGGCAGCACCACTTCCAGTTCGCCGTTGCGCACGGCTTCGGCGCAGACGGTCTCGGGCAGCAGGGTGATGCCGAAGCCATCCTTGACCATGGACTGCAGCAGCGGGAAGTCGAAGCCGGCCACGCGCGGCTGCAGGTCGACGCGGCGCACTTCGCCGGCCGGGCCGTGCAGTTCCCAGCGCTGCCGCGCCTCGTCCTCGCTGATGCTGAGGGTGACGTGCGAGGTCAGTTCCTCTGGGTCCTTGGGGCGGCCGGCGCGGTCCAGGTACTTGGGGCTGGCGACCAGCAGTTCCTGGACCTGGCCGAAGCTGCGCATCACCAGGCTGCCGTCGTCGTCCAGGCGCGAACGCACGCGCAGGGCGACGTCGTAGCCTTCGTTGATGATGTCGACACGGCGGTTGCTGATGTTCAACTGCAACCGCACCTTGGGGTACTGGTCGAGGAACATCGGCAGCAGCTTGGGCAGCTGCATCTGCGCCAGCGACACCGGCACGCTGACCCGCACCAGCCCGCGCGGCTCGGCGCTGAGCCGGTCGACCACTTCGCGCGCAGCCTGCGCCTCGGCCAGCATGGTCTGGGCGTGGCGATGCACGCTCATGCCCAGGTCGGTGACGGCGAAGCGACGCGTTGAGCGCTGCAGCAGGCGCACGCCCAGATCGCTCTCCAGCTGGCTGATGCGACGGCTCAGGCGCGACTTGGGGATGCCCAGGGCGCGTTCGGCGGCGGCGAACCCGCCGTGGTCGACCACCATGGCGAAGTAGTACAGATCGTTGAGGTCGTGCATGTTCTTTCGATATTTAGAACGATGGGGACAATCGGATCCTGTTCATTCTACTCCTACAACGATTTGCGCTGCAGGGACGCCGGTCGCGCTCGCAGGACGCAGGCACGCCTGGACGACCCAGGGTAACCCTGGCCGGGCTAGCGCGAAGTGACGGGTGCGAGGTCTGGTGCACGCGGGACGCCGTTTGCGGCGAGTGCTGCATGGCGTGCATGGGCGGGCAGGCGACTGCCCTGCCCCGCCAGGTCGACAACATGCGGGTGCACAGCGCGTCGCGTGCGAAATGGGCAATCAAGCCCGCACGCGCAGTCGCACACAGCGCGTCGCCGCCACAACAGCGGCGACGCCAGAGGATCGCCCGGAGCCGATGCCCGGGTCGGCGCAATCAGCCGATCCGCTCGGCCCCGCCCATGTACGGGCGCAGCGCGTCGGGCACGGTGATCGAGCCGTCGGCGTTCTGGTAGTTCTCCATCACCGCGATCATGGCGCGGCCGACCGCGGTGCCGGAGCCGTTGAGCGTGTGCAGCAGCTCGGGCTTGCCGGTGGCCGGGTTGCGCCAGCGCGCCTGCATGCGCCGCGCCTGGAAATCGCCGCAGTTGGAGCAGGAGGAGATCTCGCGATAGGTCTGCTGCGAGGGCAGCCAGACTTCCAGGTCGTAGGTCTTGCTGGCGGAGAAGCCCATGTCGCCGGTGCACAGCAGCATCTTGCGGTACGGCAGGCCCAGCGTTTCCAGCACCACTTCGGCGCAGCGGGTCATGCGCTCGTGTTCGGCGGCGCTATCTTCCGGGCGGCACACGCTGACCAGTTCCACCTTCTCGAACTGGTGCTGGCGGATCATGCCGCGGGTGTCGCGGCCGCCGCTGCCGGCCTCGGAACGGAAGCACAGCGAGTGCGCGGTCATGCGCAGCGGCAAGCGCTCGGCCTCGACGATCTCGTCGCGCACCAGGTTGGTCAGCGAGATCTCCGAGGTGGAGATCAGGTAGCGCTTCTGTTCGCCCAGCGCGGTGGCGAACATGTCTTCCTCGAACTTCGGCAACTGGCCGGTGCCGTACAGGCTGTCGGCGTTGACGATCACCGGCACGTTGGTTTCCTGGTAGGCGTGCGGGCCGGTGTGCAGGTCCAGCATGAACTGCGCCAGGGCGCGGTGCAGGCGCGCGATCGGCCCGCGCAGCACGGTGAATCGCGCGCCCGACAGCTTGGCCGCCGACTCGCCGTCCAGCCAGCCGTGGCGTGCGCCGAGTTCGACATGGTCCTTGACCTCGAAATCGAAGCTGCGCGGGCTGCCCCAGCGCTGCAGTTCGACGTTGTCGGCCTCGTCCTTGCCGGCCGGCACGTCGGCCTGCGGCAGGTTGGGAATCTCCAGCGCCAGCGTCTCCAGCTGCGCGCGGATCTCGTCCAGGCGCTGCTCGGAAGCCTTCAGCTCGTCGCCGAAGCCGGCCACTTCGGCCATCAGCGCGGTCACGTCCTCGCCCTTGGCCTTGGCCTGGCCGATCGCCTTGGAGCGGCTGTTGCGCAGGCTCTGCAGTTCCTGGGTCCGCACCTGGATGCGCTTGCGGTCGGCCTCCAGGGCCTCCAGGACGGCCACGTCCAGCGCATAGCCGCGGCTGGTGCGCAGGCGCTCGGCGAGGTCGGCGGGCTGTTGGCGAAGCAGAGCGGGATCGAGCATGGGCGCGGGGTGCCAGGGGGAACGAACCCGGGATTATCGCCTGTCCGCCGCGGTTTTGCCGACCCGCGCCGGACGCGGCGCGCGATTCACCGCGGCTATGCCAGAATCGGGCGGTCCCCCACGGTGAGCCCCATGTCCACGTCGCCTTCGTCTTCCAAGCCCGGCATCGTGCTGCACCTGCCGCGGCGCCTGCTCGCGATCGTCGGCATCGCCTTCGTCGCCGGCCTGCTGCTGTTCCTGGTGGTGTGGCTGGTCGGACGCAAGGACAACGATTTCTACAAGCCGCAGCCAGCGCAGGTGCAGCAGGAGACCGAACAGGTGAAGCCGCTGCCCGAGCCGCTGCCGGCCGGCAGCGCCGCCAGCAGCATGCCGCAGGCCAAGCCGGCGCCCGCCGGCGACGCGCCGAAGCTGGTGGAGACCGCACCGGCACCGCCGCCGACTACGGAAGCACCGGCGCCTGCCGCAGGCAGCGATGGCGCCGGCAGCACGGCCACCGCGCTGGCCCCGGGCGACCGCCCGGTGCCGCTGGAAGGACAGACGCCGCCGCCGCGCTATCCGCCGGCGGCGCTGCGCCGCGGCGACGCCGGCACCGTGGTGGTGCGGGTCGAGGTCGACGCCAGCGGCGCGCCCGCCGGCGTGGCCCTGGTGCGGCGCAGCGGCTCGCGCGACCTGGACCGCGCGGCGATGGAGACCGTGCGCCGCTGGAAGTTCCGCCCCGCGCAGCAGAATGGCCGCGCCGTACCGGCCAGCATCGAGATCCCGTTTGACTTCAAGCCGGGCCCCTAACTGAACCGGCACCCGGCCGCGCGGGCAGCGTTCACATGGGGGTGACACCACCGGCACGGGTCCTGGGCGACACTGGCATCGCTCCCACGGCACCGGAGTTGCCGCCATGCCCACCCCGTACAAGTCGACACAGCCGCTGGATGCGTGGAAGCGCTCGGCCCGCCCGTCGTCTGCGCGCCGGGAACCGCACGCACGGGCCGACCGCGGCTCGCCCTGGGCCTGGATGATCGTGATCGCCCTCGCCCTGGCGATCGCCGGCTGGTGGCTGGCCATGGACCGCGCCGACGACACCAGCAGCTACAGCTATCGCGCCGACGCGCCCTCGACGCCAACGAACGATCCGCCGCGTCCGCAGCCGTCGCACTAAGAGCGCACATCCCGGCGTGATGCTTGCGCCGGCCGCGCCCACACGCGGCCGGTGTAATGAACGCGTTTACGCTGTGCGCAACCCGAATCCGGCACCACGCGCCAGTGTGTCGAAACCCGGGAACGAGGTGGCCACGTTCGCCACGTCCTCGATCCGTACCTCCCCCTGCGCCAGTTGCCCGGCGATGGCGAAGGCCATGGCGATGCGATGGTCGCCGTGGCTCTCGATGGTCCCGGCGCCCAGCGTGCCGCCGTGAATGGTGGCGCCGTCCGGGGTTTCGTCGACGACGATGCCCAGGCTGCGCAGCCCGGTGGCCATCGCCGCCAGGCGGTCCGACTCCTTGACCCGCAGCTCCGCCGCGCCGCTGACCACGGTCTGGCCCTCGGCGGCAGCCGCGGCCACGAACAGCGCCGGGAACTCGTCGATCATGTCCGGCACCACGTCCTCCGGAATCCGCGCACCGCGCAGCGGCGCGTAGCGCACCCGCAGATCGGCCACCGGCTCGCCGCCGTGCTCGCTGTGGTTGTGCTCGACGATGTCTGCGCCCATCAGCCGCAACGCGGCGAGCAGGCCGGTGCGGCGCGGATTGAGCCCGACCGCCTTGAGGGTGATGGCGGAGCCGGGAATGATGCTGGCGGCGACGATGAAGAACGCCGCCGAGGAGAAGTCCGCCGGCACCGCGATATCGGTAGCGCGCAGGCGCTGGCCGCCGCGCAGGCGCGCCTGGCCGGGCGCGAACGTGATATCCACACCGAACGCGGAGAGCATGCGCTCGGTATAGTCGCGGGTGGGATGCGGTTCCTGCACCGAGGTGACGCCCTCGGCATAGAGCCCGGCCAGCAGAACCGCCGACTTGACCTGGGCACTGGCCACCGGCGAGACGAAGTCGACGCCGCGCAGCGGTTGCCCGCCATGGATGCGCAGCGGCGGCACGCCATTGGCCTCGGTGTCGATGCGCGCCCCCATCAGCGCCAGCGGCTCGGTCACCCGGCGCATCGGCCGCTTGGACAGCGACGCATCGCCGACCAGCACGCTGTCGAACGGCTGCGCCGCGAGCAGCCCGGCGAGCAGGCGCATGCCGGTGCCGGCATTGCCGCAGTCCAGCTCGCCCTGCGGTGCCTGCAGCCCATCCACGCCCACGCCATGCACGATGCGCTGCGACGGCGACGGGGTCTCGATCCGCACCCCGAGCCGCGCGAAGATCGCCGCGGTCGAACGCGTGTCCTCGCCCTCGAGAAACCCCTCGATCCGCGACGTGCCATCGGCCAACGCCGCGAACATCACCGCCCGGTGCGACACCGACTTGTCCCCCGGCACCGTCAGCGTGCCCTGCAGCGCAGTGCCGCGCGTTGCGATCCAGCCTTGCTCGTTGCTCATCATCGTTCCTGAAAGTCCAACCACCCGAAGATCCACCACCACTCAGACGACACTGCCGCCGTTACCGCGCGCTTGCACTACCACGACGACGCCCGCCCCCCACTCCATCACCGCTGTTGCTGTTGCTGTTGCTGTTGCTGTTGCCGTTGCTGCTGCTCCTGCCGTTGCTGTTGCTCTGGCTTTGCTGTTGCTCTTAATCCCCCGTGAGGGCTGGCGGACACGACGGGTAAAACCCCGTGAGGGGCGACGCGCAGGATGCGCGTCGTTTTCGGCAGGCACATGGATGTGCCTTCCGAAAATTCCCGTCGTGTCCGCGGACCCCGCGCGCAGCGCGGGGCAGCCCGCCCGGGGGTGTGTTTCTTTTGGTTACTTTTCTTTGCACAAGCAAAGAAAAGTAACTCGCGCAAAGCGCGAAAGCTGTTGCTGTTGCTGTTGCCGTTAAAGCTCTTGCTGTTGAAAGGATTTCATTTCTCAGGGAATGCCCCGTCGCGGCTGAAGCCGCTCCTACAGATGGACATCTCCTCGTGACCAAAGCGCCTCGCCTCGGTCAGAGCCGAAGCAACCGCGCAACCACCTCACGGCACCGCCACCGGATACGACCCCAACACCTTGATCTGCGCCGAATGCGCCTTCAACTCCGCCAACGCCAACTTCATCGCCTCATCCTCCACATGCCCCGCCAGATCGATGAAGAACCCATATTCCCACTTCGCCTGATGCGATGGCCGCGACTCGATCCGGTTCATGCTGATCCCATGCCGCGCGAACGGACTGAGCACATCAAACAACGCACCCGGCTTGTCGTGGATGAACACCAGCACCGACGTGCGATCGTGCCCCGACGGCGGGAAGATCTGCCGCCCGATCACCAGGAAGCGGGTGGTGTTGTCCGCGTCGTCCTCGATCGACTTCATGATGACCTTCTTCAGCGCATACACGTGCGCCGCGCTCTCCCCGCCGATCGCCGCCGCATCGTCGGCGTTGCGCGCGCGGCGCGCGCCCTCGGCGTTGCTGGAGACCGGAATCTTCTCCACCTTGGGCAGGTTCGCGCGCAGCCAGCCGGCAGTCTGGGCGAACGACTGCGGGTGCGCGTAGATCCGCTCGATCGCGTCGAGCCGCCCGCTGCGCGAGAGCAGGAACTGGTGCACGCGCAGCTCGGTCTCGCCGCAGATCTTCAGGTTGGAGGTGAGGAACATGTCCAGGGTGACCTGGATCGTGCCCTGCCCCGAGTTCTCCACCGGCACCACGCCGAAGTCGGCGTTGCCGCTTTCCACTTCCTGGAACACTTCCTCGATGGTGGCCATCGGCAGGCCCACCGCCGAGCGGCCGAAGTGCTTGAGCACCGCCTGCTGGCTGAAGGTGCCTTCCGGACCCAGGTAGCCGATCTTCAGCGGCTCCTGCTGCGCCAGGCACGCGGACATGATCTCGCGGAACACGTGCACCAGCACTTCGTCGCTGAGCGGGCCCTGGTTGCGGTCCACCACCATGCGCAGCACCTGTGCCTCGCGCTCGGGGCGGTAGTAGTCCACCGCCGCGGCGAGCTTGCCCTTGGCCTTGCCGACCTGGTGCGCGAACTGCGCGCGCTCGGCGATCAGCGCCTGGATGGTGCGGTCGATCTCGTCGATCTTGGCGCGCACGTCGGCCAGGGCCGGCGTGGCGGCAGATTTCGCGGATTTCGCGGACTTGGCCGGCGTGGCGTCGGCGGCGGGGGATTTCTTCGGCTTTGCGGCCATGGATCGGGGTTCCTCGGTGGTCCGGATCGCCGGCGCGATCCGGTCGCGGCTGACGCCGCTCCTACAAAAATCGGCGACTCAGCCGTGGCGCTGCTGGAAGTCGCGCATGAACGCGACCAGTGCCTGCGCGCCGGCCAGGGGCATGGCGTTGTACAGCGACGCGCGGATGCCGCCGACCGCCTTGTGGCCCTTCAGCGCCAGCAGGCCGGCCGCCTTGGATTCGGCGACGAAACGCGCGGTCAGCGTCTCGTCGGGCAGGAAGAACGGAATGTTCATCCGCGAGCGCACCGACGCGACGACCTCGTTGCGGTAGAAGCCGCCGGAGGCGTCGATCGCCGCGTACACCAGCGCCGACTTGGCCTGATTGCGCGCGGCGAACGCCTCCACCCCGCCCTCGGCCAGCATCCACTTGAACACCAGCCCGGCCAAGTACCAGTTCCAGGTCGGCGGGGTGTTGAGCATGGAGTCGCGCGCCACGTGCGAGCGGTAGTCGAAGATGTCCGCGCGCGGCTGGCCGGCACGTTCGAGCAGGTCGCGGCGGATGATCACCACCGTGACGCCGACCGGGCCGAGGTTCTTCTGCGCGCCCGCATAGATCAGTGCGTACTTGGACACGTCGATCGGCTCGGAGGCGATGCTGGAGCTGAAATCGGCGAACAGCGGCACCGCGCCGACGTCGGGCGTGTCGCGGAACTCCACGCCGTGGATGGTCTCGTTGGCGGTGATGTGCACGTAGGCGGCATCCTCGCGCAACTGCCAGTCGGCGCGCGGCGGGATGTCGCGGAAGCCGCCGGCCTCGCTGCTGGCGGCCACGTGCACGTCGACGTAGGGCCCGACCTGCTTGATCGCGGTCTTGCCCCAGTGCCCGGTCACCACGTAGTCCACGGTCTGCCCGGGCGCGGCGAAGTTCAACGCCAGCAGCGCCTGCTGGGTAGTGGCGCCACCGGCCAGGAACAGCACCGCGTAGTCGTCGGGAATGCCGATCAGCCGGCGCAGGTCGGCGTCGGCCTGTGCCGCCACCTCCATGAACTCGGCGCCGCGGTGGCTCAGCTCCACGATCGAGGCGCCCACGCCGTTCCACTCCAACATCTCCGCCTGCGCCTGGCGCAGGACCGATTCCGGCAAGGCAGCGGGGCCGGCACTGAAATTGAACGCGCGCGTCATGGGGCACCTATCGGACAGGACCCCTAGTATGCCGCAGCGCAACAGCTTGCGGCCCGGGCAATTTAGGTTGCATTTGCATCCATTCGCCCTGTGCATGCGTAGTCTGTGTTGAAGTTCCCGCCACTGCTCGCCCCCTTCGCTCCAGGAGTCCGCCATGTCGTTGCGCGATGCCCTCTCCGTCCCCAGCCGCGAGATCACCGACGAGGCGGTCTACCGCGACCGGCGGCGCCTGCTGCAGGTCCTGGCGCTGACCCCGGTGGCCGGCTTGGTCGGCTGCGCCGATGCCGAGCCGCCGGCCCCGCCCAAGACCGTGGTGACCCCGGAGCAGGCGCGCAGCGGGTTTCGCACCAACGAGGAGCTGACCCGCTACGAGGACGTGACCAGCTACAACAACTTCTACGAGTTCGGCACCGACAAGACCGATCCGTCCAAGGCGGCCAAGACCCTGCGCACCTCGCCGTGGTCGGTGAAGGTGTCCGGCGAGTGCGAGAAGCCCGGCACGCTGTCGCTGGACGACCTGCTCAAGGGCCACACGCCCGAGGAGCGGATCTACCGCCTGCGCTGCGTGGAAGGCTGGTCGATGGTGATCCCGTGGCTGGGCGTGCCGCTGGGCGATGTACTCAAGCGCTTCGCGCCGACCTCCAAGGCCAAGTATGTCGCCTTCACCACCCTGGCCGATCCGCAGCAGATGCCCGGCATCCGCTACAGCTCGATCGACTGGCCGTACAAGGAAGGCCTGCGCATCGACGAGGCCATGCATCCGCTGACCCTGCTCGCCACCGGCCTGTACGGCAAGCCGCTGCCGCAGCAGAACGGCGCGCCGCTGCGGCTGGTGGTGCCGTGGAAGTACGGCTTCAAGAGCATCAAGTCGATCGTCGAGATCCGCTTCGTCGAGCGCATGCCGGAGACCGCCTGGCACGAGCTGCAGCCGTCCGAGTACGGCTTCTTCTCCAACGTCAATCCGGCGGTGGACCACCCGCGCTGGAGCCAGAAGACCGAGCGGCGCATCGCCGGCAAGGCCAGCAAGCTGTTCGCCGAACGCATCCCCACCCGCCCGTTCAACGGCTATGCCGACCAGGTGGCGTCGCTGTATGCGGGGATGGATCTGAAGAAATGGTATTGAGCCGGGAGTGGGGATTCGGGAGTGGGGATTCGCGCAGCGGTCGCTGCGTGCGTGGGGCCTACGCGCCCGCGTTTGTCATCGGGTTTGCTGAGGTATTGAGGTTGCATGGCTAAGACATCTGCGTCGCTGATCGCTGCCAAGGCGGTGGTGCATGCGCTGGCGCTGGCGCCGATGGCGTATCTGGGCTGGCAGTTCTGGCAGGTGTGGCAGACCGGCAGCGCTGCGCTCGGCGCCGATCCGGTGGCCGAGGTCGAGCACCGCACCGGGCTGTGGGCGCTGCGGCTGTTGCTGTTGACCCTGGCGATCACGCCGCTGCGGCATTTGACCGGGCAACCGGTGCTGCTGCGCTTCCGGCGCATGCTCGGGCTGTATGCGTTCTTCTACGCGACCGTGCATCTGGCGGCCTACCTGGGGCTGGACCTGCGCGGCTACTGGACGCAGATCTTCGAGGAGATCGTCAAACGCCCCTACATCACCGTGGGCTTCCTCGCCTGGCTGCTGCTGGTGCCGCTGGCGATCACCTCCACCCAGGGCTGGATGCGCCGGCTCAAACGCAACTGGGGCAAGCTGCACAAGACGATCTACGCGATCGGCGTGCTCGCGGTGCTGCACTTCTGGTGGCTGGTGAAGTCGGACATCCGCGAGCCGCTGCTGTACGCGGCGATCCTGGCGGTGCTGCTGGGCTGGCGCGGCTGGCGGGCGCTCAGCGCGCGCCGAACCACAGCAGGCCGCTGAGCGCGGCGGCCAGCAGCAGGGCGCTGAGCAACAGCCACGGCCAGCGCCGCGCGGTGGCCGGACGCGGCGCCACCGCCGCCGGCGTCAGCGCCAACGCGGCCAGTGCCGGGTCGTCGCGCAGCGGCTCGGCGCCGACCACCTGCGGCACTTCCAGAACGAACCGGTGCTGGGCATCGAACACCACCTGGTCGCCGGGCTGCAGCCAGCAGCTGCGCACGGCGATGCCGTTGACCTGGGTCTGCGCATCGCCGAAGCCGCGCAGCAGCACCCGCTCTCCATGCCGTTCCAGGCGCGCATGCTGCTCGGCGCAGGCCGGATCGTCGATGCGGATATCGCACTCGCGCAGGCGGCCGATGCTGCGCACCCGGTCAACGGTGAAACTGCGGCCATGGTGCGGACCGCCGACGCCGCGCAGCACCAGCCGCGGATCGTCGTGCTCGGCCTCGCTGACCTCGGGCAGCCGGTGCAGCGGCTCGCACTTGCCCTGCACCACCATCTCCACGCCGTCGGCGTAGATCGCGTCGCCGGCGCGCAACAGGGCCATGCGCCGCACCGGGCGGCCGTTGACGTGGATCCCACGGCTGCCGTTGGCGACCTGCAGCCACAGGCCACGCCGGTCCAGGCAGAACTGCGCCAGCAGCAACGCGCCCTGGGTGTCGTCGACCACGCTGACCTGGCCGGAGGCCAGCCGCACGATGCGATGCACGCCCGCGCGCAGGGGCCGGTCGGGATGTTGGCGGTTGCTGAAATGGAGTTGCAGATCGTGCACGGCGGGCAGCCTAGCAGGTTGCCTGCGTGCGCAGAAGCGCGCGTGCTGGACAATGCACCGCGCATACGCACAATGCCTGATCGTTCACGTGGGCACCCGCCCGCACAGGAGCCAGCATGTCCAGCATCGACATCCGCCACGACCACACCAAGACCCCCGCGCAGGCCCGCAAGGCCATCGAAACCGCCGCCAAGAAACTGGCCGAGCGTTTCGATCTGGAATCGCATTGGGATGGCGATTCCTTGCTGTTCTCGCGCTCGGGCGTGGACGGACGCATCGAACTGCTGCCCAAGCAGGTGCATGTCACCGCCGAACTGGGTTTTCTGCTGTCGGCGATGAAGGGCACGGTGGAAAGCGAGATTCGCCGGGTGCTGTCGGAAAAGCTGGGCTAAGTGGATCGAGCCCCTCTCCCGCCGGGAGAGGGATTGGGGTGAGGGTGCGGCGCGAAGCGACTCGCCGAGGTTGGAACACGTGCTGCCCGTACCCTCATCCGCCCCTGCGGGGCACCTTCTTCTGGTCGGAGAAGGAAAAGCGCTAGCCCCTCTCCCGCCGGGAGAGGGGTTGGGGTGAGGGTGCGGCGCGCAGCGACTCGCTGAGCTTGGAACACGCGCCGCCGTACCCTCATCCGCCCCTTCGGGGCACCTTCTCCCGGTGGGAGAAGGAAAAGCGCTTGCCCATTTCTCCTCGGGAGAGGGGTTGGGGTGAGAGTCCGACCGCCCGGTCACTCCAACGCGAACGGATCCGGGTCGCCCGCAAACAATCGCCGCGACACGGCGCGCTCGGTGGTCTCGATATCGCCGATGAACCCCTCGGCATCGCCCAGCTTGGAGAACGCGTCGAAGCCGCGTTCCAGAAACCCCTGCAACTCCGACAGCCCCGCCGCCTTGGCCGGGCCGCGGGCGAAGCGCAGCAGCATGCGCACGCCGGGCGTGTGCACCGCGCTGGCCAGGCCCAGGCCGACGCGGGCGATCAGATCGATCTGGCGCTGGCGCAGGCGCGGCAGCCCGGTCTGCCGATAGGCCTCGGCATACAGCGCCTCGTCCAGGCGTTTGCGCCGCGGCGCCAGGGCCTGCAGCGCCTCGGCCATGCGCAGATCCAGGGCGTGGGTCAGTGCGCCCAGGCCGATGCCGTCGGCCACGGTCTCCAGCAGCGAGGCCGGCATCAGCCGCTGCATCATCGGCAGCACCTTGACGATATCGGCGTCGCGGCGGCTGAAGTCGCGGTCGCCATAGACATCGGTGAGGAAGAACATCGCCGCCGGGCGCCGCTGCGGATCCTCCAGGAAATGCTCGAAGCTGCGCTCCAGCCGTTCCGATTGCCAGCGCCGCAGTTCCTGCAGCCAGCGCAGCGCATTGCGCGGTTCGCGCGCGGGATCGTGCAGCGCCTGGTGCCACGCCAGGCGGCGGCCGAGTCGTTCCAGGACGGGATTGCTGCGCGCCATGGCCGCCGATGATGGTCGCAGGCCGGCACGACCGCAAGCGTCACGGCGCTCGGCTACACTCGCGCCACTGCCTCCTGCGGACCGCGCATGCTTTCCCTCCACAGCGCCTCGCCTCGTCCCCATTCCAACGGCCGCATCGGCCTGGCCATCGCCGGCGGCGGCCCGATCGGCGGCATGTACGGCCTGGGTGCGCTGCGTGCGCTGGACGAGGCACTCGACGGCCTGGACCTGACCCGCCTGGATTGCTACGTCGGGGTCAGTTCCGGCGCCTTCCTCACCGCCGGCCTGGCCAACCGGGTCAGCAGCGCCGAGATCTGCCGGATCTTCGTCACCGGCAACAGCGACGATGCGCACTTCCGCCCGGAAGACTTCCTGCGGCCCAACGTCTACGAATACCTGCGCCGCGCCGCGACCCTGCCGCGGCTGGCCTACGGCTGGTGGCACGACCTGCTCACCGAACCGCGCAAGACCCGCTGGTCGGACCTGATCACCCGCTTCGGCGGACTGGTGCCCAGCGGCCTGTTCGACAACGCCGGGGTCGAGCGCTTCCTGCAGGACGTGTTCAGCCGCCGCGGCCGCAGCAACGATTTCCGCGAGCTGGGCACCAACCTGTTCGTGGTCGCGGTGGATCTGGACAGCGGCGGCACGGTGCGCTTCGGCGAGCCGGGCATGGACCACGTTCCGATCTCGCTGGCGATCCAGGCCAGCGCGGCACTGCCGGGGCTGTACCCGCCGGTGCAGATCGACGGCCGCCATTACGTGGACGGCGCGCTGCGCCGCACCATGCACGCCTCCACCCTGCTGGAGCGCGGCATCGACCTGATGATCGGGATCAACCCGCTGGTGCCCTACGACGCCACCCACGCGCCGCGCCGCAACGGCCGCGTCGACCGCGCGCGCTTGCTCGCCGGTGGCCTGCCGGCGGTGCTGTCGCAGACCTTCCGCACCCTGCTGCAGTCGCGCATGCAGGTGGGGCTGGAGAAGTATGCGCGGCAGTACCCGCAGGTGGACCAGTTGGTGTTCGAGCCCAACGCCGACAATGGCGAGCTGTTCTTCACCAATCTCTTCAGCTACGCCGCGCGCCACCGCGTCTGCCAACTCGCCTACCGCAACACCCTGTCGGACCTGCGCCGCAACGCGCAGACGCTGGAGCCGCTGCTGGCCGCGCACGGCATCGCGCTGCGCCACCAGATCCTCAACGACCGCAACCGCACCTTCCTCGACGGCGTGGACGTGCAGCCGCGGCGCATGACCGAGACCACCGCGCGCCTGCGGCGTGCGCTGGACGACGTCGACCAGGTCATCGCCGGCCGCCGCGCCACGCGCCGCACCCGCCGTTCGCCACCGGCGTAGCGAAGGCCGCGCCGACCAACGGTGTCGTCCGCGTACGCCACGCGCATGCTGGTGTGATTACTCTAAGCAACCTCCCGAGTCTCGATCTCCGCCACTCACCCGCCGAAGGAACCGCACCGTCATGGCCACTCTGAAGAAATCCGCGCGCAAGAAGCGCAGCACCGCCCCTGCCGACGACACCCTGCAGGCGCAGGCGGAGAAGCTGTCCAAGCGCCTGGGCGAATCGGCACAGCAGGTCTGGCTGGCCGGCGTCGGCGCCTTCGGCCGCGCCCAGGCCGAAGGCGGCAAGCTGTTCGAGACCCTGGTGAAGGAAGGGCTGAACCTGGAGCAGAGCACGCGCAAGCTGGCCGGCGGCGGCGTCGACGCGGTGCGCGATGCGGTGGAGAACCGGGTCGGCCAGGCCCGCGAGCGCGCCGCCGACACCTGGGACCGCCTGGAGAAGGTATTCGAGGACCGCGTGCAGCGCGCCCTGCGCCGCCTGGAAGTGCCCAGCCGCGAAGACCTGGGCGCGCTGATCGAACGCGTGGACGCGCTCAATGGCGAACTGCGCCATCTGCGTGGCGGCCGTGGGCCGCAAGCGTCGGGCAAGGCGCCGGCAGCGAAGAAGACCGCCAAGAAGGCCGCCGCAGCGCAGCCCGGCACCGCCAAGCGCGCGGCACCGGCGCGCCGACGCGCCGGCCCGGTGGTCGCCAAGGTCGCGCCTGCCAGGAGCGCGAGCGCGCCCAAGCGCGCCAGCCGCAAGCGCAATGCGGTGCCGACCCCGGCCGAGTAACCGGATTGTTGCAAAGCAGCACGTTTTTCCAGACAATCGAAACGGACCCGCCAGTCCATCAGAAGACCGTTTGCTCCCCTCCCCTCTCGGCTTCGGACTGGCGGGTCTTTTTTGTCCGCCTTCCACCGCTGTCGCCTTGCCGGCGCCGTGACACGCTGGCGATACACTGACTTCTTTACGGCGCGTGTGCGGGTGCGAGCATGTTTTCCTGGATAGCGGCAGCGCTCTTGGCAGTCGCGGCATGGCTGGCGGCCAGCCTGTACCTGTGGCTGGTGCGGCGCCGCGAAAACGAGACCATGGCCGGGCTGCATGCACTGGCCGGCCTGCACTGGCGCGATTTCTCCTACATGGTGCGGCGCGCGATGCGCGAGCAGCGCGATCTGCAGGATGCGACCGTCGACGAGCACGCGAGCCAGGAACCGCAAAGCGACTTTGTGATGACCCGCGGCGACGCACGCTGGCTGCTGTCGTGCAAGCACGGCCGGGCGTATCGGATCGGCTCGGCCGCGGTCAACGAACTGGGCGCGGCGGCGCGGCTGATGGGCGCACAGGGCGGCGTCCTGATCACCGAGGGCAAGGTGCAGCGCGACGGCATCGCCGCCGCGGAGAAGCAGGCGGTCGAAATCCTCGACGGCCGCCGCATCTGGCCGATGCTCAAGCCCTACCTGCCCAGCGAACTGGAAGACGGCGTGATCGGCGCCAGCCGGCGCCGGGCGCAGCGCCACATCGCCATCGCCGGCCTGGCATCGCTGGCCCTGGGCGTGGTGGTCGGCGTCGGCGCGATGGCGCTGCAGCAGCCCGCCGAGCCGCCGGCCGCGGTGGCCACCCCGGTGTCGGCGGCTCCGCCTACGCCTGCCGTTGCTGCCGCCCCCACGCAGGCCGCGGCCACACCGACGGCCACGCCCGCCGCGCAGCCCCAGCCGACGCTCGACGACGCCGGCAATCTCGCCGACCCAGACCCCGCCACCGAACAGCGCAACCGCCAGGCACTCTCCAAGGCCCTGGCCGGCACCCCAGGCGTGATCCGCGGCATCTGGCAGACGCAGATGACCCTGGTGGTCGACCGCAGCGGCGACGACGCCCAGGTGTGGCCGCGCATCTGCAAGGAAGTGGAGCGCTACCCGTCCCTGCGTACCGTGCGCATCCAGCTCAACCCCCGGCCCGGCCGCGCGGAGCCGGTGCGCTGGCGGCAATGTAGGACGTTTTAGGCTGGGAATAGTGAGTGGAGAATGGGGAATCGGTAGAGCCGGCCATCGGCGCGCAATGAACATGCACGCAGGCGGACCTGTCTGACGAGAAAGGAGCAGCGCCGCGTGCGGCCAGCGCCTTTCCGATTCCCCACTCCCCATTCCCGATTCCCGGCTCCTACCAATGCACCCCCCGCATCAGCGCAGCAAACGCGATCTGCTCCTGGCTCGGCTTGGTCTCGCGTAGCGCCTTGCGGTCGCCCTTGGCCGCGGCCGAGTCCGGGAACAGTTCGAAGGCGGTGTTCATCACCACTTCGTAGGCCTTCGGCGCCACGGCGTTGACCAGGGCGGCGAAGATGCCCAGGCGCGTGGCCACGCGGCTGGGGCGTTCGATGATCGCCTTGACCATCAGGTCGGCGGCCTCGTCCACGCTCAGCGTCGGGACGCTGTCGTACATCTTGGTCGGGGCGATCATCGGCGTCTTCACCAGCGGCATGTTGACCGTGGTGAAGCTGATGCCCTTGCCCGACAGTTCGCCCTGCGCGCAGCGGCTCCAGGCGTCCAGCGCCGCCTTGGAGGCGACGTAGGCGGAGAAGCGCGGCGAGTTGGCCAGCACGCCGATCGAACTGACGTTGATGATGTGGCCCTTGCGCCGCGCAGTCATGCCCGGCAGCACGCCCATGATCAGGCGCAGGCTGCCGAAGTAGTTCAACTGCATGGTCCGCTCGAAATCGTGGAAGCGGTCGTAGCTCAGTTCGATCGAGCGGCGGATCGAGCGGCCGGCGTTGTTGATCAGCACGTCGACGTGGCCGTGCGCCTCCAGCACGGTCTTCAGCAGGCGGTCGCAGTCGGCCAGATCCGACAGGTCGGCGGTATAGGCGAAGACCTTGCCGCCCTTGGCGTTCATCGCGTCGCGCGCGGCGTGCAGTTCCTGCTCGCCGCGGGCCACGATGACGGTGATGGCGCCGGCCTCGGCGACGCGCTGCGCGGTGGCCAGGCCGATGCCGGAGGAACCGCCGGTGATCAGCACCACCTTGCCGCGGACCTTGCCCTTGAGCGAACGGTCGACGAACAGGTCCGGGTCCAGGTGCCGTTCCCAGTGGTCCCACAGGCGCCAGGCATAGTCTTCCAGCCGCGGCACGGCGATGCCGCTGCCCTTGAGCGCGCGCTCGGTCTCGCGGCTGTCGAAGCGCGTGGGATAGGTGATGAACTTCAGCACCTCGCGCGGGATGCGGAAATCGCGCAACAGCATGCCGGTGAAGCGGCGGATCGGCGGCAGGCTGCCGACCGCGGCGCGGATGCTCGAGGGCACGAACGCGAACATGCGCGCGTCCACCCGCAAGGTCATTTCCGGCGCGTGGCCGGCGCGGCAGAACACGTTGAGCACCTCGCCCACGCGCAGCGGCTCGGGGTCGGTGAGGTGGAAGGTGTGGCCGTCGAGCTTGGGCTTGTGCGCGATGTGGTCCATCGCGTCGGCGACGAAGTCCACCGGCACCAGGTTGATCCGTCCGCCCTCGATGCCGAGCATCGGCGCCCACGGCGGCAGCAGCTGGCGCAGCTTCTTGATCAGCGGGAAGAAATAGTACGGGCCGTCGATCTTGTCGATGGCGCCGGTACGCGAATCGCCCACCACCATCGCCGGGCGGTAGATGCGCCACTTGATCCGGGTCTCGGCGCGCACCAGCGCCTCGGCGTCGTGCTTGGTGCGCAGGTAGGGATCGTCCAGCCCCTCGGCTTCCTCGAACATGTCCTCGCGGAAGATGCCCGGGTACAGCCCGGCCACTGCGATCGAACTGGTGTGGTGGAAAATGCCGGCGCCGAGTTGCGCGGCCAGTTCCAGCGCGTTGCGGGTGCCGTCGAGGTTGGCGACGCGCTGTTCCTCGGCCTTGGCGGTGAGGTCGTACAGCGCGGCCAGGTGGAAGAAATGCTTGACCTTGCCGTGCAGCGCCTCGCGCTGCGCCGCCGACAGCCCGCAGTACGCAGCGCCGACGTCGCCGTGCAGCACCACCAGGCGCTTGGGATCCCAGCCCTGCTCGCGCACCAGCGCATCGAACTTGCGCTGCGACTCCTTGCGCAGCAGCACATGCACGACGCCCTTGCGCCGCATCAGCTTGGCCATCAGGTAGCGGCCGATGAAACCGGTGGCGCCTGTCACGAAATACGTCATGCCGAACCATCCCTCGTTCCGCGGCCACGGCCCCTCGCCCGGCCCCGGCGCTAACTTGCCAGAGTGCGGCAGGCAGGACAAACGCACGCTGGCGTATGGCGAATGTGCGGCATCGCAGCATCGCGTAGCGCAGAGGCCGCTGCGGGCGCCTCATCACCTGTGCTCGTCGCGCGTCGTGCCGCGGCCTGAAGAGCGGCGTCGGCCACAACGGCCTTCCATGGACACTTTCGTCGCGGCTGAAGCCGCTCCTATGCGATGCTTCCCGACGTACGTGAGTTGCCTAGTCGCCGTGCGCGCCAGGCTCAGCGCGCGCCGGGCGAGAACCGTGCGACCAGGTCGTAGGTATCGCCGAGAAACACCTGGCGCACGAAGGTCACCGCCTGCTCGCCGCGCCAGGTGCGGCGGTCGATCAGCAGGCAGGCGGTGCCGGCCGGCACCTGCAGGCGCGCCGCCTGCGCGGCGCTGGCGCCGACCGCGCTGATGCGGTGCTCGGCGCGGGTCCACGGCACGTGCTGCAGCAGCCAGCTGCCGGGCACGGTCACCGCGAAGTCCATCTGCAGGGCCTCGGGCACCGCCACCGGGTTGATCACCCGCTCCTCCAGCGCGAACGGGCGGCCGTCGGCATAGTGCCGGCACTGCAGCGCCAGCAGGCTGCCGCCCGCGGCGACCTCGGCCTCCTGCGGCAACGCCGCGCGCGGCGCGCGCTGCTGCCGTTCCAGCAGTTCGAAGCGGTAGGCATGGCCGCGCGCGGCGACCTCGACCGGGATGTCCGGGATCTCCAGCGCGACCTGTTCCATGTGCGGATGCGGCCGCGCCACGAACGAGCCGGCGCGGCGCCGGCGCTCGATCATGCCGACGTCGGCGAGCAGCGCCAGCACCTTGTTGACGGTCATGCGCGAGCAGCCGTACTGCGCCATCAGTTCGTGCTCGAACGGAATGCGATGGCCCGGCGGCCACTCGCCGCTGCGGATGCGCGCCTCGATGTCGCGGCGGATGCGCTGGTTGAGCGGCAGCGTCGGTGCGGCGGGACTCACGGGCACTCCGCGCTGCGGCGATCGGTGCACGCCACCACGTGATCCGCGCGCCTCATGCGTCCAGCAGCCGGGTCAACGCACGCGCATAGCGCGCGGCGACGGCGTCGCGCTGCAGGTGGCGGCCCTCGCGCACCAGTTCGCGGCCGTGGCGCCAGACCGAACGCACCGCGCCGCCGCGTGCAGCGAACAGCCAGCTGTCCAGCCAGGCGTCGCCGTGGCGCGCCTGCAGTGCCGGATGCGCGGCGTCCAGTTCGACCAGATCGGCCGGGGCGCCCACGCACAGGCCCTGGGCCACGCCGAGCGCCTGCGCCGCGCCCTGCGCGGCGGACTGGAACAGGAAGCGGCCGCTGGACAGCGCGGTGTCGCCGGTCAGCACGTTGCGCCCGCGCAGGCTCAGGCGCTGGCCATATTCGAGCAGGCGCAGTTCCTCGGCCGCATCGATCAGCACATTGGAGTCCGATCCCACGCCGAAGCGGCCGCCGGCGCGCACAAACGCCGGCATCGGGAACAGGCCGTCGCCGAGGTTGGCCTCGGTGATCGGGCACAGCCCGACCACGGCGCCGCTGGCGGCGATGCCCTGCACCTCGGCGGCGTCGACGTGGGTGGCGTGGACCAGGCACCAGCGCGCATCCACCGGCGCGTGCGCCAGCAGCCATTGCACCGGGCGCTGCCCACTCCAGGCCAGGCAGGCGTCGACTTCGCGGGTCTGCTCGGCGATATGGATGTGCACCGGGCCGTCGCACAGCGGCAGCAGCGCCGCCAATTCGTCCGGGGTGACCGCCCGCAGGCTGTGCGGGGCCAGCCCCAGCACCGCATCGTCCAGCCCCTGCAGGGCGCGGCGGCTGCCGTCCAGCAGCGCGGCGAAACCGTCGACGTCGTGCAGCAGGCGCTGCTGCGCCGGGTTCGGCGCGGCGCCACCGAAGTCGGCGTGCGCGTAGAACACCGGCAGCAGGGTCAGGCCGATGCCGCTGGTCTGCGCCGCGGCGGCCAAGCGCTGCGCCATCTCGGCGCGATCGGCATAGGGCCGGCCGTCGGCGGCGTGATGCACGTAATGGAACTCGCCGACCCGGGTGAAGCCAGCCTCGAGCATCTCGACGTAGGCCTGCTCGGCGATGGCCTGCAGATCGTCCGGGCTCAGCCGCTGCAGGAAGCGGTACATCAGCTCGCGCCAGCTCCAGAAGCTGTCGCCGCTGCGTCCGCCGATCTCGGTGAGCCCGGCCATGCCGCGCTGGAAGGCGTGGCTGTGCAGATTGCCCAGCCCCGGCACCACGATGTCCAGGCGCTGATCGCCCGGTGCCGCGGCCCCGCCGCTGTCCACCGTGGCGATGCGGCCGCCGCGCACGCCGATGCGCACGTCGCGCGCCCAGCCCTGCGGCAGCAGCGCGTGCGCGCACCAGAATTCGCCCGATCCCGCGTGGCCACTGGCCTGCTGCTGCACCTGGGTCTGCACTGGACACCCTCCATCGACCACAATATTGTATATACAAAATAACCGACGAGCCTGCCCGTGACCATGCCCTGCGACACGCTCTGGCACAACGCGCACCTGATGACGCTGGACGCCGAGGACGGCGGCTTGGGCGTGGTCCACGACGGCGTGGTCGCGTGCCGCGATGGCCGCATCGTCTATGCCGGCGCCGCCGCGCAGTTGCCCGGCCCGCTATCGGCGCAACGCAGCATCGACTGCGGCGGACGCTGGATCGGTCCTGGCCTGATCGATTGCCACACCCACCTGGTCTATGCTGGCAACCGCGCCGGCGAGTTCGAGCAGCGCCTGCTCGGCGCCAGCTACGCCGACATCGCCCGCGCCGGCGGCGGCATCGTCTCCACGGTGCGCGCCACCCGCGCCGCCGACGAGGACGCCCTGCTCGCCGCCAGCCTGCCGCGGCTGGATGCACTGCTGGCCGAAGGCGTGACCACGGTGGAGATCAAGTCCGGCTACGGCCTCACGCTGGAGGACGAACTGCGCCTGCTGCGCGTGGCCCGCCGCCTGGGCGAACTGCGCACGGTGGAGGTGTCGCCGACCTTTCTCGGCGCGCACGCGGTGCCGCCCGGCGGCGAGGCGCAGGCCTACATCGACGACGTCTGCGCGCACATGATCCCAGCGGTCGCCGCGCAGGGCCTGGCCGAGGCGGTGGACGTGTTCTGCGAGCACCTGGCGTTCACCCCGGCGCAGACCGAGCAGGTGTTCCAGGCCGCGCAACGCCATGGCCTGGCGCTGAAGATCCACGCCGAGCAGTTGTCCAACCAGGGCGGCGCGGCACTGGCGGCGCGCTACGGCGCGCGCTCGGCCGACCATGTCGAATATCTGGACGACGCCGGCGTCGCCGCGATGGCCGCCGCCGGCACCGTCGCGGTGCTGTTGCCGGGCGCGTTCTATTTCACTCGCGATACCCAGCTGCCGCCGATCGCCGCGCTGCGTGCCGCCGGCGTGCCGCGCGCGCTGGCCACCGACTGCAATCCCGGCACCTCGCCGCTGACCAGCCCGCTGCTGGCGATGAACCTGGCGGCGACGCTGTTCCGGCTGACCGTGGCCGAATGCATCGCCGGCTTCACCCGCGAGGCGGCACGCGCGCTCGGGCGCCAGGACCGGGTCGGGCGACTGCGCGCCGGGCTGGCCTGCGACCTGGCGATCTGGGACATCGCCGAACCGGCCGAATTGGTCTATCGCATGGGCTTCAACCCGCTGCATGCGCGTATCTGGAGAGGACAATGAGCGACAACGAGATCCTGCTGCGCCCGGGCGCGGTGAGCCTGGCGCAGTGGCGCGCCGTGTACCGCGGCACCGGCGTGCGCCTGGACCCGGCCTGCGCCGACGCGGTGCTGCGCAGCGCGCAGACCGTGGAGGCGATCGTGGCCAGCGGCGCGCCGGTGTACGGCATCAACACCGGCTTCGGCAAGCTGGCCAGCGTGCGCATCGAGCGCGAGGACCTGGAAGCCCTGCAGCGCAACATCGTGCTGTCGCATGCGGCCGGGGTCGGGGCGCCGATGCCGGTGCCCGTGGTGCGGCTGATGATGGCGCTGAAGCTGGCCAGCCTGGCCCAGGGCGCTTCCGGCGTGCGGCCGCAGACGCTGGCGCTGCTGGAGGCCCTGCTGCAGCACGAGGTGATCCCGGTGGTGCCGTGCCAGGGCTCGGTCGGCGCCTCCGGCGACCTGGCACCGCTGGCACATTTGGCCACGGTGATGCTCGGCGTCGGCGAGGCCTTCGTCGGCGACGCGCGCCTGCCGGCCGCACAGGCGCTGGCCCAGGCCGGGCTGCAGCCGCTGACGCTGGGCGCCAAGGAGGGCCTGGCGCTGCTCAACGGCACCCAGTACTCCACCGCCTATGCGCTGGCCGGGCTGTTCGAGATCGAGCGCGTGTTCCATGCCGCACTGGTCACCGGCGCACTGTCCACCGAGGCCGCGAAAGGCTCGGACACCCCGTTCGATCCGCGCATCCACACGCTGCGCGGCCAGCCCGGGCAGATCGCCACCGCCGCCGCGCTGCGCACTTTGATGCAGGACTCGGCGATCCGCGATTCGCACCGCGACAACGACGTACGGGTGCAGGATCCCTACTGCCTGCGCTGCCAGCCGCAGGTGATGGGCGCGGCGCTGGACGTGATGCGCCAGGCGGCCACCACCCTGGCCACCGAGGCCAACGGCGTCTCCGACAACCCGCTGGTGTTCAGCGACACCGGCGAAGCGCTGTCGGGCGGCAACTTCCATGCCGAGCCGGTGGCCTTCGCCGCCGACATGCTGGCGCTGGCGGTGTGCGAGATCGGCTCGATCAGCGAGCGCCGCGTCGCCATGCTGGTGGATCCGGCGCTGTCCGGGTTGCCGGCGTTCCTGACGCCCAAGCCCGGCCTCAACTCCGGCTTCATGATTCCGCAGGTCACCGCCGCGGCGCTGGTGTCGGAGAACAAGCAACGCGCCTATCCGGCCAGCGTCGACTCGATCCCGACCTCGGCCAACCAGGAAGACCACGTATCGATGGCCGCGCACGGCGCGCGCCGGCTGCTGCCGATGGCCGAGAACGCGGCCAACGTGGTCGGCATCGAATTGCTGGCGGCCGCGCAGGGCTGCGATTTCCACGCGCCGCTGCGCTCCAGCGCCGCACTGGAAGCGGCGCGCGCGCTGCTGCGCACCCGTGTACCGGCACTGCAGGACGACCGCTACTTCCACCCGGACATGCTCGCCGCCACCGCACTGGTGCGCGACGGCGCGCTGGCCGCGGCGGTGGGGATGCGCTTGCCCGAGGCGAGTGCTTGATCTGATGAGACCCTTGTAGGAGCGGCTTTAGCCGCGACGGGCGTTACCGGGTAATGCCCCGCGCGGCTGAAGCCGCTCCTACGACAAGCACAACGCGCGAGGCCGTATGACATCCCTGCCCGACTGGCTCACTGTGCACCGCGGCGATGCGCCGCTGATTCTCAGCTTCCCGCATACCGGCACCGAGCTGCCGGAGGCGCTGACCGACCGCTTCGTCTCGCCGTGGCTGGCGCAGCGCGATGCCGACTGGTGGGTGCACCTGCTGTACGACTTCGCCAGGACACTCGGCGCAACCACCGTGCGCACCGCGATCTCGCGCTCGGTGATCGACGTCAACCGCGATCCGGCC
Source organism: Xanthomonas sp. PPL134 (assembly GCF_040595915.1). NCBI lineage: Bacteria > Pseudomonadati > Pseudomonadota > Gammaproteobacteria > Lysobacterales > Lysobacteraceae > Xanthomonas > Xanthomonas sp. PPL134. Next base: position 274,440 of record NZ_JAMDLL010000002.1, read on the forward strand.
GGGGTGTCGCTGTATCCCGGGCAGAACACCACCGGGCTGTGCCCGCTGACCACCTTCGACGCGCAGCCGCTGTACCGGCCCGGCGCCGAGCCGGATGCGGCCGAGATCGACGCGCGCCGCACGCGCTGGTTCGCGCCGTACCACGCCGCGCTGGAGGCGGAGATCGCGCGCCTGCGCGCCCTGCACCCGGCGATCGTGGTGTACGACGCGCATTCGATCCGCTCGCGCATCCCGCACCTGTTCGAGGGCGAGTTGCCGCAGTTCAACATCGGCAGCGCCGGCGCCTCCGGTGCGGTGGAGACCAGTTGCGCGGCGGCGCTGACCGATGCGGTCGAACGCGTCTGCGCCGGCAGCGGCTTCAGCCAGGTGCGCAACGGCCGCTTCAAGGGCGGCTGGAGCACCCGCCACCACGGTGCGCCGGCCGATGGCGTGCACGCGATCCAGATGGAGCTGGCCTGCCGCGGCTACATGCACGAGCCTGAGGCGGTCGCCCCCGCCAACTGGCCCTCGCCCTGGCAACCCGACCACGCCGCGCCGCTGCGCGCGGTGCTGCAGCAGGTGCTGCAGGCCTGCCTCGACTTCGCCCGCAGCCCCGCCGCATCCGCCCGCGCCGCCGACTGACGCGCGCGCATCGCGTTCCGCCTTCCGCGCATCCACCTGAGGATTCCCGCATGACCCGCCTCGACGCCACCCGCACCATCCAAGCGCCCACCGGCAGCGCCCTCACCGCCAAGAGCTGGCTGACCGAAGCGCCGTTGCGCATGCTGATGAACAACCTGCATCCGGACGTGGCCGAGCGCCCGCAGGAACTGGTGGTGTACGGCGGCATCGGCCGCGCCGCACGCGACTGGGAGAGCTTCGACGCCATCGTCGAGACGCTCAAGCGCCTGGACGACGACCAGACCCTGCTGGTGCAGTCGGGCAAGCCGGTGGGCGTGTTCCGCACCCACGCCGATGCGCCGCGCGTGCTGATCGCCAACTCCAACCTGGTGCCGCGCTGGGCCAACTGGGACCACTTCAACGAACTGGACAAGAAAGGCCTGGCCATGTACGGCCAGATGACCGCCGGCAGCTGGATCTACATCGGCGCGCAGGGCATCGTCCAGGGCACCTACGAGACCTTCGTGGAAATGGGCCGGCAGCACTACGGCGGCGACCTGAGCGGCAAATGGCTGTTCACCGGCGGCCTCGGCGGCATGGGCGGCGCGCAGCCGTTGGCCGCGGTGATGGCCGGCGCCTCGTGCCTGGCGGTGGAATGCCGCAAGAGCAGCATCGACATGCGCCTGCGCACCGGCTACCTGGACACCTGGACCGATTCGCTGGACGAGGCGCTGCGCCTGATCGCCGACGCCTGCGCGGCGAAGACGCCGCGCTCGGTCGGCCTGCTCGGCAACGTCGCCGACGTGCTCGCCGAACTGCTGGCGCGCGGGGTCAAGCCGGACCTGCTGACCGACCAGACCTCCGCGCACGACCCGGTCAACGGCTACCTGCCGCAGGGCTGGACGGTCGAGCAGTGGGACGCCAAGCGCGTCTCCGCGCCCAAGGAGGTGGAACAGGCCGCGCGCGCTTCGATGGCCAACCACATCCGCGCCATGCTCGGCTTCCATGCCCTGGGCGTGCCGACCGTGGACTACGGCAACAACCTGCGGCAGATGGCGCTGGAAGAAGGTGTAGCCAATGCCTTCGACTTCCCGGGCTTCGTCCCCGCCTACATCCGCCCGCTGTTCTGCCGCGGCGTCGGCCCGTTCCGCTGGGCGGCGCTGAGCGGCGACCCGGAAGACATCGCCAGGACCGATGCCAAGGTCAAGGAACTGATTCCCGACAACCCGCACCTGCATCGCTGGCTGGACATGGCCGCCGAGAAGATCCAGTTCCAGGGCCTGCCGGCGCGGATCTGCTGGGTCGGCCTGGGCGACCGCGATCGCCTGGGCCTGGCGTTCAACGAGATGGTCGCCAAGGGCGAACTGAAGGCGCCGGTGGTGATCGGCCGCGACCACCTGGACAGCGGCAGCGTCGCCTCGCCCAACCGCGAGACCGAAGCGATGGCCGATGGCTCGGACGCGGTCTCCGACTGGCCGCTGCTCAACGCCCTGCTCAACACCGCCAGCGGCGCCACCTGGGTGTCGCTGCACCACGGCGGCGGCGTCGGCATGGGGTTCTCGCAGCATGCCGGCATGGTCATCGTCTGCGACGGCACCGAGGCGGCGGCCAAGCGCATCGCCCGCGTGCTGTGGAACGACCCGGCCACCGGCGTGATGCGGCACGCCGACGCCGGCTACCCCATCGCCCTGGAGTGCGCCCGCGAGAAGCACCTGGACCTGCCGGGCATCCTGCGCTGAGCCCGCACCCGGCCGCCGCCCGGAGGCGGCGACCGGGTGCACCAGGCGCCAAACCGGAACTGCGTCACCGCTCCGACGATGCACCCTCAAGATCGGCCGCGCCACGCCGACAAGGGATGCATCGTTTCAAGGAGCCTGCATGGGCATCCTGATCTACCTCACTCCTGCCGTGGCGCTGTGGGCTGCCGTTGCCACCGCGTTCGCGCATGGCTTGTTCCAGCGTCTGGGGCATGCCTATCGACGCGACGCGACTGCGAAGGAGGCCATCGCGCGGTATCAGGCGGCGCTGAGCCAGCTGAAGGCGCAGGCCGCCGCCAGCGCGCAGGAGCTGGAGACGCTGCGTCAGGACCACGAGCGCCTGCGCGCGACCTACGAATACGAGGCGGCACCCGCGGCGGCCGCGTCCGCCACCGCCGCGCCTACCAATGCGCCTGCGACCGCAACCTCGAAGGTGGCGCCCGCCCCGGCCCCGGTCGCGCCGCCGTCGACCATCGCCCTGGCGCAGATCGACATCGCCGACGAAGTCGGCACCCTGCTCGCGCACGTCGCGCGGGTGGCGCGCAGCATCCGCCGCTACAGCGCCTACAGCCGCGGCCACAACGGACCGGAACCGGCCAGCGCACGCTACGACCTGCACTGGCTCTCGGACTGCCTGCACAATCTCGACCAGGTCGGCCATGCGCTGGCCCGCAACAACATGGAAACCCTGACCGCGGCCTGCACCGAACTGCTGACCATGTACGAGCAGTACCTGCGCGATGGCTCCGGCTACAACAGCCGCGACACCTTCCAACGACTCAGCACGCAAGTGCCGCTGGCCGAAGTCACCGATGCGATCCGGTCGATCGCAGCCAAGGCCTCGCTGGCACGGCAGGCGCAGGCCGCGCAGGAACAGGCCGCGCACGCGCACGAACGCATCGCCGAGAGCCACCAGATCGACGCACTGTCGATGCTGTGACGGCGGTGTCCGCACCGACGGCCGCCGGCATGGCCGTCCGCGGCCCGCGTTGACCCGGCCGGTCGCCCGTGCTGTGATGCCTGCCGGTCAGGGCGGAGCGGGATCATGGCGGACAGCAAGGCGGCCTTCGAGAAAGCGGTCCAGGACATCAAGCAGCGCGCCGAGCGCCCCGACAACGACACCCTGTTGCGGCTGTATGCGCTGTACAAGCAAGGCTCGGAGGGCGACGTGAGCGGCGCCAAGCCAGGCTTCTTCGACTTTGTCGGCACCGCCAAGTACGAGGCCTGGGCCAAGCTCAAGGGCATGCCGCAGGCCGACGCGCAGAAGAAGTACGTGGACCTGGTGAAGAAGCTGCTGGCCTGATGGCCCGCGACACCCGGCGGCGCATCCTCGAGACCGCCCTGGCGATGTTCAACGCACAGGGCGAGCCGCACGTCACCACCAACCACATCGCCGACGAGCTGGAGATCAGCCCCGGCAATCTGTACTACCACTTCCGCAACAAGGACGACATCATCGAGCACCTGTTCGCGCGCTACGAGGAGCGCATGGACGCGGCGCTGGCGTTGCCGAGCGCGCGCCTGCCCGGGCTGGAAGACATCTGGCTGCAGTTGCACCTGGTGTTCGAGTGCATCTGGGACTACCGCTTCCTGTACCGCGACCTGGTCGAGATCCTCAGCCGCAGCCGGCGCCTGCGCCTGCGCTTCGCGCGCATCCTGCGCCGCGCCGACGCCAGCGTGCAGGCGGTGTTCCAGGGGCTGGCGCAGACCGGGGCGATGCGCGCCAGTCCTCAGGAGCTGGAGGGCGTGGCCACCAATGCGCTGGTGGTGGCCACGTTCTGGCTCAACTACGCGGCCGCACGCGGTGAGAAGGACGAGCAGGTGGCGATCCGCCACGGCATCGTGCAGGTGATGCGCCTGATCGCGCCGTTCCTGCGCGAGATCGAACGCGCGCACCTGGCCGCGCTGATGGACGCCTATCTGGATTGAGACACCCTGCCCCCGCGCGCAAACGCACGTGGCGCAACCGCGCTCAGCCGTCGGTCGTGGCGCCGTCGAGCACGTAGACCTTGCACACCAGGCCTGGCGGCTCGCGATAGGTACGAAAGCCGACGGCGTCGTAGTACGCCTGCCCGAGCGCATTGTCGGCGGCGATGCTGGCGTCGATCCGGGTCAGCCCGGCGTTGCGCGCCGCCGCACAGGTAGCCCGGAACAGTGCACTGCCGACGCCACGGCGCGCGGCGCGCGGATCGACGTGGGTGCCGATGATGCCCCAGCCGTCGGCAACGTCGTAGGCATTGCCGGGACGGGCGATCCGCAGCGACTGAAAGCCGAGGACCGCACCGTCGGCGTCCTCGGCCAGCACGCACTGGATGCGGTCGGGATGCGTCAGGTAGGTCGCGCAGACCGTCGCCAGGTCGGTCGGCGCCTTGCGCAGGCCGGCGGCGAAGATGGCGTTCTGCACCGCCACCATGGCGGCAGCATCGTCGCGCGTGGCGGGCCGGATCTGCATGACGCTGTTGCCTCGGGTCGGGTCGACGCGGCCGAGTATGCCCGAGCGCGCCTGCCGCTGCGCGCCGTGGCACACGCCAGGTCAGGCGCCGGTGCGGCGTGCCCTGCCCGCGCTCGCCGTGCGTTTGCCGGCCGGCTTCTTGACGACGCGCTTCTTGGCGGCGTGCTTGCCGGTGGCCGCGCGCTTGCGCGGGTGCGGGCGCGGCTGCAGCCCCAGCTTGACCAGCACCGGTTGCAGGCGCGCCTCGACCTCGGCGCTCAGCGGCTGCACCTGCCCGCGCAGCGTCGCCGCGCCCTGCGCGGCATCGGCCGCCGCGGCCAGCGCGCGCTTGCGGGTCAGCGCGACCACGCCCAGCCCGGCCAGCCACAGGTGCCGCGGGTTCAGCCGGTCCGGCCGCAGCGCGGAGGTGGAACGCTTCTTGGTCGCCATCGCACGATCTCCAACTGGGCCGACGTGGCCCCGATGCGCGCCATGCTGGCGCCGGCGGCTTGAGCAAACACACTATCCGCCGCCACCCTTGCCACGCGCCGGCGCCCGCGCCATGCTCGGCGCGGACGCCGTGGCCCGGCGCCGCACAGGGAGATCCGCATGGCTGCAACATCGGGCGCGTGGGCGCCGTTTCCGTACGACGCCAAGGGCTACGCCTACGCTGGCGATGCGCTGAAGAAGGCCTGGCCCAAGTTGCACGCCGGCGACCGCGAGCCCTACCCCGATCCGGCCCATGCGCAGGCGCTGCTGGACGCCGCCGGCAAGGCCGGCAAGGGCCACGATGCGCAGACCCTGTCGGCGGCGCTGATCGAGGCCTGGCGGGCCTTCCACCACGGGCAGTTCCAGCAGGCCTACGAGGGCGGCAAGGCACTGGGCGTGTTCGGCGCCTCGGTCGCGGTCAAGGCGATCGGCATCCACGCCGGCTATCTGGTCGACGACGAAAAAACGCAATTGCAGCGGCTGCAGCAGGCCGCGGCACTGGCCGAGGCGGCGATCGCCGCACTGCCGGACGAGGCCAACAGCCACTACCGCCACGCCTTCGCGCTGGGCCGCTACAGCCAGGGCCTGAGCATCGTCAAGGCGCTCAAACAAGGCATCGCTGGCAAGGTACGGGCATCACTGGAAGCGGCGCTGGAGCTGGAGCCCAAGCATGCCGAGGCGCACATGGCGCTGGCCCTGTACCACGCCGAGATCATCGGCAAGGTCGGCGCGATGATCGGCGGCCTGACCTACGGGGCCAAGGCCGCCACCGCCGAACAGCACATCCAGCAGGCGCTGAAGTTGGTGCCGGACGCGCCGATCGCCCACATCGAACACGCCAACGTGTTGCTGTTGCTGTATGGCGACAAGCGCGAAGCGGACGCCGCCGCGGCGTTCGAGAAGGCCGCCAAGCTCAAGCCACGCGATGCGATGGAGGCGCTGGACGCGGCGTTCGCGCGTGACCAGTTGGAGTAAGCGCCGCCCTGTTTGGCAGGCGTGACATGGCGGGGGCAGGCGTCAATTGCCATGCCTGCCCCTCCGCGGTAGCGCTGCGCCGCCGGCACTAGCGTGTCTCGCAGGAGCGGCTTCGGCCGCGACAGGCGTTCCCGGGGAAAACCTGTCGCGGCTGAAGCCACTCCTACCTACAAGGCGCGAATCGCCCATGCCTCGCGCGGACGCATCGCGACGCAACGCTGCTCGCTGGGCGGCAGGCAGAGCGACCGAAGACGCCCCTCCCGCGCCCACCCGTCCCGCCGCCGCGAAGCCGCATCGCGACCTCGCAGCGACAATCCGCCTCACTTTGCCGGCGGCAGCGCGTAGGCGATCACGTAGTCGCCGCGCTTGGTCTCCATGAAGTGATGGCCCGCGGCGACGATGACCAGGTACTCGCGGCCGTCGACCGCGTACACCATCGGCGTGGCCTGGCCGCCGGCGGGCAGCTTGGCCTGCCACAGGGTCTTGCCGCTGGCCAGGTCGATCGCGCGGATCATGTCGTCGGTGGCCGCGGCGATGAAGATCAGGCCGCTGGCGCTGACCACGGCGCCGCCGTTGTTTGGCGTGCCGATCTCGATCGGCAAGCCGGAGTGGATGCCAAACGGGCCGTTGCCGCGCGCGCTGCCGAACGGACGGTCCCACAGCGTCTTGCCGCTGGCCAGGTCGATCGCGCGGATGCCGCCGTAGGGCGGCTGCTTGCACAGCAGCCCGGTGAACGGCAGCCGCCAGCCGGCGTTGACGTTGATCGCGTACGGCGTGCCCGCCTGCGGATCGCCCGCGCCCTCGGCGCCGCCGCTGTCGCCGCGCACCTGATCGCGCGGCGCCCAGCCCATCTTGTCGGCCTTGGCGCGCGGCACCAGCAGGTTGTAGTTGGGCATGTCGTTGTAGTTGGCGACGACCACCCCGCGCTGCGGGTCCACCGCCACACTGCCCCAGTCCGAGCCGCCGTTGTAGCCGGGATACTCGATCGAATGGCGGTCGGCTTCCGGCGGTGTGTAGATGCCCTTGTAGCTGGCGCTGCGGAACTGGATGCGGCACACCAATTGGTCGATCGGGGTCATGCCCCACATGTCGCGCTCGGTCAGGTCGCGCTTGCGCAGCGAGTGGTACAGCGAGAACGGCTGGGTCTTGGCGCGGCGCTGCGGTTCCACGCCGCCGCCCGGCACCGCGCGTTCCTCGACCCCGACCAGGGGTGTACCGGTGCGCCGGTCGAGCACATACAGCTCGCCCTGCTTGCTCGGCAGCAGCACCGCCGGCACGCTCTTGCCGTCGTGCGGGAAATCCAGCAGGGTCGGTTGCGACCCCAGGTCGTAGTCCCACACGTCGATATGGGTGGTCTGGAAATTCCACACCGGCTTGCCGGTGGTGACGTCCAGCGCAACCAGCGAGGTCGCATAGCGGTCTTCCTGCGGGGTGCGCGAACTGCTCCAGTAATCGGCCGAGGAATTGCCCATCGGCAGGTACACGTAGCCGAGTTGTTCGTCGCCGGCCGCGCTGGTCCACATATTGGGCGTACCGCGGGTCCAGGTCTGCCCCGGCGGCGGCGCGCCGGCCCAGTCCGGATGGGTCATGTCCCAGGCCCAGCGCAGCGCACCGGTCACCGCGTCGAAGCCTTGGATCACGCCGGACGGCTCGTAGCGCTTCTGTCCATCCAGCACCTGGTGCCCGGTCACGACCACCCCGCGCACGATGGTCGGCGGCGAATTGATCGACACGTAACCCGGCGGCGTCTCGCCCATGCCGACGGTGATGTCGACCTGGCCGTGTTGGCCGAAGTCCTCGCAGGGCTTGCCGTCGGCCGCATCGACCGCGATCAGGCGCCCGTCCAGGGTGCCTTCGATGATGCGATGGCGGCACGCGGCCGACGCCGTCGGCTGGCCATCGGGCACCGCGTAGTAGCTGACGCCGCGGCAGGCGGCGGTGTACGGGATCGCCTTGTCCGCCACCTTGGGGTCGTAGCGCCAGCGTTCCCGGCCGCTGCGCGCATCCAGGGCGATCAGTTGGTTGCGTGCGCTGCACAGATACAGGCTGTCGCCGATCTTCAGCGGCGTGGTCTCCGCGCCCCAGCGCTTGTCCGGCAGGTCGCCGGTGCGGAAGGTCCAGGCGGTGCGCAGTTGCGCCACGTTGCCCGGGGCGATCTGGCGCAACGGCGTGTAGCGGCTGCCGGCGTTGTCGCGGCCGTAGGCGGCCCAGTCGGCATCGGCGGGCGCATCGGCCGGCTGCGCGCCGGCGCGCGGGGTCGCCAGCGCCGCGGCCATCCCGGCCGCATGCGCCAGCGTGCCGTCGGCCTCGGTCACGCCGTACGGCAGGAACGCCAGCGCGAACGCGCCGACGAACACCAGGGCCAGCACCGCGGCGAGCGCGCGCGACAGCGTGCGCGAGAACGGCCGGTCCAGCCGCGGCAGCAGCAGCGCCAGCAACAACGCCAGGAACACCATCAGGCCCATGCGCGGCACCCAGCGCCAATAATCGGTGCCCGACTCCCATGCCGCCCACAGCAGGGACAGCAGGAAGGTCGCGGCGAACCACAACGCGCCGCTGCGCCGCGCGCGCCACAGCTGCACGCCGGAAATCGCCAGACCGAGGCCGGCGACCAGGTAGTACCAGGACCCGCCCAGCGCCAGCAGCCAGGCGCCGCCGGCCGCCAGCACCACGCCGATCAGCGCGCAGGCGCCGCCGAGCAGGCGCAGCGGCCAGCCGCCGCGACGCTGCGTTTGTTCGAATGCATTCATTGCCACTCCTTGCAGGACACGGCCACGCGGAACATCCGACGTGGCAGCGGCGCACGCGCGCCGCGCATCCTTATCCCAAGCAGCAAGTGAACGTGATGCGTTTCTCGATGACACACGCTGACACGCAACGTTGCGGTCCTCGTGACCCGGCGCCGACCTGGGCGTCACGCCGCTTGTGTATCGCCCCCAGCGGCGATCCGACATCGTCATCCGGACGCATGGAACCGCCTTGGCACGGCACGCGTGCGCCGCACGCGGACACGCCCGCCGCGTCACGCGCCATCCCCGAAAACGACGACGCCGGCACGAGGCCGGCGTCGTCGTTCGCTCAGGCGCGGATCACTCCTGCGGCGGTGCCGCCTCGCCAGCGGATTCGGCGACGCCATCCTCGCCCGGCAGCGCGTCCTCCTCGACCAGCGAGCCATCCAGGCGTTCCACCGCCTGCAGCTTCTCGCCCTTGGACAGGCGGATCAGGGTCACGCCCTGGGTGTTGCGGCCGACGCGGGAGATTTCCGAGGCGCGGGTGCGCACCAGGGTGCCGCCGTCGGAGATCAGCAGCACTTCGTCGCGCGTGCTCAACAGCACCGCACCGACCAGCTTGCCGTTGCGCTCGCTGGTCTGGATGCCGATCACGCCCTGGGTACCGCGCCCCTTGCGCGGATACTCGCCCAGCGGGGTGCGCTTGCCGTAGCCGTTCTCGGTCGCGGTGAGGATGTAGGCATCGGCCTCGTCGCCGTTGCGCGCCTCGGCCTCGACCTCGGTGTCGGCGGCGGCGTCGACATCGTCGGCGTCCTCGTCCTGGCCCACGGCCGGCTCGGCCACGATCAGGCTGACCACGTACTCGCTCTTGGCCAGGCGGATGCCGCGCACGCCGCGGCTGCTGCGCCCGGTCGGCTTGACTCCGCCGCGGCTCTTGCGCCGCGCGCCGCGGGCCTCGTCGCCCTCCTCGCCCGCCACCTCGTCGTCGGCCGCGGCGCTTTCGTCGGCACCGGTGTCGTCGATGACCGCATCATCGGCCTCGTCGTCCTTGGGCCGCTCGGAGAAGCGCACGGTCTTGCCGTTGGAGGCGAACAGCAGCACGTCGCGCTCGCCGTCGGTGAGCGCCACGCCGACCAGCGCGTCGCCCTCGTCCAGGTTGATCGCGATCTTGCCGATCTTGCGCTGGAACGCGAACTCGCTCAGCGGGGTCTTCTTGACCATGCCGTTGCGGGTGGCGAAGAACACGTAGCGGCCTTCGGCGTACTCACGTACCGGCAGCACCGCCTGCACGCGCTCGCCGTTCTCCAGCGGAATCCAGTTGACGATCGGGCGGCCGCGCGCATTCGGTCCGGCCTCGGGCAACTGATGTACCGGCAACCAGAACACCTTGCCGCTGCTGGTGAAGGTCAGCAGCGTGTCGTGGGTGTTGACCAGCCACAGCTGGTCGATGAAATCCTCTTCCTTGGTCGCCGCCGCGCTGCGGCCGCGGCCGCCGCGGCGCTGCGCGCGGTAGGCGCTGACCGGCTGGCGCTTGGCGTAGCCGGCATGCGACAGGGTCACCACCACGTCTTCCGGCGCGATCAGGTCGAGGATGTCCAGATCCTCTTCGCTGTGGCGGATTTCGGTGCGGCGCGCATCGCCGTATTCCTCGCGGATGTTGACCAGCTCTTCGCGGATCACCTGCAGCAGCACGTCCGGGTTTTCCAGGATGCGGATCAGCCCGGCGATCGCTTCCAGCAGCTGCTTGTATTCCTCGGTCAGGCGCTCCTGCTCCAGGCCGGTCAGGCGGTGCAGGCGCATTTCCAGGATCTGCGTGGCCTGCACTTCGGTCAGCTGGTAGCCGCCGCCGACCAGGCCGACGCCGCTTGGCAGGTCTTCCGGGCGCGAGGCCTCGGCGCCGGCTGCACTGAGCAGCGCGCCGACCAGGCCCGGCTGCCAGGTCTTGGCCAGCATGCGCTCGCGCGCCTCGTTCGGGTTCGCCGAGGTCTTGATCAGCTCGATCATCTCGTCGATGTTGGCGAGCGCGACGGTCAGGCCTTCCAGGATGTGCGCACGCGCGCGCGCCTTGCGCAGTTCGAAGATGGTGCGGCGGGTCACCACTTCGCGGCGGTGGCGAACGAACGCCTCCAGCATCTGCTTGAGGTTCAGCAGCTGCGGGCGGCCGTCGACCAGCGCCACCATGTTGATGCCGAACACCGACTCCATCTGGGTCTGCTGGTACAGGTTGTTCAGCACCACGTCGGCGGCTTCGCCGCGCTTGACCTCGATGTAGATGCGCATGCCGTCCTTGTCGGACTCGTCGCGCAGCTCGCTGATGCCCTCGAGCTTCTTTTCCTTGACCAGCTCGGCGATCTTCTCGATCAGCCGCGCCTTGTTGACCTGGTACGGGATCTCGGTGACCACGATCGCTTCGCGGCCGTTGTCCTGGATCTCGATCTCGGCCTTGGCGCGCATGCGCACGCGGCCGCGGCCGGTGCGGTAGCCGGCGACGATGCCGGTGGTGCCGTTGACGATGCCCGCGGTCGGGAAATCCGGGCCCGGGATGTGTTCCATCAGCCCGTCGACATCGATCTGCGGGTTGTCGATCAGCGCCAGGCAGGCATTGATCGACTCGGTCAGGTTGTGCGGCGGGATGTTGGTGGCCATGCCCACCGCGATGCCGGCCGAGCCGTTGACCAGCAGGCTCGGGAAGCGCGTCGGCATCACCGACGGTTCCTGTTCCTTCTCGTCGTAGTTGGGCTGGAAATCGACGGTTTCCTTGTCGATGTCGGCCATCATCTCGTGCGCGAGCCGCGACATGCGCGCCTCGGTGTAACGCATCGCCGCCGCGGAATCGCCGTCGACCGAGCCGAAGTTACCCTGCCCGTCCACCATCATGTAGCGCAGCGAGAACGGCTGCGCCATGCGCACCAGGGTGTCGTACACCGACTGGTCGCCGTGCGGGTGGTACTTACCGATGACGTCGCCGACGATACGCGCCGACTTGTAGTAGGGCTTGTTGCTGTGCGCGCCCAACTCGTTCATCGCGAACAACACGCGGCGATGCACCGGCTTGAGGCCGTCGCGCGCATCCGGGAGGGCACGCCCCACGATCACGCTCATGGCGTAATCGAGGTAGCTCTTGCGCATCTCGTCTTCCAGGTTGACCTGGATGATTTCCTTGGCGGATTCTGCCATTCGGGTTCCGTAAGTCTGGTGGCGGATCGACCACGACGCCGGCCCACGACAGGCGGGCCCGCCGCGGCCGCACGCCTAGGGCGCACGGCGGTCGATCGAACCGCCGGATTCTATCATGACGGGCGCCCGATTGCCCGGTTTTTGCCGGCGCGAACAAGCACTTGCGCGCCGTCGGCCGGGTTTGCCGGGCGCTGTGGCGCCGCCCTGGCGCTCAGCCGCCGAAGGCGGCGCGCATGCGCGCCAGGTCCGGCTGCTCGATCACCCCGCGCTCGGTGACGATGGCATCGATCAGCGTCGCCGGGGTCACGTCGAACACCGGGTTCCAGGCGGCGATGCCGTCGGCCACGGTGCGCGTGCCGCCGACGCCGAACAGTTCGCCCGGATCGCGCTGCTCGATCTCGATCTGCGCACCGTCGGCGGTGTCCATGTCCACGGTGGACGACGGCGCCACCACCATGAACCTGACCCCATGGTGGCGCGCGGCGATCGCCAGCTGGTAGGTGCCGATCTTGTTGGCGGTGTCGCCGTTGGCGCAGATGCGGTCGGCGCCGACGATCACCCACTGCACCGCCCCGGTCTTCATCAGGTGCGAGGCCGCCGAGTCGGCGATCAGCGTCGCGTCGATGCCGTCCTGCTGCAGTTCCCACACGGTCAGCCGCGCGCCCTGCAGCCAGGGCCGGGTCTCGCCGGCGAACACCTTGGCGATGCGCTGCTGCGCGACGCCGGCGCGGATCACGCCCAGCGCGGTGCCGAAACCGGCGGTGGCCAGCGAGCCGGTGTTGCAGTGGGTGAGCACGCCGCTGCCGGCGGCGATCAGGCCGGCGCCGAGCGCGCCCATGTGCCGGTTGGCGGCCAGATCCTCTTCGGCGATCGCCTGCGCCTCGCGCTCCAGCACCGAGCGCCAGTCGCTGCCGGCCGCGCCCAGCGCCGTGCGCATGCGCGCCAGCGCCCAGGCCAGGTTGACCGCGGTCGGCCGCGCGGCATTGAGCCGCTGCAGGGCCGGCTCCAGCTTCAGCAGCGCCTCGGCACCGTTGTCGGCCTGCACCTCGCGCGCGGCCAGCACCGTGCCCCAGCCGGCGGCGATGCCGATCGCCGGCGCGCCGCGCACGGCCAGGGCATGGATCGCCGCGGCGACCTGGTCGCTGTCGCTGCAGCGCACATGCTCCACCGCGAACGGCAGCTTGCGCTGGTCCAGCAGTTCCAGTGCGTCGCCGGTCCACAGGATCGGGCGGATATGGTCGTAGCGGGCGTAATCGATATCGAGGGCGGCGTTCATCGCTCCATTGTAAACGCCGGCGATTGCGGATTGAGGACGGCGCGGCGCCGCGGCACTGCGCTCAGTTGACGCTGAACTCGGCGCGGCAGCCCTTGTCGACCCAGATGCCGTCGCGGTCCCAGCCCCAGCTGTCGTCCTGCACGCAGGCGGCGCCGGACAGCTGCCGGCGCAGCTCGACATGGTCCTGCACACTGACCCCGCAGCGGCGCCGGGCCTTGCCCTTGGATTCGCACAGCACCGGCCGCGGACCGGCGGGGAATCCGGATCCGTCGGCGGCACCGATCTCGAACTCGCCGCGGCAGCCGCGCGCAACCCAGATCTCGTTGCGGCGCACGCCCCAGCTGCGCTCCTCGCGGCACGGCACCGACGAAAGCTGGCGCATCAGCCGCACCGGCGCGCCGCGCAGCATCACCGGGCAACTCTCCAGGCGACCATCGGACTCGCAGCGCAGCACGCGGCGCATGGCGCTGCGCGGCGCCTCCCCCGGATTGGGGCGGAATTCGGCGCGACAGCCCAGGGTCACCCACACGCCGGTGGCGTCCGAGCCCCACTCGCTGCCGCGGATGCAGTCGTTGTCGGACAGTTGCCGCACCAGTTGCACGCCCTGCGCGGTCGGCATCGGGCAGTGCACCCAGGTCATGTCGCGCGATTCGCAGCGCACCACCGCCGCGTCGTACGCATCGGCGTTCTGCGCCGGCGACGGCATCGGCCACACGCTTGCCGCCAATCCCAGCCAACACCAGCCACCGAGCCCGTACGCCCACTTCATGCTTGGCTCTGCCCCTATGCCTAGAACCTGAACAACGAAGACCTGCTGGCGCGCGGCGTGCGCATGCCGTGCCCGATCAAACCATCATCGGTGTGGACAACGCAACAACGCGCCGCGACAGCGCGTGACGGCCGGTTCAGGCATGCGCGAAATCGTAGGCGAGCACATCGCCGATCTGCGCGGTGCCGCGCATCGCCATCAGCAGCCGGTCCACGCCCACCGCCACACCGGCGCAATCGGGCAGCGACGGCAGCGCCTGCAGCAGGCGTTCGTCCAGCGGCGGCAGCACCGCGCCGCGCGCCTGGCGCAGCGCATGGTCGCGCAGGAAACGCCGGCGCTGCTCGGCGGCATCGTTGAGCTCGTGATAGCCATTGGCCAGTTCGTAACCGCCCAGGTACAGCTCGAAGCGCTCGGCCACCGGCGGCTCGCCAGCGCGGACCCGCGCCAGCGCGCACTGGCTGGCCGGCCAGTCATGGACCACGGTAAGGCGGTCGGCGGGGAACGCGGGCTGCAGGCGATGGGTCATCAGCAGGTCCAGCCAGTCGTCGCGGCCCAGGCCCTCGGCGTCGATGCGGATATCGCGCAACGGCTGCTGCAGCGCCTCCAGTGGCGCGGCAAACGGATCCAGCTCCAGCCCCTGCAGGAACAGCGCGCGGTAGCTGAGCACCTGCAGCGTGGCGCTGCGCCCGACCAGGGCCAGCGCGGTGCGCACCAGCTCCACGGTCTCCTCGATCAACTGCCGGTGATCCCAGCCGATCCGGTACCACTCGAGCATGGTGAACTCGGGATTGTGGCGGCCGCCGGCCTCGCCGTTGCGGAACACCCGTCCGAGTTCGTAGCAGTCGCCGATGCCGGCAGCGAGCAGCCGCTTCAGCGGGTACTCGGGCGAGGTGCGCAGCCAGCGCAATGCCGGGCCGGCATCGACGTGGCCGCTGAAGCGGGTCTGGAAGCTGTCGATGTTCGGCTCGGTATTGCCGGCCGCCGACAGCATCGGCGTCTCCACTTCCAGCACGCCGCGCGCAGCGAAGAAGGCGCGGATGGCGGCATTGAGCCGGGCGCGCAACTGCAGGGTGGACAGCAGGTCCATCAGGGCGCCATGTCGAGCCGGCGGCTCAGTTGGTCGCGCGCGTCGTCGCGGTAGCCCAGTCCCAGGTACAGACGCTTGGCTGCGGTGTTGTGGTGGTTGACCTCCATCCGCAGCACATCCACGCCCAGCGCGCGGGCGCGCGCCTCGACCAGCGCCACCGCGCGCCGGCCCCAGCCGCGGCCGCGCGCGGCCGGGCCCAGGTACAACTCGTCGAGCAGCAGATAGCGCCCACCCAGTTCGACGCTGAAGCAGGCGGTGATCAGCGCATAGCCGACCACCGCACCGTCCGGCGCCAGCCACAACAGCGCCTCGCCCAGTGCCGGCTGCGCCAGCAGCGCCTGCAGGCCGCGCGTCACCCGCTCGGCATCGAAGGCGATGCCGTCTTCGGCGTAGAACGCCTGCAGCATCGCCAGCAGGGCCGGCTGGTCGGCCGTGCCGGCGGTGCGCCAGCGCAGTTCTTCCTGCACCATGCCAGGCGCGCTCATGCGCCCTGCCCCGGCGACTGCAGGAACGCCAGCAACTGCGCCTCGTCCCACACCGCCACGCCCAGTTCCTGCGCCTTGTCGAGCTTGGAGCCGGCGGCTTCGCCGGCAACCACGAACGCCGTCTTCTTCGACACGCTGCCGGCCACCTTGGCGCCCAGCGCCTCCAGTTGCGCCTTGGCCTCGTCGCGGGTCAGCGCGGTCAGCGTGCCGGTCAGGACCACGGTCTGCCCGTCCAGCGGACCGGCGCGGCGCTGCGTCTGCGCCGGCGCGGCATCGAGCAGGCGTCGCATCGCCGCCTCGGCCTCCAGCAAGGCCTGCGTCTGCGCCGGATCGGCCAGGTACGCGGCCAGGTTGGCGGCACCGGCGGTGGACAGGCCGGCCCCGGTCCAGCCGCTTTCGTTGGCGCGCAGCAGCGCGTCCAGGGTGCCGTAGGTGGCGGCCAGGCGCTGCGCGCTCTTGCCGCCGAGCTTGTCCACCGGCAGCGTGCCGAGCAGATGCGCCAGGTCCAGCCGCTCGCGCAATTCCGCCGGCGGCGCGCCCTCGTCGGAGAAGCGAATGCCGGCGGCGATCAGCGCATCGACCACTTCCGCATTGCCGGGCTGCTCGAAGAACGTCGCGATCGAGCGCGCCACCTCGCCGCCGATGTCCGGCAAGGCCTGCAACAGCACTGCCGGGGTGCTGCGCACGAACGCCAGCGAGCCCAGCCAGTAGGCCAGCGCCTTGGCCGTGGTTTCGCCCAGGTGCGGGATACCCAGCGCGAACAGGAAGCGCGGCAGCGTGGTGGCGCGGCTGGCGTCGATGCCGGCGACCAGGTTCTCGGCCCACTTGGTCGCCAGCCTGCCGCCCAGGTCCACCGCCAGGTGCGCGCGCAGGAAATCGGCGCGCCGCCACTGAGTGGCCTCGTCGTCCAACGCGGCGCGGCCGGCCGCGTCCAGCGCCAGTGCGCCCTTGCTGTCCTCCACCGCCTGCAGCAGGTCGGCAGCCGTGGCAGCGTCGAGCGCCGCCTTCATCATCACCAGGTCCTCCACGCTCAACGCGTACAAGTCGGCCAGCGACTGCACGAAGCCGAACTCGACCAGGGCGTCGGCCTGGCGCTCGCCCAGGCCTTCGATGTCCAGCGCGCGGCGCGAGGCGAAGTGGCGCAAGGCCTCCTTGCGCTGCGCGGCGCAGGCCAGGCCGCCGCTGCAGCGCCAGGCCACCGCGTCCTCTTCCTTGACCAGCTCCGAGCCGCACACCGGGCACGTCGCCGGCATCGTCCACGGCACGGTGCCGGGCGGACGCCGTTCCTCGATCACCCGTACCACCTCCGGGATCACGTCGCCGGCGCGGCGCACGATCACCGTGTCGCCCTCGCGCGCGTCCAGCCGCGCGATCTGGTCGGCGTTGTGCAAGGTGGCGTTGGTGACGGTGACGCCGGCGACCTGCACCGGCTCCAGCCGCGCCACTGGGGTGACCGCGCCGGTGCGGCCGATCTGCACCTCGATCGCGCGCAGCACGGTGGACTGTTCCTGCGCCGGGAACTTGTGCGCGAGCGCCCAGCGCGGCGCGCGCGAGACGAAGCCCATGGCCTGTTGCTGGTCGTAGTCGTCGAGCTTGTAGACCACGCCGTCGATGTCGTACGGCAGGCGGTCGCGGGCGGCGCCGATGCGGCGGAAATAGGCGATCAGGCCGTCGAAACCAGTGGCGGTGTCGGCCTCCGGCGCCACCGGGAAACCGTAGTCGCGCAGCAGTTGCAGCGTCTGCGAATGGGTTTCCGGCAGTTCCAGGCCGCGCACCTCGCCCACCGAATAGGCGAAGAACGCCAGCGGCCGGCGCCGGGTCACCGCCGGATCGAGCTGGCGCAGCGACCCCGCGGCGCCGTTGCGCGGGTTGGCCAGCAGCTTCTCGTTGCGCTCCAGCGCCTGCGCGTTCCACGCGGCGAAGGCGGCGCGCGGCATGTAGATCTCGCCACGCACCTCCAGCACCGCCGGCGGCGGCGTGCCGAGGTCGCGCAGCTTCAGCGGCACCGAGCGGACTTGGCGCAGGTTGGCGGTGACGTCCTCGCCGGTGCTGCCGTCGCCGCGGGTAGCGCCCTGCACGAACACGCCGTCCTCGTAGCGCAGGCTGATCGCCAGGCCGTCGAGCTTCGGCTCGACCGAGAACACGGGCGCGGCCAGATCCAGTTCGCGCTCGATGCGGCGCTCGAAATCGGCGACTTCGGCGAAGCGCGTGCGATCGTCGGCGTCCTCGTCCACGCCCGGGGTTTCGAAGGCGTTGGCGAGCGACAGCATCGGGATCGCGTGGCGCACTTCCGGGAAGCCGCCGTCCGGCCGCGCGCCAACCTTGCGCGTCGGCGAATCCGCGCTGGCCAGTTCCGGGTGCGCGGCCTCCAGCGCCTCCAGCTCGCGCATCAGCGCGTCGTACTCGGCGTCAGGAATCGTGTTGTCGTCGAGCACGTAGTAGCGGTGGTTGGCGTCGTCGATGCGCTGGCGCAACTCGGCGGCACGCTGCTGGGGATCGGAATTCGCGGTCATGCGCAGCGGTAGTGCGGTAACGGAGAGGGGGGTGATAGTAGCTGGAAGGCAGGGATGGGGGAGTCGGGATTTGGATTCGGGATTGGCTTAAGGGCCGAGATTGGGGATTGGAGATTGGGGATTCGCAAATGCCAACGCTCGGGCCTCTTACGGCGGCGGCGGTCGTACCCTCATCCGCCCCTGCGGGGCACCTTCTCTCGAGGGAGAAGGGAAACGCCGAAGCCCCTCTCCCACCAGGAGAGGGGTTGGGGTGAGGGTATGGGCGCGCAATGCTCTCGCGGATCTGGCAATGCGAGGCTTCGCCCGGACCCTCATCCGCCCCTGCGGGGCACCTTCTCCCGGGGGGAGAAGGGAAACGCCGAAGCCCCTCTCCCACCGGGAGAGGGGTTGGGGCGAGGGTGCGGAGCGCGCGGCGCCATCGACGTCAGCACTCCGGCTTTTGCCAATCCCCATTCCCGATTCCCGATTCCCGGCTTTTAAGCCAATCCCAAATCCCCAATCCCCGCCCCACACCACCCTTGCCCCACCATTAACACCCCGTTAACGTGACCTCCCCCGCCCGCTCTGGAGAGCCCTGTGTCGCTACCGGTCTCGCGCCGTTCCTTCCTGTCCCTGGCCACCTCCGGTCTGGCGCTCGGCGCCGTCGGCCTGGCGCCTGTCGCGGAGGCGGCGCGGCGCAAGGCGGCCGCCGCCGCGATCACGACTCCCGGCGTGGCGCCGGCGGCCGGCACGGTGTACCTGAACTTCAACGAGTGCCCGCTGGGTCCTGCGCCCGCAGCGCTGGCGGCGGCGCAGGCGATCCTGCCGCGCAGCGGCCGCTATCTGTTCGACCTCTCCGACGAACTGATCGCCGCCTTCGTCGGCCAGCAGCGCCTGCCGGCCGACCACGTCGCGGTCTATCCCGGGTCCAGCGAGCCGCTGGCGCGCGCCGCGCGCGCCTTCACCTCGCCGCGCGCCGGCGTGGTGGTAGCCGACCCGACCTTCGAGGCCGTCGCCGATGTCGCCGCCGCGCATGGCGCGCCAGTGCGGCGCGTCCCGCTGCGCGCCGACGGGGCGCACGACGTCAAGGCCATGGCCAGCGCCGACCCGAACGCCGGCCTGATCTGCCTGTGCAATCCGAACAACCCGACCGGCTCGATCACCAAGCGCGCCGACATCGAGTGGCTGCTGGCCAACAAGCCCGCCTCCAGCGTGCTGCTGGTCGACGAGGCCTATCTGCACTACAGCGAAGAGCCGTCGGTGATCGACCTGATCGGCCAGCGCCAGGACCTGCTGGTGCTGCGCACCTTCTCCAAGCTGTACGGCATGGCCGGTCTGCGCCTGGGCCTGGCGGTGGCGGCGCCGGGGCTGCAGACCAAGCTGGCCGCGTTCGGCCAGAATCCGGTCTCGGTGCCCGCCCTCGCCGCCGGCATCGCCAGCCTGCAGGACCTGCAACTGGTGCCGACCCGCCGCGCCGAGAACGCGCGCATCCGCGACGCCACCATCGCCTGGCTGCAGAGCAAGGGCTACAAGTGCCTGCCGTCGCAGGCCAACTGCTTCATGGTCGACGTCAAACGCGACGGCGCCGCCTTCGCCGCGGCGATGGCCAAGCAAGGCGTGATCGTCGGCCGCAGCTGGCCGATCTGGCCGAAGCTGGTCCGCGTCACCGTCGGCAGCGAAGCGGAGATGCTGCGGTTCCGGGAGGCGTTTGTGAAGGCGCGCAAGTAGCTTGGGGCCGGGAATCGGGAATGAAGAATCGGGAATCGTAAAAGCGGGTTGCCTTGCGCCTGAGGCGTGGATGGTCTTGCCCTGGCCTTCCCATTACAGGTTCACGGTTCACTAGTCTGGCGTCAGTGCGCCAGGCTTGGAGAGTTGGGGGATAAGGGTTCGCAAGAGTCAAAGCCAGGGGTTCTGGCGTTCGGCGGCCGTACCCTCATCCGCCCCCTTCGGGGGCGCCTTCTCTCGGTGGGAGAAGGGACAGGCAATCAGCACCAGGAATCGCTTTTACGATTCCCCATTCCCGTTTCCCTATTCCCAGCCCCAAGCTACCAGCGCGGCGCCTTCGTCAACGGCGGCGCCTGGTGCTGGCGATCATAGGCGCGCAGGTCGTCGCGGATGTGGGCGATGCGCTGGCGGCCCAGGGCGTTGCGGCTGTCGTCCAGGACCACGCCGTCGAGCAGTTCGCCCATGCGCTGCACGGTCGGCAGCATCTTCTCCCAGGCGTCGAGCGCGGTCAGCGGCGCCGGCAGGGTCAGGAAGAAGGCGATCGCCGGGGTCTCCATCTCGCGGATGTGGGCCATGTCGAAGCTGCCCGGCTTCATGATGCTGGCCATGCTGAAGATCGGACCGCGCTCGGGATGGCCTTCCACCAGGCGGTGGAACACGTTCATGTGGCCGAAGGTCAGGCCGGTCTTCTCCGCGGCCACCACGATGTCCTCGCCGCGCAGCACCTGGCCCGCGCGGGCGGCGACGTACAGCGAGACGATCTTGTCGAAATCCTGGCTCGGCCGCTTGCCGAGTTCGGCGCCCGGCGCTTCCGCCGCGGGCAGGCCCAGTTCGGGTTCGCGCGCCTCGCCGTCCGCACCCGGTGCGGCCAGCGCGTCATCGCCGGTGGCCGGGGCATCGCCCAGCGAGGGCTCGCGGCGCCGCGCGGCCGGATCGGCCGGCTCCACGCGCCGGCCCTGGCTCGGTTTCTTCGGGCGGCCGAACAGGAAGATCGCCGCAATCAACAGCAAGCCGGCGGCGAGGATGCCGATGCGTAGCATTGCCATGTCGGACATTCAGGGGTTACTCCGGCAAGGGTACACAGGGGGAAAACAACTGCTAGGTGCGCACGAGGCCTGCGGTCCGGGACCAACGCCTCCACGCGCATCGCGTCCTTTAGCATGTCACGTCAGGCCGCGCCCGCCAAACGCGCGGCCTCCTCGAGGTCCACGCTGACCAGGCGGCTGACGCCGGGTTCGCGCATGGTGACACCGCTGAGCTGATGCGCCGCCTCCATCGTCGCCTTGTTGTGGCTGACGAACAGGAACTGCACTTTCTCGCTCATTTCCTTGACCATCGCCGCCAGGCGGCCGACGTTGGCTTCGTCCAGCGGCGCGTCGACCTCGTCGAGCAGGCAGAACGGCGCCGGGTTGAGCTGGAAGATCGCGAACACCAGCGCCACCGCGGTCATCGCCTTCTCGCCGCCGGACAGCAGCGAGATGCTGGACACGCGCTTGCCCGGCGGCCGTGCCATGATCGCCACGCCGGTGTCCAGCAGGTCCTCGCCGGTCAGCTCCAGGTAGGCGTGGCCGCCGCCGAACAGGCGCGGATACAGCGCCTGCACGCCGGAATTGACCCGGTCGAAGGTGTCCTTGAAGCGGCCGCGGGTCTCGCGGTCGATCTTGCGGATGGCGTCTTCCAGGGTCTCCAGCGCGGTGTTCAGGTCGACGTCCTGCGCTTCCAGGTACTCGGCGCGCTGCGCGGCCTCGCCGTACTCGCTGATCGCAGCCAGGTTGACCGGCTCCAGTCGACGCATGCGCGCATCGATCTGCTGCACCGCCTGCTCCCACTCGGCCGGGTCGGCGTGTTCGGGCAGGCCGTTAATCACGTCCTCGAGCACGAAGCCGGCCTTGACCACAGCGGCCGACAGCTGCTCGGCGCTGAGCACCAGCGCCTGCTGGTCGAGCCGGCGCTGGGCGATGCGCTCGCGCTGCGCCAGCGCCTGTTCGTCGCGCTGCTGGCGGGTCTGCTCCAGCGCGCGCAGTTCGTTGTCGATGCCGTCCAGCAGCGCGCGCGCCTCGCCAAGCGCGCGGTCGGTGCGCACGCGCTCGCTCAGCGCGGCCTGGTGCTCGGCCTCCAGCGCCAGCACCGGCGAGTCGCCCTCGTTCAACTGCGCGCTGAGCTCGCCCAGGCGCGCGTCCAGCTGCCCGCGCTGGTTGCCCATGCGCTCCAGCGCCTGGCTCAGCGAGGCGATCTGGGTGCGCTGCGATTCCAGGGTCAGGGCCAGCGCGTGCGAGGCCTCGCGCACCCGCCGCGCGGCATCGCGGGCCAGGTCGCGTGCTTCGGTGAGCTGGCGGCGCTCGCTTTCCAGCGCATGCCGCACCGATTCCAGGTCGCCCATGCTGGTGACCGCGTCCTCCAGCTTGGAGCGCGCCTCGCGCGCCTGCTCACGGCTGCTGTCGAGGGTTTCCAGCAGTTGCGCGACTTCCAGTTCGATGCGCTCGATACGGGTGCGCGCGGCGTCGACCTTGCCCTGCTGGCTCTGCAACTGCCCGGCCAGTTCGGACACGCTGCGGTGCGCCTGGTACAGCTGGCGCTGCGCGTCCTCGCGCTGCTGCTCGCCGGCCAGCAACTGCGCGCGCAGTTCGCCCAGGCGCTGCTCGAGGTCGGCCTCGCGCTCCTGCAGCGTCTCGATCTGGCCGCGCAGGCTCTGGATCTCGCGCTCGCGCAGCAGCGCGCCCTGCTTGGCCGCGCCGGAGCGCGACACCCGCAACCAGCCCTGGCCCAGGCGCGCGCCGTCGCGGGTGACGATGGAATCGCCCTCGCCCAGCTGCGGCAGCAGCGCGCGCGCGGCAGCCAGGTCCTCGGCCGCGTGCAGCCGCGCCAGCAGCCGGCGGATCGCGATCGGGCCTTGCACCTTGGCCGCGAGCGAGGTCGGCGCGAAAGTCTCGGCCGCCTCCTCGCCGCTGACCAGGGCAATGCGGCCTTCGCCGAGTTCGCCAAGGGCGTCGACCAGGGTCTCCGGCGCCTCCACCAGCACGCCTTCGATCAACTGCCCGAGCGCGCCTTCGACCGCGTTCTCCCAGCCGCTCTCGACGCTGAGCCGCTCGCCCACGCGCGCCGCCGAGTCCAGCCCGCGCGCCTGCAGCCAGGCCACCGCCGCGCCCTGCTCCTGGCCGAGCGCGGCCTGCTGCAGGGTTTCCAGCGACGACAGCCGGCCGCGCGCGGCCTGCGCCTGCTTGCGCACGTCGGCCAGTTCGGCCTGCGCCGAGCGCTGCTGGTCCTGCAGCGCCGCCACCGCCTGCTTGCGCGCCTCGACCTGCTCGGTCAGCCCGTCCAGCGCGGCGCGCTGGGTCTCGTGCTGCAGTTCCAGTTGCGCGAACGCCTCGGACAGCGCGTCCAGGTCCAGCCCGGCGCGCTCGGCCTGCAGTGCCTCGCGGCGGCGCTCGGCTTCCAGCGACTGCCGGTCCAGGTAATCGACGCGGGTACGCTCCACTTCGCCGGCGCGCGAGGCTTCGGCGGTATTGCGCTGATGCGATTCCCAGCGCTGCTGCCAGTCGGCCAGGCGTGCCTCGGCCTCGCGCAGCGCTTCCTGCTTGTACTCGTTGTCTTCCTGCAACTGCTCCAGCTGCGGGCCGGCCACGTCCACCGATTCGCGCAACAGCGCCAGCTTGGCCTCGTCGGTGCCGATATGCTGGCCGAGCTCGGCCAGCGCCAATTGCGCCTCGTCGCGCGCCTTGTGCAGGCGCTGCGACAGATCGCGCTGGTGCTGGATCTGCTGTTCGATCCGGGCCAGGGTGCTGCCGACCTTGTAGACCTCGGCCTGCGCGGTGCTCAACGCCTCGGCGGCCTCCTCGCGGCGCACGCGGCCGGTCTCGATGCGCGCCTCGGCATCGCGCTGCTCGGCGATCAGCTGCTGCAGGCGGGTCTCTTCCTGGCCCAGCGCTTCGCGCAGGCCCTGCAGGCGTCCGTCCAGGCCACGGTATTCCAGCGCCTTCCACTGCGCGTCCTTGATCCGCCGTTCTTCCTGCAGCGCCTGGTACTGCTCGGCCTGGCGCGCCTGGCGCTTGAGGTGCTCGAGCTGCTTGCCGATCTCCTCGCGCAGGTCGCCCAGGCGTTCCAGGTTCTCGCGGGTGTGGCGGATGCGGGTCTCGGTCTCCTTGCGCCGCTCCTTGTACTTGGAGATGCCGGCGGCCTCTTCCAGGTACACGCGCAGGTCTTCCGGGCGCGCCTCGATGATCTGGCTGATCATGCCCTGCTCGATGATCGAGTAGCTGCGCGGGCCCAGGCCGGTGCCCAGGAACAGGTCGGTGATGTCGCGACGCCGGCACTTGGTGCCGTTGAGGTAATAGCTGCTGCTGCCGTCGCGGCTGACCTGGCGCTTGACCGAGATCTCGTTGAAGGAGGCGTACTCGCCGGCGATGGTGTGATCGGTGTTGTCGAAGATCAGTTCCACCGTGGCCTGCGACACCGGCTTGCGCGCCGAGGACCCGGAGAAGATCACGTCGGTCAGCGAATCGCCGCGCAACCGGCTGGCCGAACTTTCGCCCATCACCCAGCGCACCGCGTCGATGATGTTCGACTTGCCGCAGCCGTTCGGACCGACGATGCCGGTCATGTTGGTCGGCAGGTGCAGCGTGGTCGGATCGACGAAGGACTTGAAGCCGGACAGCTTGATGGTCGACAGGCGCATGGTGCGGGCAATCCATGGCAGGCGCCGCCGGCATTCCGAGCTGCGCTGCCGCTAATGAAGATCCAGGTGAGGTCCTGCGTCCAACCCATTGATGCGGCTACACCGCCGGGCCGACATCGGACACGAGTCGCTGAGTATAGCGGCCCCTGCGCGAGGCTGGGGCGGCCCGCGCCCGGGTGGCAGCGACGCGACGGCGGTCGCACATGCAGGCCGATCGTGCCCTGCCGGCCGTGCCGGCCAGGCCGCACGACCCGCCGGCGGCGGCGCAGCTCCGCAAAAACGACACGGGCACCTTGCGGTGCCCGTGTCGGTCCAGCGATGACGCAACGATCAGGCGTCGGCTTCGACCACGACCTTGACCGTGGTTTCCACGTCGGCGTGCAGGCGCACCAGCACCTCGTACTCGCCGATGTTGCGGAACGCGCCTTCGCCCAGCACCACTTCGCCCTTCTCCAGCGGCATGCCGGCGGCGGTGAAGGCCTCGGCGATGTCGCGCGGGCCGACCGAGCCGTACAGCTTGCCTTCGGTGGAGGCGTTGGCCTTGACGGTCACGCTGGCGCCTTCCAGCTTGGCGGCGCGGGCTTCGGCGTCGTCGTGGATCGACTTGGCCTTGGCTTCGTACTCGGCGCGCTTGGCTTCGAACTCGGCGATGTTGGCGGCGGTGGCCGGCACGGCCTTGCCCTGCGGCACCAGGTAGTTGCGGCCGTAGCCCGGCTTGACGTCGACCTTGTCGCCGAGGCCGCCCAGGTTGGTCACTTTCTGCAGAAGAATCAGTTGCATGGTCTTGCTCCGTTATTCGTTAGCGTCGGCACGCGGCCGCCGCAACGGGTGCTGTCCGAATAGGAGAAGCCGGGATTCGGGATTCGGGAATCGGGATTGCACCCGATCGGCACCGCACTCTTCAATCGCCAGACTTCAGTGGAATGCCCGCACCGGAGGGTGCGGGCCAGGCGTTCCGGGAAACCCCGGAATCAAACGTCGTGGTTGTCCGTGTACGGGATCAGCGCCAGGAAACGCGCGCGCTTGACCGCCGTGGCCAGCTGACGCTGGTACTTGGACTTGGTGCCGGTCACGCGGCTCGGCACGATCTTGCCGTTCTCGGTGAGGTACTGGCGCAGGGTGTTGAGATCCTTGTAGTCGATCTCCTTGACGCCCTCGGCGGTGAACTTGCAGAACTTGCGACGACGGAAGAACTTGGACATGAGCGTGTTCCTTAGGCGGCTTCGGCGGCGTCGCCGTCGGTTTCGGTGGCGGCGGCGGGCGCATCGCCCTCTTCGTCGTCGCGACGACGGCGCTCACCGCGCTCGGGCTTGTCGGCCTTCTCGTCCTTGCTCTTCATGATCAGCGACTGCTCGGTGTCGGCGCCGTCGCGCTTGATCACCAGGTGGCGCAGCACCGCGTCGTTGAAGCGGAAGCTCTCGACCAGCTCGCTCAGCACGGCCTGGTCCACTTCGATGTTCAGCATGACGTAGTGGGCCTTCACCAGGTTCTGGATCGGGTACGCCAGCTGGCGGCGGCCCCAGTCTTCCAGACGGTGGATGGTGCCCTTGCCGTTCTCGACCAGCGACTTGTAGCGCTCGATCATGGCCGGGACCTGCTCGCTCTGGTCCGGGTGGACCAGGAACACGATTTCGTAATGACGACTCATGGTGTATACCTTTCGGATGTGGCCTTGCGGCCGGACAGCCCCCCGCGGTGCGACGGCGGTGGGGCAAGGACTCCTGCCGGGAAGGCAGGAAGCCGCACATTATGGCGCAGAAGTGCCGCTGCGGGCAAGGTGCCGGGGCGGGAGGCGGGATGGAGGCCGCCTGGCCGGCGCGGCGACGCTCACGGCGCGGTGGCGTGCGTAGCGTCGGTGGTGAAGCTCTCGCCGCAGCCGCACTCGGCGGTGGCATTCGGGTTGCGGAACACGAAGGTCTCGCCCAGGCCCTGCTTGGCGAAGTCGATCTCGGTGCCATCCACCAGCGGCAGGCTGGTCGCATCGACGTAGATGCGCACGCCGTCCTGCTCGAACACGGCGTCGTCCGGACGCGCCTCGCGCGCCAGGTCGGTGACGTGGCCCCAGCCGGAACAACCGGTGCGCTCCACGCCGAAACGCAACCCCAGCGCACCGGGCGTCTGCGCGACGAAGCGCTGCACGCGGGCGTGGGCGACGGGGGTGAGACGGATGGCCATGGCAACGACTCCGGCGACTGCGAACGATCATTATAGGGAGGACGGCGGCCGATCGCCGCCACGCCTCGCAAGCGCTGCGCTCCAGCCAGTACACTTGCCCCTTCCATATCGAGTCGCTGCGGCGAGGATTCAAGTCATGACGGTGGTGAGCGTTGCACATGCGCTGGCCGGGAAGATCCCGGAAGGCGGCGAAGTCACGGTGCGGGGATGGGTGCGCACGCTGCGCGGATCTGCCGGACTGGCTTTCATCAACGTGACCGACGGCTCCTGCTTCGCCCCGATCCAGGTGGTGGCGACCGACGCGCTGCCCAACTTCGACGAGGTCAAGCGGCTCACCGGCAGCTGCTCGCTGATCGCCAAGGGCGTGCTAGTGAAGTCGCAGGGCAAGGGCCAGTCGTACGAGATCCAGGCCAGCGCGGTCGAGGTGGTGGGCTGGGTCGAGGACCCGCTGACCTACCCGATCCAGCCCAAGCCGATGTCGCCGGAGTTCCTGCGCGAGGTCGCGCACCTGCGCCCGCGCACCAACCTGTTCGGCGCGGTGACGCGCATCCGCAACTGCCTGGCGCAGGCGGTGCACCGCTATTTTCACAGCAACGGCTATTCCTGGATCAGCACGCCGATCATCACCACCTCTGACGCCGAAGGCGCCGGGCAGATGTTCCGCGTCTCCACCCTGGACATGGCCAACCTGCCGCGCGACGCGCACGGCCAGGTCGACTTCGGCCGCGACTTCTTCGGCAAGGAAACCTTCCTGACCGTATCCGGCCAGCTCAACGTCGAGGCCTACTGCCTGGCGCTGAGCAAGGTCTATACCTTCGGCCCGACCTTCCGCGCCGAGAACAGCCACACCACCCGCCACCTGGCCGAGTTCTGGATGATCGAGCCGGAGATCGCCTTCGCCGACCTGGCCGAGGACGCGCGCGTGGCCGAGGATTTCCTCAAGTACCTGTTCCGCGCGGTGCTGGACGAGCGCGCCGACGACCTGGCGTTCATCGCCGAGCGCGTGGACAAGACCGCGATCAGCAAGCTGGAGACCTTCATCAACTCGCCGTTCGAGCGCATCGAGTACGGCGACGCGATCGGCCTGCTGCAGAAGTCCGGGCAGAAGTTCGAGTTCCCGGTGGAATGGGGCCTGGACCTGCAGACCGAGCACGAGCGCTGGCTGACCGAGCAGCACGTCGGCCGTCCGGTGGTGGTGACCAATTACCCCGAGCACATCAAGGCCTTCTACATGCGCCTGAACGACGACGGCAAGACCGTCGCGGCGATGGACGTGCTGGCGCCCGGCATCGGCGAGATCATCGGCGGCAGCCAGCGCGAGGAGCGTCTGGACGTGCTCGATGCGCGCATGCTGCAGTTCGGCCTGGATCCGCAGCACTACGGCTGGTACCGCGACTTCCGCCGCTACGGCACGGTGCCGCACGCCGGCTTCGGCCTGGGCTTCGAGCGCCTGGTGGTGTACGTGTGCGGGCTGAGCAACATCCGCGACGCCATCCCCTACCCGCGCGCGCCGGGCAGCGCCGAGTTCTGAGGCGAGCCGGGGAGCGCGCGCCATGATCCTGTTCTTCGCGCTGTGCTTCGTCGGCGTGGCGATCGCCGGGGCCAGCGCGTTCCTGATCTTCTGGCCGCTGACCCTGGTGCACATCCGCGACCGCCATCCGCCGCTGGTGGCGGCGTTCGGGCCGGGCGCCTTCCTCAAGCCGGCAGCGCTGGGCTGGCTGCTGGCGCGGCGCTACCGTCCGCTCGGCGACCGCGGCCTGTCCGGGCTGGCGACGCCGGCCTGGCTGTCGCTGCTGACCATCTTCTTCGGCCTGGGCATGGCCGCCCTGCTCTGGCTGCTTTCCCTGGTGATCCCATGACTTCAGATTCCCCCGCCCACGATCAGTGGTACCTGGCCAGTCTCGGCCGCCTGCTGGTGTGGGCACGCCTGCGCGTGCGCGCGGCCGGCACCGCCGAGGTGCTGGACAGCGACGGCAACACCCTCAGCTACGACAGCGAGGACACCGCCCGCGCGGCGCTGTTCGACGCCGAGTTCGTCGCCTTCGACGGCCTCGACGAGGACGATGCGCGGGCGCGCGGTTTCTCCTTGGGCGAAGTGTCGCCGCCGCAGGCCGACGACGACGCCGGCCTGCGCGGTCGCATGACCCAGACCCTGGGCGCACGCGCCTGAGCCGGCGATGCATGTTCCACCCGCCTTCGCCGAACACGACCTGGGTGCGCTCGACGCGTTGATCGCGGACAACCCGTTCGCCACCCTGATCACCGTCGCCGACGGCCTGCCCTGCGCCACGCCGTTGCCGGTGCTGTACCGGCGCGACGGCGCGCGCATCCTGGTCGAAGGCCATTGGTCACGGGCCAACCCGCAGGCGCGGCACGTCGGGCCGGCCTTGCTGATCGTGCACGGCCCGCATGCCTACGTCTCGCCGGGCTGGTACCCGGACAAGGCGGCGATGGCGCGGGTGCCGACGTGGAACTACGCCACCGCGCACCTGCACGGGCAGTTGCACGCCAGCGACGACGAAGCACTGCTGGCCGATGTGGTGGCGCGGCTGAGCGAACACCACGAGCGTGCGCTGGGCAGCGACTGGCGCTACGAGCCGGACAACGACGCGCACCGGCGCCAGTTGCGCGGGATTGTCGGCTTCCGGCTCGAGGTCGAGCGGGTCGACCTGAAGTTCAAGCTCAGCCAGAACCATCCGCCGGCGAACCAGGCCGCGGTGCGCGAGGCGTTGCAGGCCCAGGCCGGCGCCGGTGCGCAGGCCATCGCGGCGCTGATGCACGCGCGCCGCCCGGACTGAACCTCACTGCCCTGCAGCAGGACTGACTGCACCTTGCGCCGTCGCCGCACGGCCGCGCCGCCGTGGCGTTCGCCGTCTCATCCGCAGCGGCTGGCCGGCCCCTGCCGGTCGTGCTCGGCACGGCGCGCACTGGCCCGCCCGCCCTCCAGCGGCGACAGGCCTTCGCGGATCGCATAGCGCGTCAACTGCGCGATGCTCTGCATGCCCAGCTTGAGCATGATGTGCTCGCGATGGGTGCCGATGGTCTTGACGCTGATGTGCAGGCGCGCGGCGATCTCCTTGGTCGACAGGCCCTCGGACAGCAACTGCACGATCTCGCGTTCGCGCGAGGTCAGCAGGGTGTACGCGGAGACCGTGTCGCCGGGCGGACAGCGGTACTCGCTGACCAGCGACTGCGACAGCTGCGGGCTGATGTACAACTGGTCGTTGCCGACCTGCTGGATCGCGCGCAACAGTTCGTGGAAGGTGCTATTGCGCGCCAGGTAGCCCTTGGCACCCGCGTCGATGGCCGCGCGCACGTTGGCCGCGGCATCGGAGGCGGCGATGCAGATCGCCTTGCTGCGCGGGCTGCGCTGCAGCAGCCGGCGGGTGGCCTCGATGCCGTTGAGACCCGGCAGCATCACGTCCATCAGCACGACGTCCGGCTGCCGTCGGGTCACCAGTTGCACGCACTCCAGTCCGTCGACCGCATGGCCGACCACGTCGATGTCCGGCGTGTTGTTGAGCAGGGCCACCATGCCCTCCAGCACGATGCTGCGTTCGGCGGCAATCACGATACGTGTGTTCATTCTCTACCTGTGTTGGCAATGGAACTCCCAACGCGCGACCGCGCGGCAACCCGCGTCCCCTGCAGTGCGACGCGCCCCTTTTTTCAACCGATGCGACAGCGCTGAACCTGCGCTTGCGTTACGTCCTCAGCTTGTCACGCTGCGCTATGGCAGCCATCGGCTTCAGGCTGATATGGGCGAGCAGGAGGGCTGAAATTGTGCGAATTGCCGCATTCGTCTAGCCTCGTAGACAGAATCCTGTGCTAGCGCGCTCGCGCTGTGACGCAGAACGAAGTCCTGCGACGCAATCGGTGTTGAGGCCGGGTGCGCTGCGTACGTCTCGGCGACGTCGTCAGTCGGCCGGCGCCGAGGGTGGCGGTAGCCGGGCGGCCTCCACCTGTAGCATCGCGCGGGCGAACTCGGCCAGCCGTTGCTGGATCGCCGCCGGCGGCGTGCCGGCCGCGATCGACTGCTGCAGCGCCATCAACTGCGCGGCCAGTTCGCCCTGCCAGCGCATGCGCTCGGTGTCGTTACTGGCGCGCTGCACTTCCAGCGAGGCCTGCGCCTGCGCCGAGGTGTCGCCGCGCACGAGCGTTTCCATGGAATCGACCAGGCGTTGCAGCAGGCGGTACACCGCGGTGGCGGAAAAGCCGCCCAGCATCGCCAGGGTCGGCTTGCCGAAGCTGCGCATGCTGCCGCTCTCGAACAGATCCGGCGGCAGCACCTCGACCAGGATCAGGCCGGCGATCAGGCCCAGGATCATGCGTGCGCCATAGGAGGCGTCGTACTTGGGATCGTAGGTGGCGTCGGCGACGTAGCGATGCACCTGGAACAGCGAAGAGAACGAGGCACCCAGGCCGGCGCAGAACAGCAGGAACAGCGCATTCCACAGCAGCACGCTGCCGGACGAATCCAGGAACCCCAGGCGCACGTTGTCCGCGCTGACCTTGCTGGACAGCGCCGACGCCACCACCAGGAAAAGGAACAGCAGCGACGTGACGGTCAGCGCGCGCACCAGCGGCAGCGGGCCGAGCAACGTGGCCCAGTGCGGGCGGCGGCGCTCGGCATCGAGCAGGAACACCGCCTGCGGCGTCGCCGGGCGGATCAATTGCGCCAGGCGCCGATGGGTCACCGCCAGTTCGTGCGCGCGCGGCTCGATCTCGCCATCGTCGGCCGCGCCCTCCGCGGAACCGGTGCCGACCAGCACCGACAGACGCGCGATCAGTTCCGGCGGCACCGCCATGCCGTGCTCCAGCGCGTAACGCGCCATCGCTTCGCACTCCGCACGCAATTGCGGCAGGATGCCCGGCGGCGGCAGGCGCGGCCCGGCACTGCGGGCAGCGGTCAACCGGCGCCGCAGCGCACAGGCCAGCGCCTTGATCCAGACGTTCATCGCATCACTCCTGGACGGACACGGTGGCCGGCGCCTGCGCGCGGCGGATTACGGGTTGGTGGGCGCGCGCTCCAGCAGTGCGCGTTCCCGACGCGCCCCGGTGCGGTCGATGATCTGCAGTTCGACGTGTCCATCCGGCGTTGCGCGCAAGGTCAGTTGGCCGTCGCTCAATCGCGCGCAGATCCCCTGATCGTTCATGTCCAGCGCATACAGCGCGTCTGCTTCGCGCATGCCCAGGTAGCGGCCTTGCACCCTGCACTCGCGTGGCGCGCCGTAGCGCAGTTGCACCGTGGGGTTGCCCGGCGCCTGCGGCGTCGCAGCAACGCTCAGTTCCACCGCAACGTCCCGATCGCCGCGCTCGGGGCGGACCATCCCGCGCCACTTGCCCTGCAGCGGGCTGGGCTGGCCCGGATCGCTATGCAGCACCACCGGCAGGTCCTTGCCGTCGACGGTGAGCCGCAGGTCGTCGCCGCTGCGCTGCACGCGAAGCGACTTGCCCATCAGCTTGTCGCAGTAGGCACCGCCATTGATCGAGTCCAGCGCGAAGGCGCCACCCGGTTGCAGCTTGACCAGCAGCGTGCAGTTCAGCGGCGAGCCGAACATCAGCCTGGTCTTGCCGTCGCGCTGGACCAGGCGCACCGTTGCCAGGCGCTGCGCGTCCAGCGCCAGGGTGCCACTCCATTCGCCGGCCGGCAGCGCCTCGGCGCTGGCCGCGGCGGCCGGCGTGGGCGCCTGCGGCACGGCGCCGGCGGCGAACGGCATGGCCAGGCACAGCGCCAGCCAGAGCGGGAAACGCGCAACACCACGCGAACGGATACGCATGCGACTCTCCTGTTGGATACGAAAGGAAAACGACGGCACGGTCAGGACAGACCGCGCCAGAGCAGCGCCAAGACGGCCGCCACGAGGCACAGTACGGCAAGCAGCCACAGTGCCCGGCGTCGGCGCCGGCGCAAGCGTTGCGCGCGGGCCAGCGAGCGCAGGTCGATGTGCAGTTCTCGGCACCACAGGTCGGTGTCGTGCCGGGACAGCAGAAAGCCGTGTCTACGCATGTGCGGTCTCCTGGGCGGGATCGTGCGGCGCGGCCGGTTCGGACAGGTGCCACAGCTTCAGCAGCTGGCCGTCGAACAGCACTTCGCCGACCGGGGTGTGGGTACCGCGGAACAGCACCTGCAGGCGGTGGCCCGGCCGCCGTGGCCGTCGCGGCAACACCTGCAGCAGCAGGCGCGGCGCCTCGTCCGGCATCTCCACCACGTCCAGTTCCACGTCGAAGGACAGGGCCAGCTCGCCGATCTGCGGCAGTTGCCAGGCGCGCAGTTGCCACAACGGGATCCGCCACGCTGGCGGCTCGGCTTCCTCCGTCACCACCTGCACGGTCTCGGCGGCGCCGAAGCAGGCGCGCAAGGCCTGCTCATGGCGGGCCCGGCACCGGCGCTGCGCGTCCAGCAGCGCCGCCGACAGCCCCTGCAGCAGCAGGTCAAGTTCGCAGCGCAACCTGGCCATCACTCGTCCTTCAGCCAGCCGGGCTTGCGCGGAAACCCCACGTGGTAGCACAGCCACTGCATCACCACCTGGTGCTCGCCGATCTGCAGCACGGCGAAATTCTTCTCGGTACCGATGATCGCGCCCTTGGGCGAATCGCTCAGGCACCGGTTGAGCAAGGCCCGCGCCGCTTCGATCTGCTCGGGCGATTGCATCTGCGTCGGGTTGTCGCTACCGACCACGACCCGCTTGACGAACTTGACTTCAGTAAGGTCGAACATCGTTGACGAGTTCCCCGACGAGATGGTTCAACGGACCGCTATGGGATTACGGGGTGACTGCAACCGGCTTGCCGATCTTGCGCGGCGCCACCGCGGTCTGCAGGATGTCCAGCACCCGCGCCAGGCCTTCCGGCGGGCCCTTGTCCGCGGCGTGCACCGAGACGTGGTACTTGGCCGAGTTGTCCGAGCTGCGCGTGTTCTCCTTGCTGGTGGAGACCGAGCCTTGGATGTGCACCTTGGCCTTGAACAGGCCGAAGCCGTATTCCACGTCCGCCGACATCGATGCCGCCGCATCGGTCTTTTCCTTGGAGGAGAAGGACGACTTCACTTCCATGTCGAAGGTGACGTCCACGGTCTGGATGCTCAGGCTGGGCACGTTGACGATGGCCAGCAGGGGCACTTCCAGTTCGACCTCTTCCTCGGCGATGCCGCCGGCCTTGTCCGGGTCGTCGACCGGCCGCTTGAAGCGGAAGCTGGCGGTGCGGGTCGCGCCGGTGCCCTGCGGATCCTTGGGATCGGTCGGCGGCAGGAAGCCGATGACGCGGATGAAATCGGCGGTGGCGCGGGCCAGCTTGACCTGTGCGTCGCAGGCCGCATCCAGCGGTCCGCCGATCAGGTCGCCCATCGGCAGACCCTTGAATTGACTTGACATGTTGACGAGTTCGTCAGCCATTGCAGTGACTCCTTAGTTGGTGGGATTGGTTACATCGTCCGTGCCCGCGACGTCCGGCTTGTCGGCCATGACCGTCTTGAACACGCCCTGCGTCTGCGCCAGATGGTTGAGCAATCTGGCCGCTCCGTCAGTCGGTTCGGCCCCCTCCACGCGCAGCACGACGTGGACGGCACTCTGGCGCTGGCTCCGCGCGCTGGCGCTGGTATCCACGCGCACGCTTGAACGGGTGGCCGTGCGCTTGGCCTGCCAGGCCGCTTTCGGGCCGGGCGGCTCCGGCGCGAAGAAACCGTCGGCCGACTGCAGGCCACCGAGGTCGCCGAGCTGCGCATCGAAGCTGATCTCCACGTCCTTGATCCGCAGCACATTGGTCGAGACCAGCGGCAGCAGCGGCGCGCGGTAGTAGTCCTCGTCGCCTTCGGCGGCCTGCGGGTGCTGCGACGGCAGGCGGATGATCACGCTCTTGGGCCGGTGGAACTCGTCGAAGTAGTCGCCGAGGTTGGCCATCTGGTGCTGCTCGATGCGGTCCTGCGCCTCGATCACCGCGCCGGCCAGCGCTTCGATCAGGTCGTTCAATGCGGTCGGTCCAGCCATGGTCGCTCCTGGGGAAAGAAGGCCGCCGTCGGCGACGGCGGCGGATCGGCGGCATGCGCCGCGCGCGCGCTCAACTCAGGTCGGGAAAGGAATCGGTGCGCGCCAGCCAGCCCTTGAGGAACTTGGCCAGCGGCGGCCGGGCCGCGACCAGGCGCTGGTAGTAGTCGCGACGGCCCTGCTTGTAGCGCGCGTACAGATCGCGCTGGTCCGCCGCCTTCAGCGCGGCCAGGGTGGCCGGGCCGATCTTGCCGTCCTCCGGCAGCTTCAGCGTCGGGGTCTGTGCGTTGAGCACGCGCTGCAGCAGCTTGATCGCGTTGCTGCCGGCGTTGACCTGGAAGTCGAACAGGATGTTGGCCAGCGGCTGCAGCGCGATCTCGTCGCCGTGCACCGCGTTCCAGTAGCAGGTCTTGTAGATCACCCCGGCCTGCGCGTCGGTGAGCGCGCGCAGGTTGTCCAGGGTCGGCTCCAGTTGCAGCAGGCTCTTGGCGTAGACGCGGAACGTCGCCAGGGTGATGCCCTTGTTGGTGGCGCCGCCCGGGTCCACCGGGTCGTTGACGAAACCGCCCTCGTGCTTGAGCAGGGTCGGAAAGAATGCGTTGAAGTCGGCCATGGGTTCCTCCGCTGGTGCCCGCTGGTGGGCGTGGAGGAAGTCTGCGCAGCGGTGCACGGCGGCGGGATCGGCAAAAGCCCGATCCGGCGGCGCCTGCGCACTGAGGCGCCGCGGCGATCCGGCGCGCCGGCGTGCATGCCGGTGCGCCGCGCCGGGCTGCGCACCGGCCGCGGGCTTCTGGGATAATGCCGGGCTATGAGCAAAATCGCGCAACTCCTGGACAACAACCGCTCCTGGTCCGAACGCATCAATCGCGAGGATCCCGAGTTCTTCAGTCGCCTGTCCAAGCAGCAGACGCCGGAGTACCTGTGGATCGGCTGTTCCGATTCGCGGGTGCCGGCGAACCAGATCATCGACATGGCGCCGGGCGAAGTGTTCGTCCACCGCAACATCGCCAACGTGGTCGTGCACACCGATCTGAACTGCCTGTCGGTGATCCAGTTCGCGGTCGAGGTGCTGAAGGTGCGGCACATCCTGGTGGTCGGCCACTACGGCTGCGGCGGCGTGCACGCGGGCCTGACCCGTGCGCGGCTGGGCCTGGTCGACAACTGGATCCGCCACGTCACCGACGTGGCCGAGAAGCACGAGCACTGCCTGCAGCAGGCCGGCGAACTCAACGTGCAGCACGCGCGCCTGTGCGAACTCAACGTGCTCGAGCAGGTGGTCAACGTCAGCCGCACCTCGATCGTGCTCGACGCCTGGGCGCGCGGCCAGGAACTGACCGTGCACGGCTGGGTCTACAGCTTGCGCGACGGCCGCGTGCACGACCTGGGCATGGAACTGGACCGCATCGACGACCTGGCGCCGCGCTACGATGCCGCCCTGGCGCGCATCAGCCAGGACCGCGAGGACCGCTGAGCGGCGCGCACGGCCCCGTCATTCCCCGCTAGGATCCGCATGCTCCCCGGCCCCCTCAACCTGCACGCCTGGATCGACGCCCACCGGCACCTGCTGAAGCCGCCGGTGGGCAACAAGTGCATCCACGCCGGCGACTTCATCGTGATGGTGGTCGGCGGGCCGAACGCGCGCAGCGACTACCACTACGACGAAGGCCCGGAGTGGTTCTACCAGCTCGAAGGCGAGATGGTGCTGAAGATCCAGGAGGACGGCGCGGTGCGCGAGATCCCGATCCGCGCCGGCGAGACCTTCCTTCTGCCGCCTAAGGTGCCGCACTCGCCGCAGCGTGGGCCCGACTCGGTGGGCCTGGTGATCGAACGGCGACGCCTGCCGCACGAACAGGACGGCCTGCTGTGGTACTGCGCGCACTGCAACCACCTGCTGTACGAAGCCTACTTCCCGCTGCAGGACATCGAGACCGACTTCCCGCCGGTGTTCGCGCGCTTCTACGCCTCCGAAGCGCTGCGCACCTGCGCCCGCTGCGGTCACGTGCATCCGCGGCCGCCGGCGGCCGCCGCGCCGTGACCGTCCTGCGCCCGCACCGTTCCGGATCGCGATGCTGCGCAGCCTGATCGCGCTCAAGCCGCGCGACGTGCCGGTGCGCGTGGCCCTGCGCAACACCGCCGCGGTGGTCGCGCCGCTGGCGCTGGGCGTGGCCGCCGGCCATGCCGAACTCGGCCTGGCAGTGTCCACCGGCGCGCTCAACACCATGTTCTCCGACCAACCCGGCCCGTACCGGGCGCGGATGCAGCGCATGCTGATGGCGGCGCTGGCAGCAGGCGTGGCCGCGCTGCTGGGCATGCTGATCGGCGCGCATACGGTGGCACTGGCGCTGAGCGCCCTGCTGCTCGGCCTGGGCGGCGGCCTGCTGGTGGCGCTGGGCCCGGTCGCGGCGCGGGTCGGGCTGACCAGCATGATCCTGCTGGTGGTCAGCGCCGACGTACGCCTGCCGCCGCTGCAGAGCGTCGGCGTAGCCACGCTGATCTTCGCCGGCGGCGTGCTGCAGATGCTGATGGCGCTGGCGGCCTGGCCGCTGCAGCGCTACCGGCCGGAGCGCTTCGCCCTGGCCGACCTGATGCGGCAACTGGCCGGCCTCGCCCGCCAGCGGCCGAGCGCAACCGCGGCGCCGCCGGCCACCGAGGCGGTGCTCGAGGCGATGGTGATGCTGCATGGCGAACACCGCTCGCGCGGGCGTGCGGTGCAGGCGTTCCGGGTCATCGCCGAACTGTGCGAACGCGCGCGGCTGGAGCTGCTGACGCTGGCCGATCTGCATGGGCGCCTGGAGGCGACGTCGCCGGCGCGGCTGCCGATCGAACGCGTGCTCGAACGCAGCGCGGTGGTGCTGGACCAGCTTGCGCACGCGCTGGACGGCGCCGAGGATCCCGACGCGGCCAATGCCTCGATGACCGGGTTCGACGATCTCATCGACGCGCTGGCGCAGGTGCAGGCGCAGACCGAGGACACCCGCGAACGGCGCCTGCTGCGCATCGCCGTGGCGCGTGCGCAGGGCCTGGGCGGGCAGTTGCGCGCACTGGTCCGCAACGGCCGCTGGGCCAGCAGCCGCGGCGAGATCCAGGCCGAACTGGCCGAGGCGCGGCTGCCGGCGGCGCTGCGTCCGCTGGCGCCGCTGCAGACCTTGCGGGCGAACCTGAACCTGTCCTCGGTCGCGTTCCGGCATGCGCTGCGCTGCGGCGTGTGCCTGGCGCTGGCGGTGCTGTTCGCACGCTGGCAGGCGATCCCGCACGGCTACTGGATCCCGATGACCACCGCGATCGTGCTCAAACCGGATTTCGGCGGCACCCTCAGTTTCGGCGCGCTGCGCGTGGCCGGCACCTTCGCCGGGCTGCTGCTGGCCACCGTGCTGGCGCACTTCGTGATGGACGGGGCGGTGGTGCGGCTGCTGTTGCTGACCGTGTTCTGCCTGGGCTTCCGCCTGCTGACCCAGGTCAACTACGGGCTCGGCGTGGCCTGCCTGACCGGCATGCTGGTGCTGCTGCTGTCGTTCGAGGGCATGGCCCCGGGCGAGGCGATCGGCGAGCGCATCCAGGCCACCGTGCTCGGCAGCGCGCTGGCACTGGCGGCCTATGCGCTGTGGCCGACCTGGGAACGCAAGCACATCCGCGCCATCCTCGCGCAGTTGCTGCTCGCCTACCGCGACCATCTCGACGCGGTGCTGGAGGGGCGCCTGCAGGCGCTGCCGGACACCCGCGCGGCCTCGCGGACCGCGCGCACCAACGCGCAGGCCTCGATCGAACGCCTGCGCGGCGAGCCGCGGCGCAAGCGCAACCTGCGCGAGCTGACCCTGGCCGAATCGGTACTGGCCAACGGCAACCGGCTGATCCGCGCCTCGCTGTCGCTGGAAGCGGTGCTGCGCGATGCGCCGCCGCTGCCGCCGCTGCCGGAACTGCAGCAGTTCCGGCAACAGGCGCATGCCGCGCTCACCGAGCTGGCCGAGGGCCTGCGCACCGGCACCCCACCGCCGCAGGCCAGCCTGCGCACGGACGAGCGGCGCCTGGCCGAGGCGCTGGCCGCGCACCTGCAGGACGGCAGCGACGGCGGCGCCCTGGCGGCATTGGCCGATACCGGCGACCGTGTCGCCGACAGCATCGGCACCCTCAGCCACCTGGTCCGCAGTGCGCTGCTGCCGGCCGCGGCGGCCGCAAAGGAACCGCCGCCGGTGGGCGCGCAGCGCAGCGGGTGAAGGCGCAGGCCTGTCATGCCGGCGGCGCGGAAAGCGCGCAGCCCGCCGCAGCGCCACGCCGCCGGACAGTCACCTCAGGTCATCACCCACGTTCTAGACTCTCGCCCTGCTTCCCGGAACCCAATGCCGATGAACGAGATCCTGTCCCGCCAGCACGCCATCGCCCTCGACGCCGCCGATCCGCTGCGCGCCTTGCGCCAGGAGTTCCTGTTCCCGCAGCACCAGGGCGCCGACCAGGCCTACTTCGTCGGCAACTCGCTGGGCCTGCAGCCGCGCGGGGCGCGCGCCGCGGTGCAGGAGGTGCTGGACAAGTGGTCCTCGCTGGCGGTGGAAGGCCATTTCAACGGCGACACCCAGTGGATGACCTACCACGAACTGCTGGCTGCGCCGCTGGCGCGGCTGGTCGGCGCGCATCCGCACGAAGTGGTGGCGATGAACACGCTGACGGTGAACCTGCACCTGCTCATGGTCAGCTTCTACCGGCCCACCCGCGAGCGCCCGGCGATCCTGATCGAGGCCGGCGCGTTCCCCTCCGACCAGCACGCAGTAGCCTCGCAGATCCGCTTCCACGGCTTCGACCCGGCCACCGACCTGATCGAAGTGCAGCCCGACGGCGCCGACGGCACCGTGTCGCTGGCGGCGATCGAGCACGCCATCGCCGAGCACGGCCCGCGCCTGGCACTGGTGCTGTGGCCCGGGGTGCAGTACCGCACCGGCCAGGCCTTCGACCTGGCCGCGGTGGCGCGGCTGGCGCGCGCGGCCGGCGCCGCGGTCGGCTTCGACCTGGCCCACGCGATCGGCAACGTGCCGCTGCACCTGCACGATGTCGCGCCGGATTTCGCGGTGTGGTGCCACTACAAGTACCTCAACGCCGGCCCCGGCGCGGTCGCCGGCGCCTTCGTGCACGAGCGCCACGGCCACGGCGACACGCCGCGCTTCGCCGGCTGGTGGGGCCACGACAAGCGCACCCGCTTCCGCATGGCACCCGAGTTCGTCGCCGCACCCGGCGCCGACGGCTGGCAGCTGAGCAACCCGCCGATCCTGAGCATGGCGCCGCTGCGCGCCTCGCTGGACCTGTTCGAACGCGCCGGGCTGGACGCGCTGCGGCAGAAGTCGCAGCAGCTCACCGGCTACCTGGAGACGCTGATCCGCGCCCGCCTGGCCGACACCCTGCAGATCATCACCCCGTCCGACCCGGCGCAACGCGGCTGCCAGCTGTCGCTGCGCGTGGCCGGCGGCCGCGAGCGCGGCCGCGCCCTGTTCGAGTATCTGCAGTCGGTGGGCGTGCTCGGCGACTGGCGCGAACCGGACGTGATCCGGATCAGCCCGGTGCCGCTGTACAACCGCTACCGCGACGTCTACCGCTTCGTCGAGGAAGTGGAAACCTGGGCCGGGGTCTGACCAGCCTTCTTCGCGCGGCCCGCGGCCGCGCTTTCCGGACACCGCATTGAACGCATCCCCCCGCAGCATCACCCTGATCGGCGCCGGCCTGGCCGGCTCCCTGCTCGCCATCCTGCTCTCGCGCCAGGGCTGGCAGGTCACCGTCTACGAGCGTCGTGGCGACCCGCGCGTGCACGACTACGAGCGCGGCCGCTCGATCAACCTGGCGCTGGCCGAACGCGGCCTGCACGTGCTGCGCCAGGCCGGCGCCGATGCCGCGGTGATGGCCAAGGCGGTGATGATGCGCGGGCGCATGGTGCATTTCGCCGACGGCCACCAGCAACTGCAGCGCTACGGCCGCGACGACAGCGAAGTGATCTGGTCGGTGCACCGCAACGATCTCAACATCACCCTGCTGCAACTGGCCGAGCAGGCCGGCGCGCGCATCCACTTCTACCGGCGCCTGCACACGGTGGATTTCGACGCCGGCTACGCGCGCTTCATCGACGACCGCGACGACCAGCCGCACGACATCCGCTTCGAGAGCATGATCGGCGCCGACGGCGCCGGCTCGGCGCTGCGCGCGGCGATGCAGCGCAAGGCGCCGATGGCCGAACACATCGAGTTCCTCGATCATTCCTACAAGGAACTGGAGATCCCGCCCAGCGCCAGCGGCGGCTTCCGCATCGAACCCAATGCACTGCACATCTGGCCGCGCGGGCACTACATGTGCATCGCCCTGCCCAACCACGAAGGCACTTTCACCGTCACCCTGTTCCTGCCCAACAAGGGCGAGCCCAGCTTCGCCACCGTGCGCAACGGCGAGGAGGCGCTGGCGCTGTTCGCGCGCGATTTCGCCGATGCGCTGCCGCTGATGCCGCAACTGGCCGAGCACTGGGAACAGCACCCGCCGGGCCTGCTCGGCACGCTGCGCCTGGAGCGCTGGCACCTGGACGGCCGCGCGGTGCTGCTGGGCGACGCCGCGCACGCGATGGTGCCGTTCCACGGGCAAGGCATGAACTGCGCGTTCGAGGATTGCGCGGCGCTGGCCGCGCACCTGCAGCGCGAGCCGGACCTGGCCCGTGCCTATGCCGCCTTCGAGGCCGAACGCAAGCCCAATGCCGGTGCGATCCAGCAGATGGCCCTGGAGAACTACGTGGAAATGCGCGACCGCGTCGGCGACGCCGGCTTCCTGCTGCAGCGCGAACTCGGCCAGGCCCTGCAGGCGCGGCACCCGACCCGCTTCGTGCCGCACTACACCATGGTCACTTTCCTGCGCACGCCGTACGCGCAGGCGCTGGAACGCAGCGAGGTGCAGCGCGACATCCTGGTCCAGGCCACGCAGGGCCACAGCGATCTGTCGCGGATCGACTGGCAGTGGCTGGAGCGCATCGTGCACGCGCGGCTGGCGCCGCTGGAGGGGGCGCATTGAACCGGCGTACCCTGTGCGGGCACCCGGTCTTCCGCAGGAGCGGCTCTCCCTGGTCTGGGGCGATCTGCTGCGACAGCATTCCCGGTAACGCCCATCGCGGCTGAAGCCGCTCCTACACAAGCATCCGCGCTCCGCGCCTCGCCTGCCCCGCACCATTCGACTCGTCATGCCCGACAGCTTCCTCTTCTACGACCTGGAGACCTTCGGCGCCGATCCGCGGCGCACGCGCATCGCGCAGTTCGCCGCGGTGCGCACCGACGCCGACCTCAACGTGATCGAGGAGCCGATCAGTTTCTTCGTCAAGCCGGCCGACGACCTGCTGCCCTCGCCGGTCGCCACCCTGATCACCGGCATCGCCCCACAGCAGGCTTTGCGCGAGGGCGTCAGCGAAGCCGAGGCGTTCGCGCGCATCGCCGAGCAGATGGCGCGGCCGCAGACCTGCACGCTGGGCTACAACTCGCTGCGCTTCGACGACGAGTTCGTGCGCCACGGCCTGTTCCGCAATTTTTACGATCCCTACGAACGCGAGTGGCGCAACGGCAACTCGCGCTGGGACCTGCTGGACATGCTGCGGCTGATGCACGCACTGCGCCCGGAGGGCATCGTCTGGCCACAGCGCGAGGACGGCGCCACCTCGTTCAAGCTGGAGCAACTGGCATTGGCCAACGGCGTGCGCGACGGCGATGCGCACGAGGCGCTGTCCGACGTGTACGCCACCATCGGCATGGCCCGGCATTTCCGCCGCAGCCAGCCGCGGCTGTGGGAATACGCGCTGAAGCTGCGCGACAAGCGCTTCTGCGGCAGCCTGCTCGACGCGGTGGCGATGCAGCCGGTGCTGCACGTGTCGATGCGCTATCCGGCCGCGCGCCTGTGCGCGGCACCGGTGCTGCCGCTGGCGCGGCATCCACGCATCGACAGCCGGGTGCTGGTGTTCGACCTGGAAGGCGACATCGAGCCGCTGCTGCGCTATACGCCTGACCAGATCGCCGACCGCCTGTACACCCCGCAGG
The DNA here is from genome assembly GCF_040595915.1 of Xanthomonas sp. PPL134. Taxonomy (NCBI): domain Bacteria; kingdom Pseudomonadati; phylum Pseudomonadota; class Gammaproteobacteria; order Lysobacterales; family Lysobacteraceae; genus Xanthomonas; species Xanthomonas sp. PPL134. Next base: position 317,294 of record NZ_JAMDLL010000002.1, read on the forward strand.
CCGACCTGCCCGAGGGCGAACAGCGCATCCCACTCAAGGAAGTGCACCTGAACAAGGCGCCGGCGCTGGTCGCCTGGGCGCACCTGCGCGAGGCGGACTTCGCCCGGCTGCAGCTGGACCCGGCGCAGTTGTTGGCCAAGGCCGCGCGCCTGCGCGAGGCCGGCCCGGTGCTGGCGGAGAAGGTCCGGCGGGTGTTCGCCAGCGAGCGTGCCGCGGTGCCGACCGATGTCGACGCCTCCTTGTACGACGGCTTCCTGGCCGACGGCGACAAGCGCGCCATGGCCCAGGTGCGCGCCAGCCCACCGGCGCAACTGGCCGCGCTGGAAGGCCAGTTCCGCGATCCGCGCCTGCCCGAACTGCTGTTCCGCTACCGCGCGCGCAACTGGCCGCAGAGCCTGTCCATCGCCGAGCAGGCACGCTGGGACGACTACCGGCGGCAGCGCCTGCAACAGGACAGCGGCCTGTCCGAACTGAGCTTCGACGCCTTCTATGCGGAGCTGGCCGATTTACGCCTGGCTCACTCGCAGGATGCTACCAAGCAAGCCCTGCTCGACCAGTTGGCCGCCTGGGGCCACGACCTGCAACGCAGCCTATGACCAGCTATTTCAGCGACGCCAGCTTCAAGTTCCTGCGTGCCCTGGCCCGGCACAACGACAAGGCCTGGTTCAACGACAACCGGCACAAGTACGAAGAACACGTGCGCCAGCCGTTCCTGCGCCTGATCACCGACCTGCAGCCGGACCTGGCCCAGGTCAGCGAGCACTTCCGCGCCGATCCGCGCGGCGTCGGCGGCTCGCTGTTCCGCATCCATCGCGACGCGCGCTTCTCCCACGACAAGTCGCCGTACAAGACCTGGCAGGGCGCGCGCCTGTTCCACGAGCGGCGCAAGCAGGTGCCGGCGCCCTCGTTCTACATCCACCTGCAGCCGGGCGAGAGCTTCGTCGGCGCCGGGCTGTGGCATCCGGAACCGGACACGCAGCGCAAGGTGCGCCAGTTCATCTTCGACAATCCCGGCAGTTGGAAGGCCGCCGCGCACGCGCCGGCGCTGCGCCGCCGCTTCGACTTCGAGGAAAGCGAGATGCTGGTGCGGCCGCCGCGCGGCTTCCCGGCCGACTTCGAGTGCATCGACGACCTCAAGCACAAGAACTGGGTGTTCTGGCGCCAGCTCGACGATGCGGCGATGACCGGCCCGCGGCTGCGCACGCAGATCGCCGCCGACCTGCAGACGCTGGGCCCGTTCGTGGACTATCTGTGCGCGGCGCTGGACCTGGAATTCTAGAACGGCAGCGTTTTCTCGTAGGAGCGGCTTCGGCCGCGACAGGCATTCCCGTCGACGCCCGTCGCGGCTGAAGCCGCTCCTACGCGACCGGAGGACATCCCATGAAGAAATGGCTGGCATTGCTGTTCCTCGCCCTGTTCGCCCTCGGCGGCTACGTCGTCGCGGGGCCGTACCTGGCCATCCGCGGCATCGACCAGGCGCTGCGCGAGCGCGATGCCGCGGCGCTGGAGCGCTACGTCGACTTCCCCACCCTGCGGGTGAACCTCAAGGCCCAGGTGGACGATGCGCTGGTACGCCGCGCCGGACCCGACCTGCAGTCCAGCCTGTTCGGCGGCGCGCTGCTGTCGCTGGCCGGCGGCCTCGGTGGGATGAGCGTGGACGCGCTGGTCACCCCGGCCGGCATCGGCGCGCTGATGCAGGGCGACGCGCTATGGAAACGCGCCAGCGGCGACACCGTCGGCGGCGACACCTACGCCGCGCCGCGTCCGCCGCAACCGCTGCGACAGGCCGAACACCGCTTCGAATCGACCACGCGCTTCGTCGCTACCGTGCACACGGCCGACGGCACCGCGGTGCCCTTCGTGTTCACCCGCGACGGCCTGCGCTGGAAGCTCAGCAACATCCTGCTGCCGCTGTAGGCAATGGCGGCGGCGTGCGACTGGGCTGTGATCGCCTTTCGGAGCATCTCCAACACCCCGTTTTGCCCGGGATCGTCCTGTCTCGTAGGAGCGGCTTCAGCCGCGACGAGGCAGCCCGTGCGTAGCTGTCGCGGCTGAAGCCGCTCCTACGCGGGCGCCCTGTCGTGATCGGAGGCTCCTTCAGTCGCGACGAACGAAGCGCGGATGTCTCCCCAGGCAGCATGCAGTCGGGACTGAAGTCCCTCCCACAGGAGGCACATCCGGCCATCTCCCGCCATGCGCCTTTTGCTGGGTGTGGATCAACTGTTCGACTGGACTCACACATGCAGTTCCTCCACCGTCGCCTGCCCGGCCTCGGCAAGGAAGAGTCGCTACAACTGCAGGCAGATCAATTCGGACACTTCCGGATCGCCGGCGCTGCGCCATAGGTTTCGGGTGGCGAATGCGCGCCCGGCGTCCGGGCACATCAGCGCGATCTCGAACGCCGGCGGCGCCTGCACCCAGCGGTGTGGCGCGCACTCGTCGGTGCGGAAGGACGCGACACCCGTCTGGACATGCCGCGCTTGCTCGCCCGTCGTCGCCGTGGTGGCGGCCACCGTCAGCATGCGGCCATCGCGGGTGACCGCGATGTTCCAGAAGTCGGTGCCGAGGTCGATCTCCGTCACCGACGTGTACGGCGGGTCCATGACGCCGGCGCTCGTGGTCGGTGCCGCCCACGACACGCGGTTGCCGTCGACAATGCGGCCGGGCCCGAGCGAGAGCCACAGGCGGCCCTGTCCGTCCATCGCCGATTGGCAGATCGGCGGCGTCCGCGCGATGCGCTTGGGCGGCCGTGGTAGGCCCGGCTCCGCGAGCCACAGGCTGCCCTCGGCCGCCACCACCAGGATCTTGCCATCGGGCGTCGCGTGCAGCTGCAGTTCCTCCGCCAGCGCCCTGCGCCGCACACTGCCATCCGCCAAATTGATGGCGCTGAGCTGTGCGGAGCGGGCATTGGCCGCATGCACATGACCGTGCAGCGGCAGCAGGCGGTCGACGTAACGCGGAATGCGCGACGTCCATTTTTCCGCGACGCTCAGCGTGCCGGCCTCGAGCCGGAACAGCTTGGTCTCGGTGGCCGCCAGCACGCTGCCCTCGCCGTCGCTGGCGAAGGCCCGCGCCTGGTTGCCGAGGGCGACCGACGCCACTTCGTCGCCTGTCGCCATGGACAGCGCGCGCACCCGCAGCGCGCCGAAGCTGACGCCCCATCCATCCGCGACCAGCACCTGCCCGGTCCGCTCGTCCAGCCAGAGTCGATGGGCGGCCACGCCGGGCACGGTGGTCCGCCACAGAATCGTGGCAGCTTCGGGATCTGCGCTCGCGTGCGCAGGCGGGGACGCGGCTGAATCGTGTTGCGGACGCATCGATGCGCGGACTCTTCCATCAACGAAGCGGGAATTCTTGCAAATCGCGCCTGAGCGCAACGTGTTTTGCCAGCGTTGGCGTGCAACGTCAGACAGGCGCCGTGTGCGAGCGATTGCAGGCGCTGCGCGAGGACGGACGAACGCACGCGGCATCGCGTACCAGACCCGCGCTTCGCAATGACGCACTTGCCCCACAGCGACTGCGCGCCATCCCGCGCATCGCGCCAGTGCACGCCCCAACCAGCGCCGGTACGCGCCAGGCGACGCGTCTGATGAGCAGCCGGTCGCACCCGCAACCGTCTGAAGGAGACAGACACGCAGCGCACCCTCGGCACGCGCAGCCCAATGACCCGATACAGCCAGGCGCCGCCTAGCGCTGAGCGCCCGCCTTCGTCCCGCCCACCATCGCCTGCTGGACGCGCCGGAACGGCATGCGCAGTTGCCAGCGTGCCGACCACGGCAGGCGCGCCAGGGCCGCGTGCGCGTCCAGCGCCGGCAGCGCGCCGGTCCAGGCGAACACCACGTGGTTGTCCATCTGCGGCTCGTCCAGGCGCAGCACGCGGCCGCCGAACAGTGCGCGCAGATGCGCCAGATGGCGGCGGGTATCCGTGTCGTACAGGTTCACCGCCAGCACCCCGCCCGGCGCCAGCGCCGCGTGGCAGTCCTCGTAGAAGCCGCGGCTGAGCAGCGCGGCCGGGATGCCGTCGGCGTCGTAGGCGTCGAGCAGCAGCAGGTCGTAGCGGTCGCGCCGCTGCGGCAGTAGCCGCGCACCGTCGCCGTGCACGGCCTCGAAACGCGCGTCGTCGTCCGGGATGCGGAAAGCCGTGCGCAGGGCCAGCACGTCGGCATCGGCCTCGATCGCCTCGATCCGCGCCTGCGGCAGGTGCCGGTAGCAGAACTTGGCCTGCGAGCCACCGCCGAGGCCGACGATGCCGATCCGCCGCGGATCCGGGCGCAGCAGCAGCGCGCCGAGCATGCTGCGGGTATAGCCCACCTGCAGCACGTCCGGCCACCAGGTGTACATGCGGCTCTGGGTCACCTCACCCTTGAACTGCAGGCTGGTGTAGCGCCAGCCGTGGCGGACATAGGGTCGTCCGGGACGCAGGTCGGTGGGTGCGTCCGCTCCTTGTCGCAGCAGGCGGCGCAGCGCGGCCCAGCGGCCGCCGGGCGCCGCGCTCACGGCTTGGCGATGTCGTTGGCGACCCCGTGCGGCACATGTCCGGCGGCGACGCGCTCCCGGGCGGCGCTGTCGATGTTGTGCTGCGAATCGTCGAAGAAGATGTCCGCCCCGAAGGCCTGCAGGAACGGGCCCTTGTGGCGGCCGCCGAGGAACAGCGCCTCGTCCAGGCGCACGCCCCATTCGCGCAACGTGCGGATCACCCGCTCGTGCGCCGGCGCCGAGCGCGCGGTGACCAGCGCGGTGCGGATCGGCGACGCTTCGCCAGCCGGGAACGCGGACTGCAGCGCATGCAGTGCCGACAGGAAATTGCGGAACGGCCCGCCCGTCAGCGGCTCGCGCGCGTTCTCGCGTTCGTAGCGACCGAACGCCTCCACGCCCTGCTCGCGCGAGAAGCGCTCGCCCTCGTCGCCGAAGATCACCGCATCGCCGTCGAAGGCGATGCGCAACTGGGTGGACAGGCGGTCGGCGTCGATCGCGCCGGCCGCCGCGGCCGCTTCCTGCGCATGCTCGCCGGGCGGCTTGGGCAGGATGGTCGCCGCGGCGATGCCGTGGCTGAGTGCGCGCCGCACCGACTCCGGGTTGGCCGACAGGAACAGGTCGGTGCCGAACGGCTTGACGTAGGGCCAGGTGGCCTCGCCGGAGGTGAAGGTGGCGCGGACGATGCCCAGGCCGTAGTGCTGGATCGAATTGAAGATGCGCAGCCCGGTGTCGGCGGAATTGCGCGACAGCAGGATCACCTCCACCGGCGGCGTCTCCGGCGGCGTGCCCTGGTTCAGCGCCAACAGCTTGCGCACCACCGGAAACGCCACCCCGGGCGCCAGCACATCGTCCTCCCGCTCGCGCTGGTATGCGCTGTACGCCTCCACCCCCTCCCGCTCGAACAGGGCATGGCCCTCTTCCAGATCGAACAGGGCGCGCGAGGTGACCGCGACGGTGAGCAGACGGGGGGAGTTGTCGGACATTTTGGGCTGGGAGTGGGGAATCGGGAATGGGGAATAGGTAAAAGCGGCTTGCAGGCGCGGAAGTTATCCAGGGAAAGGAAATTGCCAGGAAACCGCTCTTGCGATTCCCCATTCCCGATTCCCCACTGCCAGCCGCTACACCATGAATTGCTCGCTCAAGATCCGCTCCTCCAGGTTGTGCTCCGGATCGAACAGCAGGGTGACCAGGCGGTCGCGGGATTCGCGGATGGTGACTTCGACCACGTCGCGGGTCTCGTGCGAGTCGGCGGTGACGCTGACCGGGCGCTTGTACGGGTCCAGCACGCGGAAGCGCACTTCGATGTCGGCCTTGAGGATCGCGCCGCGCCAGCGCCGCGGCCGGTACGGCGCGATCGGGGTCAGCGCCAGGGTGTGCGAGCCCAGCGGCAGGATCGGGCCGTGCGCGGAGGAGTTGTAGGCGGTGCTGCCGGCCGGGGTGGAGACCAGCACGCCGTCGCAGATCAGCTCGTCGACCCGGGTTTGGCCATTGAGGTCGATGCTCACGTGCGCGGCCTGGCGGGTCTGCCGCAGCAGCGAGACCTCGTTGTAGGCGAGCGAGCCGGTGGTGGCACCGGATTCGGTCTGCGCCAGCATCTCCAGCGGCCGCAGCTTGGCCGGCTCGGCCTGGGCCAGGCGCGCGACCAGGTCGTCGTCGCGGAACTGGTTCATCAGGAACCCGACCGTGCCCAGCTTCATGCCGAACACCGGCTTGCCCAGGCTGCCGTGGCGATGCAGGGTCTGCAGCATGAACCCGTCGCCGCCGAGCGCGCACAGCACATCGGCCTCGGCCGGCTCGCAATCGCCATAGCGCGCGACCAGTTGTTCGCGCGCCCGCTGCGACTCGGTGGGGACACTGGCAAGAAAACAGATGCGGGGCGAGGACGGCATGGACGCATTCATGGCGCCGATCATACCTGTCCGGGTGTAAAGCCGGGATTCGGGAGTCGGGATTCGGGATTGGCAGAAGCGGGCTATCGCGTCGGAAACGGGACAGCCAAGAGCGCGAAATTGCGCAGCCCGAAAGGATGCGATTCGGGAGTGGAGCTTCGGGATTGGCAAAAGCGGGCAACGGGATCGGAAGGTGCAAAGAGGAATCGAGAAAGCGATGCACCGTCGCGAATCCCCACTCTCGACGCCCCAATTCCCCCCACCACGACAGCCCCCTCGCCCACCCCCACATTCCTCCCTGGAGGAAAGCCCCCCTTCTGTTAAGGGGGGCGCGGCGAAGCCGCGGGGGATAGGCAAGGTGGCCGTGCGGCGCAAACGGTTGGGTCAGGCCCGCACGGGCCTGACCACGGGGCTACACCCCGTGCGCCGCCAGCTGGCCCAGCCGCTGCACCGCCACCGACACGGTGGGATAGTCCAGCGTCTTCTGCGCAGCCAGTTCCTGCAGCATGCTCAGGGTGAAGCGCAGGCTGCTGTCGTCGCGCTGCAGCCAATGCTGCACCTTGGCCTCGGCGGTGCCGCCCGGCAGGCTCAGCGCCTGGCCGGCCAGCGCACTGTGGTGCTTGGCCAGTTCGTCGCGCAGCACGCCGCGGGCCACCGCGTGCCAGCGGCCGTTGACCTCCAGCGCGTCGATCTGCTCGAACAGCCACGGCAGCTGCAGCGCCTCGCCGAGGCGGAAGTGCACCTTCGACACCTCCACCGGCTTGAGCTTGCGGGTGCGCGCCATCTCGATGATGTCGAACGCCGGCTCCAGAAAGCGCAGTTCCGACAGCTGCTGGGCCAGCGCCGGCGGCAGGCCCTTGTCCTGCCACTCCTGCACCAGGGCCTCGTAGCGCGGACGCTGCGAATCGGGCAGCACGCCGGAGGCGACGCGGATGTCGTTGAACGGCTCGTAGTAGCGCTCCACCGCCGCGGTGATGCCCGGCATCGGGCCCGGACGGAACAGCAGCCAGCGCACGAAGGCGCGCTGCAGCGTCCAGATCACCTCCAGCGCGTCGATCTGCACCGACTCGGGCACCTTGCCGTCCAACGCATCGATTTGCGTCCACAGCGCGCGCGCATCCAGCGTCTCGCGGCTGATGGTGTAGGCCTTGGCGACCTCGGCGATGCTGCGGCCGGTGTCTTCCTGCATGCGCATCAGGAAGGTGGCGCCCATGCGGTTAATGGTGGTGTTGGTCACCGCCGTGGCGATGATCTCGCGCTTGAGGCGGTGCCGCTCCATCGCGTCGGCGTACTTCTTCTGCAGCGGCTGCGGGAAGTAGCGCTGCAGTTCCTTGGACAGGTACGGGTCCTCGGGGATGTCCGATTCCAGCAGCTGCTGGAACGCCACCAGCTTGGAGTAGGACAGCAGCACCGCCAGTTCCGGCCGGGTCAGGCCCTGACCGCGGGCCTTGCGTGCGGAGATCTCCGCGTCCGAGGGCAGGTACTCGATCTGCCGGTCGAGCAGGCCCTGCGCTTCCAGGGTGCGGATGAAGTGCTGCTTGGAACCCAGGCGCTTGACGCTCATCCGCTCCATCAGGCTCAGCGCCTGGTTCTGGCGGATGTTGTCCCACAGCACCAGCTCGGCGACCTCGTCGGTCATCGACGCCAGCAGCTTGTTGCGCGCGTCCAGGGTCAGCTTCTTGGCCTGAACCACGTCGTTGAGCAGGATCTTGATGTTGACCTCGTGGTCGGAGGTGTCCACGCCGGCCGAGTTGTCGATGAAGTCGGTGTTGAGCAGCACGCCGACCTGCGCGGCCTCGATGCGACCGAGCTGGGTCAGGCCGAGGTTGCCGCCCTCGCCGACGATCTTGCAGCGCAGCTCGCCGCCGTTGACGCGCAGGCCGTTGTTGGCGCGGTCGCCGACGTCGCCGTGGGTCTCGCTGGCGGCCTTGACGTAGGTACCGATGCCGCCGTTCCAGAACAGGTCCACCGGCGCCTTGAGAATGGCGTGCATCAGGTCGTTCGGCGAGAGCTGCTTGACCCCCGGCTCCAGGCCCAGCGCCTCGCGTACCGGCGCACTGATCTCGATGGACTTGAGCGTGCGCGGATAGATGCCGCCGCCGGCGCTGATCAGCTTGGCGTCGTAATCGGCCCAACTGGAGCGCGGCAGCTTGAACAGGCGCTCGCGCTCGGCGAAGGACGCTGCCGCGTCCGGGTTCGGGTCGAGGAAGATGTGGCGGTGGTCGAACGCGGCCAGCAGGCGGATGTGGCGCGACAGCAGCATGCCGTTGCCGAACACGTCGCCGGACATGTCGCCGATGCCCACGCAGGTGAAGTCCTCGTTCTGGCAGTCGCGGCCCAGCGCGCGGAAGTGGCGCTTGACCGACTCCCAGGCGCCGCGCGCGGTGATGCCCATGCCCTTGTGGTCGTAGCCGACCGAGCCGCCGGAGGCGAACGCGTCGCCCAGCCAGAAGCCGTGGTCCAGCGCCAGGCCATTGGCGATGTCGGAGAAGGTGGCCGTGCCCTTGTCGGCGGCGACCACCAGGTACGGGTCGTCCTGGTCGTGGCGCACCACCTGCGGCGGCGGCACGATCTTGCCGCCGGCGATGTTGTCGGTGATGTCCAGCAGGCCCTGGATGAACAGCTTGTAGCAGGCGATGCCTTCGGCCAGCACCGCATCGCGGTCGCCGCCGACCGGCGGGCGCTTGCAGAAGAAACCGCCCTTGGCGCCGACCGGCACGATCACCGTGTTCTTGACCATCTGCGCCTTGACCAGGCCCAGCACCTCGGTGCGGAAGTCCTCGCGCCGGTCGGACCAGCGCAGGCCGCCGCGCGCCACCGCGCCGAAGCGCAGGTGCACGCCTTCCACGCGCGGGCCGTACACGAAGATCTCGCGGTACGGACGCGGCTTGGGCAGGTCCGGCACCTTGGCCGAATCCAGCTTGAAGCTGATGCAGTGGCCCAGCCCGCCATCGGCGTTGCGCTGGTAGTGGCTGGTGCGCAGGGTCGCCTCGATCACGCCCTTGAAGCTGCGCAGGATGCGGTCCTCGTCCAGGCTCGCCACCTGGTCGAACAGCTTCAGCAGCGCGGCCGAGACCGCCTCCAGCTGCGCCTCTCGGTTGCCGCTGCGCGCGTCGATCACCGGCTGCAGCGCCTTCAGCGCGGCCTCGTCGCCGTGGGCGAGCAGGCGCAGCTGCGCCGCCAGCGCGACCTGGCCTTCGGCGATCTGCGCCTTGCTCTCGCTGCCGGTGGCCGGATCGAAGCGCGCCTCGAACAGTTCCACCAGCAGCCGCGCCAGCAGCGGATAGCGGTTGCAGGTCTCTTCCACGTAGGCCTGCGAGAACGGCACGCCGGTCTGCAGCAGGTACTTGCAGTAGCCGCGCAGCACCGCGACCTGGCGCCAGCTCAGGCTGGCGCCGACGATCAGGCGGTTGAAGCCGTCGTTCTCGGCGTCGCCGCGCCAGATCCGCACGAACGCCTCGCACAGCGGCGCGTCGGCGGCTTCCACGTCGATGCTGCCGGCCAGCGGCTCGACCTCGAAGTCCTGGATCGACAGCGGCGTGCCGTCCACCACCAGCCGGTACGGACGCTCGGAGATCACCCGCAGGCCCAGGTTCTCCATCATCGGCAGCACGTCCGACAGCGGCAGGTCGTCGTGCTGGCGGTACAGCTTCAGGCGCAGGCTGTCGGCACCGTCGCGGCGCAGCGCCTGCAGGCTCAGGTGCAGGTCTTCCGGACCGCGCAGCGCGGCCAGGCGCTCGACGTCGCGCGCGGCGATCTGCGCGGTCGACTCCTCGATGTAGCCCGCCGGCAGCGCGCGGCCGTAGCCGGCGGCCAGGCGCAGGCCATAGCGCTCGCCGCGGCTGGCCACCAGCGCCTCGCGCAGGTCGTCGTGCCAGTTGCGCAGCAGGTGCGCCAGGCGCGATTCCAGTTCGGTGGTGTCGAACTCCAGCGCCTCGCCCGGCTTCGGCCGCACGATCATGTGCAACTGCGCCAGCGGCGATTCGCCCAGCACCACGTTGGAATCGATGTATTCGCCGTGCAGCGCGTCCTTCAGCAATGCCTCGATGCGCAGGCGCACGTCGGTGTTAAAGCGCTCGCGCGGGATGTACACCAGCGCGGAAATGAAACGGCCGTACTTGTCGCGGCGCAGGAACAGGCGGCTGCGCACCCGCTCCTGCAGGCCGAGGATGCCCATCGCGGTGCGGTACAGCTCTTCCTCGTTGGACTGGAACAGTTCCTCGCGCGGCAACGTCTCCAGGATGTGGCGCAGCGCCTTGCCGCTGTGACTGCTCGGGGTCAGCTCGGACTTGCGCATGACCGAGTCGAAGCGCTCGCGCACCAGCGGAATCTCCCACGGGCGGCGGTTGTAGGCGCTGGAGGTGAACAGGCCGAGGAAGCGCTGCTCGGCGATGATGCGGCCCTTGGCGTCGAACTCCAGCACGCCGATGTAGTCCATGTAGCCGCTGCGGTGCACCCGCGAGCGCGCATTGGTCTTGGTCAGGATCAGCGCCTCCTTGGTGCCGGACTCGCTGAGGCCGTGCGCGGCCAGCGTGCGCACCGGCCGCGCCGGCGACTTGTCCTGCCCGCGCAGCAGGCCCAGGCCGCTGTCTTCCAGCGGCGCCAGCACGTCTTCGCCGCCCTGCTTCTCCACGCGGTACTCGCGGTAGCCGAAGAAGGTGAAGTGGTCGGCCGCGGCCCAGCGCAGGAATTCCTGCGCCTCGCGCCGGCCCTTGTCGTCCACCGGCAGGCGCCGGGTGGTCAGGTCGTCGGCCAGCGCCAGCATCTTCTCGCGCATGCTGCCCCAGTCGCGCACGATGTTGCGCACCTCGCCGAGGATGCGCCGGATCGCCGCTTCCACCTGCGCCATGTCTTCCGGCGGCTGCCGGTCGATCTCCAGCGCCATCAGCGATTCCGCCTTGCCCTCGCCCACGTTCTCCAGCGTGCCGCTCTTGTCGCGCTGCATGCGCAGCACCGGATGGCCCAGCACGTGCACGCCGATGCCCAGTTCCGCCAGCGCCATGCTCACCGAATCGACCAGGAACGGCATGTCGTCGTTGACGATCTGCAGCACCGTGTGCGACGACTCCCAACCGTCGTCCTTCAGATTCGGATTGAACACCCGCACGTTGACCGTGCCCGGCTTGCGCTTGCGCGCGAATTCCAGCATCGACGCGGCCAGCGCCGCCCACTCCTGCGCGCTGTGGTGGGGGAACTCGTCCTCCTCCATGCGCTTGTAGAACTCCTCGGCGAACGTCTGCGCTTCCTCCTGGCGGGCGGCCGGATAGCGCTTGCGCAGCGCCGCGAACACCGGGGTCAGGCTGAAACCGCTGGCGGCGGGCGCCGCGTCGATCACCTTGGCCGTGGCCGGCACGGTCGCGGCCAGCTTGGGCGGCGTTGCGGCCTTGCGCGGGGCGGCGGGCTTGGCCGCAGGCTTGGCGGCCGCCTTGGTCTTGGCAGGTGCCTTGGCCGGCTTGGTGGCGGACGGGGTCGCGGTGGTGCGGGTGGCGGCCGGAGATTTGGAACGGGAAGCGGCGTGTTTGGGTTTCATGACGGAGAGCAGCAACGATGCTCGATGGGAAAGCGAGAATTGTACCGGTGCTCCGTTCAACTACCTTGCTGCATCGCAAACCGAGGGCGTGGCGGAGACGAGGCGCCAAATCGGGCAAAGCGGTTCGCAACACCATCGTCACGCGGCGATCACCATGCTTTGCGGGCCGTGTTGTTGTCAGCAAGAACGCCGCGGTGTCAAGGCTGTTCTAATTCTAAACTGGACGGTATAGTCCACAATCGATGAGCACCCCCCTCGCCTCTGCCGCACAGCGCCAGGCGCGCGACCAGCGCGTGTACGCGGTCGTGCGCGAGCTGCTGGCCGAGGAAGGCATGGGCCTGAGCATGGACACGGTGGCGGCACGCGCCGGCTGCTCCAAGCAGACCCTGTACAGCCGCTACCGCAGCAAGCAGGCCTTGCTGCGGCGGGCCCTGCAGGACCACCTGGACCTGGCCACCGCGCACCTGGAGCCGGCGCAGGGCGACCTGCGCGGCAGCCTGCTGCGCTTCGCCTGCGAATACCTGGAACAGTTGTTCGAGCCGAGCGTTCTGCAGAGTTCCCAGCTGATCGCCGCCGAGTCCCGGCACTTCCCCGAAGAAGCCCGCGCCTTGTTCCACGACAGCGCCGGTGCGCTGATGCAGCGCCTGAGCGAGCACCTGCGCGATGCCATGGCCCGCGGCCAGCTCCGGCATGACGATCCGCACTTCATGGCCGAACTGCTGTTGAGCATGATCGTCGGCATGGATTTCGAGCGTCGGCGCTTCCACAGCGCGCATCGCGACGCGCCCGCCGCGCAGCGCGCCTGGGCCGAGTTCGCCGTGGACGGTTTCCTGCGCGCCTTCACCCCCGCCCCTTCCCTTCCTTCTACAAAACCAGACCGGAGTACCACCCGATGACCTCCCCGTTGCGTTCTCTCGCCCTGGCCTGCGCCGTTGTGGTGGTGTTGGCGTCCTGCAAGAAACAGGATCAGCAGCAGGCCATGCCGCCGCCGGAGGTGGGCGTGCTGCAGGCGCAGCCGCAGACCGTGCCGCTGCAGCGCGACCTGGTCGGCCGCCTGTCCGCGTTCCGTAGCGCCGATGTGCGCGCCCGCGTGGCCGGCGTGCTGGAAAAGCGCCTGTACACCGAAGGCACCGACGTCAAGGAAGGCCAGCCGCTGTTCCAGATCGACCCGGCGCCGCTGCGGGCGACGCTGGCCTCGGCGCAGGGCCAGCTGGCCGCCGCCGAAGCCACCTACGCCAACGCCAAGGCCGCCGCCGCCCGCGCGCGCAGCCTGGCACCGCAAGCCTACGTGTCCAAGTCCGACCTGGACAACGCCGAGGCCACCGAGCGCAGTTCCGCCGCGTCGGTGCAGCAGGCCCGCGCGGCGGTCGAAACCGCGCGCATCAACCTCGGCTACGCCACCGTCACCGCGCCGATCGCCGGCCGCGCCGGCAAGCAGCAGGTGACCGAGGGCGCACTGGTCGGCCAGGGCGACAGCACCCTGCTGACCACGATCGACCAGCTCGACCCGCTATACGTCAACTTCTCGATGAGCGCCGACGAACTGGCGCAGCTGCGCCAGGCGCAGACCGAGGGCAACGTCGCCCTCAACGCCGAGGACAAGTCCACCGTGCAGATCAAGCTCGGCGACGGCAGCACCTATGCGCATGCCGGCACCCTGGACTTCTCCGGCGCCGCGGTGGATCCGAGCACCGGCTCGGTGACGCTGCGCGCACTGCTGCCGAACCCGGACCGGGTGCTGCTGCCCGGCGCCTTCGTCAGCTTCGCGGCCAACCTGGGCCAGCGCAAGGACGTCTACCTGATCCCGCAGGCGGCGGTGCTGCGCGATGCCAAGGGCGCCTACGCCATGGTCGTCGGCAAGGACAGCAAGGTGGTGCGCAAGGACCTGACCACGGTCGGCCAGCAGGGCGACAAGTGGATCGTCAGCGGCGGCCTGCAGAGCGGCGACCAGGTGGTCGTCAGTGGCCTGCCCAAGGTCAAGGAAGGCGCACCGGCCGTGGCCAAGCCGTGGGACCCGAACGCCGCTGCGCAGGGCCAGGGCCAGGGCCCGGGCGCTGGCGCGGCCCCCGGCCAGGGCGCCCAGGGTGCTGCCGCGCCGGCCAAGGGCGCCGCCCCGGCGCAGGGCGCAGCGCACGGCGATTCGCCGGACGCCGCCTCGCATTCCGACCAGCCGAAGCAGTAACGGACTCCCCCCATGCCTAAGTTCTTCATCGAACACCCGGTCTTCGCCTGGGTGGTGGCGATCCTGATCTCGCTCAGCGGCGTGATCGCCATCCTCAATCTCGGCGTCGAGTCGTATCCCTCGATCGCCCCGCCCCAGGTCACCGTCACCGCCACCTATCCCGGCGCCAGCGCCAGCACCACCGAACGCTCGGTCACCCAGGTGATCGAGCAGCAGCTGACCGGCATCGACCACCTGCTGTACTTCAGCTCGTCGTCGTCCTCCAGCGGCAGCGCCACCATCACCCTGACCTTCGAGACCGGCACCGATCCGGACATCGCCCAGGTGCAGGTGCAGAACAAGGTGTCGCTGGCCACCCCGCGCCTGCCCTCGGAAGTGACCGCGCAGGGCGTGGTGGTGGCCAAGGCCAATGCCGGCTTCCTCAGCGTGATCGCGTTGCGTTCGGACAACCCGTCGATCGACCGCGACGCGCTCAACGACATCGTCGGTTCGCGCGTGCTGGAGCAGATCTCGCGCGTGCCCGGCGTCGGCAGCACCCAGCAGTTCGGTGCCGAATACGCCATGGACATCTGGCTGAACCCGGAGAAGCTGCAGGGTTACCACATGTCCGCCAACGACGTGTACACCGCGATCCGCGCCCAGAACGTGCAGTTCGCGGCCGGCTCGCTGGGTTCCGACCCGGCACCGCAAGGCCAGTCGTTCACCGCCACGGTCAGCGCCGAAGGCCGCTTCACCTCGCCCGAGCAGTTCGAGAACATCATCCTGCGCGCCGACGGCAACGGCACCGTGGTGCGGCTGAAGGACGTGGCCCGGGTCGCGTTCGGCCCGACCAACTTCGGCTTCGACACCCAGTACAACGGCAAGCCGACCGGCGCCTTCGCGATCCAGCTGCTGCCCGGCGCCAATGCGCTGAGCGTGTCCGAGGCGGTCAAGTCCAAGATGGACGAGCTGCAGCCCAGCTTCCCGCAGGGCGTCACCTGGTTCACGCCGTACGAGAGCACCACCTTCGTCAAGATCTCGATCGAGGAAGTGGTCAAGACCCTGGCCGAGGCGATCGTGCTGGTGTTCCTGGTGATGCTGGTGTTCCTGCAGAACTTCCGCGCCACCATCATCCCCACCCTGGTCATCCCGGTGGCGTTGCTGGGCACCTTCCTGGGCATGTGGGTCATCGGCTTCACCATCAACCAGTTGACGCTGTTCGCGATGGTGCTGGCGATCGGCATCGTGGTCGACGACGCGATCGTGGTGATCGAGAACGTCGAACGCATCATGTCCGAAGAGCACCTGGCACCGAAGGCGGCCACGCACAAGGCGATGACCCAGATCACCGGCGCGGTGGTGGCGATCACCGTGGTGCTGGCGGCGGTGTTCATCCCCTCGGCGATGCAGCCCGGCGCGGCCGGCGCGATCTACAAGCAGTTCGCGATCACCATCGCCATGTCGATGGCGTTCTCGGCGTTCCTGGCGCTGAGCTTCACCCCGGCGCTGTGCGCGGCCTTCCTCAAGCCCACCCACAACGACAACCCGAACTGGGTCTACCGCACCTTCAACAAGTACTACGACAAGCTGGCGCACCGCTATGTCGGCGCGGTCGGCAGCACCATCCGCCGCGCGCCGCGCTGGATGGCGGTGTTCGCCCTGCTGTTGGTGCTGTGCGGCTTCCTGTTCACGCGCATGCCGGGCAGCTTCCTGCCGGAAGAGGACCAGGGCTTCGCGCTGGCGATCGTGCAGTTGCCGCCGGGTGCGACCAAGACCCGCACCAACGAGGTGTTCGCGCAGATGCGCGGCGTGCTGCAGCAGCAGAAGGCGGTCGAAGGCATGCTGCAGGTGGCCGGCTTCAGCTTCCTGGGCCGCGGCGAGAACGTGGGCATGGGCTTCATCCGGCTCAAGCCCTGGGAAGACCGCGACATCGCCGCAGGCGACCTGATCCAGCAGTTGAACGGGATGTTCTACGGGATCAAGGACGCGCAGATCTTCGTGGTCAACCTGCCGACCGTGCAGGGCCTGGGCCAGTTCGGCGGCTTCGACATGTGGCTGCAGGACCGGACCGGTGCCGGCGAAGAAGCCCTGCTGCAGGCGCGCAACATCGTGCTCGGCAAGGCCGCGCAGCGCCAGGACACCCTGGCCGGCGTGCGCCCGAACGGCCTGGAGAACTCGCCGCAGCTGCAGTTGAAGGTGGACCGCGTGCAGGCGCAGTCGATGGGCCTGTCGGTCAACGACATCTACCAGTCGATCCAGCTGATGCTGGCGCCGGTGTACGTCAACGACTTCTTCTACGAAGGCCGCATCAAGCGCGTCAACATGCAGGCCGACGCGCCGTTCCGCACCGGTCCGGAGTCGCTGCGCAACTTCTACGTGCCCAGCAGCACCGCCACCGACAGCAGCGGCCTGCCGCAGATGATCCCGTTGAGCACGGTGGTGAGCTCGGACTGGATCTACAGCTCGCCCTCGCTGAGCCGCTACAACGGCTACTCGGCGGTCAACATCGTCGGTAACCCGGCCCCGGGCGGCAGCTCGGGCCAGGCGATGGGTGCGATGGAGGACATCGTCAACAACGACCTGCCGCCGGGCTTCGGCTTCGACTGGAGCGGCATGTCGTACCAGGAAATCATCGCCGGCAACACTGCCACGCTGCTGCTGGTGCTGTCGATCGTGGTGGTGTTCCTGTGCCTGGCGGCGCTGTACGAGAGCTGGTCGATCCCGGTGTCGGTGCTGCTGGTGGTACCGATCGGCGTGCTCGGTGCGGTGGCGTTCTCGCTGCTGCGCGGCCTGCCCAACGACATCTACTTCAAGATCGGCCTGATCACGGTGATCGGCCTGGCCGCCAAGAACGCGATCCTGATCGTCGAGTTCGCGGTGGAGCAGCGGGCGATGGGCAAGACCCTGCGCGAGGCTGCGGCCGAGGCGGCGCACCTGCGCTTCCGTCCGATCCTGATGACCTCGTTCGCGTTCATCCTCGGCGTGCTGCCGATGGCGATCTCCACCGGTGCCGGCGCCAACGCCCGCCACGCCATCGGTACCGGCGTGATCGGCGGCATGCTGTTCGCCACCGTGCTGGGCGTGCTGTTCATCCCGCTGTTCTTCGTGATGGTGCGGCGCATGCTCGGCGACAAGCTGGACGAGCCGTCGAAGGAGTTCACGCAGATGCAGGAAGCCGGTTTGGCGCGGCATCAGCCGGATCGCTGAGGGGCGGGGATTGGGGATTCGGGAGTGGGGATTCGTGAATCGACCCGCTCCCGGTCCTGATCCTTCCGCCCTGCAGAGGCAAAACAAGAAGCGGCCGCAAGGCCGCTTTTTGTTGTCCGGGAATCTGGTCGGGAAGCGCGGTCCAAAACCCGGCGCGAGACGGAGCGCTCCTTGAAGGCCGAGCGCTCCTTGTGGGAGGGACTTCAGTCCCGACGCATTGCAGCCAGAGCCCGCTCATTCCTTTTGCCCCCCAAAGAAAAAGCGGCCCTGCGGCCGCTTCTCCTTGAATCATCAGCCGATGCAGGAACCGGCTAATCCCCAATCCCGACTCCCGGCCTCAGCGCAATCCCGTCTCGTTGCGCGCGATCACCAGGCGCTGGATCTCGCTGGTGCCCTCATAGATCTCGGTGATCTTGGCATCGCGGAAGTAGCGCTCCAGCGGCATTTCCTTGGAGTAGCCCATGCCGCCGTGGATCTGCACCGCCTGGTGGGTGATCCACATCGCCGCCTCGGAGGCGGTCAGCTTGGCCACCGAGGCCTCGGTGGTGAAGCGCTGGCCCTGCCCCTTCAGCCACGCCGCGCGCAAGGTCAGCAGCAGCGCCGCGTCCAGCTTGCACTTCATGTCGGCGATTTTGGCCTGGGTCATCTGGAACGCGCCGATCGGCGAACCGAAGGCCTTGCGCTCCTTCACGTACTCCAGCGTCGCCTCGTAGGCGGCGCGGGCCAGGCCGATCGCCTGCGAGGCGATGCCGATGCGGCCGGCGTCGAGCACGCTCATGGCGATCTTGAAGCCCTCGCCCGGGGTGCCCAGCACCTCGTCGGCGCTGGCCACGTAGTCCTGGAACTCGATTTCGCAGGTGGCCGAGGCGCGGATGCCCAGCTTGGGCTCGGTCTTGCCACGGTGGAAGCCCGGCTTGTCGGTATCGACCACGAACGCGGTGATGCCGCGCGCGCCCTTGTCCGGCTCGCTCATCGCGAACAGCACGATGTACTTGGCGACCGGGCCGGAGGTGATCCAGCTCTTCTTGCCGTTGATGACGAAGCTGCCGTCGTCCTGGCGCACCGCGCGGCACCGCATCGCGGTGGCGTCGGAGCCGGACTGCGGCTCGGTCAGGGCGAAGGCGCCGATCTCGCGGCCCTCGGCGATGGCGCGCACGTAGGTCTGCTTCTGTTCCTCGTTGCCGTTCTTGAGGATGCCGGCGCAGAACAGCGAGTTGTTGACCGACACGATGGTCGAATGCGCTGCATCGCCTGCGGCGATCTCGACCATCGCCAGCACGTAGGCGATCGGGTCCATGCCGGCGCCGCCGTATTCCTCCGGCACCTCGATGCCCATCAGCCCGTTCTCGCCCAGCAGGCGGATGTTCTCCAGCGGGAATTCGCCGGTACGGTCGTGGTGCTCGGCGCTGGGGGCGATTCGCTCCTGGGCGATGCGCCGCGCCACATCCTGGATCATCAATTGCTCTTCGGTAAAGCTGAAATCCACGTCGAACCCCTCCCGGGCTTGTTGGTGCGGCCATTGTAGCCGCGCCGACCATACGCCGGCGTGTGCAACTTGACCGCAACCGCCGCGCGGACCAAAATATCTCTATATCGCGATAGGAAGATATTTATGGATCTGGAGGACTGGTCGTCCCGGCTGAAGGTCTTCGCCGACGCCACCCGCGTGCGCCTGCTGGCGCTGCTGGAGCAGGAGGAGCTGACCGTGGCCGAACTGTCGGCCATCACCCGCCTGGCGCAGCCGCGCGTCTCGACCCACCTGGCCAAGCTCAAGGAGGCCGGGCTGGTGCGCGACCGCCGCGCCGGCGTGTCGGCCTATTATCGCTTCGACGAGACCCTGCTGGACCCGGCCCAGCGCGCGCTGTGGCTGGCGCTGAGCACCGGCAGCGACGACCCGCTGCTGCGCCAGGACGCCGAACGCGTGGCCGCGGTGCTGGCCAACCGCGCCGCCGACCAGAACTGGGCCGACTCGGTGGCCGGCGACATGGAACGCCACTATTCGCCCGGCCGCACCTGGGAGGCGCTGGCGCGCACCGCCCTGCCGCTGCTGGAGACCGGCGACGTGCTCGACATCGCCTCCGGCGACGGCGTGCTGGCCGAACTGGTGGCGCCGCACGCGCGCCGCTACGTCTGCATCGACACCAGCGCGCGGGTGGTGGCCGCGGCCAGCGAGCGCCTGCGCCGGCTCGGCAACGTGGAAGTGCGCGAGGGCGACATGCACGCCCTGCCCTTCCCGGACGCCAGCTTCGACCTGGTGGTGATGATGCACGCCCTCACCTACGCCACCAAGCCGGCGCAGGCGGTGTGCGAATCGGCGCGGGTGCTGCGCCCGGGCGGCCGCCTGCTGCTGTGCAGCCTGGCGCGCCACGAACACAAGGCCGCGGTGCAGGCCTACGGCCACGTCAACCTCGGCTTCGCCGCCAAGGAACTGCGCAAGTTCGTCGGCAAGGCCGGGCTCGAGGTCTCCAGCCTGGAAACCGTGACCCGCGAGAAGCGCCCGCCGCACTTCGAAGTGATTTCGTTGATTGCCGGGAAGCCGGGAATCGGGATTGGGGAATCGGGAATCGAAAAAGCAACCGCCAAGGCCAAGGCGGCCGCAGGAGATGTCGCATGAGCACCATCGCTCCTCCCCCATTCCCCATTCCCCATTCCCCACTCCCGGCCTCCCAATGGCTCCACCCCCAGCGCGCCGAGGCGCTGCTGCAGGCCCTGTCCGAGCGCATCCTGATCATCGACGGGGCGATGGGCACGATGATCCAGCGCCATGGGCTGCAGGAGGCCGACTACCGCGGCGAGCGCTTCGCCGAGGGCTACGACGCGCAGGCCGCGCACGTGCATGGCCCCGGCTGCGACCACGCGCCGCAGGGCCACGACCTGAAGGGCAACAACGACCTGTTGCTGCTGACCCGCCCCGAGGTGATCGCCGAGATCCACCGGGCCTACCTCGACGCCGGCGCCGACCTGCTCGAGACCAACACCTTCAACGCCACCGCCATCAGCCAGGCCGACTACCACCTGGAACACCTGGTCTACGAACTCAACAAGGCAGGCGCGCAGGTCGCCCGCGCCTGTTGCGATGCGGTCGAGGCACTGACGCCGGACAAGCCGCGGTTCGTGATCGGCGTGCTCGGCCCGACCAGCCGCACCGCCTCGATCAGCCCGGACGTCAACGATCCCGGCTTCCGCAACACCAGCTTCGACGAACTGCGCACCACCTACCGCGAGGCCATCGACGGCCTGATCGACGGCGGCGCCGACACGCTGATGGTGGAGACCATCTTCGACACGCTCAACGCCAAGGCCGCGCTGTACGCGATCGAAGAGGTGTTCGACGCGCGCGGCGGGCGCCTGCCGGTGATGATCTCCGGCACCATCACCGACGCCTCCGGCCGCACCCTGTCCGGGCAGACCGCCGAAGCGTTCTACGCCTCGGTCGCGCATGGGCGGCCGCTGTCGGTGGGGCTGAACTGCGCGCTCGGCGCCAAGGACCTGCGCCCGCACGTGGAAACCCTGGCGCGGATCGCCGACGGCTACGTCAGCGCGCACCCCAACGCCGGCCTGCCCAACGCCTTCGGCGAGTACGACGAGACGCCCGAGGAAATGGCGGCGACGCTGCGCGAGTTCGCCGAGTCCGGGCTGCTGAACCTGGTCGGCGGCTGCTGCGGCACCACCCCCGCCCACATCCGCGCCATCGCCGAAGCGGTGCGCGGGCTGCCGCCGCGCGTGCCGCTGGCGGCGCAGGCGCAGGCCGCCTGATGTCCGCCGCGCGCATGCCCGCCGTCGCCGCCCGCGCGCCCTGGCGCCAGTGCGGTACCGCCTGCGTGCGCGCCGGCACCTACCCGTTTCCGGAACGCTGACCATGTCCTCCGCCCGCCACACCCGCCTGTCCGGCCTGGAGCCGTTGCTGCTGACCCCGGACCTGCTGTTCGTCAACGTCGGCGAGCGCACCAACGTCACCGGCAGCGCGCAGTTCCGCAAGCTGATCAAGGAAGAGCGCTACGAGGAAGCGGTGGAGGTGGCGCGCCAGCAGGTCGCCAATGGCGCGCAGATCCTCGACGTCAACATGGACGAGGGCCTGATCGATTCGGAGAAGGCGATGGTGCGCTTTCTCAACCTGATCATGTCCGAGCCGGACATCGCGCGCATCCCGATCATGGTCGACTCCTCCAAGTGGAGCGTGATCGAGGCCGGGCTGAAGTGCCTGCAGGGCAAGAGCGTGGTCAACTCGATCTCGCTCAAGGAAGGCGAGGCGCTGTTCGTCGAACAGGCGCGCAAGGTGCTGCGCTACGGCGCCGCGGCGGTGGTGATGGCCTTCGACGAGGTCGGCCAGGCCGACACCTGCGCGCGCAAGGTGCAGATCTGCACCCGCGCCTACCGCATCCTCACCGAGCAGGTCGGGTTCCCGCCGGAAGACATCATCTTCGACCCGAACATCTTCGCCGTGGCCACCGGCATCGAGGAGCACGACAACTACGCGGTCGACTTCATCGAGGCGACCCGCGAGATCAAGCGCACCCTGCCGCACTGCCACGTCTCCGGCGGCGTGTCCAACGTATCGTTTTCGTTCCGCGGCAACGAGACCGTGCGCCAGGCGATCCATTCGGTGTTCCTGTACCACGCCATCGCCGCCGGCATGGACATGGGCATCGTCAACGCCGGCGGCATGCCGATCTACGACGACTTGGATGCGGAGCTGCGCGAGCGCGTGGAGGACGTGATCCTCAACCGCCGCCGCGACGCCACCGAACGCCTGCTGGAGATCGCCGAGCGTTACAAAAAGACGGGGAATCGGGAGGCGGGAATCGGGAATCGGGAAAAGCTGGCCTGGCGCGAGAAGACCGTGCGCGAGCGGTTGAGCCATGCGCTGGTGCACGGCATCGACGAGTTCGTCGAGACCGATACCGAAGAGGCGCGGCAGCAGGCCGCGCGCCCGCTGGACGTGATCGAAGGCCCGTTGATGGACGGCATGAACGTGGTCGGCGACCTGTTCGGCGCCGGCAAGATGTTCCTGCCGCAGGTGGTGAAGTCGGCGCGGGTGATGAAGAAGGCGGTCGCCTACCTGCTGCCCTACATCGAGGCGGAGAAACTGCGCAGCGGCGACACCGGCAAATCCAACGGCAAGATCATCATGGCCACGGTCAAGGGCGACGTACACGACATCGGCAAGAACATCGTCGGCGTGGTCCTGGCCTGCAACAACTTCGACGTGATCGACCTGGGGGTGATGGTGCCGACCCAGACCATCCTCGACCGCGCCCGCGCCGAGAACGCCGACATCATCGGCCTGTCCGGGCTGATCACCCCGTCGCTGGAAGAGATGACCCACGTCGCCCGCGAGATGCAGCGCCAGGGCTTTTCGATGCCGCTGCTGATCGGCGGCGCCACCACCTCGCGCGCGCACACCGCGCTGAAGATCGACCCGCACTATGCGGCGCCGACGGTGTGGGTCAAGGACGCCTCGCGCGCGGTGGGCGTGGCGCAGTCGCTGATCTCGCGCGAACTGCGCGCCGCCTTCGTCGCTTCCAACGACGCCGACTACGCCGAGATCCGCCAGCGCCACAAGAACCGCGGCGACGCCAAGCGCCTGGTGTCGCTCGCGCACGCCCGCGGGCAGCGCTTCGACGGCGGCTGGGACGCCTACACCCCGCCGACCCCGCGCCAGCCCGGCCTGCACGTGTTCGACGACTACCCGCTGGACGACCTGGTCCCGCTGATCGACTGGACGCCGTTCTTCCAGGCCTGGGAACTGGCCGGCAAGTTCCCGGCGATCCTCACCGACGAGATCGTCGGCCAGCAGGCCAGCGAGCTGTACCAGGACGCGCGGGCGATGCTGCAGCGGATCGTCGCCGAGAAATGGCTGACCGCCAAGGCGGTGTTCGGGCTGTGGCCGGCGCAGTCGGTCGGGGATGACGTTGTGGTCCTGACGGACCGGGAATCGGGAGACGGGAATGGGGAATCGTCGAGCGGGACTGCGCCGCTCGACCATTCCCGATTCTCCATTCCCCATTCCCTGCATTTTTTGCGGCAACAGGTCGACAAGCCCGCCGAGCGCCCGGACTTCTGCCTGGCCGACTTCATCGCCCCGCGCGACAGCGGCAAGCAGGACTGGATCGGTGCGTTCGCGGTCACCGCCGGCATCGGCATCGAGCCGCACGTGGCGCGCTTCGAGGCGGCGCACGACGACTACAACGCGATCCTGCTCAAGGCCCTGGCCGACCGCCTGGCCGAGGCGCTGGCCGAGCGCCTGCACCAGCGCGTGCGCACCGAGTTCTGGGGCTATGTCGACGACGAGGCGCTGGACAACGAGGCGCTGATCGCCGAGCGCTACCGCGGCATCCGTCCCGCCCCCGGCTACCCGGCCTGCCCCGACCACAGCGAGAAGCAGACCCTGTTCGCGCTGCTCGACGCCGGACGCAACGCCGGCATGTCGCTGACCGAGAGTTTCGCGATGCTGCCGACCGCCGCGGTGTCCGGCTACTACTTCAGCCACCCGCAGAGCCAGTACTTCGTGGTCGGCCGACTGGGCAAGGAGCAACTCGCCGACTACGCCCGGCGCAAGGGTGTCTCGCTGCAACAGGCCGAGCGCTGGCTGGCCTCCAACCTGGACTACGACCCGGAGTGAGCCGGAGCCGGTCGCAGGTGCGACCGGCATCGCCCACATCGGTACCACCCAAGTCCCTTCCTACCAGCGCCATGCCGATGTCCACTTCGTCCCCGCTGAAGATCGTGGTCACCGGCAGTGCCGGCCGAATCGGCCGCGCCATCCACATCCGGCTCGCGCGCGAGCACCGCGTCAGCGGCTTCGACCTCACGCCCTGCTCCACCGCCGACTGGGTCGGCGACCTCGACGATGCCGCGCTGCTGGCGCGAGCGCTGCAGGGCGCGGACGCGGTGATCCATACCGCCGCGCTGCATGCCCCGCACGTCGCACATGTGCCGGCGGCGCGCTTCCGCCAGGTCAATGTCGACGGCACGCGCCGCGTCCTGGATGCCGCCGCGGCGGCCGGCGTGCGCCGCATCGTGTTCACCAGCACCACCGCGTTGTACGGCGGTGCCGCCAGCCCCGACGGCACCGCCGCCTGGGTCGACGAGGCGCTGACGCCGCAGCCGCAGACCATCTACCACCACACCAAACTGGAGGCCGAGGCGCTGCTGCGCGCCGCCGCCGACCAGGGCGGGCCGAGCGTGCGCATCCTGCGCATGTCGCGCTGCTTCCCGGAAGCGGTCAACGTGATGGCGGCATTCCGCCTGCATCGCGGCATCGACGCGCGCGACGTCGCCGAGGCCCATGCCGCGGCATTGCGGCATGCCGGGCCGGCCGAGGCAACGTTCGTGATTTCCGGAGCCACGCCGTTCCTGCGCGAGGATTGCGCCGAGCTGCACCGCGCGGCGCCGGCGGTCCTGCGACGTCGCGCACCCGAGTTGGTGGATGCATTCAAGCAACGCGGCTGGACGCTCCCGGAGCGGATCGACCGCGTCTACTCGGCACAGCACGCGATGCAGGCGCTGGATTGGCGACCGCGCTACGGTTTCGAGGAGGTGCTGGTGCAGTACGACCAGCACGTCCCGGAGGTCCTACCGCCTGGCGATGGCGCGGCCGCGCGCGAGTAAGCATGCGACGGTAGGGGCAAGAATCTCGCGCACTCCAGCTCCACGAGACGCTTCGCGCCGCCCCTCACCGCACCCCCTCTCCCGACGGGAGAGGGGCACGCGTCTTACCGCTGTTCCCTTCTCCCCTCGGGCGAAGCTGCCCCGAAGGGGCGGATGAGGGTACGGGCGCAGCCCCGTCAACCCAAACACCACGAGACGCTTCGCGCCCACCCTCACCCACCCCCTCTCCCGACGGGAGAGGGGCTTCGGGCTCAGCGCAGCAGCACGGAAATGCCGAGGCCGCCCTGCCAGTCCGGCGTCTGCGACGACAGGCCGCGCAGAACCGACACATCCAGTTGCACGCGCTCGGCGAACAGCCAGGTGACGCCGCTGCCGAGCGCGCGCATGTCGTCCTCGCCACCGCCGATGCCGGCCTCGACGTAGGCACTCAGGGTGTCGCCGGCATAGAAGGTGTAGCTCGGCGACACGCTCCAGCCGGAACCGTCCTCGCTGTCGCTGACATTGCCGTACAGCGCCAGGCTGCGGCCTTCGGGAAGGTCCCATCCGGCACTCAGGCCCAGGTCGTAGCGGTGGCCGGCATCGCCGTACGGCGCGCGGCCGACCGGCAGGCTGGCGCTGCCGAGCAGCGCCCAGGTGAAGCCGTCGCTGGCGCTGGGCAGCGCCTGCTTCAGGCCGATGCTGGCGTCGCCGCCGCTGTGCCCGCGCCGGTCCTGGCCGCCGCCGCGCACGCGTTGCCACACCTGGCTGTCGATCGCCAACTGCAGTTCGGTGCGCGCACTCAGGCCGATCCGCAGCCGGCTGTTGGCGACGTACTCGGTGCTGCGCACGTCGCCGTCGCGGTCGTAGCTGCCATCGAAGAACGCCTGCTCCCAGGCCACCTGGCCGCGCTGCAGGGTGCTCGAGGCGAAGCCGATGCCAGGCCGGTCGAACGCCGGGGCGTCATCGGCGCAGGCCACGCCGGCGCTGCCGGCGGTGGCGGCCAGCAGCAGGGCTCCGCGCAACAGCACATCGCCGCGGCGGCGCAACGGCGGCCGGCGGCCATGGCGGGCGGCGACGGACGCCGACACCGCCAGCGACGGCGGCGCGAGAAAACGTGGAACAGGCATGCGCGAACTCCTTGCGATGCGGGGGCGAAGGGGCTGCGCCTCAAGGCGCCGGCGGCGAGTGTGCCTGGATCGCCGCGATGTGCGACGTGAAGTCCGGCAACAGCACGCGGTTGCCGTAGCCGCTGAGGTGATCGGCGTCGAAGAACAGCGGGCGCCCGTCGCGGCTGCCGGTGCATTGCCGCGCGTCGCACAGCAGCGGCAAGGGATCCCACACCGAGGCATGCGGCAGCTGCGCGGCAATGCGCTGCAGGCTCTGCAACACCGGCGCGCGGTAACGCTCCATGGTCGCGCGCGGGATCGGGATGCCGTGCGCGCAGATCGGATTGCCGCGGTTGAACCAGTCCGAACAGCGATACGGCGGCGCGCGCAGCACCGGCTTGGGCGCCTCGAAGACGATGCGCACGCCGCGCTGCGCCAGGGGCTGCAGCAGCGCCAGCGCGGCCGCTTCGCCAGCGCCGCGCGCGGCCTGCGCTTCGGCACCCTCCTGCTCGGCCATCACCGCCGTCTCGTCGAAGAGGCGGTCCTGGTCGGCCAGGCGCAGCACCCGCAACGCGGGCAGGAACAGCACATCGCCATCGCGCGCGTGCGCGGCGACATCGGCCAGGGTGCTGCGTTCGTAGGCCTGGCAGCCCGGATTGCTGGCCTGCCAGGCCTGCAGGCCGACGATCGGGCAACCGCCGACGCCGTACAGCCGCACTGGCATCCCGCTCTGCAGGGCGAAACGCCGCAGCAGTTCGTTGTAGGCCAGCGCATGCGAGTCGCCGGCGACGAACAACTGGCCGCCCGCGTGGTTGTGCAGCGTGCAGGCGCCGCGTTCGAACAGCTTGGCGCTACCCACCTGTACCGGTACCTGGCGGGTCTGCAGCGTGCAGTGCGGGAACTCGCGGCGCAGGCCCTTGGCATAGGCGTACCAGTCCAGCGGATGTCGGCTGACCGTGCTCAGCCCGTAGTAGCGCTGGGTGTCCTGCAGCAGCGCATGGGTGCCGGCGGCGAGCAGGATCAGCCCCAGCCCGGCGGCGATGGTCCGCGCCGGGGTGCGCGCGCGGCCAATGCGGCCATGCCGCCACGGCAACTCCACCCAGCGGTACGAGGCCAGCGCCAGCACCGCCACCAGCAGCAGCGCCACGGCCCTGGCCGGCGCCGATTCCAGGCCGACGGTCCAACGGAACAGCACGAACACCGGCCAGTGCCACAGGTACAGCGAATACGACACGCGGCCGATCGCCACCGGTACGCGGTGGGCCAGCGCGCGACGGGTCCAGCCGGCTGGGGCGCCATGCAGCAGCGCCAGCAGGCCGAGCGTACCCAGCGCCGGCCACAGCCCGTCCGGCCACGGCGAGTGGCCCGGGCGCGCACGCCACAGGCCGACCGCGACCACCCCCAGCACCGCCGCCAACAGCGGCGAACGCCAGCTCCACGCGCCCGGTGGCGGCGCCTGCGTGCCGGCGTCGTACCGTCCGCGCAATGCCAGCACCTGGTACAGCAGCACGCCGCTGCCGAGTTGCCAGAAGCGTGCGGTGGTCAGATAGAACGCGGCCGCGGCATCGCCGGCGTCGCGGCTATGCCGCCAGGCGAACGCCAGCGAGGCGGCCGAGGCCAGCGCCACCAGCAGCGTCGACCACAGCCGGCCGCGGCCACCGCGGTTCCAGGCCAGGAACAACAGCGGGAACAGCAGGTAGAACTGCTCCTCCACGCCCAGCGACCAGGTGTGGGTGTAGGGATTGAATTCGGCCTTGGGCGAGAAGTAATCGTTGCCGGTCGCGGCCAGCACCCAGTTGCTGAGGCCGACGAAGGCCATGCGCCCGGTCTTGGCGCTGGTCTCGCTGAGCCAGGACTCGGGAATGAACAGGCCGCTGGCTAGCCCCGTGACCAGCAGACACACCACCAGGGCCGGCGCGATGCGGCGCATGCGCCGCGCGTAGAACTGCGCGAACACGCCCAGCTGTCCGGCCGCCGGCAAGCGCTGCAGCGAGGCGCTGACCACGAAGCCGGAGATCACGAAGAACATGTCCACGCCGGTGAACCCGCCCGGCAGCCACGCCGGATCGAGGTGGTAGGCGATCACCGCCAGCACCGCGATCGCGCGCAGCCCGTCCACGTACGGCAGATAGCCGCCACCGGGCTGCGCGTGCGGCAACGTGTGGCCGCGCCCTGCGTCCAGCGTGCCCGTCCCTGGGAGCGTCACGCCTACCAGACCAGATCGTCGGGGATCTGGTACTTGGGATCGGCGTAGGGATCTTCCTCGGCCGGCGCGTTCGGATCCACCCGCAGCGCCACCGCCGCCGGGAAGATCGCTTCGGCCTGGTCCAGCAGCGCCGCGGTCACCAGCAGGTAGCGGCCGTTCTGCTGCAGCACGCCCAGCTCGCCGGCGTTGAGCGCCTTGAGCTGGTCGGCGGTGACGTAGATGCGCTTGATCTTGCCGCCATAGGGAAAGTGGCGGGCGATGTCGGCCTCGGCCTGGTTCAGCGCCTGGCCCTTGAGCAGTTCGTCGAGCTTGGCCCGCGCCTCGCGGCGCAGGCGCGCTTCTTCCTGCTTCTGCCGCTCCGCCTCGATCCGCTCGTCCTTCTCGCGCTGCGCGCGGATCGCATAGGCCTTGGCCAGGTCGATGTCCTCACGGCTGCGCGGCGGCCGTGCCGGCGGGCCGCCCGCGCCCTGCGGCTTGCCCTGCCCCTGGCCGTGCGGACGGCCGCGCCCACCACCGGGCTTGCCGGTGTTGGGCGCGCCGCCGGGAGCGCGCTCGCCGCGCGCCCCGGCCGGTGCCGGGCGCTGGCCCGGCCGTCCCTGCGGCCGCGGCGCGGCGGGCGGGGCTTTGCGTTCGGGTTTCGGCGCGGGCTTGAAGCCCAGGCCCAGCAACTGCTCGCGGAGGGTATCGCTCATCGGGACGGAATCGATCGGTTCGGGGGATCAGTAATGCGGCGGCGGCGGTTCGTCGGCCGGGTCGGCGTAGAGCGTGCTGCGCACCTTGCCCAGATCCTCGAGCAGGTGACGCAGCAACTCGGCGTTGCGCTGGCTTTCGATCCGCGCTTCGGCCAGGGCATCGCTCATTTCCGCCAGCGCCTGCTCCTGGAAGGAGAGGCGCGTTTCCAGCTCGATCAGGCGGTTCTCCAGCAACCGATCCTGGGTGGAAAAATCATGCTGCATGGATCGAACGTCCGCGGCCGATGCCGTAGTACGCCAGGCCGAAGCTCTCGATTTCCTGCGGATCGTAGAGATTGCGGCCGTCGAACACCACCGCATCGCCGATCAGCTCCTTCATGCGGGTGAAGTCCGGGCTGCGGAACTGCTTCCACTCCGTGACCACCACCAGCGCGTCGGCGCCTTCCAGCGCATCGAAGGCATCGCTGCAGAAGTGCAGGTCGGCGCGCTCGCCGAAGATGCGCTTGGCCTCGTCGGTCGCTTCAGGATCGTAGGCACGGACCGTGGCGCCCGCTTCCCACAGTTGCGCCAACAGGCGGCGGCTGGAGGCGGCGCGCATGTCGTCGGTGTTGGGCTTGAACGCCAGGCCCCACACCGCGAAGGTCTTGCCCTTCAGCGGCTGCGCCGCGCCGTAGTGGCGCTGGATCAGCTCGTACAGGTGGCCCTTCTGCGCCTCGTTGACCGCTTCCACCGCATCCAGCAGCCGGGGCGCATGGCCGTACTGCTGCGCGGTGCGCGCCAGCGCCTGCACGTCCTTGGGGAAGCACGAGCCGCCGTAGCCGGCACCCGGGTAGATGAAGTGCCAGCCGATGCGCGGATCCGAGCCGATGCCCTGGCGCACCTTCTCCACGTCGGCGCCGACGCGCTCGGCGATGTTGGCGATCTCGTTCATGAAACTGATCTTGGTCGCCAGCATCGCGTTGGCCGCGTACTTGGTCAGTTCGGCCGACCGCACGTCCATCTCCACGATGCGGTCGTGGTTGCGGTTGAACGGCGCATACAGGCGGCGCAGGCGCGCGGCCGAGCCGGGCTTGCTGCTGCCGATGACGATGCGGTCCGGCCGCATGCAGTCGGCGACCGCATCGCCTTCCTTCAGGAACTCCGGGTTGGAGACCACATCGAAGTCGATCGCTTCGCCGCGCGCTTCCAGCTCGGCGGCGATCGCCGCGCGCACCTTGTCGGCGGTGCCCACCGGGACCGTCGACTTGTTGACCACGATGGTCGGCCCCTGGATGTGCTGGCCGATGGTGCGGGCCACCGCCAGGACGTACTGCAGATCTGCGCTACCGTCCTCGTCCGGCGGCGTGCCGACGGCGATGAACACGATATCCCCATGCGCGATGGCGCTGGCCGCATCGGTGGTAAAGAACAGCCTCCGTGCGGCGTGATTGGCCTTGACCATCGGCGAGAGGCCAGGCTCGTAGATCGGGACCACGCCCTTGTTGAGCCCATCCACCTTGGCCTGGTCGATGTCTACGCACACCACATGGTGGCCGACTTCGGCCAGACAGGTTCCGGTGACGAGCCCGACATAGCCGGTGCCGAATATCGCTACGCGCATGTAATCTCCTTTCGGTTATTGAAGGATGTTCAAAAGTTCCACGTCGAAGGTCAGCATCGCATCCGGGCCGATCGGGCCGCCCGGCGTTCCCTGCGGGCCGTAGCCCAAATTGGACGGAATCCAGAAGCGGTACTTGGACCCGACCGGCATCAGCGCCACGCCCTCGCTCCAGCCCGGCACGACCTGGTTCAGCGAGAACTCGGCCGGCTGACCGTTCTTGTAGGAGCTGTCGAAGACGGTGCCGTCGAGCAGCTTGCCTTCGTAGTTCACCCGCACCTTGCTGGTGGGCGTTGGCCGCGGGCCGCTGCCTTCGCGCAGCACCATGTACTGCAGGCCCGACGGCGTGGTGATCACGCCCTTCTGGTTCTTGTTCTGGGCCAGGAAGGCGTTGCCCTCCTGCTTGTTCTTGGTCGCCACGGCGGCCTGCTTGGAGGCGCCGAACGCCTGCAGCGTGGCCATCGCCTGCTCCTGGGTCATCGCGGTCTGGCCCTTGGCAAACACGGTGCGCACCGCGCCCAGCAGCGTCGGCAGGTCGATGTCGTTCTGGATGCGCGCCAGCGACGGGCCGACCGCACGGTCG
The DNA here is from genome assembly GCF_040595915.1 of Xanthomonas sp. PPL134. NCBI lineage: Bacteria > Pseudomonadati > Pseudomonadota > Gammaproteobacteria > Lysobacterales > Lysobacteraceae > Xanthomonas > Xanthomonas sp. PPL134. The sequence goes on from NZ_JAMDLL010000002.1 coordinate 348,331, forward strand.
CCCAGCATCAGGCCGACATTCTCCTTGGACACCGGCGGCGGCTGCGCGCCCGGCGCCATGCCCGGCACCGGCTGGCCGTTACGCGCGGCCAACTGCGTGCGCAGCGCGGTATCGGTGGCCTGGGTCTGCTCGTCGGACAGCAGCGGCTTGCCGCCCTTGAAGGCGTTCTCGATCGCGCGCTGCAGCGCATTGACGTCGATGTCCTGGGCGATGGGCTCGAACGAACGCGCCACATCCATGCCGATCGCGTAGCTGACCTTCTGCTTCTCGCTGCTCAGCGTCGTCGCCGCGCTGTCGGCAGCCGGCGCCTGCGCGGACGCTTGGCCGGCGGCCAGCATCATCCCCACCACCAGCGACGCCACGGCGCCGCGCATTCCCATCTTCATTCGCTACTTTCCCTGGAAGTGAACCGTGAACTGGACGCGCCGCGATGGCGCAGACAGAGGCAGGCATTGTCGCATGCGCGGCCGAGATGTTGACCCGCTTTCAGTGCGACGCCGGCCGCGCTTTCAGTTCGCGTTCGATGGCACTGCGCAAGGCCGGATCGTCCGGCGTGACCTTGCTCGGGAATTGCGCGACCACGCGACCGTCCCGCGCGATCAGATACTTGTGGAAATTCCAGCCCGGCGCCACGCCGGTGGCCTGGGTCAGTTGCTTGTACAGCGGCGTCGCATCGTCGCCGATCACGTGCACCTTCTCGAACATCGGGAACTTCACCCCGTAGGTGAGCGTGCAGAATTCCTGGATCTGCTTCTCCGATCCCGGCTCCTGGCCCTTGAAGTCGTTGGACGGGAAGCCGAGCACGCTGAAGCCCTGCGCCGCGTACTGCTGCTGCAGCTTCTCCAGGCCGTCGTACTGCGGGGTGTAGCCGCACTTGCTGGCGGTGTTGACCACCAGCAGCACCTTGCCGCCGTAGGTCTTGTTCAGGTTCACCTTGTCCTTGCCGGCCAGCGGACGGTAGTCCTGGTCCAGCAAGGAGCCCGCCCAGGCACTGCCGACGGTGCCGGCAGCGGCCAGGATCGCGAGAAAAAACAGACGCTTGGGAGATTTCATGGGGCACCGTCGGAGAGAAAGGGAAGTTGCGCACGACCAGGTCGGAAGTTGGGTCTGCAGCGTGTTGACATGCCGTGTAACGGTGTTATAGTTAAATACAACACCACTCACCCAGAGCAGGTCCCACGATGAATCTCAAACGCCTCCAGCGCAGTCTTCCGGCCCTGGTCATCGTCGGCACCCTGCTCTGCGCGAGCTGGATCGGCGCCCAACGCCACCAGGGACGGCCGCTGGATTATGGCGCCAGCACGCCGCACGACGACAGCGCCACCGGCGCCGCACCCGCCACCGTCCCGGCGGTACGGCGTCTGCGGGCCTCGCTGTCCGTGCCTTATTTCTCCTTCGCGCGCACCCTGCGCCCACGGAGCTGACCATGAGCGATATCCAATGGAGCGATGGCGCTCCGATCTACCGCCAGCTGAAGGAGCGTGTCATCGCGATGATGCTCGACGGCATCCTCAAGCCCGGCGACGCCCTGCCCTCGGTGCGCCAGGTGGCCGCCGAATACCAGCTCAACCCGATCACCGTTTCGCGCGCCTACCAGGAACTGGCCGACGAGGCCCTGGTCGAGAAGCGCCGCGGGCTGGGCATGTTCATGACCGAGGAAGCGGCGCAGAAGCTGCGCGGCAGCGAGCGCGAGCGCTTCCTTAACGAAGAGTGGCCCCTGGTGCTGGAACGCATCCAGCGCCTGGGCCTGACACTGCAAGACTTGTTGCCACCGGGGAAAACGCCATGACTGCCGCTGTCGCATCCGAATCCGTCGTCTACGCGCAGGGGTTGCGCAAGACCTACAACCACAAGCCGGCACTGGCCGATGCGTCGTTCACGATCGCGCCCGGCCGCATCGTCGGCCTGATCGGCCCCAACGGCGCCGGCAAGACCACCGCATTGAAGGCGGTGCTGGGCCTGACCGCGGTGGAAGGCGAGCTGCGCGTGCTGGGCATGGATCCGCGCAAGCAGCGCGACGCGCTGATGAACGAGGTGTGCTTCATCGCCGACGTGGCGGTGCTGCCGCGCTGGATGCGGGTGCGCGAGGCGATCGACTTCGTCGCCGGCGTGCATCCGCGCTTCGACCGCGCCAAGTGCGAGCGCTTCCTGGCCAACACCAAGCTCTCGCCCAAGCTGCGGGTGCGCGAGATGTCCAAGGGCATGATCGTGCAGCTGCACCTGGCGCTGGTGATGGCGATCGACGCGCGCCTGCTGGTGCTGGACGAGCCGACCCTGGGCCTGGACATCCTGTACCGCAAGGAGTTCTACCAGCGCCTGCTGGAAGACTATTTCGACGAGCAGAAGACCATCGTCATCACCACCCACCAGGTGGAGGAGATCGAGCACATCCTCACCGACGTGCTGTTCATCCGCGACGGCCGCATCGTGCTCAGCGCCGACATGGAGCACATGGCCACCCGCTACACCGAACTGCTGGTGCCGGCCGAGCGCATCGAGGCGGCGCGCGCGCTGCAGCCGATCGACGAACGCGGCCTGCCGTTCGGCAAGTCGGTGTTCCTGTACGACGGCGTGCCGCAGGCGCAGCTGGCCGCCCTCGGCGAAACCCGCACTCCCGGCCTGGCCGACCTGTTCGTCGCCATCATGAAGGGCACCTACGCATGAACGCTCCCGCCAAATCGATCTCTCCCGTGTCCACCTTCACCTGGCTACTCAAGCGCGAGTTCTGGGAACACCGCGGCGGTTTCCTGTGGGCGCCGGTCATCACCGGCGGCATCGTCGCCGCGCTGTACACGGTGCTGTCGATCATCGGCAGCATCGCCGGCCGCAACAATGGCGGCGGCTCGCGGCTGAACGACGTGCAGTGGGACGGCCACGCCCAGAACGCCCACCAGATCATCGGCGCGGTCGGCGACGGCACCATGTTCGCCGGCGTCCTGCTGGCCAGCATCGTGGTCGGCTTCGTGGTGTTCTTCTACGCGCTAGGCGCGCTGTACGACGACCGCCGCGACCGCAGCGTGCTGTTCTGGAAGTCGCTGCCGCTGTCGGATACCAGCACCGTGCTGTCCAAGGCCGCATGGGCACTGCTGCTGGCGCCGCTGCTGGCGATCGGCGTCGGCCTGCTGATCGGCCTGGCGCTGTGGGTGGTCACCGCCCTGACCCTGTCGGTCAACGGCATCCCGCAGAGCACCGCGGTCTTCACCGAATCGCACCCGCTGCGCATCATCGGCATGGTCCTGGCCGCACTGCCGGTGCAGGTGATGTGGTCGCTGCCGGCGATCGGCTGGCTGATGCTGTGCTCGGCCTGGGCGCGCAGCAAGCCGTTCCTGTGGGCGGTGCTGATCCCGATCCTGGGCTGCGTGACCGCCAGCATGATGGGCATCCTGCCGATGCTCAATGTCAACCACAACCTGATCTGGTACACCGTGGTCTACCGTGGCCTGCTCAGCGTGCTGCCCGGCAGCTGGGGTCCGGTGCTGAACGAGCAGGTGGCCGAGACCCACATCAGCGGTCCGCAGGACCTGGTCAATGCGATCCACCTGGGCGACAGCTGGGTGCTGTTCCGCGACCCCGACATGTGGATCGGCGCCGCCGTCGGCGTGGCCTTCATCGTCGCCGCGATCTACGTGCGCCGCTGGCGCGACGAAGCCTGATCGCACCGTAGTCCCCTTTCCCTTTCCTGCAAGGAGTATCCCGATGCGCAAGACCCTCGCCCTGTGTGCGCTGCTGTCGCTGCCGGCCATCGCCATGGCCGACGACTGCAAGTATTCCGAACCGCGCGAACTCAAGCTGGACCTGGCCGGCGTCAAGTCGGTGCTGTTTGACGTGCAGCAGAACGACCTCAAGCTCAGCGGCGCCAGCGGCGGCGACTCCACCCTGCGCGGCCGCGCCTGCGCCTCCGACGAGGACATGCTCAAGGAACTGACCCTGCGCCAGCGCCACGACGGCGACACCCTGGTGGTGACGCTCAAGCACGAGGGCAAGATCCACGGCATCAGCGTCGGCAACCGCTACGCCTACCTCAACGTGGCCGGCAGCATTCCCGCCAACCTGCCGGTGCAACTGCAACTGGGCTCGGGCGATGCCGAGATCAGCGGCGTGGCCTCGCTCGACGCCAAGATCGGCTCCGGCGATCTGCACGCGCAGAACATCCGCGGCGCGGTCAGCGCCACGGTCGGCTCCGGCGATATCGAACTGCGCAATGTCGGCAGCGTTGCCCTGCCGACGCTGGGCTCGGGCGACGTCAAGGCCGACCAGGTCGGCGGCGACGTCAAGGTCGGCACCGTCGGCTCCGGCGACCTGACCGTGCACGGCGTGCGCGGCGGCGTGCAGGTCGACAGCGTCGGCTCGGGCGATGTGCAACTGCGCGACGTCAGCGGCAGCGTCGCGGTGCAGACCGTCGGCTCCGGCGACCTGGACGTGGGCAACGTCGGCGGCAACCTGAGCGTGCAGAAGGTCGGCAGCGGCGATGTCACCCACCGTGGCGTGCGCGGCAGCGTCAACCTGCCCAAGCCGCGCTGATCCCGCGCTTCGCCTTCTCCCTTCCGCACGAGGACATGCCCATGCAGTACCGTTCCCTGCCCCTGGCCGGCCTCGCCCTGGCCGCCCTGCTCGCGCTCAGCGCCTGCCAGCGCTCGTCAAACGACCGCGTCGTGGTCGATCACGGCGGCGCGCAAAGCCTGACCTTCCTCAACGGCGACCTCACCCTGAAGGCGGACGGACAGCCACCGGCCACCATCACCCGCGACGGCAAGCTGCTGATCGACGGCAAGCCAGTCGCGCTGGACGCCGAGCAGCAGCGCCTGCTGCTGGCCTACCGCAGCCAGATCGAGGCGGTGGGCAAGCAGGGCGTGGAGGTCGGCAAGGCCGGCGCGGCGCTCGGCGTGAAGGCGGCCGGCGACGCCATCAGCGGCGTGCTCAGCGGCGACACCGAGCACATCGGCGCGCAGGTCGAGGCCCAGGCCGACAAGATCAAGCAGGCGGCGCTGAAGATCTGCGACCAAGTCGCCGCGCTGCGTGCCGCGCAGGATGCGCTGATGCAGAAGGTGCCGGCGTTCCGTCCCTACTCCACCCTCGACGACAGCGACGTGCGCGACTGCAAGCATTCGGCGGCGTAACCGGCGGCAGCCGCACTGCCGCAACGCTCGTCCACAACCGCCCGCTGTCCGCGCTCCACCCGGCAATCGTGCACGTCTGCCGGGCGGGTCGTGGTCTCAGCGGGCGTATTGTTTCGCTCCGGCCACGCAGACCACCGCGACCAGGGTCACCGCCAGCATCGTCCAGCTCACCGTTTCGTGCAGCAACAGCGCGGCCAGACCCAAGCCGATGAAGGGCTGGAACAACTGCAGTTGCCCGACCGCCGCGATCCCGCCTTGCGCCAGGCCGCGGTACCAGAACACGAAGCCGATTAACATGCTGAACAGCGAGACATAGCCCAGGCCGAGCCATGCCGGCATCCGCACAGCGCCGAATGACGCGGGCTGCGTCAGCAAGGCCAGGGACACCATCAGCGGCAGCGACAGCACCAGCGCCCAACAGATGACCTGCCATCCGCCCAGCGTGCGCGACAGGCGCGCGCCCTCCGCATAGCCCAGCCCGCACAGCACCACCGCGGCCAGCATCAGCAGATCGCCCTGCAGCGAGGCGTCGATACCGCCGATCGCCGCGTAGCCGACGACGCTGCAGGCACCGGCCAGCGAGAACACCCAGAACGTCGGACGCGGGCGTTCGCCGGCGCGCAACACGGCAAAGACGGCGGTACACAACGGCAGCAGGCCCACGAACACGATGGAATGCGCCGAGGTGACGTGCTGCAGCGCCAGCGCGGTCAGTAGCGGAAACCCGGCCACGACCCCCAGCGCCGTCATCGCCAAGGCGGGTAGCTCGGCGGGGCGCGGACGCGGCTGCCGAAACGCGAGCAGGAGCGCCAGCCCCAGTGCGGCGGCAATGCTGGCGCGGGCGCAGGTCAGGAACACGGGAGAGAAATCGGCAACAGCGACGCGGGTCGCCGGCAACGACCCCGCAAAAATCATCATGCCGATACATCCATTGATCCAGCCACTGCTGGTCTTTTCCATGCGCGTCTCCGGTTGCGTCGTCGCTGCAGTAGACGCCGCGCAAAGCCGCTGCGGCCAGATACGGTCCAATACGGTTTCGCAGTACTGTTATGCCTCAAGATCCAGTACAGCTGACGACAGTGGACAGACCTGAAGCACCCGGCACGCGCATCGATGCGGTGATGACCGATATCCGCGCCCGCATCGCCAACCGCACCAGCCTGCCCGGAGCGCGCCTGCCTTCGGTACGCACGCAGGCGCGCGCGCTGCACGTGTCGGTGTCCACGGTGGTGGAAGCCTACGAGCGGCTGGCGGCCGAAGGCGCGATCGTGGCGCGGCCGGGGTCGGGCTTCTATGTGGCCGGGTCCGTGGCCCCGCTGGCGCTGGCGCACCTCGGCCCGAAGCTCGACAGGCAGATCGATCCGCTGTGGGTGTCGCGGCAGTCGCTGGAAGCGGATGAGCGCGTGCTCAAGCCAGGCTGCGGCTGGCTGCCCCCGGAGTGGCTGTACGGCGCGGGCATGCGCCGCGCACTGCGCACGCTGGCGCGCGCCGACACGCTGGAACTGACCGAGTACGCTACGCCCCTGGGCCATCCTGGCTTGCGCCAGTTCCTTTCGCGACGGTTGGCGGGCAATGGCGTGCAGGCGCCGCCCGAACAGATCCTGCTCGCCGAATCGGGAACGCATGCGATCGACCTGATCGGCCGTTTCCTGCTCTCGCCCGGCGACACGGTGCTGGTCGACGACCCGTGCTACTTCAATTTCCATGCCTTGCTCAAGGCGCATCGCGTGCAGGTTGTGGGCGTGCCCTATACGCCGAGTGGACCGGATGTGGCGCACTTCGAAGCGGCGCTGCAGGCGCACGCACCGCGGCTGTACATTACCAATTCGGGGATCCACAACCCCACCGGCGCGACCCTGTCCGCGACGACGGCGCACCGGCTGCTGCTCTTGGCCGAGGGCTCGGACCTGGTGATCGTCGAGGATGACATCTTCGCGGATTTCGAGACCAGCCCCGCCCCGCGGTTGGCGGCCTTCGACGGCCTGGCGCGGGTCATCCAGGTCGGCAGCTTCTCCAAGACGGTGTCGGCATCGCTGCGTTGCGGCTACATCGCCGCGCGTGGCGACTGGATCGATAACCTCGCCGACCTGAAGATCGCCACCAGCTTCGGCGGCGGCCGGCTGGCGGCCGAGGCCGTGCTGATCGCCCTGACCGACAGCGGCTACCGCCGGCACATGGAGACCTTGCGGCGACGGCTGGCAGAGCAGATGACCAGGACCGTGACGCGGCTCCAGGGCCTCGGCATCCGGCCCTGGCTGATCCCGCAGGCCGGCCTGTTCCTTTGGTGCAGGCTGCCCGTGGGCATGGAGGCCGCCGCAATCGCGCGCGCCTGCCTGCAGGAGGGCGTGGTGCTGGCGCCGGGCAATGCCTTCAGCCAGTCGCTGAGCGCGGGCGATTTCCTGCGTTTCAACGTCGCGCAATCCACCGACGAGCGGATGTTCAGCGTGCTCGCGCGCGCCATGCAGTCCACCCCGAACCCGCGCCGCTAGCGCGCGGCCAGCGCGCCTCGCCACGACCGCAGCCGCCGCACGTTCTAGAATGCCCTTACTCCCCCACTGCACCGCCCCCATGAAGAAGACGCTGTTCGCCTGGTTCTCGCTGCTGTCGTTGTGCCTGCTGCTCGCCGCCTGCGGCGGACGCGGTGGCGAGACCGCCTCCTCGCGCGCCGAGCGCAGCAAGCCGCGGGTGGCGGTGGACAGCATGAACGTGATGCTGCGCCGCGCCCCGGCCGCCAATGCCACCATCGGCCCTGACGGCAGCCTGCGCATCGACGACATCGAGTTGCCACTGCCGCCCGCGCAGCGCACCGAACTGCAGCAGTTGTTCATGCACCTGCAGATGCAGCGCCAGCGCACTCTGGAGACCGCGGCGCCGGATCCGAACATGCGCTCGGTCGGCTTCGCGCCGACTCCGGAAATCACCGCCGCGCAGGAAGCGGTCTTGCGCGACATTCCGTCGCTGCAACCGTACCGCGACAGCTTCGGCAATCTGCAGGCCGAGCGCCGCTGAGACCTGCTGGCGCTCGCAGGCGGCGGCCCAAGAGCGCCTCCGGTCGGGATTGGAAGCATTTCGGTAGGAGCGGCTTCAGCCGCGAAGGGCTTTCCCGGGAAGCCCGGTCGCGGCTGAAGCCGCTCCTACAGGGGCTTGCGCTGCGGTATCTAAGCGCGATGTGGGAGCGCCGCTTCCATAAGAGCTCGCGCCAAGGCGTCCGGGGCAATGTGGGAGGGACTTCAGTCCCGACTGCTGCCAGTGTCCGATCGCCGACCTGCCCCGCCCGTCGCGGCTGAAGCCGCTCCTACGAGGGTTGTGGCGACGTACCGCGCTGCGCCGGGAACAGAAACGCGCTGCTCGAGATGCCCGCACTGCGATGCGCCTGGCACGACCACACCGCCGTGCCAGGCCTCTGCAGCACCGGTCAGGCTCAGCCGCCGCCGCCCGCGCCGGCGTGGATGCCGCCTTCGGTCAGCGCGGCGGGGTCCAGCAGCCGGCGCAGTTCGTCCTCGCCGAGGCCGCTGTCCTCCTTGGCCACCTCCAGCACCGGCCGGTTCTCCTTGTAGGCGCGCTTGGCGATCGCCGCGGCCTTTTCGTAGCCGATGATCGGATTCAGCGCGGTGACCAGGATCGGGTTGCGGTCCAGCGCCTCGCGTACCCGCTCCTCGCGCACCTTGAGCCCGGCGATCGCCGAGTCGGCCAGCAACACCGACACGTTGCCCAGCAACTGGATCGACTCCAGCAGGTTGGCCGCGATCAGCGGCAGGGTCACGTTCAACTGGAAGTTGCCGGTCTGCCCGGCCACGGTGATCGCGGTGTGGTGGCCGATCACCTGCGCGCAGGCCATCACCGTGGCCTCGGGAATCACCGGGTTGACCTTGCCCGGCATGATCGAACTGCCCGGCTGCAGCGCCGGCAACTCGATCTCGCCGAGGCCGGCCAGCGGCCCGGCGTTCATCCAGCGCAGGTCGTTGGCGATCTTGATCAGCGCCACCGCCAGCGCGTTGAGCTGCCCGGACAGTTCCACCGCATCGTCCTGCGCGGCGAGGCCCTCGAACTTGTTCTCGGCGCTCTCGAAGGTGCAGTCGGTCAGCGTCGACAGCGCCTTGGCGACCTTGCCGCCGAAACGCGGATCGGCGTTGATGCCGGTGCCGATGGCGGTGCCGCCCAGCGGCAGCCGGCGCAGGCGCTTGAGGCTGTCGTCGATGCGCGCCTGCGCCGATACCAGTTGCGCCGACCAGGCGCCGAACTCCTGGCCGAAGGTCAGCGGCATCGCATCCATCAGGTGGGTGCGCCCGGTCTTGACCACGCCCTGCAGTTGCTTGGCGCGCTTGTCGATCACCTTGCGCAAGTGCTTGAGCGAGGGCAACAGATGCTCGCGCGTTGCCAGCAACGCCGCGACCCGGATCGCCGTCGGCACCACGTCGTTGGAGCTCTGGCCGAGGTTGACGTGGTCGTTGGGATGCACCGTCGGCAGCGTCTTGCTGCCGTTCTTGCCCTCGCCCTTGGCGGTGCGGTTGGCCAGCGTGGCGATGACCTCGTTGGCGTTCATGTTCGACGAGGTGCCCGACCCGGTCTGGTAGATGTCGATCGGGAAGTGCGCGTCGTGGCGGCCGTCGGCCACCTCCAGCGCCGCGGCCTGGATCGCCTTGGCGACGGCCTTGGGCAACAGCTCCAGGTCGGCATTGACGCCCGCCGCGGCGGCCTTGATCAGGCCCAGCGCGCGGATGAAGCCGCGCGGCATCGGCTGCCCGGACACCGGGAAGTTCTGTACCGCACGCTGGGTCTGCGCTCCCCACAAGGCATCGGCGGGCACCTGCAGTTCGCCCATGCTGTCGTGTTCGACCCTGAATTTGTCACTCATTGCGCAATCTCCGCATCTGCAAAAAGGAATCCATCGGCGCCGTCGTCGGACGTCCGGGGAGGCAGGCTGGCGGGATTGCGGCTGGCGCGCGCATTATCCGCGGCGCAGCGCCCGGCGTCAGCAGTGTGCGCCCGCGGATGTTAGGAATGTCTGGAGGCTGCCGCGATCGGCAGGCGCATCCGAGCGAGGATCGGATCCGCGGAGCCAGGCAGCGGGCACGGCGCATGCTGGCCGGCACCGCGCGCGCGCCAGCAGCGCGGTGCGAACGGCGTGGGCCATGCGCCGTTGTCGGCAAACGACGGGACGACGGCACGGGTGGGGGCCAGCGGCATGCGCCGCCGGCCCCGACGCTCATTGCTGCCGGTTGCTCTGGAACACCAGGTCGTTGTAGCTCTTGAGCAGGCGTGCCGGCGAGCCTTCCGGTGCGACGATCGGATTGTCCAGCGAGCGCTGCTCGAATGCGCTGTACGGAATCTTGTCCGCCACGCGCTTGATCCGCGCCTTGGATTCCTTGCGGAAAGTCTCTGCCGCGCTTTCGAAGCCGGCCCAGTCGGACTTGCCCGGCTCCTGGTTGGCGACCTTGGCGTGCGCCTCGTCGGACAGGCTGTTGAAGCCGGCCACCAGCTCCGTGGCCTTGGCGGTGTCGAAGTCGTCGTCCTGCATCAGGCCGGCGATCTCCTTGGCCTCGAGCATCATCGACAGCCGATAGAACTCGCGGGTGCGGCCTTCGGCCTTCTCCATTGCCTTCAACTGCTCGCGCTGCGCGGCATCGTTCTGCGCCTCCAGCTCGTGGCTGAAGGCCTCGCTGGCCGCGTGGAATTCGGACAGCGCGGCCATCAGCGGCGCATGCAGTTGCTTGCCCTTGGCGAACTGGTCGTCCTGGTAGTCCTCGCGGTCGTAGTAGTCGCGCGCCTGGTTGGCCAGCGGTTGCAGCGTCTTCAACGCGGCCAGATAGCGCTTTGCCGCCGCATCCAGCGCCGGCAGCGCCGGCTTGGCCGCGATCGCCTGGGTCATCGGCGCATCGCACAGCTTCATCGCGTACTCGTCGATCGGGGCCGGCCCGTACACGCTGGTTTCCTTGCCGGTCGGGCCGGCGTTGGGATCGGCCATCCAGCGGATGTACTGCTGCGCGCCTTCGTGGATGCGCCCATCGACCTTGTTGAAGCATTCGATGTAGGCGTTGAGCTTGCTGGTCAGGGCCTGATCCGCTTCGCTGGCGGCAGTATCGGCGGAGGCATGGCGGGCATCGGCACTGGCATCGGAGTCGGTCGGCGTGGCCGAGGGCTTGCCACCGCAGGCGGTCAGGAAAACGGACACAGCGACGGTCAGCGCCGCCAGACGCAAAGAAGATTTCATTGGGGGAACGTAGATGTTGAAAACGGTTACAGAAAGTCTAGCAAACGAAAAGATTGTCGCGGCGTGATGGCTGGAGGGCCGGAATTGGGAGTCGGGATTGGGGAGTCGCAACAGCGGTGGCGCGCTTGTGCGGTATTCGCTGGCGACGCTTTGCCTGTGACCGAATGCGCGAGACGGTGCCCGCGGCCGCCGCCGCCATGGCGCATCGGCTAGACTGCGGCGACGTATCACCGATGGAACTTCCACGCCGCCATGGGCGACGATTCAGACTGTAGATGCCGGCGCACGCTGCGCCGGACCACGCACTCCGCCGTTTCCACCTCTCCCGCCCGGCGCGATGACGCGCCAGCGGCGCGTGCCGGGGACCGCAGATGATCGGCAACCTCCTGCTGTTGGCACTGGCGATGCTGCTGGTGCTGCTCAACGGCTTCTTCGTCGCCGCCGAGTTCGCCCTGGTCAAGCTGCGCCACACCCAGGCCGTGGGCCTGGCCGAGCATCACGGCTGGCGCGGCCGCCTGCTGCTCAACGTGCATGGCCACCTCGACGCCTATCTGTCGGCCTGTCAGCTCGGCATCACCCTGTCCTCGCTGGGCCTGGGCTGGGTCGGCGAACCGGCCTTCGCGCACCTGCTGCAGCCGGTGTTCGACCTGCTGGGGCTGAGCGAGGAAGCGGCGCGCCTGAGCGCCTTCGTCATCGCGTTCAGCGTCATCTCGTTCCTGCACATCGTGCTCGGCGAACTCGCCCCCAAGTCGATGGCGATCCGCCGCCCGGAGCGCATGTCGCTGTGGACCGCGGCGCCGCTGTACCTGTTCTACTGGGCGATGTATCCGGCCATCTGGCTGCTCAACACCAGCGCCAACGGCTTGCTGAAGGCCGTGGGCTGGGGCGAGATCGAGCATGCCTCGCACCGCTACTCGCGCGAGGAACTGAAGCTGATCGTGGGCCGCCAGCACCCCGCCGGCGGCGCGCCCGACCACGAACTGACCCTGATGAGCCATGCGCTGGAGCTGCCGGAACTGGTCGCCGGCGACCTGATGCGCGCGCGCGACCATCTGCGCGCGTTCCGCGAGGGCATGGCGCTGGAGGCGGTGATGGCCGAGTTCGCCGAGAGCCGCTACAGCCGCTACCCGTGGTTCGACCGCGACGGCGAGCAGGTGCTCGGCATCCTGCACATGAAGGACCTGCTGGTGGAGATCGCCCGCGGCCGCCGCAGCGACGACCTGCGCGCGCTGCTGCGCCCGGCCAACCTGATCGCGCTGGAGACGCCGGTGCCGCTGGTGCTGGAGCGCTTCCGCACCGGCGCCACGCACATGGCGCTGTGCGTGGACGAGCACGGCCGCATCCTCGGCTACTTCACCCTGGAAGACCTGCTGGAAGTGGTGGTCGGCGACATCGAGGACGAGCACCCGCACGTGGTCAAGGATGCGCCGACCCGCGGCGCCGACGGCAGCGTGCTGGTGGCCGGCTCGACCTCGATCTTCCGCCTCGAACGCCTGCTCGGCCGCGACCTGCGCGCCCCGGAGCACCTCAACTCGGTCGGTGGGTTGATCGTGCACCAGTTGCAGCGCCTGCCCGAGGAAGGCGAGCAGTTGCAGATCGACGGCCACCTGTTCACGGTCAAGCGCATGGCCGGCCACCGCATCCAGGCAGTGACCGTGCGGCTAGGGTCCGTCATCCCGTCCTGAGGGTGCCGCGCGGCGCCGCCAGCGGGCCTGCCAGGACCAACCGAAGGGCGGTGGCGCGGCAGGCTCAGGGAGAGATGGCACACCCTGGCAGGCCGGCCGAGGCCGCGCCGACGTAGAATGGCGCCCCCGCCGACACCACCCCACGCCCCGCCATGTCCGATTCCGCCCTGCTCGCCCTGTCCCCGCTCGATGGCCGCTATGCCGGCAAGGTCGACGCCCTGCGGCCGATCTTCTCCGAATACGGCTTGATCAAGGCGCGGGTGAAGGTGGAGATCGAATGGCTGCTGGCGCTGGGCGCCGAGCCGGGCATCGGCGAGCTGGCCGCGTTCTCGCCGGCGGCGGCGCAGCGCCTGCGCGGGCTGGCCGACGGCTTCGGCGTGGAGCACGCGGCGCGGGTCAAGCAGATCGAGCGCACCACCAACCACGACGTCAAGGCGGTGGAGTACTTCATCAAGGAGCAGCTCAAGGACGACGCCGAACTCGGCCCGGCCCTGGAGTTCGTGCATTTCGCCTGCACCAGCGAGGACATCAACAACCTCAGCTACGGGCTGATGCTGGAGCAGGCCCGGCGCGAGGTGCTGCTGCCGACCCTGGACGCGGTGATCGCCACGCTGCGCGCCCTGGCCCACGCACAGGCCGCGCAGCCGATGCTCTCGCGCACCCACGGCCAGACCGCCTCGCCGACCACCTTGGGCAAGGAGGTGGCCAATGTGGTCGCGCGCCTGCAGCGGCAACGCCAGCAGATCGCCGCGGTCGAGCTGACCGGCAAGATCAACGGCGCGGTCGGCAACTACAACGCCCACGTCGCCAGCTACCCCGACGTCGACTGGCCGGGCTTCGCGCAGCGCTTCGTGGAAAGCCTGGGCCTGGTGTTCAACCCGTACACCACCCAGATCGAGCCGCACGACAACGTCGCCGAACTGGGCGACGCCACCCGCCGCGCCAACACCGTGCTGATCGACCTGGCCCGCGACATCTGGGGCTACATCTCGCTGGGCTATTTCAAGCAGAAGCTCAAGGAAGGCGAAGTCGGCTCCTCGACCATGCCGCACAAGGTCAATCCGATCGATTTCGAGAACGCCGAAGGCAACTTCGGCATCGCCAACGCCCTGTTCGAGCACTTCTCGGCCAAGCTGCCGATCAGCCGCTGGCAGCGCGACCTCACCGACTCCACGGTGCTGCGCGCGCTCGGCACCGCCTTCGGCCACACCCAGGTGGCGCTGGACTCGCTGGCCAAGGGCCTGGGCAAGCTGACCGTGAACCCCGAGCGCCTGGATGCCGACCTGGATGCCGCCTGGGAAGTGCTGGCCGAAGCCGTGCAGACGGTGATGCGCCGCCACGGCCTGCCCAACCCCTACGAGCAGCTCAAGTCGCTGACCCGCGGCCAGGGCATCACCGCCGATTCGATGCGCGCCTTCGTCGAGACCCTGGAGCTGCCCGAGGACGCCAAGCAGCGCCTGCGTGACCTGACCCCGGGCGGCTACGTCGGCCTGGCCGAGCGACTGGCGCGCGGCGTCTGAGCCACGGTCCGTCCATCCTGGGTTAATCGGCCAGGGGCATGCTGGTGGCTCACAGCAGAGCCCCGCAATGAACCGCACCCCGTTGCTTGTGCTGCCGCTGCTGGTCCTGACCGGCTGCGCGCAGGCCCCCCGCCCACCGGCCGGCGACGGCGCGCATGCCGCCGCCCGGACCGTGGTCATGCAGCCAGCGCCGCCGATCGCGGCGGCGCCCTCGGCCGGCGACCTACAGGACGACGAACGCGACGCCGAGACGCCGATCCGCATGGCCGCCTCGCCCAGCGGCGACATCGACTGCGACGGCCGCGACCTGAACATCGTCGGCCGCGACGCCACCCTGGTGCTGCACGGGCACTGCACCACCGTCAGCCTGTTCGGCCGCAACGGCAACCTGCAGATCGAGCGGGCCGACACCCTGCGCGTGCTCGGCGACTACGCCCAGGTGACGATGCGCGGCGACGCGGGCAAGGTCGCGCTGTTCGGGCGCCATGGCCGCTTGCAGATGGCGCGCATCGACAGGCTGGACGTGTCCGGCGACCAGAACCAGCTGCAGGCCAGCGAGATCGCCACCATCGCCCTGCAAGGCAACGACAACGCTATCGTCCAGCGCAGCGGCACGGCCCAGGTCGACGACGGCGGCCGCGACAACCGGATCCTCGTCCAGTAGCGCAGCAGCGCAGGGCCGACCTGCGCCGCTGGTCGGCGCTCCCGCCTCCCGCGCGCCGGCCGGCCGCGCGCCTGACCCACGCCACCCAGGCGCACCTGCGCCGACGCCATGCCGCCGGGATCGCCGCAACCGCGGCGGACGGCCGTGTCGGCCGCACCCCGCGATGGCCCCGCGCGGCAAACCGGCGGACAATGGCCGGGTCCGGCCGGTGCCGCTGCGCGCCCGCCCTCCCCCTTCCGCGTTGCAAGGACCCCACTGCACATGGCTGCCCGCAAGACCGCCGCTCCCGCCTTCGAACTCCACGCCCGTCCCGGGCAACCGCTGGGCATGCCCGCCGCGACCTTCCTGCGCGACTACTGGCACAAGCGCCCGCTGCTGATCCGCAACGCCTTCCCCGGCTTCGTCTCGCCGATCGAGCCGGGCGACCTGGCCGGGCTGGCCTGCGAGGAGGCGGCGCTGTCGCGGCTGATCGAGCACGACCGCGCCAACGACCGCTGGCGCGTGCGCAGCGGCCCGTTCCAGGAGCACGAGTTCCCCGGCATGCCCGACCACGACTGGACCCTGCTGGTGCAGGACGTGGACAAGTGGGACCCGGACATCCGCGCCCTGCTCGAGCAGTTCCGCTTCCTGCCGCGCTGGCGGGTGGACGACGTGATGGTCAGCTTCGCCGCGCGCGGCGGCTCGGTCGGCGCGCACGTGGACCATTACGACGTGTTTCTGCTGCAGGCCCACGGCCACCGCCGCTGGCAGATCGACGCCAGCGTCGCGCTGGGCCGCCCGGCGCCGCCGACCGACTTCCGCGACGACGTGGAGCTGAAGCTGCTGCGCCAGTTCGATCCGACCCACGACTGGGTGCTGGGACCGGGCGACATGCTGTACCTGCCGCCGCTGGTGCCGCACCACGGCGTGGCCGAGGACGCCTGCCTGACCTTCTCGGTGGGCATGCGTGCGCCGTCCTCGGCCGAGCTGATCGCCGATTACCTGGACACCCTGATCGACGGCGCCGACGAGGCGCTGCGCTACCACGACGAAGACCTGCAGGCCCCGGCCGATCCGTACGAGATCGATGCGGCGGCGATGGGCCGCGTGGTCGAGGCGCTGAATGCGCTGCGCATGAACGACCCGGACAAGCTCGGCGCCTGGTTCGGCCGCTTCATCACCACCTACCGTGCCGCCGGCGAGATCCTGCCGCCGGCCGGGCTGCCGCCGGCGGCGGAGATCGCCGCGGCGCTGGAACAGGGCCTGGTCCTGCAGCGGCATCCCTGGGCGCGGCCGGCGTGGCGGCGCGCCAGCCGCGGCGCCATGCTGTTCTGCAGTGGCCTGCAGTTCGCGCTGCCGGTGAAGGACGCCAAGCGCCTGGCCGCGGCCGAGCACCTCGACGGCACGGACTATGCGGCGCTGTCGGCGGCCGGCAGGCAGACCCTGCTGGAACTGATCGAAGGCGGCTTCTACCAGCCGCTGGACGCGCAGGATGCCGGGGACGAGGACACCGAGGCGAGCTGATCCGACCATGCCCGGCCCCGGTTTCCGCATCGCTGCGCTCGACCCCGTCCGCGACGGCGCCGAACTGCGCGCGCTGCGTGCCGCGACCGGTGCCGCGGCGGAGCCGGCCGACACCGCGGCGGCGGCGCTGGACGCGCTGGGCGAGCACATGGTCGCGCGCAGCGAGGACGGCCAGGCGGTGGGCGCGGTGCGGCTCGGCGCGGACCGGCGGATCGCCGCACTGACCGTGCTGCCCGGCTGGCGCGGGCGCGGTGTCGGCAGCGCGCTGCTGCGTGGCCTGGTCGAGGCGGCGCAACGCCGGCGCTGGCCGCACCTGGAGCTGCAGGCACCGGCCGCCACGCTGGCGTTCTATGCCCGCCACGGCTTTCTGCCGCCCGCGGGCGGCATGGCCGCCGCCGCGGAGGCCGTGCCGCTGCGGCGCCGCTTCGACGGCGCCGTGGCGGTGGAGGACGCGGCGATGGCGATCGCCGCCAGTATCGCGGTACTGGCGCAGGCCCGCCGCCAGGTGCTGATCCACAGCCGCGCACTGGATCCGGGCCTGCTCGACGATGCCCGCGTGCTGGAGCAACTGCGCCGCTTCGCGGTCGCCGCGCATGCCAAGCAGGTGTGGATCCTGCTGCACGACGCGGCCGCGCCGCAGCGCGCCGGCGCGCCCTTGCTGGCCCTGGCGCAGCGCTTGCCCAGCGTGTTCCAGTTCCGCGAAGTCAGCGATCCGGTGGACCGCAGCGACGCCACCGCCTACCTGGTCAACGAGGGCGGCGGCTACTACTTCCGTGGTCTCGGTCACCGTTACGACGGCGAGACCGACCTGCTCGGCAGTGCCCGCGCGCGGCAATTGCGCAGCTCCTTCGCCCGGGTCTGGGAGCGTGCGCGCCCCTGCAGCGAACTGCGCGCACTGGGTTGGTGAGGCGGCGGGGCCGCGCCGCCACGTGCGCCGCGGATGAACCGGGATCGGCCTTGACCACGCCGAATGCACACCCCGGCTGGTTCATGGGGGTATAATTTTTGCGCTTGATTACGCCCGCGCGGCCCACGCGTCCGCCGGTTCCTACCGCAAGCCACCCCAACAAAGCGACCCGACCCCACCATCGTGGACAATCTACTCAAGCAGTTTGCGCAGTCATCGCAACTCGCCGGCGGCAATGCCGCCTATATCGAAGACCTGTACGAACAGTACCTGGTCTCTCCCGACAGCATCGATCCCAAGTGGAAAACCTACTTCGACGGCTTCCAGGGCCGCGATGCCGGTGACGTCCCCCACTCCGCGGTCATCGCCCACATCGCCAGCGCCGCGCGCCAGGCCGCCAACAGCGGCACCGGCCCGAGCGGCGACGAGCGCGAGCGCCATGTCGGCCGCCTGATCACCGCCTACCGTTCGCGCGGCCACCTCGGCGCGCGCCTGGATCCGCTGGGCCTGACCCCGCCGGTGAACCCGCCGGACCTGGGCCTGCCGTTCCACAGCCTGTCGGAAAGCGATCTGGGCAGCGAGTTCAGCACCGGCGGCCTGGGCGGCCAGCCGCGGATGAAACTGCGCGATCTGCTGGCGCGGCTGAAGGCGACCTACACCGGGTCGATCGGCAGCGAGTTCATGCACATCTCCGAGTTCGAACAGCGCCAGTGGATCTACCAGCGCCTGGAGAACGCGGGCGGCAACATCGCCGGCGACGCCGCCAGCCGCCGCCGTACCCTGGAGCGGATCACCGCCGCCGAGGGCCTGGAGCGCTACCTGCACACCAAGTACGTCGGCCAGAAGCGCTTCTCGCTGGAAGGCGGCGACTCGCTGATCCCGATGATGGACGTGCTGGTGCAGCGCGCCGGCAACGACGCGGTCAAGGACATCGTGGTCGGCATGGCCCACCGCGGCCGCCTCAACGTGCTGGTCAACACCCTGGGCAAGAACCCGCGCAAGCTGTTCGACGAGTTCGAAGGCAAGTTCGAGCACGCCCACGACGACCGCGCCCACACCGGCGACGTGAAGTACCACATGGGCTTCTCCGCCGACGTGGCGGTAGCCGACGGCAAGTCGGTGCACCTGGCGCTCGCGTTCAACCCCTCGCACCTGGAAATCGTCGACCCCGTAGTGGTCGGCAGCGTGCGTTCGCGCCAGGAGCGCTACGGCGACGCCGCGCGCAAGTCGGTGCTGCCGGTGATCATCCACGGCGACGCCGCGTTCGCCGGCCAGGGCGTGGTCATGGAGCTGTTCCAGATGTCGCAGGCGCGCGGCTTCGCGGTCGGCGGCACCGTGCACATCGTGGTCAACAACCAGATCGGCTTCACCACCAGCGCCCGCGACGACGCCCGTTCCACGCTGTACTGCACCGACGTCGCCAAGATGATCGGCGCGCCGGTGTTCCATGTGAACGGCGACGATCCGGACGCGGTGGCGTTCGTGGCCAACCTGGCCTACGACTTCCGCCAGCAGTTCAACAAGGACGTGGTCATCGACCTGGTCTGCTACCGCCGCTGGGGCCACAACGAGGCCGACGAGCCGGCGGCCACCCAGCCGGTGATGTACCAGACCATCCGCAAGCACAAGACCACCCGCGAGCTGTACGCCGCCCAGCTGGAAAGCGAAGGCGTGCTGCAGGCCGGCGAGGCGCAGGCGCTGGTCGACGGCTACCGCAACAAGCTCGATTCGGGCGAGTACACCACCGAACTGGCGACCCGCAAGCCCGACGAATTCGCCATCGACTGGTCCAAGTACCTGTCGGGCAAGCTCTCGGACAAGGTCGACACCACGGTCAAGCGCAAGACCCTGGACCAGTTGGCCAAGATCATCACCACCATCCCGGGCGGCGTCGAGCTGCACCCGCGCGTGGCCAAGATCTACGAGGACCGGGTGAAGATGGCCGCCGGCGAACTGCCGGGCGACTGGGGCTTCGCCGAAAACCTGGCCTATGCCACCCTGCTGGGCGAAGGCCACAAGCTGCGCCTGGTCGGCCAGGACGCGGGCCGCGGCACGTTCTTCCACCGCCATGCGATCCTGCACGACCAGAAGACCGACAGCTACTACCTGCCGCTGCGGCAGTTGGTGGAGAACCCGGAAGACGCAACCGTGATCGACTCGCTGCTCAGCGAGGAGGCGGTGATGGGCTTCGAGTACGGCTATTCCACCACCGATCCCAATGCGCTGTGCATCTGGGAAGCGCAGTTCGGCGACTTCGCCAACGGCGCGCAGGTGGTGATCGACCAGTTCATCGCCGCCGGCGAGGCCAAGTGGGGCCGCATCTCCGGCCTGGCGCTGTTCCTGCCGCACGGCTACGAAGGCCAGGGTCCGGAGCACAGCTCCGCGCGCCTGGAGCGCTTCCTGCAGCTGTGCGCGCTGGAAAACATGCTGGTCTGCGTGCCGACCACCCCGGCGCAGGCGTTCCACATGATCCGTCGGCAGATGCGCATGTCCACGCGCAAGCCGCTGGTGGTGATGACGCCCAAGTCGCTGCTGCGCCACAAGCTGGCGGTGTCGACGCTGGAAGAACTGGCCGATGGCGAGTTCCAGCACCTGATCCCGGACGCCAAGGCCGACCCGAAGAAGGTCAAGCGCGTGGTCGCCTGCTCCGGCAAGGTCTACTACGACCTGCTCGAAGACCAGACCAAGCGCGGCCAGGACGACGTCGCCATCCTGCGCGTGGAGCAGCTGTATCCGTTCCCGCGCGAGTTGCTGGCCGCCGAGCTGAAGCGCTACGGCAATGCCACCGACCTGGTCTGGTGCCAGGAAGAGCCGCAGAACCAGGGCGCCTGGTACCAGATCAAGCATCACCTGCAGGCCTGCCTGGCCGACGGACAGAGCCTGCACTACGCCGGCCGCGCCCGTTCGCCGTCTCCCGCCGCCGGCCATTTCGCCGAGCACGTGGAAGAGCAGCTGAAGCTGGTCGCCGACGCGCTGTTGAATCCGTTCAACGACCAAGTCGCTGAATAAACCACATCACCCTTTCGAAAAAAGACACCACTAGGACGCCCCCTGCAATGGCCACCGAAGTCAAAGTTCCGGTACTGCCCGAATCCGTATCCGATGCCACCATCGCCAGCTGGCACAAGAAGGCCGGCGAGGCGGTCAAGCGCGACGAGAACCTGGTGGACCTGGAGACCGACAAGGTCGTGCTGGAAGTGCCCTCGCCCGTCGACGGCGTGCTGAAGGAGATCAAGTTCGAGACCGGTGCCACCGTGACCAGCTCGCAGATCCTGGCGATCATCGAGGAAGGCGCGGCCGCCGCTGCAGCGCCGGCCGAGGCCAAGGTCGCCGAGGCACCGAAGGCCGAAGCGCCCAAGGCCGCCGCCGCGGAAGCGCCGAAGGCCGCCAAGGCCGAGGCGCCGAAGGCCGCCGGCGACGTCTCCAGCCTGCCGCCGGGCGCGCGCTTCAGCGCCATCACCGAGGGCGTGGATCCGTCGCAGGTCGAAGGCACCGGCCGTCGCGGCGCGGTGACCAAGGAAGACATCCTCAACTACGCCAAGAACGGCGGCGCCGGCAAGGCCAGCGGTGCGCGTCCGGAAGAGCGCGTGCCGATGACCCGCGTGCGCAAGCGCATCGCCGAGCGCCTGATGCAGTCGAAGAACTCGACCGCGATGCTGACCACCTTCAACGAGGTCAACCTGGCCAAGGTCTCGGCCGCGCGCAAGGAACTGCAGGACGAGTTCCAGAAGGCCCACGGCATCAAGCTCGGCTTCATGAGCTTCTTCGTCAAGGCCGCGGCCAACGCGCTGCAGCGCTTCCCGCTGGTCAACGCCTCGATCGACGGCGACGACATCATCTATCACGGCTACAGCGACATCTCCATCGCCGTGTCCACCGACAAGGGCCTGGTCACGCCGGTGCTGCGCAACGTCGAGCGGCAGTCCTTCGCCGACATCGAGCAGGGCATCGCCGACTACGCCAAGAAGGCGCGCGACGGCAAGCTGAGCCTGGAAGAACTGCAGGGCGGCACCTTTACCGTGACCAACGGCGGCACCTTCGGCTCGCTGCTGTCGACCCCGATCATCAACCCGCCGCAGAGCGCGATCCTGGGCATGCACGCGATCAAGGAGCGTCCGATCGCCGAGAACGGCCAGGTCGTGATCGCCCCGATGATGTACCTGGCGCTGTCCTACGACCACCGCATCATCGACGGCAAGGACTCGGTGCAGTTCCTGGTCGACATCAAGAACCAGCTGGAAAACCCGGGCCGGATGCTGTTCGGTCTGTAAGAGCCGGGAATCGGGAATGGAGAAACGGGAATGGGACCAGCGCCCATCCGCCGCTCCATTCCCGCCTGGACCTGGATGGGACACGGCAGGCGCATGCGCTTTTGCCATTCCCCATTCCCCATTCCCTATTCCCGTGTGAGCAAATGAAATGAGCGAACAGTTCGACGTCGTCGTCATCGGTGCCGGTCCTGCCGGCTATCACGCGGCCATCCGCGCCGCCCAGCTGGGCCTGAAGACCGCGTGCATCGACGCGGCGCTGGGCAAGGACGGCAAGCCGGCGCTCGGCGGCACTTGCCTGCGCGTGGGCTGCATCCCGTCCAAGGCGCTGCTGGATTCCTCGCGCCAGTTCTGGAACATGGGCCACCTGTTCGGCGAGCACGGCATCAGCTTCAAGGATGCCAAGATCGACGTCGCCGCGATGGTCGGGCGCAAGGACAAGATCGTCAAGCAGTTCACCGGCGGCATCGCGATGCTGTTCAAGGCGAACAAGATCACCCCGTACTATGGCTTCGGCGAACTGCAGCCGGGCAACGTGGTCAAGGTCAAGCAGCACGACGGCAGCGAAGTCGAGCTGAAGGGCACCAACGTGATCCTGGCCGCCGGCTCGGATTCGATCGAACTGCCGTTCGCCAAGTTCGACGGCGAGACCATCGTCGACAACGTCGGCGCGCTGGACTTCACCGAAGTGCCGAAGCGTCTTGCGGTGATCGGCGCCGGCGTGATCGGCCTGGAACTGGGCAGCGTGTGGAAGCGCCTGGGCGCCGAGGTCACCATCCTCGAAGCGCTGCCGGACTTCCTGGCCCTGGCCGATGCCGAAGTGGCCAAGACCGCCCTGAAGGAATTCAAGAAGCAGGGCCTGGACATCAAGCTCGGCGCCAAGGTCTCCAAGACCGAGGTCACCGGCAAGGGCAAGAAGCAGGAAGTCGTCGTCACCTATAGCGATGGCGAAGGCGAGAAGACCCTCAACGTGGACAAGCTGCTGGTGGCCGTCGGCCGCCGCGCCGCCACCAAGGGCCTGCTGGCCGAAGGCACAGGGGTCAAGGTCAACGAACGCGGCCAGATCGAGGTCGATGCGCACTGCCACACCGGCGTGGACGGCGTGTGGGCGATCGGCGACTGCGTGCGCGGGCCGATGCTGGCGCACAAGGGCTTCGAGGAAGGCATCGCGGTCGCCGAACTGATCGCCGGCCTGCCCGGCCACGTCAACTTCGACACCATCCCGTGGGTCATCTACACCGAGCCGGAAATCGCCTGGGTCGGCAAGACCGAGCAGCAGCTCAAGGCCGAGGGCGTGCCGTACAAGGCCGGCAGCTTCCCGTTCGCGGCGATCGGCCGTGCGGTGGCGATGGGCGAGCCGGCGGGCTTCGTCAAGGTCATCGCCCACGCCGAGACCGACCGCGTGCTGGGCATGCACCTGGTCGGCGTCGGCGTCTCCGAACTGGTCCACGAAGGCGTGCTGACCATGGAGTTCAACGGCTCCGCCGACGACCTGGCGCGCATCTGCCACGCCCACCCCACCCTGTCCGAAGCGATCCACGACGCGGCCATGGCGGTGAGCAAGCGGGCGATCCACAAGGCTAACTGAGGCCGGGAAACGGGAATGGAGAATCGGGAATAGCAAGCGCACTCCCTGCACTTCACTCCCACGCATAACGCCGGACTCAGGTCCGGCGTTATGCGTTTCGGCTTTTGATTTTCCCATTCCCTAATCTCGACTTCCCATTCCCGATGAAAAGCATCTGCGTCTACTGCGGCTCCAACGCCGGCAACAAGCCCGCCTACGTCGAGCGCGCCACCGCGCTGGGCACGCGCATCGCCGAGCAGGGGCTGCGCCTGGTCTATGGCGGCGGCAATGTCGGCCTGATGGGCACCGTGGCCAATGCGGTGCTCGCCGCCGGCGGCGAGGTCACCGGCGTGATTCCCAAGCAACTGGCCGACTGGGAAGTGGCGCACCGCGGCCTCACCGAACTGGAGATCGTCGGCTCGATGCATGAGCGCAAGTCGCGCATGTTCGACCTCTCCGACGCCTTCGTCGCCCTGCCCGGCGGCTTCGGCACCATGGAAGAGATCTTCGAGATGCTGACCTGGCGCCAGCTCGGCATCGGCAACAAGCCCTGCGCCTTCCTCGACGTGGAGGGCTTCTACGCGCCGCTGATCGGCATGATCGATCGCATGGTCGAGGAGCGCTTCCTGCACCCGGACCAGCGCGCCGACCTGTGGTACGGCAGCGACATCGAGACGATGCTGGGCTGGATGCGGGACTATACGCCGGCGCAGGCGTCGAAGTGGATTGATGAAAAGCGGCGCAATGCATTGCGTTGAGACGGCAAACGCGCGGTGAGTTCATGGCGCGTGGCGACGCGTTACAGCATCCGGCGCCTCACTGCCACTGCGGCGCGGATTGATGAAAAGCGGCGCAATGCATTGCGTTGAGACGGCAAACGCGCGGTGAGTTCATGGCGCGTGGCGACCGCTTCGGTCACCGCACACCACGACAGGAAGTGTCTTGTAGGAGCGGCTTCAGCCGCGACGGGCGTTCCCGGTAACGCCCTGTCGCAGCTGAAGCCGCTCCTACGGGACAAGCGCATCTGGATTGCGTATGGCGGGAGCAGGTGCCCTCCAGTCGCTCCAGCATGTGGGAATGACTGAGGTACCGACCGACCGGGATCGCCGCAACGCGCCGCGCCGAGACGAAACTCATTGCCTCGGCAGCAAGCGCCACCCGCACGGCGACGCGCTCCGCATGCGATCGCCTCAGAGCTGTTGCGGCGCGGCGGCCGGGCGCCCCAGCAGATAGCCCTGCCCGTAATCGCAGCCCAGTTCGCGCAGGGTCGCCAGTTGCTGCTCGGTCTCGATGCCTTCGCCCACCGTCTCGATGCCCAACGTACTGGCCAGGGCGAGGATGCCGCGCACCAGCGCGTGGCTGCCGGTGCCACCCTCGTCCTGCAGGCCGGCGACGAAGCTCTGGTCGATCTTCAGCACCGAGATCGGGAAGCGATGCAGGTAGGACAGCGCCGAGAACCCGGTGCCGAAGTCGTCCAGTTGCGCCAGCACGCCGCGCTCGCGCAGCGCCTGCAGGATGGCCAGGGTGCGCGGCGCGTCGTCGAGCAGCGCCACTTCGGTGATCTCCACCCGCAGGCGGCGCGGATCGGCGCCGGCAGTGTCGATCAGCCCGAACAGCCGCTCGGTGAAATCCGGCGAGCGGAAGTGCCGCGGCGAGACGTTGACCGAGACGTAGCCGCCCTCGTTCCGCGCCAGGCGCCGGATCACCTGCGCGTACAGCAGCCAGTCCACCTGCTCGATCAGGCCGCTCTCTTCGCCCAGGTCGATGAACTGGCTCGGCACCAGCAGCCCGCGGCTCTCGTGGCGCCAGCGCAACAGCGCCTCGTGGCCGATCACCTCGCCGTCGCGCAGCCGCACGATCGGCTGGTAGAACGGCTCGAAGTCGCGGTTGTTGATCGCACGGCGCAGGTCCGCCTCCAGATCCAGGCTGCGCAACGCCGCCTCGCGCATGGCCTCGTCGAACACCACGCAGCGGTCCTGGGTCTGCGCCTTGGCCCGGTACATGGCCGCATCGGCGTCGCGCAGCATCTCCTCGCCGTTGTGGTAGCGCGGATGCCAGGCGGCGATGCCCAGGCTGCCGGACGGGAACAGTTCGCGGCCGGCCACCCACATTGGCTGGCCGAGCACGTGCAGCAGGCGCCGTGCCAGCTCGCGCGCGCCGTCCAGGCCATGCTCGGATGGCGTCAGCACCGCGAACTCGTCGCCCCCCAGGCGCGCCACCACGTCCTGGCCGCGGATCGTGGAGACGATGCGCTTGGCCACCTGCACCAGCATCTCGTCGCCGGCGGCGTGGCCGATGCTGTCGTTGACCAGCTTGAACCGGTCCAGGTCCAGGAACAGCACGGCGAAGGTCCTGCCGCCGCCGCGCGCGCGCGAGATCGCCTCGCTGAGCCGGTCCAGCAGATGCGAGCGGTTCGGCAACCCGGTCAGTGCATCGTGCAGCGCCTGATGGGTCAGGCGCTGCTCGGCGCGCCAGCGTTCGGCGATCTGCGCC
This sequence comes from Xanthomonas sp. PPL134, assembly GCF_040595915.1. NCBI lineage: Bacteria > Pseudomonadati > Pseudomonadota > Gammaproteobacteria > Lysobacterales > Lysobacteraceae > Xanthomonas > Xanthomonas sp. PPL134. The sequence goes on from NZ_JAMDLL010000002.1 coordinate 374,266, forward strand.
AGCAGCTGCTCGTTGACCTCGGCCAGCTCGCGGGTGCGCTCGTCCACGCGCTGCTCCAGCTCCGCGTGCGCCAGCCGCAGCCGTTCCTGCGCGCGCTGCCGCGCCAGGCCGCTGCCGACGTTGTGCGCGACGAAGGTGAGCAGGCGCTGGTCGTGCTCGGTGAAACGCACCTTGGCGACGTAGCTCTGCACCACGATCGCGCCGATCACCTCACCCTCGTCGAACAGCGGCGCGCCCAGCCAGCTGTAGGGGCGCTGGCCGTACTCCTGCACCTCGCCCTGCGCCAGCAAGGCGTCGATGTCGGACAGTTCGAGCAGCTGCGGGCGCCGCACCCGCATCACATATTCGGTCAGTCCGCGGCCACGGCGCCGTTGCGGCCGGTAAGGGGTGAACTCGTCCACCGAATACACGAATTCCAGCATCGTGTCGTCATCGGACAGCAGGGCGATGTACAGATTGCGTGCGTCGATCAGCCCGCCGACGATGGCATGCACCTCGGTGTAGAACTGTTGCAGGCTCTCCGAGCGGATCGCCAGCTCGGCGATGCGGAACAGCGCCAGTTGCAGCATCTCGGCGCGCTTGCGCTCCTGGATCTCGTCCTGCAGGTCGCAGTTGGCGCGCTGCAGCTCCTGGGTGCGCAGGTCCACCCGCCGCTCCAGCTGCACCTGCGCATGACGCCGGTCCATCGCGGTCTGCACGTGCTGCGCCACGTAGGCCAGCAGCGCGCGGTCGGCATCGGTGTAGCGCAGCGCGTAGTCGTAGTTCTGCACCACGATGGCGCCGCACACGCGGCCCTCGCGCAGCATCGGCACGCCCAGCCAGTCGCGGCTTTCCGGGCCGTGGCCGACGTTGTCGCCCACCTTCAGGCGCTCGCGCACCTGCTCCGACGGCCCGCGCACCGCACGGCCGTGGCGCAGCAAGGCGAAGGTGAGGCTATGCGGCATGTCGTGCAGGAAGTAGGTCCGCTCCGGATCGGCGACGAAGTCGTCGTGGCGATCGGAGAAGTACAGGAAGCGCATGCTCTGCTGGTCTTCGTCGTACTCGACGATGTAGCAGTTCTCCGCGTACATCAGCGATTCCAGCACGGCGTGCACGCGCTGCAGCATCTGGCTCATTTCCAGATCGGCGCCGGCCAGGTCGGCGATCTCGTACAGCGCCTGCTGCAGCTGCTTGGATTTTTCCAGGCCCTCGATGCGTGCGCGCATGCGCTCGGTGTCGAGCAGGTTCAGGCCGAAGGCGACCGCGGCGTCGCACCAGGCCACGCGTTGCGCGGCGTCCAGGGGCTGCGCCACTTCCGCGCCGATCGCCACGCAGGCGCCTTCGGCGGTGCGGTGCACGTGCAGCAGCGCCGGCACCGTCGACGGCAACGGCGCGGTACCGGCCAGCGCCTCGGCGACCAGCGCCTGCAGCCACGCCGGCGCCTGTGCGCTGGCGCCCTGCAGGCGCCCGACCACGCCGTCGCCGCAGCCGATCGCCACGGCGCTGCCGGGCGGCAGCAGGCCGCACAGGGCCTGCGCCGCGCGCGCGGGGGCATGGCCGCCGGATGGGTCTTCGCGGACCGTGGTGGACGTATTGAACAGCATCGACGACAACTCCTGCAGGGCCCCCCGGAACTGCTCCACGCTCGCCCTTCACATCAGCATACCCGTTGCATGCGTCGATCGACGCCCGCTCGACCCCGAAGTGGCGAGATACGCGTTTGTCTACACATGTTGTCCGAACTTCCGCCATCGCCGCCCGCGTCCCGCCCCCCGCCTCCCGACTATGCGCAGGCCCGGGGAACGCTTAGGCTTGCCGCCGTGGACGCCCCGGTCGAAGCGAGCGACGAAGCCCTGATGCTGGCCTACGCGGCCGGCGACGCGCGCGCGTTCGAGACCTTGTACCTGCGCCACCGCGGCCGCCTGTACCAGTACCTGCTGCGACAGCTGCGCGACCGGGCACTGGCCGAAGAACTGTTCCAGGACGTGTGGCAGCGGGTCATCGCCGCGCGCCTGGACTGGCAGCCGCAGGCCGCATTCACCACCTGGCTGCTGCGCATTACCCACAATCGGCTCGGCGACCATTGGCGCGCGGCCAAGCATCGTCCGCCGGCACCGGCCGACGCCGACCTGCGCACCGCCCGCGTGCAGGACCCCGACACCCCGGAGCGGCAGTTGTCCGCCTTCGAACAACGGCGCCAGCTGCAACTGGCCCTGGATGCGCTTCCCGAGGAGCAACGCGACGTGCTGCTGCTGCGCCTGGAGCAGGAATTGAGCCTGGACGAGATCGGGCAGATCACCGGCGTCGGCCGCGAAACGGTCAAGTCGCGGCTGCGCTATGCGATGGACAAACTGCGCGCGAGGCTGGGCGGATGAGCGCCGACGAACCGCTGACCCCGGAAGAGCGCGCGCTCGCCGAACGCCTGCGCCAGGGCCGGCAGGCGCTGCCGCCGCCGGCGCTGGATGCGGCGATCCTAGCCGCCGCGCGCGCAGCGGTCGCGCCGGGTGCCACCGAGATCGCGGACTACCCCAGCAGCGCCGCGGAGCGGGCGCGGGCGCAAGCCGCCACGTCGCTGCCGGTGCCGCCACCCGCGCCTGCCGGAAAGGCGACGGCCCACGCCCCCGCAGCGCGCCCCGCTCCAGCCGCGTCGCGACCGCGCTGGCCGACCTGGCTCGGCCTGGCTGCCTCGCTGGTGCTGGTGGCCGGCATCGCCTGGCGCGCACGCCCACCGGTGCCCTCCGCACCGGCATCCGCACCGGCGGTGGTGCCTGCCCCGGCAGTCGCTCCTGCTCCCGACGCATCGCCGGCCCCTTCTTCCGCGGAGCCGGCGCAGGCGGCCGCCGCACCGGCAACCTCCGAGACCGCAACGCCCGCGCCTGCGGCTTCGGCGCGCATGGCAGCGCAGGCGCCTGCCGCGCCGCTGGCGGAGCGTACGCCGGAGGCACAGGCGCACAAGCCGGCGCCCGCAAAGCGCCTGCCCCCTCCCGCGTCACCGACGCTGATGGCGCCCGCCGCGCCGCCGGCCCCGCCACCGCCACCGCCGCCCATGGTGGCCGACAGCAACGCGCCCGCCGCCGAGCAGCAGGCCGCACCGGCCGCGATGGCCTTGCGCGCGCCAGCGCGCGCGGCGACGACGCAGGACGCCTTGCCGCGCAGCGCCCCCACCGACCACGCCCGCCAGGCCACGTTGGCGGCCTCCACCCACGCGCAGGCCGCCGCGACCGAGTCGTCGGAGGCGCTCTCGCTACGTCCTTCGACGTCGACCGCCGATCCGGCCACCGCGTCGCCGCAGGCCGGCGCCTTGGCTGCCGCGGCGGAGGCCGACGCGCAATTGCCCCCGCGGCGCTGGCTGCAGCGGATCCGCGAGCGCCGCGACAGCGGCGACCTGGACGCCGCCCGCGCCAGCCTGCTGCGCTTCCAGCGCACACACCCGCACCGCGCGGTGCCCGCAGACCTGCGCACGCTGCTGCACGACTGAGCCGCGCGATGCCGGCGCCTGCGCAGCGGGCCGGGGGCGCGCCTCGTCTACAATGCCGCCGATGCCCGATACGCTCCCGCACCCCGTCAGCCACAGCGTGGAGATCAAGCACAGCCGCTTCGTGGCCCACGCTGCGCCGATCGCCGACGCCGGCGCGGCACTGGCGTTCCTGCAGCAGGTCGCGGTGGCCGACGCCACCCATAATTGCTGGGCGTATCGCCATGGCGACGAATACCGGTCCAGCGACGACGGCGAACCTGCCGGCACCGCCGGCCGCCCGATCCTGGCGGCGATCGACGGCCAGGGCTTCGACCGCGTGGTGGTGGTGGTCACGCGCTGGTACGGCGGCATCAAGCTCGGCGCCGGCGGCCTGGTCCGCGCCTACGGCGGCAGCGCCGCCGAATGCCTGCGCCTGGCGCCACGGCAACCGCTGCTGGCCTTGAGCCTGCTGACCCTGCACTGTGGCTTCGACGACCTGGGCGCGGTGCATGCCGCGCTGAGCGCCTGTGCCGCGGAGAAACTCGATGAACGCTTCGATGCCGGCGGCGCCGAACTGCAACTGCGCCTGCCCCGCGATCGCGTCGACGCCTTGAAAACCTGCCTGCGCGACGCCACTCGCAATCGGGTCCGCTGTTCGGAACCCGCCCCCGCATGAACACCCCGCCGGCCGACCAGGCCAAGTCGCTGCGCAGACTCGGCAGCCTGCGCACCCTGTGGCCGTTCGTGCGTCGCCGTCGCGGCCTGCTGATCGCCTGGCTGGTGGCGCTGGCGATCTCCTCCAGCGCCACGTTGAGCCTGCCGGTGGCGGTGCGGCAGATGATCGACCACGGTTTCAGCGACAGCAGCCGCATCAACCAGTCCTTCGCCCTGCTGTTCGCGGTCGCGCTGGTGCTGGCGGTGGCCACCGCCACGCGCTTCTACTTCGTGTCCCTGCTCGGCGAGAAAGTCGTCGCCGACCTGCGCGAACGCCTGTACACGCACCTGATCGGCCTGCATGCCGGCTTCCACGACCGCAACCGCAGCGGCGAACTGGTCTCGCGCCTGTCCGCCGACAGCGAACTGCTGCGCGGGGTCATCGGCAGCACCATGTCGGTGGCGCTGCGCAGCACGGTCACCGCGATCGGCAGCGTGGTGATGCTGTGCGTGACCAGCCCGCACCTGGCCGCCTACACCCTGCTCGGCATCCCGCTGGCGGTGCTGCCGATCGTGCTCGGCGCGCGCCGCCTGCAGAAGATCTCGCGCGCCAGCCAGGACCGCGTCGCCGACGCCAATACCCTGGCCGCCGAGACCCTGGGCGCGGTGCGCACGGTGCAGGCATATGCGCGCGAAGGCTACGAACGCGGCCGCTTCGGCGAGGCGCTGGCGCAGACCGTGGCGGTGGCGCGGCGCCGGGTCGGCGCGCAGGCGCTGATTACCGCCGCGGCCATCGTGCTGATCTTCGGGGCCATCGTGCTGGTGCTGTGGTTCGGCGCGCACGAGGTCGCCGCGGGCGAACTCAGCGCCGGCGCGCTCGGCCAGTTCGTGCTGTACGCGATGTTCGGCGGCGGCTCGGTCGCCTCGCTGGCCGAGGTCTGGAACGATCTGCAGCGCGCGGCCGGCGGCATGGGCCGCATCGCCGAACTGTTCCAGGAACGTCCCGAGGTGGTCGCGCCGGCGCAGCCGCGTGCGTTGCCGCAGCCGCTGCGCGGCGAGGTGCGTTTCGACAACGTCAGCTTCCGCTACCCGCAGCGCCCCGATCACCCGGCGCTGGACGGCTTCGACCTGCACGTGCGGCCTGGCGAGAGCGTGGCCCTGGTCGGTCCCTCCGGCGCCGGCAAGAGCACGGTGCTGGCGCTGCTGATGCGCTTCCACGATCCGCACTCCGGCAGCGTGCAGGTGGACGGCCTGGACCTGCGCACGCTCGACCCGTCGCAGCTGCGCTCAGCGATCGGACTGGTGCCGCAGCACCCCACCCTGTTCGCCGCCAGCGCCGCCGACAACATCCGCTACGGCCGGCTCGAGGCCAGCGAGGCCGAGGTCGAGGCCGCGGCGCGCGCGGCCGAAGCCGACGCGTTCCTGCGGCAGTTGCCCGACGGCTACGCCAGCGAACTGGGCGAGCGCGGCGCGCGCCTGTCCGGCGGCCAGCAGCAGCGCATCGCCATCGCCCGCGCCGTGCTCAAGGACGCGCCGATCCTGCTGCTGGACGAGGCCACCAGCGCCCTGGACGCGCAGAGCGAAAACGCCGTGCAGCAGGCGCTGGAGCGGCTGATGGCCGGGCGCACCACCCTGGTGATCGCGCACCGCCTGGCCACCGTACTCAAGGCCGACCGCATCGTGGTGATGGACCACGGTCGCATCGTCGCCCAGGGCACCCACGCCGAGCTGCTGGCGCAGGGCGGGCTGTACGCCGAACTCGCTCGCCTGCAGTTCATCGACTGAGCACGCCGCGCTAACGACCGCGGGACTACGGTCGATCCGCGTCTGCCGCGGTCCGCGCATGTCGCGGCCGCCGTGCCGGCGTCCCGCATTCGATGCAGCGTTCGACAGGAGGCTCCCGATGTCCTTTCGCCAATTGCCTGCCCTCGGTCCCGACGGCGAGGCCTATCTGATCACCGAGTTCCAGGACGATGCGCCGCGCCAGCAGCAGGCGCAGCACGATCCGCACGCGGACAGCGGATTGCGCTACGAACTGGCCGACGGCCGCAAGCTGATCCGCCGCGGCCAGCAGTTCGTCACCACCGGCGGCGAGTTGACCTTGACCGCGGTCTAGCGCCACGGCGATGGATCGTCGCTGTGCCCTGTCATCGCCACTGGCGTTCGGGGCACTGGCGGCGCACTGGTGAATTTTTCACCACACCTCTTAACAGGCTTGCCACGCAAGGCGCGCCAACGGTTATCCACATGTTTGTGCAGCGGCCATCCACATGCGCTGTGGATGAATTGCGGTGGTTGTCCGTCGGGTGATCCCGTGGGTTTAAGGCTGTGCGGTCGCGGCTGAAGCCGCTCCTACACGGGTCTCTATGCCTTGGTAGGAGCGGCTTCAGCCGCGACCACGAACCCGAGAAACCGCGCAATCGGTAAGCGCCGCGCCACTCAACCCGCAAGCACCCGCCCGATCCCGCTGGCATCGATGTCCGCCGCCGCTGCACGCACCGCTGCAACATCGCTGGCCGGATCGAAGCCGAGCCGGAAATGCAGCTCGCCCGCCTGCGTGCGCGAGGAATGGATCGAGGCCAGGTTGACGCCGTGGCGCTCGAACACGTGTAGCAGCGCGCGCAGCGAGCCGGCGCGGTCTTCCGGCAGATACACGCTGAGCGTGGACTGCTCGGTCAGATCGGCCAGCAGGTAACCCACCCGCTCGTAGCTGTAGTTGCCCTGCGCGATCGCCGCCTCGCCCAGCGCCTGCCGGTTGGCGTCGAGGAACTCGGCGCGGAACTGCGCGCGCGCCGCATCGTCGCCACGGCCGACCTGCGCACGCAGCCGCGACAATTGCACGATCAGTCCTTCCAGCACGTCGCCGACATGCGGATTGCCGAACTGGATGTCTTCGTAGATGGCCGGATTCAAGGCCAGGATGCGCGCGATGATCGCGGTGTCCAGCTCGAACGAGGCCGAGCGGTACGGCAGCAGGGCCTGCAGCGGCCCCAGCGCCGGCGCATGCTCGCGCAGCACCCCGGCCTGGGCCAGATGGGTGGCGTGGACCATCGCCTGCACCAGGGCCATCACCCGGTCGTGGTGCTCGGGCGTGGTGCGCACGCACTCGCCTTCCAGCGCCGCGTACAGCTGTTGCAGCCAGGGCTGCCACTGCGCCACCCGCGCTTCGCACACCACCAGCACGCGGCCTTTGAGCGTCGGCGACTTCGGCGGCGCGGTCATCGGGTGCAGGCCGGCCACCTCCGCCTGCGAGGCCAGCATCGCCGCCACCGGCTCGGCCTTGACCGAGGTGACGTCCAGCCACAACTGGCCGCGCTCGCGCCCGCCGGCATTCTGCACGTATTCGCCGATCAACGCCGGCGTGTGCCGGATCGGGGCGGAGAAGATCAGCACCTGCGCCTGTTGCAGCAGCGCCTCCGGCGCCAGCGACTGCGGGTCGGCCGGATCGTGGCCGATCACCTGCAGTTGCATGCGCTCGCGGAAGAAGCGGCTCAGCCAGCGGCCATAGGCGCCGGCGCTGCCGACGATGCCGACGACCGGGCGCAGGCTCACGCCAGGCGCTCGGCGACGAAGCGCAGCGGCGTGGCCAGCGCGGCCGGCGCCGCCGCCAGCACGTCCAGTTCTTCCACGTCCGCGGCCAGGGTCGCCTCCAGCGCCGCATGCACGCCAGCGATGGCGCGGCCGATCGCCGCCTCGAAGCTGTCGCCGCGCAGCAGGAAGGCCACCAGCAGCGCCATCAGTACATCGCCGGTGCCGGCCACGTCCACCGGCAGCAATGGCGAGCACCAGCGGTAGACCGCCTCGCGGCTCACCGCCAGCGTCACCAGTTGCCCGGCATCACCACTGACACTATGCGCGAGCACCCACTCCGGGCCGCGCGCCAGCAACATGCGCGCGGCGGCGATCGCCTCGTCCTGGGCCAGCGCCGGCATGCCGGTCAGGCGGCCGAGTTCGAAGGCGTTCGGCGTCACCAGCCACGCGTGCGGCAACAGGCGCTCGGCGAAGATCGTTTCCAGGCCCGGTTCCACGTAAGGGCCGGTGTGCGTATCGCCGATCACCGGGTCCAGGCAGTAGCGCAGCGTGGGGCACTGCGGCAGCGTGGCGTCGAGCCAGTCGGCGAAGGCGGCGCCGTTGCCGACGCTGCCGAAGTAGCCGGACACCAGCATGCGCGCACGTTGCGGCAGGCCGCGTTCGCTGGCGCCGAGCAGCAGGTCGGCGAACCAGTCCGAGGGCAGCACCTTGCCGCGCAGCGTGGCGTAGAACGGCGCATTGCTCAGCAGCGTGGTCGGGATCTCGGCCACGCGCAGGCCCAACGCGCGCATCGGCGGTACCGCCGCACTGTTGCCGGCGTGGCCGTAGACGAGCTGCGACTGCACGGAGATGACGTCGACCGGCACCGGCCCGTCGGGCCGTTGGCGACGGCCATGGATCAGATGACTGGCGGCGGCGGAACTCTTTGCGGAAGCGTCGTTCATCGCCGTAGTGTAGCGCCGGCACACGGGCGCTCGGGATGCGCGCATGCCGGCGTGTTGCAAGGCTTTAAGCAACAACGGCCTCAGCTGCGGCGCTCCGACGCGTTCGACGATAACGCGTCGCGGCTGAAGCCCCTCCCACAAAAAGCCTGGCAGCGACCAGGAACGCTTGGAAAATCCCGAACCCGGCTTTCAACAGCCGCAGGCTGGTCATCCCGAATCCCGAATCCCGAATTCCCAATCCCGGCTTTCAGCAGCCGCAGGCTGGTCACCCCGAATCCCGAATTTCAATCCCGGCTTCCAACAGCCGCAGACCGGTCATCCCGAATCCTCAATCCCGGCCTTACGACGTCATCCGGTCCCAGAACCCCTTCACTCCATCGATGAAGGTCGCCGACTTCGGCGAATGCTTGCGCGCGTCCTCGCCGGTGAAGGTGGACTCGAACTGCTCCAGCAGCTTGCGCTGGTCGGCGGTGAGGTTGATCGGCGTCTCCACCACCACCCGGCAGTACAGATCGCCTTCGCTGCGGCTGCGCACCGAGCGCACGCCCTTGCCGCGCAGGCGGAACAGCTTGCCGGTCTGGGTTTCGGCCGGGATGCGGATCTCCGCCTCGCCGCCCAGGGTGGCCACGCGGACGGTGTCGCCCAGCGCCGCCTGCGAGATGCGGATCGGTACCTCGCAGTGCAGGTCGTCGCCGTCGCGCTGGAAGATCGCATGCTCGCGCACCCGCACTTCCACGTACAGATCGCCCGGCGGCGTACCGGCCGGACCGGCCTCGCCCTCGCCCGACAGGCGGATGCGGTCGCCGTTGTCGACGCCGGCGGGAATCTTCACCGACAGCACCTTGGTCTCTTCCACACGCCCGGCGCCGTGGCAGACGCCGCACGGGTTCTGCACGATCTGGCCGCGGCCGGCGCAATGCGGACAGGTCTGCTGCATGGCGAAGATGCCGCGCTGGATACGCACCTGGCCGCGCCCGTGGCAGGTGACGCAGGTCTCGACCTTGCCGTCCTCCGAGCCGCTGCCGTGGCAATGCTCGCATTCGCTCAGGGTCGGGATCTCGATGCGGCGCTCGATGCCGGCCACCGCTTCTTCCAGGTCCAGCTCCAGCACGTAGCCGATGTCGGCACCACGCCGCGGCGCACGCCCGCCACCGCCGGCACCACCGAAGATGTTGCCGAAGATGTCGCCGAAGATGTCGCCCATGTCCGGGCCGCCAGGGCCGCCGCCCATGCCGCCCATGCCGTGCTCGAACGCGGCGTGGCCGTGCGCGTCGTACATGCGCCGGCGGTTGCCGTCGGACAGCACCTCATAGGCTTCCTTGCATTCCTTGAACGCGGCCTCGGCGGCTTGGTCGCCGGGATTGCGGTCCGGGTGGTACTTCATCGCGCAACGGCGATAGGCCTTCTTCAGCTCGTCGTCGCTGGCGGTGCGGGCCACACCCAGCACTTCGTAATAGTCGCGTTTGCTCATAGCTGGGAATAGGCGGTGGAGAATGGGGAATGGTTCAAAACGGGCATCCTTTGGCGATACGTCATAGCGGCGTTGAAACCGGGAACCTTAAACGGCGAAGGAGCGGAGCCTGAGCACCGCTCCTTCGAAAACCGATTCCCTACAGCTGGGTCACGCCTTCTTGTCGTCCTTGACCTCGGTGAACTCGGCGTCCACCACGTCGTCGGACGGGGCCGAGGACGCATGCGCGCCGCCGGCGTTGCCGCCTGGCTGCTGCTCGCCCGCCGCCGCGGCCGCGTACAGCGACTGACCGGCCTCTTCCAGCGCCTTGGTCTTGGCCTCGATCTGGCCCTTGTCGTCGCCCTTCATCGCGGTTTCCAGATCCGCCAGCGCCGACTCGACCTTGCCGATCACGTCGCCGCCGACCTTGCTGCCGTGCTCGGTGATCGCGCTGCGGGTGGCGTGGATCAGGCCGTCGGCCTGGTTGCGCGCCTGCACCAGCTCGTGGAACTTCTTGTCTTCCTCGCGGTTGGCTTCCGCATCGGCGACCATCCGCTGGATCTCATCGTCCGACAGACCCGAACCGGCCTTGATCTCGACCTTCTGTTCCTTGTTGGTCTTCTTGTCCTTGGCCGACACGTGCAGGATGCCGTTGGCGTCGATGTCGAAGGACACCTCCACCTGCGGCAGGCCGCGCGGCGCCGGCTCGATGCCGGACAGGTCGAACTTGGCCAGCGACTTGTTGTAGCGGGCCTGTTCGCGCTCGCCCTGCAGCACGTGCACGGTCACCGCCGACTGGTTGTCCTCTGCGGTGGAGAACACCTGCGAGGCCTTGGTCGGGATGGTGGTGTTCTTCTCGATGATCTTGGTGAACACGCCACCCAGGGTCTCGATGCCCAGGCTCAGCGGGGTCACGTCGAGCAGCAGCACGTCCTTGACGTCGCCGGCCAGCACGCCGCCCTGGATCGCAGCGCCCAGCGCCACGGCCTCGTCGGGGTTGACGTCCTTGCGCGGCTCCTTGCCGAAGAACTCGGCCACGGCCTGCTGCACCTTCGGCATGCGGGTCTGGCCACCGACCAGGATCACCTCGGTGATGTCGCTGGCGCGCAGGCCGGCGTCGTTCAGCGCGGTGCGGCACGGATCGATGGTGCGCTTGACCAGTTCCTCCACCAGCGCCTCGAGCTTGGCCCGGGTCAGCTTGATGTTGAGGTGCTTCGGGCCCGACGCGTCGGCGGTGACGTACGGCAGGTTGACTTCGGTCTGCTGCGAGGACGACAGCTCGATCTTGGCACGCTCGGCGGCGTCCTTCAGGCGCTGCAGCGCCAGCGGATCCTTGCGCAGGTCGATGCCCTGGTCCTTGTTGAATTCTTCGACGAGGTAGTCGATGACGCGCTTGTCGAAGTCTTCGCCGCCCAGGAAGGTGTCGCCGTTGGTGGCCAGCACTTCGAACTGCTTCTCGCCGTCGACGTTGGCGATCTCGATGATCGACACGTCGAAGGTGCCGCCGCCCAGGTCGTACACCGCGATCTTGCGATCGCCGCCCTGGCCCTTGTCCAGGCCGTAGGCCAGCGCCGCGGCGGTCGGCTCGTTGATGATGCGCTTGACGTCCAGGCCGGCGATACGGCCAGCGTCCTTGGTCGCCTGGCGCTGGCTGTCGTTGAAGTACGCCGGCACGGTGATGACCGCCTCGGTGACGGTCTCGCCCAGGAATGCCTCGGCGGTCTTCTTCATCTTCTCCAGCACCTGGGCGGAGATTTCCTGCGGGGCCAGCTTGCGGCCGTCGGCGGTCGCCACCCAGGCGTCGCCGTTGTCGTGCTGGACGATGCCGTACGGGACCAGGCCGATGTCCTTCTGGACTTCGGCGTCGGTGAACTTGCGGCCGATCAGGCGCTTGACCGCGTAGAAGGTGTTCTTGGGGTTGGTGACGGCCTGGCGCTTGGCCGAGGCGCCCACCAGCACTTCGCCGTCCTTGGTGTAGGCGACGATCGAAGGCGTGGTGCGGTCACCCTCGGAATTCTCGATGACGCGGGCCTTGCCGCCGTCCATGATCGCCACGCACGAGTTGGTCGTGCCCAGGTCGATGCCGATGATCTTGCCCATTGCAATGACTCCTGAAAGGTCGTGTAGCCGGCCAGTGCCGGGATTCTGATTCGGATATAGGGATGGCTGCAGGTCATTCAAGCCATCGCCGCAAATTAGCGTTCCACTGCCGCCGCGCCGGGTTCAGGCGCGGGCGGCCGGCCCGCTCAATCGTGCTTGGCCACCACCACCAGCGCCGGCCGCAGCAGGCGCTCGTTGAGCAGGTAGCCCTTCTGGAACACCTGGATCACGTGGCCCGGGGCGACGCCCTCGGCCTCGGCCTGGCTGATCGCCTGGTGATGCTCCGGGTTGAAGGGCTCGCCGGTCGGGTCGAGCAGGGTCAGGCCGTTGTCGGCGGCGACCTTGAGCAACTGCTTGTAGGTCAGCTCCAGGCCGTCGCGCAGCGGGCTGGGCTCGCTGCCGGCGGCGGTCAGCCCCGCGTCCAGACTGTCGAACACCGGCAACAGGTCGCCGAGCAGGCGCTCGTTGGCGAACTTGCGCGCCTGCTCCACGTCGCGGGCGATGCGCTTGCGCTGGTTCTCCAGGTCGGCCCGCTCGCGCAGGGCGTCGGCCTTGACCAGGGCCAGCTCGCTGCGCAGCGTCTCCACTTCCGCCTGCAGCGGATCGGTCGAGGGCTGCTGCGCCTCGGTCAGGTGTTCGGAATCGAATTCAGGGTGCTCTTGCGTCATGTCCGTGTCCCTGGCGGGGTGCGTCCCGCCTTACCGGACCACCTATGTGGGCGGTGCGGGCGGATTCAAGTGAATCCGGGGATGGGCGTCGGGATTGGGGATTGGCGTGGCGCGGCGGGACCGCCGGCTGACGAATGGCGCGGCGGCGCCCCGTGCGCGTGGCTCAGCGGTCGCCGGGCGGGGACGGGTCCAGGCGGGCGCCGAGGACGTCGGCGGCGGTCTGCACCAGGGGAATGACCCGGTCGTAGTCCATGCGCTTGGGACCGATCACGCCCAGCACGCCCAGCACCTGGCCGCCGGCCATGTACGGGGCGGTGACCAGCGACACGCTCTCCAGCGGCACCATGCCGGTCTCCTCGCCGATGAAGATGCGCACGCCGGGCGCGCGGATGGTGCGCTCGAGCAGTTGCAGGATCTCGCGCTTGCTGGCGAAGACCTCGAACAGTTCGCGCAGCCGCTCCAGGTCCGACAGGTCCTGCACGCCCATCAGCTTGGTCTGCCCGGCCAGCACCATGTCGTCGCCGGCCGGGGCCAACGCCTGCTCGGCCAGTTCGACGCTGTGCGCCAGCAGCTGCTCCATCTCGTCGCGCGCATGGCGCAGGTCGCGCAGCAGGCTGGCGCGGATGTCGGCCAGCGCGCGCCCGGCGAAATGCCGGTTCAGGTAGTTGGCCACCCGCTCCAGCTCGGCCGGCTCGTAGGCCTTGCGCGGCTCGATCACCCGGTTCTGCACCTCGTTGTCGGCGAACACCAGGATCGCCAGCACCCGCCGCGCGTCCAGCGGCACGAAGTCGATGTGCCGGAACGCGAACTGCTCGCGCTTGGGCGCGCTGACCACGCCGACGAAGTGGGTCATGGCCGACAGCAGTTCCGAGGCGCTGCCGAGCAGCGCCTGGGTGCCGGCGGCATTGGCCATCTCCGCGCGCAACCGCGCCACCTCGCCCTCGGCCGGCGGACGCATCTGCACCAGGCTGTCGACGAACACCCGGTAGCCGGTGGCGGTGGGCACGCGCCCGGCCGAGGTGTGCGGCGAGCTGAGCAGCCCGGCGTCCTCCAGGTCGGCCAGGATGTTGCGGATCGTCGCCGGGCTCACGTCCAGCCCGGCGTGCCGGGCCAGGGTCTGCGAGCCGACCGGCTCGCCGTCGCGGATGTAGCGCGAGATCAGCGTGCGCAGCAGCTGCCGGGCACGCGGATCGAGGCTGGAATGGACCGGGGAAGCGCGCATGGAATCAACCCGTGAGACTGGTCCTTAGATAATGTCTGCACGCCGGCTTGGCAAGTCATTGGCCCACCTACCCGCGCGTGCTAGCGTTGCGCGGCTCCGGATGCAGACCCCATGCTCAGACATCTCTCGATCAAGGATTTCGCCGTTGTACGCGGCACCGAACTGGAATTCGGCCCCGGCATGACCGTGGTGTCCGGCGAAACCGGCGCCGGCAAGTCGCTGATGGTGGACGCGCTCGGCTTCCTGTCCGGGCTGCGCGCCGACAGCGGCGTGGTCCGCCACGGCGCCGACCGCGCCGAACTGTCGGCCGAGTTCGTCGCCCCCGCCCAGGCCCGCGCCTGGCTGCGCGAGAACGAACTCGACGACGAGGAACAGTGCCAGCTGCGCCGGGTGATCCGTGCCGACGGCGGCTCCCGCGCCTGGATCAACGGGCGCCCGGTGACCCTGTCGCAACTGGCCGAACTGGCCGGCCACCTGGTCGAGATCCACGGCCAGCACGAACACCAGGCCCTGCTCTCGCGCGGCAGCCAGCTCGGCCTGCTCGACGCCTACGCCCGCAACGAGGCCGAACGCGCCGCGGTGCGCGCCGCCGCAGCCCGCTGGCAGGGCCTGCTCAGCGAGCGCGAGACCCTGCTGGCGCAGGGCGACGTCAGCGACCGCATCGGTTTCCTGCAGCACCAGTTGGCCGAACTGCAGCGCGAGGACCTGGACCCGGCGGCGATCGCTGCCCTGGATGCCAACCACCGCCGCCAGGCCCACGCCGCCGCGCTGATCGGCGCCTGCGAGGGCGCGGCGCAGCGGCTCAACGGCGACGAGGCGCCGGCGGTGCTGGACCTGTTGCAGCAGACCCGCCACGAACTTGGCAAGGTCGGCGAGTACGACCCGCGCCTGGCCGAGGTGCAGGCGCTGATCGACAGCGCCGGCATCCAGCTGGAAGAAGCCCTGGCGCTGATCGACCGGGTCCGCGACGACCTGGACGCCGACCCGGCGCAGTTCGAGGAGATGGAACGCAAGCTCGGCCGCCTGCACGACCTGGCCCGCAAGCACCGGATCGGGGTGGACGCGCTGGCCGGGCACCGCGACGCCCTGTTGGCCGAGGTGGAGAGCCTGCGCGGTGCCGGCGAGCGGCTGGACGTGCTCGACGCCGAGATCGCCCAGGCCACCCGGGCCTGGCGCGACGCCGCGGCCGCCCTGACCGCCACCCGCGACCGCGGCGCGCAGGCGCTGTCGCGCGATACCACCGCCCTGATCGGCGAACTGGGCATGGGCGGCGGCCGCTTCCTGATCCAGCTCGAGCCGCACGACACCGAACGGCCGGACCCGGCTGGCGCCGAGCGGGTCGAGTTCCTGGTCGCCGCCAACGCCGGGCAGCCGCCGCGCGCCCTGCGCAAGGTCGCCTCCGGCGGCGAACTGTCGCGCATCTCGCTGGCGATCGAGGTCGCCGCGCTGGGCCTGGACGCGGTGCCGACCATGGTCTTCGACGAAGTGGACTCGGGCATCGGCGGCGCCGTCGCCGACATCGTCGGCAAGAAGCTGCGCGCCCTCGGCGAGCAGCGCCAGGTGCTGTGCGTGACCCACCTGCCGCAGGTCGCCGCCCAGGGCCACGCCCATTACCGGGTCAGCAAGGCACCGGTCGAGGGCATGACCCAGAGTTCGGTGGAACTGCTGGCCCCGCGCCAGCGCGAGGAAGAACTGGCCCGGATGCTGGGCGGCGTCGAGGTCAGCAAGGAAGCCCGCGCCGCGGCCAAGCGGCTGCTGCTCAACGCGGGCTGAGCCGCGGCCATCGCACGCGGCACCGCTGGGCCAAACTGCCCCGACCCACATGGGCAATCTGGATCGGATCACAAAGCGGCACAGCCCCAGCCGCCAATGCAGCTAAACCGCGAGCATCAACAAGCCCCTCTCCCGCCGGGAGAGGGGTTGGGGTGAGGGTTCGGCGCGAAGCGACCCGCCGACGTGATCCACGCGGCCGCCACCCGGCCCCTCATCCGCCCCTGCGGGGCACCTTCTCCCGATGGGAGAAGGGGAAAGCTTTAGCCCCTCTCCCAACGGGAGAGGGGTTGGAGTGAGGGTACGGCGCGGAGCGACCCGCTGACGTGATCCACGCGGCGCCACCCGCACCCTCATCCGCCACTGCGGGGCACCTTCTCCCGATGGGAGAAGGGAGAAGCAGTAGCCCCTCTCCCGCCGGGAGAGGGGTTGGGGTGAGGGTCCGTGGCGAAGCCCTCGCGCATCTGGCGCACAAGGAGGGGCCACACGCGGACCGGGTTCACCCGGCGGCGGAACTCAACCCTTCTTGCCGCTGGGCCGCTTGCTGCGCACGTACAGCACCAGCGAGTGTTCTTCCAGCTCGTAGCCGTGATCGGCAGCGATCTTGCGCTGCAATTCCTCGATTTCCGCGCTTTCGAACTCGATGATCTTGCCGGTATCCACGTCCACCATGTGATCGTGGTGGCCGCCGCGGTCCAGTTCGTACACCGCCTGGCCGCCCTCGAAGTTGTGCTTGAGCACCAG
Organism: Xanthomonas sp. PPL134; assembly: GCF_040595915.1. NCBI lineage: Bacteria > Pseudomonadati > Pseudomonadota > Gammaproteobacteria > Lysobacterales > Lysobacteraceae > Xanthomonas > Xanthomonas sp. PPL134. Next base: position 390,785 of record NZ_JAMDLL010000002.1, read on the forward strand.
CCCGGCCGCCTCGAACTGGGTCAGCACCCGGTACACCGTGGCCAGGCCGATCTCGTCGCCGTGGTCCAGCAACTGCCGATAGATCTCCTCGGCGGTCATGTGGTGCCGCGCCGATTTCTGCTCCAGCAGCTCGAGGATGCGCATCCGGGGGTGCGTGACCTTCAGGCCGACTTTGCGCAGATCGTGGGATTCCATGGCGTCTCCGTTCATAGCTGGTTTATCGCCAGCTGCCTGGGAATGGGTCGCGGCGGTCGCCGGGAGTGTATCATCGACGCGATTTCATTCAGCCATGTCCCCGATGCGCAATCTCCTGCTGGTCGCCGCTGTTGCCCTGTCCACCGCTGGCTGCGGCATCATTTACAAGCAGCCCATCTACCAGGGCAATCTGATCAAGCCGTCGGCCGTGGAGCAGCTCAAGGTCGGACAGAGCAAGCAGCAGGTCAGCGCGCTGCTCGGCAGTCCCTCGATTCCGGATCCGTTCCACGCGCAGCGCTGGGACTACACCTCCACCGAGCGTGTCGATCGTCTGGGCCATACCGAGATCAAGAACTTCGTGGTGTTCTTCGACAACGACATGGTCACCCGCTGGGAAGGCGACTATTTCCCGGATCAGGACGAAGAGCTGGCCAAGAACAGCGTGCGCCAGTTCGGCCGCAACCTGGCCAAGGACAAGAAGAAGCAGCGCCGCGGCGAATGAGCCAGCGGCCGCGTCACGCCCGGCCGCTCAGCGCGGCTTGGCGCGGCGGCGTCTGGCGTCCTTGGGATCGATCAGCAGCGGCCTGAGCAGTTCCACCCGGTCCCCGTCCTGCAGCAGCCGCGTCGGTGCGGCGACCTCGCCATAGACCGCGCACGGCATGCCGGGCGTCGCCTCGGGCAACGCAGCAGCGGCCAGCGCATCGGCCACCGTCGCGCCCTCCGGCAGGTCCAGCCGCTGCGACACGAAACGCTCCGGCCAGGCCAGCACCACCTCGATCCGCACGGCGGCTAGGCCTGTTCCCGGTCGGCCACGCGCACGAAGTCGTTGACCATGCGGTCGGCCAGGCTCTGGAAGCCCAGCGCCAGTGCCGGCCCCAGCAGGCGCGAGGCCGGTTCGAAGTCGAGCATCAGGCTGACCTTGCTGGCGTGCTCGTTGAAGCCCTGGAAGGTCCACTGCCCCTGCAGGCGCTTGAACGGGCCGTCGCGCAGCTGCATATCGATGCGGTCCGGGCGCTGCAGGCTGTTCTCGGTGGTGAACCAGGTGCGGAACGAGCCCAGCCCCAGGTCCAGCCGTGCCACCAGGACGCGGTCGTTCTGCTCGAGGATATGGGCCGCATCGCACCAGGCGAACCGGCGCGGATAGGCGGCGACGTCGTTGACCAGATCGAACATGCGCGTTGCGGCGTGTTCGACCAGAGCGCTGCGGCGGATGATAGGCATTCGGACGGGAAGTGGGACCAAGACGTTCGGGAGGCCCCGAATCGGAGACAATAGCAAGATGAGCAAGAAACCCGTCAAGGATAAAGCAAACGGCGCGACGGCCAACAAGACCATCGCCCTGAACAAGCGCGCGCGCCACGAATACCACCTGGAGGACCGCTACGAGGCCGGCCTGGCCCTGCAGGGCTGGGAGGTGAAGTCGATCCGCGCCGGCCGCGCCAACATCGGCGAGAGCTACGCCTTCGTGCGCCAGGGCGAACTGTTCCTGTTCGGCGCGCAGATCACTCCATTGATCCAGGCCTCCACCCATGTGGTCGCCGACGACCGGCGCACGCGCAAGCTGCTGCTGCACCGGAACGAGATCGACAAGCTGATCGGCCGCGTCGAACGCGACGGCTACACCCTCGTGCCCACCGCGATGTACTGGAGCAAGAACAAGATCAAGCTCGAGATCGCGCTGGCCAAGGGCAAGCAGGACCACGACAAGCGCAACGCGGCCAAGGACCGCGACTGGGCCCGCGACAAGCAACGGATCATGCGCCGGCACAACAAGAATGCCTGAGGGCTGAGATGATCAGCCATCCGGCTGCTGAAAAGCCGGGGATTCGGGATTGGGGATTCGCAGGGGCGGCTTCCCCGCGCGCCTCCCGCGTTCCTACCGCCTCGCCTCTCCCGTAGCAACGGCTTCAGCCGCGAGGCGCTGAGGCCGGGATTGGGGATTGGGGATTGGGGAGTCGCGAAGGCAACTCCCTGGCACACCAACTCAGCCGCACGCGCAGCGCAGCACGCGGAAATTTCGGCAGCCGCAAGAGCCCCCGTAGCGCATCAACCCCTTGTAGGAGCGGCTTCAGCCGCGACGCGGTGACGCCGGAATCTCGACATGATTCCAAAGCGCCCGCCGTACAGGGCACCCAGCCGTCTCAAGCACCGCTCCTGAAGCTTTGGCTTTCAATCATCGCGGCGCAAGCAGATTCTCGAATGAAAGACGATGCGGCCTAGGAACGGTTGTTGCGAATCCCCGATCCCAATCCCCCATCCCCAATCCCGGCTTCACCGCCTCGCGGCTGAAGCCACCCCTACAGAAAAAGCGAGGCAGCAGGGATCCGCCGTTGCGAATCCCCAATCCCGAATCACAACTTTTCAGCAGCCGAATGGCTGATCATCCCGGCCCCGCTCACGTCCCCCCAAGCATCCGCATCAAGCTCGGCAGTCCACTGCCCTGCATGTAGCGATCGCGCTGCAGGTCCAGGCACTGCGCCAGCACCAGCTGCTTGACCCGGTCCGGTGCGCCGATGAACTCGCGGCGCACCGACAGGAAGGCGGCGATCAGCCCGGACACATGCGCCGCGGCCATGCTGGTGCCGCTCATCTCCACCATCCAGGTGCCCGGATCCGCGACCGCATAGCCGTGGTGGGCCGACAGGATCTTTTCGCCCGGCGCGACCAGGTCGGGCTTGTAGCGGCCGTCGGCCGTCGGGCCGCGCGAGGAGAAATACGAAATGCCGTAGCTGTGCGGGCTGCTCTTGTGCACCGAGCCCACCGCCAGCGATTCCTCCAGGTTGGCCGGGTCGCCGATGCTCAGGTCCAGGTTCAGCGGATAGGCCTCGCCATCGCCCTGCATCAGCCAGGCCAGGCCGTCGTTGCCGGCCGCGATCACCACCACCACGCCCTGCCGCCACAGCCGACGCAGTTCGTTGCACAGCGGGGTGAAGCCGCAGCCGTAGCTCTCCGCATCGAAGTAGCCGCCCAGGCTCAGGTTGACCCCGTGCACCACTAGTTCGCCGGCACGCTCGTTGAGTTCGGCCACCTGCTGCACGCCCTTGATGATCCACGAGTCGCGGCCGTTGCCGTCGTCGTCCAGCACCTTCAAGCCGTAGAGCCGCGCCAACGGTGCCATGCCGGCGAACTGCAACGGTGCGGTGGCCGGCGCGCCCGGCAGCGGCGCCTCGCATTGCCCGGCGATGATGCCGGCCACGTGGGTGCCGTGGCCGTTGCCGTCGAGCGCGTCGAAACCGGCCTCGCCCGGGCGCAGCGCGCGTGGGCGCCTGCGCTGGGTGCAGTCCCATTGGGCAAGCACGGTCGGTGGCTGCCCGGCGACGTGGAAATGCGGATGCGCCGCGGCGATGCCGCTGTCCAGCACCGCCCAGCCGATGCCGGCGCCGAGCGCGCGATAGGCCACCTGCGCCGCATCCACCTGGATCGTGCTGCGCGACTGGTAGATCAGCGCGCGCTTGCCCGCATCGCGCCACAAGCGCTTGAGGTTGAGGTCGCGATAGCGCTCGCGCAGGCTTTCGATCTCGAACCGGGTCAGCCGCGCCGACACGTAGCGCTGCAGGGTGTCCTCCAGTTCGATCTGCGCATCCAGCGCCTTGCCCTGCAGCCCGGTGGAGGCCTGGGTCAGCGCGCGCAGCGCCGCGATCAGCGCAAGCTTGCGCTGCGCCGCATCGCCGGCATCGGACAATCGTTCGAGCTCGATCAGCACCTCGTGCCGATAGTCCGGCGCGCGCGCCTCCAACTGGTCGGACAGGTCCTTGATCAGCACCGGATGCGCGATCGGCTGGTCGAAGCCCACTCCCACCGCGCGCCGCACCTCGGCCCGTACGTCGGGGATGGACAGGTAGCCGGCGGCCGAATGCGGGTTGTGCTGCCAATCCGGGTTGATCTTCGACCCGGCGATGTTGTGGAAGCGCCCGTCGGCATCGGCGATGTCGTCGCTGAGATCGTCGTCCAGGGCCACCGGGTCGCGCCGCTCGGCGACGTTGACCCAGCGCGCCACACAAGGCGGAAACGGCAGCTTCGGCGTGCCGGTCCACTCCTTGAACATGCTGCGCACCACCGGCAGCCCCAGCGGCGATCCGAGCGTGAGCAGCAGCGAGACCTCGCACTCCTGCGGCTGCAGCTCGCGCAGCACATCGTAGGCGATCAGCGAGCCCTGGCTGTGCGCGATCACCACGAACGGGCCGCCACCGGCGCGGATGCGCTGCAGCAGGCTCTCGCGCATCTGCGTGCGGCGCGCCGGCACGAAGAAGAAGTCGTGCACGTCCTGCAACAGCGCCGCGGAGATCAGCTTGAGCAGCGCGCGGTTGAGCACGTCGACCACGCCTTGCGCATGCACGTCGGCGGTTGCCGTCGCTGGCGCCGCTGCCTCCACCTCGTCCAGCAGTTGCTGCAGCCGTGCGCGCTCGACCTCGCTGGCGGCCAAGGTGTCGGCGAGCTGGCGTAGATCGGCCAGCTGCGGGGCCACGCCGAGCGCGCTGAGGACACGCTGCTCGGCCTGGTTCAACACCGGGCCGCGATCCTGATCCTGGCAATCGCCCGGCTCCGGCGACGGATAGCGTTCGCGATTGACCCAGTAGGCCATGCGCGTGCGCTCGCCCATCGCGCGCCCGAACAGGGCGCGGTCCCACTGGCAGCGCAGTACCTCGGCCGGCGGCTTGTTGCCGATGCCATGGATGTAGACGACCGTGCGTGCCTGCCCCTGCGCCAGCGAGCCTTCGCCGGTGGCCTTGGGCCGCAGCGCGCTGCCGGCCGGCGGCGTGGCGGCGGGCATCGCCGAGGCAGGCCTGCTGGCGCTGGAAGCCGCGACGTTGGATCGGGACGGTGCAGCGGCCCGTGCCGATGCGGGTGCCCTCGTCGCTGTCGGTGCCGGCGTCGCCGTCTTCGGCGCCTTGGGAGCACGCGCGCCACCCGCTGTCGTCTTGCGCGCTGCCGCTCTCGGCTTGGCGGCGGATGTCGCCTGCGCCTTGACCGGCGCCTTGCCGGTTGAGGACTTAGAGGAGGTGACGGGTGCCTTCGGCGCGGACCCGTTGCTGCGGCCACGCGACTGTCTGCTTGCCATTGCGCTGCTCCATGCCTGGGGAATGCCTGGGGGACGGCGGCGTGACGGGGCCGGCGTCGCAGTGAAGCCAGCTTAAGCGTGGTCTGTCTCAAGACTTGTGACTGCCCTCCCCGATCCCTACACTGTGCAGGTCAGCGTTTGACGTTGTCCCCGGGGGTGCACTGGTTTCGACGGGGGTTGCAAAATCGCTTGGCGCATGCCGAGGGGGCAGCTTTCCTCGTAAATCCAGCCGCAAACTTATAGTTGCCAACGACGACAACTACGCTCTGGCCGCTTAAGGCCTAGCCCCGAAATCGCTTGTGTCCGTGCTCGCGACGTAGGGTCATTATCACGGAATCGCCGGTGGTGGCTGCCTGTCAGCCATTGGCTAAATCAAGCAGGCTGGTCCCGGGATGCGCTTCGCACATCGTGCTGTTCCGGGATGAGATCCAACGATGAGCTAAGCATGTAGTGCCGGGGATGGAGTGCCTTCGGACGGCGGTTCGATTCCGCCCACCTCCACCATCCAAACGTCCATGGACGTGCAAACAAGGCTGGAATCCCGATCGCATCGAGGTTTCCGGCTTTTTTTGTGCCTGCTGCCGGCCGGTAGCACGCGGGACGGCATCACCACGGTAGCGCCACGCTCGCCACTGGGATCAACCATCGTGCGGTCGCATGCCATAGTGAGGCTACCAATGACCCCGCGTCATCACAGGTAGGCCCCGCGATCACTCGCTGAGGAAGGACCATGAAACGCATTCTTTTCGTGCCCATGCTATGGATGGCGCTGGCCGGCACCGCGCAGGCCGTTGAGCCAGAGTTTGCGCAGGTGTCACCCGGCGTGTGGATGGTGACGGTCAAGAATCACGCCGGCATCTTCGCCAGCGCTGCAACGACCAAGCGCAAAGCGCTTCTCGCTGCCAACGCGTTCGCCGCCGCCAAGAACATGCAGGCGGTACCGGTGGCAATGGAAGCGGTGGACGCAGGTGGACCGGGCCAGTGGCCATACGTCGAGTATCAGTTCCGTCTAGTTCCGCAAGGTTCCGATGAGACCGTCGGGTTGCAGCCACGAGCAGACATGCAAATCGAGGTGAACGCGAGCGCGGCATCGCCGGCCGCAACCGGCGATGCGCCGCGCGCACTCGGCGCGCAGCCCGATCTGTGCGCCGAACTGCTGAAGCTCGACGACCTACGGAAGAAAGGCCTGCTCACCGATGCCGAGTTCCAGGCGCAGAAGGTCAAACTGCTGTCGCGCTAGCCACGTCGAAAGCGCTCACGCAGTGTTCTACTCCACGTTCCGGACGAACACCACGTTGCCAGAGAACGAAACGCGCCCCGCCCCATCACGCTCGCTGGCGTCAAAATGACAGCCAACGGAACAGCAGCCGAAAACTCCAGCTTCCACCATCGGCTCCTGCGAAACACGCAGGAGCATCTCCTTTGTCCCGAGACCCGTTCCGACTCACCCCGCGATGGTCTGCACCGACCCGGAATCGACCCGGATGCCGGCGCCATTGATGAAGCTGGCGCGCTCGGAGCACAGAAACGCGACCGCCGCCGCCACTTCTTCCGGCCGGCCACGCCGCTTGAGGACCATGCCGGGACGTTCCTCGTCCAGGAACGACGACACCGCTTCATCGAAGGTCATGCCCTTTTCCTTCGCGCGCTTGTGCATCATTGCGTCGGTCATCGGGGTATGGATGAACGCGGGCGACACCGTGTTGACCAACACGTTGTCGCCACCGTAGGCCTTGGACAGGCCCTTGGCCAGACTCAGGATTCCGGCCTTCGACGCGCAGTAGGCCAGTTCGTCCACATAGGGCTGCACGGCGTCCTCGGACGCGAACAGGACGATCCGCCCCCAGCCGTTTCGGCGCATCGCGGGAATCGCTTCGCGGCACATCCGCACCGCGCCCATCAGGTTGATGTCCAGCGTTTCGAGCCACCCCGCATCGCTCACGTCGAGGAAGTCGCCGGTCGCCCCGGTGACGCCGGCCGCATTGACGTAGATATCCGGATCGCCCAGCTGTGCCCGGACCTGCGCCCAGATGTCCGCGACATCGTTCGCACGCGTCACATCGCCCGCCACGGCGATCACCTCGCCCAGGCCCGACAGCTCGGACAGCGCCTGATCGAGCGTGCCGTCCGCACGGTCGGTGATCGCCACACGCACGCCGGCCTGCAGCAGTTGGCGGGCGGTTTCCTTGCCCATGCCCGAGTCGGCGCCACTGATCAGGGCAGTCCGATGGTTGATTCCAAGGTCCATGTCGTTTTCCTCGTTGGGTGAAGGGGAAGCAATCGCCTAGTGCGCGAGAAACCGCTCGGCGGTGCGCAAGCCGAGTGCCATCTGTGTCAGGGCCGGATTGGCCGCCAATGCGCTGGGGAAGACCGAGTTGTCGCAGACGTAGAGATTGCCGATGTCGAACGAACGGCCATCCGGATCGACCACGGCCTGCGCGGGATCGCGGCCCATGCGACAGGTGCCGAGCGTGTGTGCCGAGCGCGCGGCGGCGAAGATGTCCTGGGCGCCGGCCGCCTCCCAGATCGCCTGCAGCGTGCGTCTGGCGTGGGCATCGATCGCCTGTTCGTTGGGTCCGTAGCTGAAGTCGACCCGCGCCTTGCGCAGGCCGAAGGCATCGCACTCGTCGGCGAGCGTCAGGCGATTGGTGTCCTGCGGCAGGCATTCGCCATTGATGCCGATGCCGGCCAGGCGGTTGTAGCGCGTCATGGTCCGCACCAGCGCCGCGCCCCAGCGGCCGGCACCGCGCGCCAGCGTGTTGGCGAGCGTCACCGGCTGCACGCCCAGGCTCTGGATCAGATAGCCGCCGGCAAACTCGGCCTGCGCGGGGCGCAGCATGTCCTCGCTCATCAGCGAGGAGGGGTAGCCGCGGTTCATGCGCATGTCCATGTCGAACGTGCCCCAGACCTGGGTCGCGACATGTGCCATGAAATTGCGCCCGACCTGTCCACTGGAGTTGGCCAGTCCCAGGTTCAGCAGCAAGCGCGGCGTTTCCACGCCGCCGGCGCATAGAAACAAGGCCGTGCAACGCTGGCGCAGTTCGCGCTCGCCCTGCCGGTAGACGACGCCGGTGACCGCGCCCAGGCTGTTGCGCTCGATGCCGACGACCCGGCAATCGGTGCGCAGGTCCGCACCGTGCGCCCGTGCCAGCGGCAGCCAGGTCGTGTCCACGCTGACCTTGGCGCCATTGCTGCAGCCCTGATGACACGCACCGCAGTTGTTGCAGGCCACGCGCGTGCCCCAGTGCGGCTGTTCGTGCGGCCGGGTGACTAGCGCCGCCGGTGCATCGGCGGCCGTGATGCCGAGCGCACGGCAGCCGCGCTCCATCGCCTCGGCGGGTGCGTTGCGCTGGGCAGGCGGGAAGGCATAGCAGCGCTCTCCGTCCCATGGGTAGACCGCCGGCCCGGACACGCCGATGAAGCGTTCGACGCGCTGGAGGTAGGACAGCAGTTCTTGGTGCGCGATCGGCCAGTCTTCGCCCTGGCTGGTCTGCGTGCGTAGTTGCAGATCGCGCGGGTCCGGGCGCGGGCAGAACGCGCCCCAGTGCAGCGTCGATCCGCCGAGCCCCGCACCGGAATTGTTCGGGCCGAACGCCGTCGGCGTCCGCCCTCCGCTGAGGCGCTCTTCCATCCAGTAGATGTCCGTCGCCAGTTCGTCCGCGCGGTGCGCATCCGGGCCGAACGCGGCGCCGGCTTCCAGCACCACCACCGAGACGCCGGCCTGCGCCAGTCGCGCGGCCAGCGGACCGCCGCCGGCGCCGCTGCCGACCACGACCGCATCCACCGCCGCAGTCGATACGACGCTCATGGATGCGCCTTGGGCAGCAGCTGCCAGGCCTCGCGGCGATCGGCGACGGTTTCCTGGTAACCGGGGCTGCCCGCGCCCAAGCCGCCCACGGCGAACCCGTCGTAGCCCAAGGCGGCCATGGTGACCGGAAGGCTTGTCCAGATACGCACCGTCTCGGCACGCACGTCTTCGAACCAGGCGGCGAGTTGCGCCGCGCTCCATCCGCACGCGGGACAGTCGCCTGCCTCGCTCAGGAAGATGGCGCGCAGCCAGCCGTCCTGTTCCTGTGCAGGCAAGGCGGCGAAGCCGCCGGACAACGCGTCCAGCGCATCCAGCCCCATCGGCCAGGCGAGACGGTCGGGCGGCAGGTCGGCAAACCGCCACCCGTCCCCTACCTCCTTGGCGAGATCGACGTCGATGCGGCGCGCGATATCGCGGGCGTCGCCCGCACCATCCAGAACGCGCTCGACCACGGCGGCCAGCGTGCCTGACTGGCGCTCGCTCAATATGCCTTTTGCCGCACGCGACGGCCCGGCATGGCGATGCAGCAGCGCCTTGCGCATCGTCGGGGCGACGCGCTCGGCATTGAGCAACGCCACGAAGTCGTCGGGCAGCCGGCGTGCCGCGGTACCGTCGACGTGCGCGGCGATCAACGCCGCGAGCGCCTGCGGTCGTTCGTAGGGAATCAGGTGTGCTGCCTGCGCCACCACGGTGAGGTGCGCATCGCGGTAATGCGGCAGGTTCCAGCGCCGCTGCGCCGTCTCGTCGAGATCGCCGTCCTCGCTGCCCGCGACCACGAGCGCGGGCACGTCGATGCAGCCGGCCTGCGCCGCGCAGTCCTCGCGGCTGCCATGGGTGAGCCAGGCGTTCCATGCGCGCGCGCTGCTGCGCAGGACATCGTCGACAGCGCCGCCACGCGGCGATGTCGGCAACGGCGCCGCGCAGTTGTCGTCGATGAACTGTTCGGCCTGCTGCCGCGTGGGGCCGGCACCGTCGAACCAGGACAACATGGTCTGCCGCCGGGATTCGTCCATCGGCTCAGGCGCGGGCGGCGATGCGGCCACTAGGACGACCCCGGCCAGGCCAGCGAGCCCGGCCATGCCATCGCGCGCGCGCGCGGCGGCCAGGGTGGCGATCTTCCCACCCATGCTGTGGCCAACCACATACCAGCAATTCGGCCTGTCGCGCGCAACTGCGCCTGCGAACCAGTCCACCAGCGCGGTCACATCGGGGCGATCCAACGCCGGCGCAGTGCCGAAGCCTGGAACATCCAGTGCGATGCAGTCGAAGCGCGGTTGCAAAACATCGATCACCGAAGACCACTCGCGCCCGCTCGAGCCGAGGGCGTGCAGGAAATACAGGACCGGTTTTCCCATGGTGCACCTCGATGACGGTGACGCACGATGGACCAGCCTTCGTCCACGCCACGTGGAGGCCCACACAGGCAGATGCCGTCCTCACCGGGCCTCGGCAGAGAGGCCACTACCGTCGGGCTGCCCTCCCCTTCGCAGCATCTCCATGCTTCATCGACACGTCACGCTGGAATCGAAGACGCCCCAGCGCGGCCCTGACGCGCCCTGGCGTGGAGCCTGAGCACGTGCCCACGACAGCCCGGCCACGCCGCTCGACCTCAAGCGCCGGCCGCACCGAGGGTGCGCTACCGATCGAACAGTACGGCGCACTCGGCGAAGGACGCTCGGTCGCCCTGACCGGATCGGACGGATCGATCGATTGGTGGTGCGCGCCCAACATGGACAGCCCGCCGCTGTTCGACCGGCTCCTGGACGCCGAGCAAGGCGGCTACTTCGTGCTGGCCCCGGACGCGCCCTTCCGCACCGAGCGGCGCTATCGGAAAGACAGCAATGTCCTGGTCACCACGTTCACCACCGCATCCGGCCAGGCGACGCTGACCGAGTCGCTCAACAGCGGGCATGCGGGACGGCTGCCCTGGTGCGAACTCGCACGACGCATCGAGTGCCAGCGCGGAACCATGCGCTTCCGGCTGGAGCTGAAATTCAGCTTGCGGGCGCAGAACGCCAGCCCGTACTGCGCGGCGATCGGCCCGCACACCGTATTTCATGTCGACCGCCTGCTTGGCGTCATGATCCACGACGACAAGCTGAGCTGCGTGTGGTCGGATCACGGCGTTCGCGGCGAGATCACCGTGGCCAAGGGACAACGCGCGACGATCGCCCTGGTCGTCGGCGAGGACGAGCCACTGGTCGCGCCCACCATCGGGGAGATCGACAGCCGCATCGACCTGACCGACAAGGAATGGCGGGCATGGTCGAAGAACGTGACCTTCCCGCACGAGGGGCGGGATTTTTTCGTCCGCAGCGCGCTCGCGCTCAAATTGCTGCTCTATTCGCCCTCCGGCGCCATCGCCGCTGCCGCGACGACGTCGCTGCCCGAACGCATCGGCGGCGACAAGAACTTCGATTATCGCTATGCCTGGATCCGCGATGCCGGCTACACCATCCAGGCGTTTCTCGCCGCCGGCCTGGAAGCGGAATCGAAGGCTGCCTTCACCTGGCTGATCCGGCAACTGCGCCAGCACGGGCCGAAAGTCGTGTTCACCCTGGACGGCGGACTGGTTCCCGACGTCATCGAACTGGAGGCCGCCGGCTACCGCAACACGTTGCCGGTCGTGCGCGGCAATCTCGCCGGTGGGCAACACCAGCACGGCATCTACGGCGACATCTTCGAGACCGCCTATTGCTTCGTGAGCCGCGGCAACATCCTGGACGCATCCAGCGCCGAATTGCTGTCCCGGCTTGCCGACCAGTGCGCCGATCACTGGCGCAAGGCCGACTCGGGGATCTGGGAGTTGCCCGAACTGCAGCACTACACCATGTCCAAGGTCAGCTGCTGGCAGGCGCTGGCCAGGGCCGTCGAACTGGCCGACCAGGGCCAACTGCCGACGACGTGTCGCGATCGCTGGGAACGGGAGCGCGACAGGATCAAGGACTGGATCGAAGTCCACTGCTGGTCGGACGCGCAGCAGGCCTTCGTGATGTATCCGGGCAGCGACAAGCTGGATGCGTCGGTGGCGCTGGCCGCACGGTTCCGCTTCGACGGCAAGGATCGGCTGTTGGCGACGCTGGACGCGATCGACCGCGTGTTGGGCGCCGGCGCGTTCCATTACCGCTACTCCGGCATGGCGCAGGAAGAAGGCTGCTTCGTCGCGTGCTCCTACTGGATCGCCGAGGCCTATGCCCGCCTGGGACAGAAAGCCAAGGCCAGGAAACGGCTGGCCCGACTCAATGCCGCGCTCGATCGCTGCAACGGCCTGTTGAGCGAGATGGTCGATCCGCACACCGGCGCGTTCCTGGGAAATTTCCCCCAAGGACTCAGCCATCTCGCGCAGATCATGGCGATGTCGACCATCGAGAACACCACAACCAATCCGGTAAAACTCCGTCCACACGCCAAGAAGAGGAAGACACGATGAACGATCGACTGAAGATGCAGGACCCGCGCGAACAGTATCCCAAGCCGCCATTTCCGCGGCAGCCGCAGCCGGTTCCGGGGAAGGCCTCGGACATGGACCCGGTTCCCGATCACGGCGAGACGAGCTATCGCGGCGCGGGCAAGCTGACCGGCCGCCGCGCCCTGGTCACCGGCGGCGACAGCGGCATCGGCCGCGCCGCGGCCATCGCGTTCGCGCGCGAAGGCGCCGATGTGGCGATCTCCTTCCTGGAGGAGGAAGCGTCGGACGCGCAGGAGGTCATCGCCCTCATCGAGGCCGAAGGACGCAAGGCGATCAGCCTGCCGGGCGACATCACCGATCGGCAATGGTGCGCGGAGCTGGTCGAGAAAGCCGTTGCGGGCCTGGGCGGCCTGGACATCCTGGTGATCAACGCGGGCCGGCAGCAGTATCGGGAAGAGATCGGCGACGTCAGCGACGAGGATTTCGACAAGACGCTGAAGACCAACCTCTACGCGATGCACTGGATCTGCCGCGCCGCGGTGCCGCACCTTCCGCCGGGCGCCGCGGTGATCACCACCGCGTCGATCCAGGCGTACGACCCGTCGGCGATCCTGCTCGACTACGCGACCACCAAGGCCGGCATCGTCGCCTACACCAAGGCATTGGCGGCACAGTTGAGCGAAAAGGGCATCCGGGCAAACGTGGTGGCACCCGGTCCGTTCTGGACCGCGCTGCAGTCGTCTGGCGGCCAGCCGATGGAGGCGGTCACCCAGTTCGGCTCAAAGACGCACTTCAAGCGCCCTGGCCAGCCGGTCGAAATCGCACCGCTTTATGTGCTCCTCGCCAGCCAGGAAGGCAGCTACCTGACCGGCGAAGTGTTCGGCGCGACCGGTGGTGCCGGCGTCGCCTGACGCGTCGTGGGACAGGTGCACGCCCAGGCGTGCACCTGCCTGCATAGCCATCGCGTCATGTTTCCCATGTGTCGCCATGCGCGGGCGACCCCAGCGGTCCATGTCCATCTGCATGACGCCGCACAGTGCTGCTGCGCGGCCTCCCGACGCGCGGCCGCCGTGGCTGACCCAGCGTGCTCCCGGAGAGCGCGCAGCAAGCACTGCTTTGGGCATGCGGCGCAATCGGCGATACTGCCGACGAAGCCCACACTCGCCGTCCGGACGCTCAGGGAACATCGTCCACGCATCTGGACAACTGCCACCCGTCCAATCGCTACCTGCGAACGGCGCCGGCTGGACCGGCCGACAGCGAACCCGTCGGTCGCAGGCGTGTGCGACCTTCCATCGCGCTGCGCCAGCGTCCCGACCTTCGCCATTCTTCATGCAGGTAGCCTGATGCTCCACCATGTTTCGTTCGGCGTTCGCGACCTTGCCGTCGCAGGCGCGTTCTACGATGCGGCGCTGCGGGCGTTGGGCTACCTGCGCGTGTTCGCAGATGAGACCGCGATCGGGTATGGCATGGCCGAGGGCAGCGACGATCTGTTCTGCCTGAAACTGCATGACCGCGCCACGGCGCCGGGACCCGGTTTCCATCTGGCGTTCGCCGCGACAACGCAGTTGCAGGTGGACGCGTTCCACCGTGCCGCACTGCAGGCCGGCGGTCGCGACAATGGCGCGCCCGGCCTGCGTCCCGACTATGGGGACGCCTACTACGCCGCGTTCGTCATCGACCCGGATGGGCATCGCATCGAGGCCGTCTTCAATCCACTGGGCAGCTAGATCTGCAACACAGGTCCGGGTCCATTGTCGGGGAGCCATGGGTTCGTAGACGGCAGCATCCAAATCCGTTGCGGCAAAGTCGGCGGCAAATGGACCTCACCAGCGCGGGGACGCACATCAGATCGGCGATGCTGCCCGTACGCTGTCTGAGTTGGCGGCGAGCCGCGCATCGCTAAACGCTGCCCGGAAACGCAAAACGCACCGGCAGGTGGATGCCTGCCGGTGCGTGAAAAGTGGTCCAGCCGCGGATGCCTGCATCCTTGAAGCAGCCCCAGGCATCGCCCCGGCCGCACAGCTGGTACGCGCATCATGCGTGGGCACCCGTTACGCCAGCGTCCTCGAGGCGTTGCGAAATGATGTCGGCCGTGTCGTGGCCGTGCGACGAGAGGGCGTGGCGCCGCTCTTCCCCCGCGACGATCACGTGTACCGGCGTCGGCAATCGAAGAGCCTGGCAACGCGCCGACATCTCCGTCACCAGCGGCCTGTAGGGTGGAATGCTCTTTCCGATCGAGACTGCCCGCCATGCCCTTGACCCAGGAACAGCTGCGCATCCTGCAGGACATCCACGCCACCACGCCGGTCAGCGAGGCAGAGGCGGCCTGGGCGGTGCGCGAGAACTATGCGGCGCAAGGCGAGGATGGCGATCTCGCGCTGAGCCAGAAAGGGCTGCAGGCCATCGACGGTAACGACGCCTAGCCCGTCCCTGGCGGGCGCGCCACGCGGATCCTGCCCGCGCCGGTCACGCTGGCGGGCGAGCATGACGCGTCGGGGCGGCGGCTTCACTGAGCGCGATACGCGCAACGCCGGTTTGACGCCACCGCGGGGCCGCCAGGCGCAACGCGCCTGACCTCGCCCGCACCCTCAGCCGGCGCCGCGCGCCACCTTTTCCGGGAGGGAGGAGAACCAGCTGCGCGTGTCCTCCCGTGGCCCTCCCCTGCCGGCCGCGACCAGACACGGCCTGCCGCGTGGCGCAGGCGATCGGTGCGACGCCGGTCGCTGCGTCAATGCGACGCTGTCGCGGCGCGCACGGTGTCGGCAATTCCACTACGCCGCGTTCAGCATCGGGATACGCACCACAAAAGAATCTTGGGCATGGAACTTGCCTCTTCCACCGCAACACTCTTCCGCCATCCTGACGTCGCCATGTTCGTCGCCCGCCCCCGTTCAACCGCCCGCCATGACCATGCGCCGTGCCGGAGCGCCTCTCCGTGAGCGCGGGCTTGACCCTGCGCCGGCATTTCCGGCTTGGCATCATCAAGGTTCTCGGTCCCTCCACGGCCGGGGTGCTGCTGCTGTTCGCCCTCTACCAGATCGCGATCGGCGCGCCGTTGACCGCGCTGGCCGGCGCCGCCCTGGCCGGCTTGGCTGCGTTGGCGACCTGGCTGGCCCTGCATCGCGGCGACGGCCGCATGGATCCGTTGCTGTCGCTGAGTTGGCTGCTGGGCAGCGCCCTGGCCTGCCATGCGCTGCGCCATGCCGCGGTGCCGTGGCTGTACCTGGTGATGATGAGCAACTTCTTCGCGGTCACGCGCAATGTCGCCCTGGCCTGCAACGCGACCCTGATCGCGGTGCTGCTGGTGGTCACCCCGAGCACGCTGGGTGCCGAGCATTTCTTCTCCATGCTGGCGGTGTCGCTGCTGATCACCGGACTGGGCTACATGCTGGCGTTGCGGGTGGAAGGCGATCGCCTGCAACTGGAGCAACTGGCCTCGCACGACTCGCTGACCGGGCTGCCGAACCGCCGCATGCTCGAGCGCAGCCTGTCGCAACGAGTGGCCGATCCACGCCGGGCGACCCGCCGGCATGGCTTGATCGTGCTCGACATCGATCACTTCAAGGAGGTCAACGACCTCTACGGCCATGCCGAGGGCGATCGGGTGCTGGTCGAGCTGGCCACGTTGCTGCGTGCGCAGGTGCGCGCGCCGGACGAGGTGTTCCGGTTCGGTGGCGAGGAGTTCGTGGTGGTGGCACGGCTGCAGTCCGCGACCGAACTGTCCGCCTTCGCCAGGCGGCTGCACGACGCCGCGCGCACGGCGCTGCGCGGCCCCAACGGCACCATCACCGTGTCGCTGGGCGCGGCGATGCTGTGCGACGAGGTGCAGTGGCACGACTGGTTCTCGCGTGCCGACACCGCGCTGTACCAGGCCAAGAACAACGGACGCGACCGCTACGTGATCGCCGAGGACGTGGCGCAGGACTGAGCGGCCGGCACCGGCGGCAGACGCGGCGCCATCCGGTCCGGCAGCCGTCACCAGCCTCCGCAGGAGCGGCTTTCAGCCGCGACGGGCCTCACCGGGAACGCCCGTCGCGGCTGAAGCCGCTCCTACAGGAAACCCGCACCGGCCTGATGCTGACAAAAAGCAGATGAAGTGAGGCGCCGAGAAGGCCACGGTGCGTGCAGTCGGCCTGCACCGCGGCCTTCGCAGCACCCCGCTCAGCGCGCCTGCAGCGCGGACGCCGCCACCGCGGTGGTCGCGACGTCCCTGCCGGCCTCCGTGCCTGCATCCTGGCCCCAGCCGCCGAGCGCCTTGTACACCCGCACCACGCCGATGTTCACCGCCGCTTCGGCGTCGGCCAGGTCCGCCTCGGCGGTGAGTTGCGTGCGCTGCGCATCGAGCAGGGTCAGAAAATCCTCCGAGCCTTCGCGGTAACGGATCTGCGCCAGCGCCTCGGCGCGCTGCGCGGCCTGCGTCTGTTCGGCCACGATCGCCAGCCGCGCCTGCTCGTGGGCATAGGCAGTCAGGGCGTTCTCGGTGTCCTCCAGCGCGCCGAGCACGGCCTTCTCGTAGTCGGCGGCGGCACCGTCGGCCTGCGCCTCGCTCGCGCGCAGGCGCGCCCGCACGCTGCCCATGTCGAACGCCGCCCACTGGATCGACGGAGTCAGCGACCAGGCCTTGCTGCGTCCGTGCAACAGGGCGCCGGCATCGCCGGACAGGAAGCCGACGAAGCCGGACAGGCTGATCCGCGGGAACAGGTCGGCAGTGGCCACGCCGACCCGTGCGGTCGCTGCCGCCAGGCGGCTTTCGGCGCTGCGCACGTCGGGACGCCGACGCAGCAACTGCGTGGTGTCGCCCAGCGGCAAGGCCCGCGCATAGGCCGGGGTCGGCTGGGGCGCCAGCAGCGCATCGAGCGCGCCTGGCGGCTTGCCCAGCAGCACCGCCAACCGGTGCCGCGCCTGCGCGGCGTCGACTTCCAGCAACGGGATATCGGCCTCGATCGCCTTCAGCCGCGCGCGGCTGCTCTGCACGTCCAGCTCGCTGCCCGCGCCCAGCCGCCAGCGGGTCTCGGTCAGCCGCTGGGTATCGCGCAGGTTGTCCAGCGTGGTGCGCGCCAGGGCGATGCGCTTCTGCGTGCCGCGCAGGGCGAAGTAGTTGCGCGCCACCTCCGCGGCCACGGTGACCTGGGCGTCGGCCAGGCCGGCCTGTTCGGCCTCAAGATCTGCGCGCGCGGCCTCGCTGGCACGGCGCTGGCGCCCGAACAGGTCCAGCTCCCAGCCGGCATCGAAGCCGAGCCGGTAGCTCTCGGTGAGCACGCGCGCGCCGCCGGCATCGGCGTCCGGCGCCTTGCCGCGGGTGTAGTCGCCGCCGGCGGTCACGTGCGGCGCCTGGTCCAGGCGCTGCTCGGCGAAGACGGCGCGTGCCTCGTGCACGCGCGCCAGGGCGATGCGCAGGTCCAGGTTGGCGACCAGACCGTCGTGCACCAGTTGCTCCAGCACCGGATCGTCGAACTGCGCCCACCAGGACGCGACCGGCGAATCGGTCGCGAACACCGGCGACGCCGCGCCCTGCAGCGTCACCGTCGGCTGCACCGGTGCGTGGTAGTCGGGGCCGACGCTGGCGCAGGCGCTGAGCAGCGCCAGCGCCAGCGCGCCGAGTGCGGGACGGATCACCATGGCAGCACCTGTCCGACATGGGTGTAGCTGCCGGTGGGGCCGTCCGCGTCGAGCAGCGCCATCATCACGCTGCTGCGCGCGCCGTCGGCCACTTCCAGCTCGCCCTCGCCGGAATTCATGTCGGTCTTCACGTAGCCAGGGTGGATGGTGTTGACCTTGATCGGGGTGTCGCGCAGTTCGTAGGCCAACTGGATGGTCCAGGCATTCACCGCGCTCTTGGACACGTTGTAGGCCGGCACCTTGAAGTCGTAGATCGGCGAGCCCGGCTGGCTGTGCAGCGTCAGCGAGCCGAGCAGGCTGGAGACGTTGACGATGCGCGCGGCCGTCGCTTCCCGCAGCAGCGGCAGGAACGCCTGGGTGACCGCGATCAGGCCGAACAGGTTGGTGTCGAAGGTCTCGCGCCAGGTCTCCAGGGTCTGCTGCGAGACGCTCAGGCGCAGGTCGTCGCGCAGGATGCCGGCGTTGTTGACCAGGATGTCCAGCCGTCCGTGGCGTGCGCGCACCGTGTCCACCGCCGCGGCGATGCTGGCGGCGTCGGTGACGTCCAGGGTCAGCGGCTCCACCGGCAGGCCCTCGCCCTGCAGTTCCAGCGCCGCGGCGCTGGCGCGGGTGGCATCGCGCCCGGCCAGCAGGGTGCGCACGCCGGCCTCGGCCAGTTGCCGCACGGTATGCAGGCCGATGCCGCGGGTGGCGCCGGTGACCAGGGCGATCTTGTGTGCTACGTTCATTGCGAAACTCCTGAGAAGAATGGGAAAAGGATCAGCCGTGTGCCGGCGCGTCGGCGTGGGCCGGCGCATGCGAGACCAGCGGCCGCCCGGCCAGCTTGCGCAGGGCGACATAGAACACGGGGGTGAGGAACAGGCCGAACAGGGTCACGCCCAGCATGCCGGCGAACACGGTGATGCCGGTGGCCGAGCGCACTTCCGCGCCGGCGCCATGCGAAAACACCAGCGGCACCGTGCCGGCGATGAAGGCGATGGAGGTCATCACGATCGGGCGCAGGCGCAGGCGGCAGGCCTGCAGCGCCGATTCGACGATGCCCTTGCCCTGCAGCTCCAGTTCGCGGGCGAACTCGACGATCAGGATCGCGTTCTTGCACGCCAGGCCCATCAGCACCACCAGGCCCACCTGTACGAACACGTTGTTGTCGCCGCCGCTCAACCACACCCCGAACAACGCCGACAGCAGGGTCATCGGCACGATCAGGATCACCGCCAGCGGCAGCGTCCAGCTTTCGTACAGCGCGGCCAGCACCAGGAACGCCAGCAGCACCGCCAGCGGGAACACCACCAGCGCCGCATTGCCCTGGGTCGCCTGCTGGTAGCTCAGGTCGGTCCACTCGATCTCCATGCCGTTGGGCAGCACCTGCTTGGCGATCTGGGTGATCTTGGCCATCGCCTCGGCCGAGGACAGCGATCGCGCATCCGCCTCGCCGGCCAGGTCGGCGGCCGGATAGCCGTTGTAGCGCAGCACCGGGTCCGGACCGTAGGTCTGCTTGATCGTCACCATCGAGCCGATCGGCACCATCTCGCCCTGGGCGTTGCGGGTGCGCAGCCGGGCGATGTCCTCCACGCTCTCGCGGAACGGCGCATCGGCCTGGGCGATCACCTGCCAGGTGCGGCCGAACTGGTTGAAGTCGTTGACGTAGGTCGAGCCCAGGTAGGTCTGCAGGGTATCGAACAGATCGGTCAGGGCCACGCCCTGGGCCTTGGCCTTGACCCGGTCGACCTCGGCATCGAGCTGCGGCACGTTGGCCTGGTAAGTACCGATCGGGAAGCTCATGCCCGGGGTCTGCGCCACCGCGCCCTGCATGGCGCTGACCGCGTTCTGCAGCGCACCGTAGCCGAGGTTGGCGCGGTCCTCGATGAACAACTGATAGCCGTTGCCGTTGCCCAAGCCGAGGATCGGCGGCGGCATGAAGGCGAACGACATGCCCTCGCCCAGTTGCGCGATGCGCTGGTTGATCTCGGCATTGATCTCCAGCGCGCTGCGGTGGCGCTGCGCGAACGGCTTCAGCGGCAGGAACACCACGCCGGTATTGGGCGTGTTGGTGAACTGCAGCGCGTTGAGGCCCGGGAACGAGATCGCATGGGCCACGCCGTCGGTCTGCATGGCGATGGTGGCCACCTTGCGCAGCATCGCGTCGGTGCGCTCGATCGAGGCGCCTTCCGGCAGCTTCACACCGGCGATCAGGTACATCTTGTCCTGGGTCGGGATGAAGCCGCCCGGCACCGCCTTGAACATCAGCCCGGTGACCAGCAGCAGCGCCACGTACACCGCGAACACCGCACCGCGGCGACCGAGGATGCGCGACACCGCGCCCTGGTAGCGGTCGGAACTGCGGTGGAAAAAGCGGTTGAACGGACGGAACAGCCAGCCGCCGAACAGCCGCTCCATGCCGCGCGACAGGCGGTCCTTGGGCGCGTCGTGGCCTTGCAGCAGGCGCGCGGCCAGCGCCGGCGACAGGGTCAGCGAGTTGATCGCCGAGATCACCGTGGAGATGGCGATGGTCACCGCGAACTGCTTGTAGAACTGCCCGGTCACCCCGGACAGGAACGCCATCGGCACGAACACCGCGCACAGCACCAGCGCGATCGCGATGATCGGGCCGGACACCTCGCGCATCGCCTGGTGCGCGGCCGCCAGCGGGGTCAGCCCCTCCTCGATGTTGCGCTCCACGTTCTCCACCACCACGATCGCATCGTCGACCACGATGCCGATCGCCAGCACCAGCCCGAACAGGGTCAGCGTGTTGATCGAGAAGCCCAGCAGGTACAGCGCGGCGAAGGTGCCGACCACCGACACCGGCACCGCGATCAGCGGAATGATCGAGGCGCGCCAGGTCTGCAGGAACAGGATCACCACCAGCACCACCAGCAGCACCGCCTCCAGCAGGGTGTGGACCACCGCGCTGATCGAGTCGCGCACGAAGATGGTGGTGTCGTACACCGCCTCGTACTTCACGTCGTCGGGGAACTGCTTGGTCAGCTCGTCCATCTTGGCGATGACCTGGTCGCGGATCCGCAGCGCATTGGCGCCCGGCGCCTGGAAGATGCCGATGCCGACTGCGTTCTTGCCGTCCAGCTGCGCGCGCAGGGTGTAGTCGCCGGCACCCAGCTGCAGGCGGGCGACGTCGGACAGGCGCACGGTCTGGCCGTCGGCACCGACCTTGAGCACGATGTCGCCGAACTCCTGTTCGGTGCGCAGGCGGCCTTGCGCGTTGATCAGGGTCAGGAACTTGCTCTCGGGCATCGGCTCGGCGCCGAGCTGGCCGGCGGAGACCTGCACGTTCTGCTCGCGCATCGCCGCGACCACGTCGCTGGCGGTGAGCCCGCGCGCGGCCACCCGCTCCGGGTCCAGCCAGGCGCGCATCGCGTAGTCGCCGCCGCCGAACACCTGCGCATCGCCCACGCCCTGGATCCGCGCCAGCGCGTCCTTGACGTGCAGGCGCGCGTAGTTGCGCAGGTACAGGCTGTCGTACTTGCCCTTGGGCGAGGTCAGGTGCACCACCATCAGGAAGGTGGGCGACTGCTTCTGCGTGGTCACGCCCTGCCGGCGTACGTCCTCCGGCAGGCGCGCCTGCGCTTGCGCGACGCGGTTCTGCACCTTCACCGCGGCATCGTCCGGATCGGTGCCCGGGCGGAAGGTCACGGTCATCTGCAGCACGCCGTCGGAGCCGGCGACCGACTTGATGTACATCATGTTCTCCACGCCGTTGATCGCTTCCTCCAGCGGCGTGGCGACGGTCTCGGCGATGACCTTGGGGTTGGCGCCCGGATACACCGTGCGCACCACCACCGAAGGCGGTACCACGTCCGGGTATTCGCCGATGGGCAGCAGCGGGATGGCGATCAGGCCCGCGGCGAAGATGACGATCGACAGCACGGCGGCGAAGATCGGCCGGTCGATGAAGAATCTGGAAAAGTCCATGGGTGGTGGTCCTGGAAACGGTTGAAACGGGGGGCCGGGCGCGGACGCGGGCATGCCGGTGGCGGCGCCGGGCCATTGCGGGCCCGGCGGGTACGGCCGGCGGTGGCCGGCCGGTGCTGCGTCGACGCCCGCGACTCAGTCGAGGGCGACGGCCTGGCGCGGTGCGGCCGGGGACGTGGTCTGCGCGATGGGCTTGGCCTGCACCGGCATGCCGGGCATGAACACCTTCTGCACGCCGTCGACGATGACCTTGTCGCCGGCGGACAGGCCGCTGCGCACGATGCGCAGGCCCTCGGCGCTGCGGCCGAGCTGCACGTCGCGCCGCTGCGCCTTGCCGTCCTTGTCGACCACGTAGACGTACTTGCGGTCCTGGTCGGTGAGCACCGCGCGGTCGTCGATCAGCACCGCGTCGAAGCGGCCGCTGCCGAGCAGCCGCACCCGCGCGAACAGGCCGGGCGTGAAGCGGCGATCGGCGTTGTCCAGCAGCGCGCGCACGTGGATGGTGCCGGTGCTGCGCACCAGTTGGTTGTCGAGGAAATCGACCTTGCCGGCATGCGGATAGCCGTCCTCGCCGACCAGGCCGACCTGCACCGGCAGGCTGCCGTCGCGCTCGCTCGGGCGCTGGCCGTCGCGCGCCATCTGCGCATAGCGCAGGAAGGTGCCCTCATCGGCGTCGAAGTACACGTGCACCTTGTCCAGCGACACCAGCGTGGTCAGCACGCTGGCGCTGTCGCCGGCAGTGACCAGGTTGCCGGCGGTGACCATCGCGCGGCCAGCGCGGCCGTCGATCGGCGCGCGCACCTGGGTCCATTCCAGGTTCAAGCGCGCGGTGTCCACCGCCGCCTGCGCGGCCAGCACGTCGGCCTGTGCCTGCTCGGCGGCGGCGCGCCGCTGTTCCCAGCTCTCGGTGGAGATGGCCTGCTGTTCGGACAGGGTCTTGGCGCGCGCGGCCTCGCTTGCGCTGAGCTTGGCCTGGGTGCGCGCGCGCGCCAGGTCGGCCTCGGCACGCGCCAGGTCGGCGCGGTAGCTGCGCGCGTCGATGGTGAACAGCACCTGGCCCTTCTTCACTTCCTGGCCTTCGACGTAGGCGACCTTGTCGATGTAGCCGGACACGCGCGGGCGCAGGTCGACGTGCTCGACCGCTTCGACGCGGCCGCTGAACTCGTCCCACTGGCTGATCTGCTTCTGCAGTGCGGGCGCCACGCCCACGCTCGGCGGCGGCGGCGCGCCCTGTTCGTTGGCCTGGCTGCCGCAGGCGGCGAGCGTGGCGACCAGCAGCGCCACCGCCAGCGGGCGCAGGGCGCCCGGCAGCAGGCGCGACGGCATCGGAATCGGATTCATGGAGAGACCTCGTGGGTGGAGAAGGAAAACGGCAAGGCGTTGAGCAGCGCGCTGCGCGGACGCGCGACATGGCGGCGGTCGATCTCGACCAGGGCGCGATCCGGCCGCTGCGGATCGGCCAGCAGGTGGACCACGGCGCGGCCAACGCCGAGGGTGGTGAACCAGTCGGGGCAATCGCCGATGGCGTCGTCGCTGCGACACACCGGCTCGGACAGCGACAGCAGGTGCACGTGCACGCCCAGCGGCTTGGCTTCCTCGTGCAGCACCTGGGCGAGCATGCGGATCGCCGCCGCCGCCACCGAACTGTCGCCATGCCCGGACCAGGCGCGCAGCGCACAGGGGCTGCCCAACAGGACGTAGCGGCCGCCACGCGGATGCTCGGCCAGCAACGGCAGCAGATGCCGGGCGGCGGCCAGTTGCGGCAGCAGGTCGGCATCCAGGCGCTTGCGCAGCGCGCTCAGCGGCCGCTCCAGCAGGCGTCCGGGGCGCAGCGGACTGCCGAGGGCGGCGACCACCGCGGCCAACGGCCGCGGCCGCTGCGCAACCTCGGCCACCAGGGCCGCGGCGGCCGCGTCGGTGGCGACCGAGCCGCACAGCACGTCCAGGCCGGGTTCGTCGCGGTGGCGATCGCGCAGCGCCGCAAGGCGGGCACGGTCGCGCGCCACCGCCAGCACCGGGCTGCCCGCCTCCAGCAGCGCCTGCACCACGCCCTGCCCGACGGTGCCGCTGCCGCCGAGGACCAGGACCTCGGGGGCCAACATCCCGCTCACGGGACTTTTCCTCCCGCCGACGGGACAATCGCAATGCGACCCAATCGGTCGTTGCCGGACGCGCCCAGGCGCAAACTGCTGCCGCCCTGGCGCCGCGGCGGCGGCGTGAACTCGCGAAACGCTTTCGGATAAGGGGATTGCGCCGTCGCCACGGGCGCGGAACGGCGCCGCAGCTGGCGATCGGGGCAGGCGAAAAACTGGAACAGGGTGCGCATCGACATGGGCAAAGACCGTCGGTGATGGCGAATGCGGACAAATTAGGCGCCAAAGCCGCACTTGATTAGTCCGAATTAAGGGGAATAATCGTCCCGCTACCGGTCCAATCGTCTCCACCTCAAGGAACCGCCATGAGCCACGATCTGAACGACACCCTGATCTTCGTCAAGGTGGTCGAGCAAGGCAGCTTCATCGCCGCGGCCAATGCCCTCGGCCTGCCCAAGACCACCGTCAGCCGCAAGGTCCAGGACCTGGAGGCGCGGCTGGGCGCGCGCCTGCTGCACCGGACCACGCGCCGGCTGGGGCTGACCGAGGCCGGCGCGGTCTACCACGAGCATTGCCAGCGCATCGCCCGCGAACTGGAGGAAGCCGAGAGCGCGGTGGGCCAGTTGCAGGCCGGCCCGCGCGGCTGGCTGCGTTTCAGCGTGCCCTACTCGGCCGGCATCTCCTGGGTGGCGCCGATCCTGGGCGAGTTCCACCGCCAGCACCCGGAAGTGCGGCTGGAGATGATCATGACCAGCGACAAGGTCGATCCGATCGCCGAAGGCGTGGACGTGGCCCTGCACATGGGCACGCTGCCGGATTCGACCATGGTCGCGCGCAAGCTCGCCACCTTCCGCACCCAGGTCTTCGCCAGCCCCTACTACATCGAACGCCACGGCGAACCGCTGCACCCGGACGACCTGCAGCACCACCGCACGCTGGCGCTGAGCACCGGCCGCAATGGCGGCAACCGGCTGTGCTGGCCGCTGCGCAACGGCAAGCAGAGCGGCGAGTTCCTGGTCCAGCCGATCCTGCTGGCCAACGACTCGGCGGCGCTGATCGGCGGCCTGGTCTGCGGCGAAGGCCTGGTGCTGGCCAGCGATGCGACGATCAAGCCGCTGATCGAGGCCGGCAAGGCGCGGCGCGTGCTCGGCGGCTGGGTCGGGCCGGACCTGGACTTCAACGCGGTGTTCCCGGGCGGGCGCATGCTCTCGCCGAAGGTGCGCGCCTTCGTCGACTTCCTGGTCGACAAGCTCAACTTCGACGTCAGCTACATGATGGCGCAGTGCCCGGCCAAGCTGGCCACGCAGCAGGCCGAGGACGGCGCCGAGTTCACCCTGTGCAGCGGCGTGGCGATGAACACGCAGTCGCTGGGCAACGTGCCGCGCATCGCCACCTCCCCCGCACCAATTCCTGCGGACGCGGCACTGGACGCGGAAGCCGAGGACGAAGAGGACGCCGCGCTGGTCTGAGCCGCGTCGCGCACGGCGCGTCGCATCGGCACGCCAGAAACGCGCACGGGCCGCAGTGCGGCCCGTGCGTCGTTGCGGTCGGCGGATCGGTCAGCCGGCCGAGGCGCGCAGCGGCACCACGCGGATCTCGACGCGACGGTTCTGCGCGCGGCCGGCCTCGGTGCTGTTGTCGGCAATCGGATACTTCTTGCCGGCGCCCAGGGTCTGGATGCGCTCGGGCTGCACGCCCTGCGCGGTCAGGTACGCGGCCACCGAGGACGCGCGCTGTTCGGACAGGCGCTGGTTGACCGCATCGCTGCCGATGCTGTCGGTGTGGCCGACCACTTCGATCATGGTCTGGTTGTATTCGCCCAGGGTCTGGGCCACGCCGTTGAGCGCCGAATAGAACTGCGGCTTGAGCGTGGACTGGTTGAAGTCGAAGGTGATGCCATCGGGCAGGTTGAGGGTGATGTTGTCGCCGTCGCGGCGTACGTCGATGCCGGTGTTGGCGGTGCGCTCGCGCAGCGCGCGCTCCTGCCGATCCTGATAGTTGCCAATCGCCGCGCCGCTGAGCGCGCCGATGCCGGCGCCGATCATCGCGTGCTGGCGGCGCTCGGTGGCGCTGCTGCCGCTGAGCAGGCCGGCGGCCACGCCGACTGCGGTGCCGATCAGCGCGCCGCGGCCGGTGCGGTTCTGCTGCTCGGTGGGATTGCCGTACTGGTCGCGCTGCACATAGGAGCCGCCGGTGGCGCAGGCGGACAACACCAGCGCACTGGCCAGGGCCACGGACACGCCGCGAAGGGTGGTCGTTTTCATCATGTTCTCTCCGAACCTGGTTTGACGTGGCCGCAGCATAAACAGCGCCACGCGAGGCGCGGATGAACGCAGCCCGGCGCGCGATGCGCCCGGTTCAGGAAGACGGCAGCAGGCCCTCGGCCTCGGCGGCGCGCAGCGGCTGTTCCCAATCGCTCATCAGCGCCAGGTACAGCAGCTTCTCGAATTCGGCGCCGACCCGCCGCATCACCGCGTCCGGATCGGGAATCAGCCGCGCATCGCCGATCAAACCGAAATGCACGCGATGGTTGTAGCTCATGATCGACACGCCGACGCCGATCGACCCGGTCTGCGGCACCCAGAACATCATCTCGCGCACGCGGCTGCCGGCCAGGTACAGCGGTTGCTGCGGCCCCGGCACGTTGGTCGCCACGGTGGTGGCCTTGCGACTGAACAGGTCCAGCGCCGCCGACTGCAGCGCCGCCGGCGCCATGCCGACCGCCGCCAGCAGGCCGAACACCACCATCGCCTGGCGCGACTGCTTGAGCTGCTGCATCGATGCGGCCACGCACTGCAGGCGCCGCACCGGATTGGCCTCGCCCACCGGCAGGTCCAGGAACACCAGGCCGAAGTGGTTGCCGAGCTTGCGTGCATGCTCCAGCGGGCGCAGGTTGACCGGCACGGTGGCACGCAGGGTCACCCCGTCCAGGCGTTCGCCGCGTTCGAGCATGTAGTCGCGCAAGGCACCGGCCATGGTCGCCATCAGCACGTCGTTGACCGTGCAGTCGCAGGCGCGGCCGACCGCCTTGACCTCGTCCAGGTCCAGCGGCTCGGCCCAGGCCACGCGCTTGCTGACGCCGAGGCGGCCGCGCAGCAATGTCGGCGGATCGTCGGCCAGCAGCAAGGCATTGACCAATTCGCGGCCGATCAGCCCGCCTTCGCGCGCCAGCATCTGCGGCAGGTTCGGGTCCTGCGCCATCGCCCGGCCCTTGTCGAGCATGCGCCCGCCGAGCTTGAGGTAGCGGTCCACCGCGCCAACCCGGCGCACCACCTCCTTGCCGTCGTCCTTGAGCCAGGCGCGGCCGAGCTGCGCCGACGGCTCCGGCGTGCGCTGGGTATCGGTCAGCGACAGCAGCACCTGCACCAGGGCGATGCCGTCGGCGTAGCTGTGGTGGATCCGCGCCACCAGCGCCGAGCCGCCTTCGTAGCGTTCGATCAGGTGGAACTGCCACAGCGGCTTGGTCTTGTCCAAGGGCGTGGACGCCATCTGCCCGGCGAAGCGCTCCAGCGCCTTCTTCTGCCCGCGCCCGGGCAAGGCCGACAGGCGCACGTGCCAGTCCAGATCGAAATCGTCGTCGCGCTGCCAGTACGCGCCGGTGGCGGTCTCCACCGGCTTCTGCAGGAACCGCGGAAAGGCCAGGAAGCGCTTGCGCACCAGGTGCTTGAGCGCCGGCAAGGTCAGCGGCTCGTCGAACATCAGCACGCCGGTGATCATCATCGGATTGGTCGGCCGGTCCATCCGCAACCAGGCGGTGTCCACGCGCGACATCGGTTCGCGCTGCGGCTTGCGGCGAGCTGAGCTGGTGGCCATGCGGGCTCCTGTCCGAGCCCGGAGTGAATCATGCGCCGGCGAAGGGCGTCAATCGCGCGCCCAGGCCACTTGCGCACGCCGCCGTGGTGGCGCGGCGCTCAGCCGGCGGCGGTCTCGCGGTAGGCGGCCAGCGCCGCATCGCGGCCCGCCGCCAGGTCCACGATCGGCTGCCGCGGATACTGCGGTGCAGCGCGCGCCAGCCGCTGCGGCGCCTGCCACGGGGCGAAGCGGTCGGCCACCGGCAGCGCCGCCAGTTCCGGCACCCAGCGCGCGATGTACTCGCCCTTCGGATCGAACTTCTGCGCCTGGGTCACCGGATTGAACACCCGGAAATACGGCGCGGCATCGGCACCGGTGCCGGCTACCCACTGCCAGCCCAGGGTGTTGTTGGCCAGGTCGGCATCGACCAGGGTGTCCCAGAACCAGCGCGCGCCTTCTGACCAGTGCACGCGCAGGTGCTTGCACAGGTAGCTGGCGACGATCATGCGCACGCGGTTGTGCATCCAGCCGGTGTGCCACAGCTCGCGCAGGCCGGCATCGACGATCGGCACGCCGCTGCGGCCGCGCTGCCAGGCGTGCAATTTCTCGGCATCGGGTTTGGCCCAGCGGAAGCGATCGAAGCGCGGATTGAGGTTGCGCTCGGGGGTGTCGGGGAAATGGTGCAGCAGGTGGTGGGCGAAGTCGCGCCAGCCGAGCTGGCGGATATAGCCGTCGATGGCCGCAGCGGTGGCAGCGCGGCGATGGCGTTCGAGCGTGGCGACGATGCGCCACGGTGCGATCTCGCCGAAATGCAGGTGCGGCGACAGCCGCGAGGTGCCGACCTGGTCCGGGCGGTCGCGGCCATCGAGGTAGTCGCGCAGCGCGCCGTCGACGAACACGTCCAGCGCCTCGTGCGCGCCCGCCTCGCCCGGCTGCCAGACATCCCAGAAACCGCGGTCCCAGTCCAGCACCGGCGCCAGGCCGAGCTGCTCCAGCGGCAGGCTGTCCAGCTTCGCGGGCGGCGGCGGCAACGTCTTCGGCGCAGGCTGCAGCGCCGGCACCTGCCAGTGGCTCAGCGCACTGCGCCAGAACGGGGTGAACACCTTGTACGGGCCGCCCTGCTGCGTCGCCAGTTGCCAGGGTTCGAACAGCAGCGCGCTGTTG
Organism: Xanthomonas sp. PPL134; assembly: GCF_040595915.1. Classification (NCBI taxonomy): domain Bacteria; kingdom Pseudomonadati; phylum Pseudomonadota; class Gammaproteobacteria; order Lysobacterales; family Lysobacteraceae; genus Xanthomonas; species Xanthomonas sp. PPL134. Next base: position 419,857 of record NZ_JAMDLL010000002.1, read on the forward strand.
TGGCTGTGCACTTCCAGGCCCTGCTCGCGCAACGCGCGCTTGAGCCGCGCATCGCGCGCTTGCGTGGCCGGCTCGTAACGGCGATTCCAGTACACCGCCTCCGCGCCGCAGTCGGCGATCACCTGGCGCAACGCGGTCTCGGCCGGGCCCTGGCGCAGGATCAGGCGCGAACCGCATTCGCGCAGTTGCGCGTCCAGCGCCGCCAGCGAGCGCTGCAGCCAGCTGCACGAGGCCGCGCCCGCGGCCCACGCGCCCTCGTCCTCCGGGCTGTGCAGGTACACCGGCACCGGCGTATGCCCGGCGTCCAGGGCGGCCTGCAGGGCGGGTTGATCGTGCAGGCGCAGGTCGCGCCGGAACCAGACGATGGCGTAGCTCATGCGCGAAGGGACGCAGCGAAGGACGCGCCATGATACGGATCGGGTGCAGTGGCCAGGTGAGCATGCGGCGACGCGCACCGCACGCGCCTGGCGATGCGTGTCGTATGCCGCGCGTGCAGCCCCGGACTGATTTCGTAGACATCGCCGCGCGCCACGCACGTGCGCCTCGCCGGCCCTGCTATAACGCCGAGGCGGGCGCCGTCATGTCGAAACGGCGCCGCGACCGCTGCTGTTGGATGACGTTCCGGGGAAGGACGTCATCCGTGCTTTCGCTGCACCGCGTACGACACGGCCACGGCCGTCTCGCGCGCATGGGGACATCCGCCATCGCCTCTGCGACCTCACGGCCACCACGGCCGGCGAGCGCGGCTGCGTGCGGCCCGAACCGCCCGCGCCCGGATCTGCATCTGCAGGGCCGCGACGCGCTGCGGGCAGCGAATGGCGCAGCGCGCTCACGCCCATCGCCGACATCCGCAAGACCTTCAGGAGAGCAAGACCCATGGACAAGCGCATCGCAAAAGCCGCCCTCACCCTCGCACTGAGCCTCGCCGCCCCGCTGGCGATGGCCTGCACCACCGAGCCGGGCGAATTCCAGAACGAAGTCGGCGTCGACAATGGCGTCGAATGTGGCGGCGGCGGCGGTGGTGGCGGCAGCACGCCGGTCTACACGCTGCAGGGCGTGATCCAGAACCAGGGCTACGAGTCCGACAATCGCCCGGCCGGCGGCAAGCGCCTGAAGATCCGCGCCTACTCGCGCTTCGCCAACGCCAACAACGACCGCGTCGACGCCCGCTACATCAACGTGCGCTGCAACGCCTACGACCCGTACGGCAACGGCTACACCACCGACTACGACGAGGAAGGCAATGGCGCCTTGGTCGACGTGCACTTCACGTCGAACTTCGTCTATGGGATCTACCGCAAGGTCACCGTGGTCTGCACCCACCACGCCGAGTACGGCGCCAACACCTACGACGCCACCAGCAACGCCGAGATCGAGATTCCGTACTGATCGTCGCGCCGCGCGGCCGGGGTTCGCAGCGTTGCGGACGCCTCGCCGGTCACCGCCGTTGCCCGCGCATGCGGGCGGCGGCTTACTCGAACGCGCCCACCGAATCGTGGGCGAGATTGTCGAAGCGGGTGTATTCGCCAAAGAACTTGAGCTTGCACGACCCGGTCGGGCCGCCGCGGTGCTTGCCGATGATGATTTCGGCCAGGCCCTTGTCCGGCGAATTTTCCTTGTTGTAATAGTCGTCGCGGTAGATGAACACGATCATGTCCGCGTCCTGCTCGATCGCGCCGGATTCGCGCAGGTCGGCCATCACCGGGCGCTTGTCGGTCCGCGTTTCCAGCGAGCGGTTGAGCTGCGACAGCGCGATCACCGGCACTCCCAACTCCTTGGCCAGGCCCTTGAGCGAGCGCGAGATCTCCGAGATCTCGGTGGCGCGGTTCTCGCTGTTGCCGGGCACCGACATCAGCTGCAGGTAGTCGATCACGATCAGGCCCAGGTCGTGCTCGCGCTTGAGCCGGCGCGCCTTGGAGCGCAGCACTTCCGGCGACACGCCCGGCGTGTCGTCGATGAAGATCTTGGTCTCCTTGAGCATCTTGATCGCGCCGGTGACGCGCGCCCAGTCCTCGTCCTCGAGCTGGCCGGTACGCAGGCGTTGCGCGTTGATGCGGCCGTTGGAGGAGATCAGGCGCATCGCCAGCTGCGAAGCCGACATTTCCATCGAGAACACCGCCACCGCCTTCTTCGACTTGATCGCCGCGTACTCGGCGATGTTCAGCGCGAAGGTGGTCTTGCCCATCGCCGGACGCGCGGCGAGGATGATCAGGTCGGTCGGCTGCAGGCCGGCGGTCATCGCGTCGAAGTCGTTGTAGCCGGTCGGCAGGCCGGTGATGTTGCCGCCGTTCTCGAAGCGGTTGCGCAGCTCCTCGAACGCGTCCTTCAATGCGCCGGGCATCGCCACGAAGTCGCTGCGCCCGCGCGCGCCGGCCTCGGCGATCTGGAACACGGCTTTTTCCGCCGACGCCAGCAACTCGGCGCTCTCGCGCCCTTCCGGCTGGAAGCCGTCGTTGACGATGGTGGTGCCGACCTCGATCAGCTGCCGCAGCACCGCCTTGTCGCGGACGATTTCCGCGTAGGCGGCGATGTTGGCGGCCGAGGGCGTGGTGCTGGCCAGTTCGATCAGGTAGGCGCCGTCGCCGACCATCTCCAGCTTGCCCTGCGACTCGAACCACTCGCCCAGGGTCACCGCGTCGAACGGGCGCCCTTTCTCGGCCAGCTCGCGGATCGCGCGGTAGATCAACTGGTGATCGCGCCGGTAGAAATCCTTGTCGGTGAGCTGGTCGTTGACCCGGTCGTAGGCCTCCGGCGCCAGCATCAGGCCGCCGAGCACGGCCTGTTCGGCCTCGATCGAGTGCGGTGGCACGCGCAACTGGTCGAGACGCGGCTCGCTGCGTTCGCTGCGCTCGCTCTTGCGATCGCCGCGGTAGCCGGGACGGGCGGACATAGGCTGGGTCTTCTCTGTGGGCGCGGACGCCGGGCGCGGCCTCACCGCGGCCCGGGCATCGATTTTAGTCGCCGCGCCCGGCTGCGGCTAGGGCGAGGCGCCGGCCGGGCGCCGCGCACATCAGCGTAGTCGCCCACGCTGGGGACAAGTCTGGGGACAAGCGGTGGAGAACCTCGCCGACGCACCGCCAAGCAAGGCCGCTGCTCCCTACGCGCTACCGCCAGCGCGCCCCGGCACTGCTCAGGCCTGCAGTTCGTCGATCCAGGCGATGAACTTGTCCACGAAACCGGCGAGGAACTTGCGGGTGCGCTCGTCGTCGATGGCGCCGTCCTCGGCGATCAGGCCCTCCTTGAACTGCAAAAAGATCTCCGGCTGGCCCAGCACCGGCATGTCCAGGTAGGCCAGCACGTTGCGCAGGTGCTGCTGCGCCAGGGCGCTGCCGATCGCCCCGGGCGAGGTCCCGCACACCGCCGCCGGCTTGCCGGCGAAGGCGCTCTCGCCGTACGGCCGCGAGCCCAGGTCGATGGCGTTCTTGAGCACGCCGGGGATGGAGCGGTTGTACTCGGGGGTGACGAACAGCACCGCATCGGCGCTGCTGACCTGCGTCTTCAGGCGCCGGCCCTGCGCCGGATAGTCGTGGTCCTGGTCCTGGTTGTACAGCGGCAGGTCGCCGATCTCCACGTACTCGAAACGGGCGCGGTCGCCGGCGAGTCGCTCCAGCGCGTGCGCCAGGCGCCGGTTGAACGATTCCTTGCGCAGGCTGCCGACGAACACGGCGATGCGGTACTGGCTCATGGCGTAGCTCCTGACTGAATGAATCTTCAGGCTAGCCGCCGGCGCGCGGCAGTCAGGTGAACGCCGTGGCCGTCCCCGCCAGCGCCAGGCGCGCGCGCACCTCGTCCGGCAGCGGCGGCAGCGCCACGAAGCCCGGCGTGGCGCGGACCCGCTGCAGCCAGTCGCACAGCGCCGGATAGTGCGCCAGCACGATGCCCGCGTCGCCGGCGCAGTGGGTGTAGGCGAACAGCGCGATGTCGGCAATGCCGTAGGCCGGGCCGGTGAACCAGGCCTGCGTCTGCAGGTGCTGTTCCATCACCGCCAGCGCCCGCGTCGCCCCCTCGCGCAGGCGCGGCAGTTCGGCGCGGCGCGGCGAGTCGGGCGGCGTCCAACCGCAGACGAAGCGCGCCACCGCAACGTAGGGTTCGTGGCTGTACTGCTCGAAGAACAGCCAGCTCAGCGCCTGCGCCCGCTGCCAGGGATCGGCGGGCAGATGGCCGGTGCCCTCGGCCAGCCAGCACAGGATGGCGTTGGATTCGGCGAGCACGCGCCCGTCCTCGCGCTCCAGCAGCGGCACCTTGCCGTTGGGATTCTTGGCCAGGAACGCCGGGGTGCGGGTCTGGCCGTTGGCGCTGTCAATCTCGACCCAGCGGTAGGCGCAGCCCAGTTGCTCCAGCAACAGCCGCACCTTGTAGCAATTGCCGGACAGCGCCATGCCGTACACGGTCAGGGGGACACGTTCGGCTGCCATGCATCGCTCCTTGCTTGCTGAAGGGTCGGGATTGGGGAGTCGGGAATGGGGAAGCGCAAGAGCGGTGCCTCGCCCCCCGACGACGCTCCGCCGCGGCCGCGGGTCAGCGCCGCGCCTGCCATTGCGCGCGCGACTGTCCCCAGACCTCGATCGGCTCCTGCGGCAGCGGCTCCGGCAATTGTCCGGGACGCAGATAGCGCGATCCGAGCTTGCCCGCCACCGCCTTGGAGTTGGCGTTGTCCGGCGCGATCACGTGGATCACCTCGCTCCAACCCAACTGCGCGAACGCCCAGTCGATCGACGCCGCGGCCGCCTCCGGCGCATAGCCATGGCCCCAGTACGCACGCGCGATACCCCAACCGACCTCCGTGCCCGGCCAGCCGTGCGGCTGCCAGGGGCCGACCCGGCCGATCCACTGCCCGCTGCGCTTCTCGATCACCGAGAACATCGCAAATCCCTGCAACTGCCAACTGCCGACCATCGTCGCCAGGCCGCGCCAGACGGCCGACGGCGCCTGCACCCCGCCGAGGTGATGCATGGTCTCGACATCGGCGGAAAATGCGCAGAACGCCGCGAAATCCTCGGCGGTCGGCGGGCGCAGCAACAGGCGCTCGGTTTCCACGCGCACATCGAAGACGCTCATCGTCGGTTCTCCTGCAAAACGGGCCCGCGCCGCGCGCGGGACATGGATTCAAAACGCATTGATGCCGGTCAGCTCGCGGCCGACCACCAGTTGGTGCACGGTCTCGGTGCCCTCGTAGGTGATCACCGATTCCAGGTTCAGCGCATGGCGGATCGCGCCGTAGTCGGTGGTGATGCCGGCGCCGCCGAGCAGGTCGCGACATTCGCGGGCGATGTCCAGGGCCATGCGCACGTTGTTCCACTTGGCCAGCGACACCTGCGCCGGCTGCAGCGTGCCGGCGTCCTTGAGCCGGCCCAGTTGCAGCGCGAGCAACTGCGCGGCGGCGATGCGCCGCGCCATGTCGGCCAGCTTGATCTGCGCGCTCTGCGTCGCCGCCAGCGGCCGTCCGAACAGCATGCGTTCGCCGGCATAGGCCAGCGCCTCGCGCAGGCAGGCGATGGCCGCGCCGATCGCGCCCCAACTGATGCCGTAGCGGGCCTGGGTCAGGCAGCCCAGCGGCCCCTTCAGCCCGCGCACGCCGGGCAGGCGCTGGCTGTCGGGCAGGCGTACGTCGTCGAAGAACAGCGCCGAGGTCACCGAGGCGCGCAGGCTCATCTTGTGGGCGATGTCCTGGGTGCCGAAGCCCGGGGTGCCGGCCTCGACCAGGAAGCCCTGGATGCCGTCCTCGGTCTGCGCCCACACGATCGCCACGTCGGCGATGCTGCCGTTGGTGATCCACATCTTGCTGCCGCTCAAGCGCCAGCCATCGCCGTCGCGCACCGCGCGGGTCTGCATCGCCGCCGGGTCGGAGCCGCCCTGCGACTCGGTCAGGCCGAAGCAGCCGATCGCGGTGCCGGCGGCCATCGCCGGCAGCCAGCGCTGGCGTTGCGCGTCGCTGCCGTAGGCGTGGATCGGGTACATGGACAGCGAGGACTGCACGCTGACGAAGCTGCGCAGGCCGCTGTCGCCGCGCTCCAGTTCCTGGCAGATCAGGCCGTAGCAGACCGCGTTGAGGCCGCCACCGCCCTGCCCGGCCGGCAGGCTGGCGCCGAGCAATCCCAACTGCGCCAGTTCCGGCACCAGTTCGCGCGGGAACCGCGCCTGGTCGAAGGCGTCGCCGATCACCGCCAGCACCCTGGCATCGACGAAGCGCGCCACCGCCTGCTGGATCGCGCGTTCCTCCTCGGTCAGCAGCGCGGCTACGTTGAACAGGTCGTCGCAAGGCAGGGGCATGGCGGTGTCCACGGCGAAAGCCGCATTGTATCGGCCCCGCCCGTGCCGCCGCCCGCAGACAGACGAAGGCCGGCGCAAGCGCCGGCCTTCGGAGATGCAGCCTGGGTGCGCCTCAGCGCTGGCTGACGGCGCTGTCGCCGGCCGAAGCGGTCTGGGTGACCAGGCGGCCGTCCAGCACCGGCAGGCGGTCGCTGTTCGGGCGGTCGTCCATGCGCACGGTCTTTTCCTGGCCGTCGTAGCGGTAGGTCACGTCGTAGCCCTTGACCACGTCCTGCGTGCCCATGGCGATGCGGCTGCCCGGCTTGCTGTCCATGCGCATGGTGCCGGTGGTGCCGTCGTCGTTGCGGTAGGTGACGTTGTAGCCGGTGATGGTCGAGGACTGCGCAGTGCTGTTCTCGGTGTGGCACTGGCGCTCGGTGCGGTCGACCACGCGGCCGCCGACGTGGTTCTGGTCGATGCGGTTGCCGATGAAGCCGCCGGCCACCGCGCCGGCCGCGGTCGCGGCCTTGCGGCCATTGCCGTGACCCACCTGGTTGCCGAGCAGGCCGCCGACCAGCGCACCGACCACGGTGCCGCCGACGTTGCCGTCGCGCTCGGGCAGGCGCTCCTGCACCACCACGTCGTTGCAGACCTGACGCGGGGTGGTGGTGGTGGAGGTCTCGCGCAGCGGTTCGGTACCGATCACCTCGGCATAGCGCTGCTGCTTCTGGGTGATCGGATAGACCCGCACCACGTCGGCGTAGTCCAGCTTGCCGCCGACGCTGTTGTCCAGCGCACTGTCGCCACGCGTATTGTCCAGGGCCGGACGCACGTCGCTGTTGGCGACGTCCACCGGTTTGTCGCGATTGTTCATGAAGGCCGCGGTGGCGACGCCGCCGACCAGCAAGGCGCCAGCCGCGACCAGAACGGTTGTCGTAGTGCTTTTCATGTGTGCTCTCCTGCGGGCTGACCGCGTTGTCTACGGTGCTGTGATTACCATGCGGAAGCTGAACCAATCCGCTCCCTATTCAGCAATGCGTCGGCGCCGCGACTGGTAACGCCGCCAGAACGTCGCCATATCGAGGCTGTTAGCGTTTCCACCGCTCCTCCGGAGGACGTGCCGTGCCCAATCCGATCGTGTATCCGCTGCTGCGCTGGGCGGGCAAATTGCGCTACCCGACGCTGTTCAAGATCACCGCCGGGCTGTTCGTGCTGAGCGTGCTGCTGCCCGACCCGGTGCCCTTCATCGACGAGATCGTGTTCGGCCTGGGCACCTTGCTGCTGGCCAACTGGAAGAGCCGCACGCCGGCGCCGGCCACCGAGCCGCTGGCCTCCACCGCCCGGCGCGTGCGCCGCTGAGCGCCGATGCCGTTGATCGACAGCCACTGCCACCTGGATGCGGAGGAGTTCGATCCGGACCGCGCCGCGGTGGTGGCGCGCGCGCAGGCGGCCGGTGTGCAGGCGCAGGTGGTGCCGGCGGTCACTGCGGCCTCCTGGCCCAAACTGCGCGCGGTGTGCGCAGCCGAGCCCGGCCTGTATCCGGCATATGGCCTGCATCCGCTGTTCCTGGACCAGCACCGCCCCGAGCACTTGCCCTTGCTCGGCGAATGGATCGAACGTGAGCGCCCCTGCGCCATCGGCGAGTGCGGCCTGGACTTCTTCGTCGAAGGGTTGGACGAAGCCGAACAGCAGCGGTATTTCGTCGGGCAACTGCAACTGGCACGCACGTTCGACCTGCCGGTGATCGTGCATGCGCGGCGTGCGGTGGACGCGGTGATCCTGGCGATCCGCAAGGTCGGCGGCGTGCGTGGCGTGGTGCACAGTTTCGCCGGTAGCGCCGAGCAGGCCGCGCAGTTGCGCTCGCTGGAGTTCCTGATCGGCCTCGGCGGGCCGGTCACCTACGAACGGGCGCAGCGCCTGCGCCGGCTCGCCGCCACGGTGCCCCTGGAGCAATTGCTGCTGGAAACCGATGCGCCCGACCAGCCCGATGCGGCGATCCGCGGGCAGCGCAACGAACCGGCGCGGCTGCGCACGGTGCTGGACACCATCGCCGCGCTGCGCGATGTGCCTGCCGCGGCCATCGCCGTGCAGACCACGGCCAATGCGCGGCGGCTGTTCGGCCTGCCCGACGCGAGCGCCGGCACGCCCGTCGCCCCCTGACCCGGCACGTCGCTGCGAACAGCACACTTCGACACTGCGCGTCGCTTACTGACGCGTTGGCACAGGAAGCGACGCCAGCCGTCGGCCGCGTATGGCATGGCTGCAAGCGCCTGGTGTGGCGCCTCGCCTGGCGAGGCAGCTTTCGTCCGAAACTGTGAACTGAGCAGCCTGATCGCCGTGCTTTCGCGAGGTTTCGGCATGCTCGCTTCTGCTACTGTGCACCGCGCTGAAACGGCGAGCGGCTCCTTTGTCCGCCAGGCACCGGAGTGTGAATCCGTTCGCTTTCAGCAAAGGCTTGGCGGCCGGCTCGATGGCACGCGTTCTGGCAGATCGGATCCTCCTGGCGTGAAACAACCGGCAAGCCGCATCCCCTACCCGCTTCTCCACGGCGCGCGGCGCACGCACGCGATCGTGTCGTCCTGCGCTGCCGCTCCGGCGCGAACGACGATGGCGCGCACCCGGGCGCTGCGACGATGAAGAGCGGCACGAGTTCGGAAAAACCCGCCTCCAACGGCGAAAGCTGGGTCTCCCTGAAATTCCGCGACAGCAATCGCAGCCGCAAGATGCGCAGCACCCTGACCCTGGCCGGGGTCTCGTGCACCACGCTCGGCGCCCTGTGGACGGTGTGCTACCTGTATTACGGCCGGCCGGAGTTGGCGTTCGCCTTCGTCGGACTGACCGCCGTGGGCCTGCTGGCGCTGGGCCGCCGCCGCCATTGCGACGAGGCCTCGCTGTCGCTTGTGGCGCACGGCATCTTCGTCGTGGTGCTGGTGATCTCGATCATCGACGCGCCGATCGGCACGGTGCCGCGCTCGGTGCATACCTTCTTCCTGCCGCTGGCGGCCGGCGCGCTGTTCGTGTTCGACCGCAGCCGCCGCTACCGCGCGCTGGTGTTCCCGCTGGCCTGCCTGGGTGCCTTCGTCGCGTTCGGCTCGGGCGAACTGGACTGGCTGGCGCCGGCGTCCTCGCCACCGCTGGGGATGCGCCGGCTCGGCGCGATCTCCAACATGGCGTGCGCGGCCGGCTTGCTGGCGGCGATCCTGCACATCTACCGCAACGACGTGAACGCGCGCATTTCGCTGGAGCGGGAATTGGCGCGTGCGGTCGGCAACAACGAGATCGAGGTGTTGTACCAGCCGCAGGTCAACGCGAACGGCCACATGCTCGGGGCCGAGGCGCTGGTGCGCTGGCGGCACCCCAGCGGCAAGCTGCTGACCCCGGACAAGTTCATCCCGCTGGCCGAAGAGAGCCAATTGATTCGCGAAGTGGGACTGGAAGTGCTGCGCCAGGTCTGCCGCACGCTGCGGCGGTGGTCGCTGGAACCGGACCTGCGTGCGCTGGTGGTGGCGGTGAACGTCAGCCCGGTGCAGTTGCTCGATCCCAACTTCGTGGCCTCGGTGAAGCAGGTGATCACCAGCGAGGGCGTGGCGCCGGCATCGCTGGAATTCGAGCTGACCGAGTCGGCGCTGTACGTGGACACCGCCGGGGTGCGCGCCAAGATGCACGAACTCAAGACCTTCGGCATCGGCTGGGCACTGGACGACTTCGGCACCGGCTTCTCGTCGCTGGCGATGCTCAGGACGCTCCCCGTCACCAAGCTCAAGATCGACCGGCAGTTCGTCAACGACGCCAAGGCCGACGAATCCTCGCGGCGCCTGCTGGCCAAGATCGTGGAGATCTCCGAGGTGATGGGCATGGTCGCGCTCGCCGAAGGCATCGAGGATGCGCAGCAGTGCGAGATGCTCTCGGCGATGGGCTGCAGGCACTTCCAGGGCTTCCTGTTCGGCCGGCCGCAGCCGGCGCAGGACCTGGAACGGCTGGCCACGCTGCAGGCCTGCACCGAGCGCAACCTGGCGAACGCTGCGCCGCCGCCAGCCGCCACGCGCTAGGCGGCCGCGGCCTCGCGCGCCGCGGCGCGCTTCAACAGCATCTCCAGGGCCTTGCCGACTGCGGCGAAGGCGAACGCACCGGTGATGTGGGTGGCCGCGCCCAGGCCGGCACCGCAGTCCAGGTTCAAGGCCGCATCCGACCCAAGCGCCGGGCGCAGTCCGCAGACGCTGCCGTCGGCCTGCGGGTAGCGCACGTTCTCCAGCGAGTACACCGCCGGCACGCCGAAATAGCGCTGCGGGTTCTTGGGGAAGTTGAATTCGCTGCGCAGCTTCTTGCGGATCAGCGCCAGCATCGCGTCGTGCTCGGTCCGCGACACATCGCGGATCCGCACCAGGGTCGAATCGGTGCGTCCGCCGGCCGAGCCCACCGTCAGCAGCGGCAGCTTGCGCCGCCGGCACCAGGCGATGGTCTCGACCTTGACCCGGAAGCTGTCGCAGGCGTCGATCACCAGGTCGAAGCCGGCATCGAGCAGTTCGGCGATGTTGGTCGGGGTCAGGAAGGCCTCGACCGCGACCGCCTCGATCTGCGGATTGATCGCCACGCAGCGCTCGGCCATGGCCACCGCCTTGTTGCGACCGTATTGCCCGGCCAGCGCCGGCAACTGCCGGTTGGTGTTGGACACGCAGATGTCGTCGGCGTCGATCAGGGTCAGATGGCCGACCGCCGAGCGCGCCAGCGCCTCCACCACCCACGAGCCGACCCCGCCCATGCCCACCACCGCCACCCGGCACTGCGCCAGCCGCCCGATCGTGCCTTGCCCGTAGAGCCGGTCGATGCCGGCGAAACGCTCGCGCCATTGTTCGTTCATCCGTGCATTTTAGGGGATCGCTGGGTGGAGCCGGGATTCGGGATTGGGGATTGGGGATTCCCGCGGCGGTCCGGTCGCTGTGCGCGACGCGTTGCCGCAGGCGTACCATCGGGACTCCATCCCGCTGCGCCTGCTCCGATGGCCAAACCGCCTGCACCCGCCTCCGCCTCCCGCTATCTGTTCGTGTTGCTGGCCGGACTGCTGCTCGGCCTGGTGCTGACGGTGATGGCGCTGCGCGCGGTGCAGGCGCGGCAGGATCCATTCCCGCGCAGCCTGATGCAGGTCATGGGCAAGCAACTGGCGTTGCTCGAACGCGACACCGCGCACCGGCAATGCAGCGGCGCCGGTCCGCAGGCGCGCCTGCGCACGTTGCGCCTGCTCGGCGACGAATTGGACACGGCCTTCCCCGACCTGGCCGACGACAGTCGCTTTCGCGAGCACGCCGATGCCTTGCGTGCCGGCGTCGACGCGGCGCTGGCGCAGCCACCGGCCGACTGCGCCACGCTGGCGCAGGCCCGCCAGCAGATCGACGAACGCTGCGACGCCTGCCACCGCGATTTCCGCTGAGCGTGCGGCGAGCTGGGACGAACGTCCTGCGCCCGTCTGGCGGCATGCAATCCGCGCAGATCGATGTCGATACGGTCCGCGTTTCCGCCGCCGTGCCATCGCGCAGATTGCGGAGCTGCGACGCGCTGTGTGCCGACCGCGCCCTCGCACGCTTGCATGAATTGCCGCTGACGCCGGCCGCGGCGAGGCTGAACGGCACCTGCCAGGGTTGGCGTTGCATTCACGCAGGGGTGGACAGGATGCGTGCGAACGCGGCGCTGCCGCCGCGCTCCACACACTGTCTGTCGAGGAGAGCACCCATGAAGATTCAACTGATGGCCACCGCTGCCGTGGCGACCCTGGCGCTGGCAGGCTGCGCCACGTCCCCCGGCTATGGCGGCGGTTACGGCGGCGGCTACAGCCAGCCGGCGCGCGGCGGTTACACCCAGACCCGCTGCGCCGACTGCGGCATCGTCACCCGCATCGACACCGTGCCCTCGGGCCGCACCGCGCCGTCGGCCACCGGCGCGATCCTGGGAGGCATCGTCGGCGCGGTTGCCGGCCACGAGATTTCGGATCACACCGGCGGCAGCAAGGGCAACCAGAACGTGTCGGCGGTGGCCGGCGCGGCGGCGGGCGCGCTGGCCGGCAACCAGATCCAGAAGAACGTCACCAGCGACACCTACGACGTGCACGTGCAGATGGACGACGGGCGGGTGATCGTGGTCAACCAGCGCGACCTGGCCGGCGTGCGCGAGAACACCTACGTGCGCGTGGTCAACGGGCGCGTGGTGCCGCGCTGATTCGCGCCGGCGGCATTGCCTGAAACGCAAAAAGGCCCGCAATGCGGGCCTTTTTGCTGCGCGTGGCGCGACGCGGCGCGCGACGGCGACTCAGAGCGGCTGCACCGCGTCGGCCTGCAGGCCCTTCTGGCCCTGCACCACGGTGAAGCTGACCTTCTGGCCTTCCTTCAGGCTCTTGAAGCCCTGGGTCTGGATGGCGCGGAAGTGCACGAACACGTCTTCGCCGTTCTCGCGGCTGATGAAACCGAAACCCTTGGCATCGTTGAACCACTTCACGATGCCGTTTTCGCGATTGCCAGTACCGTTCATGATCGACTTACTCCTTGGAACACGTCTCAGGGGTGGGTACGCCGGGGGTGCGGCGGCTGGTTGCAAGGAGGAAGCGAGGTATAACGATGTAGCGGATCGATGGATCTACCGCATCAGGCCACGATTCACGGTGACCTTTGCAAACGCAGCGGCTGCAACTTACCCCGGCCAAAATGAAAATGCAATCAGCAAAAAGACCCCATCTGTCAACCCCCAAACTGCCCCCGCGGTGAGTCACATGGACCCTGCGTTCATCTATTACCTGTGTGCCGGGCTGCTGGTGTTGGTCGGGCTGGCGGGAGTGGTGCTGCCGGCCCTGCCGGGCACTCCGCTGATGTTCGCCGGGTTGCTGCTGGCGGCCTGGGCCGACGGCTTCCAGCGCGTGGGCTGGCCGACGCTGACGGTGCTGGGCGTGCTCACCGCGCTGTCGCTGCTGGTCGACCTGCTGGCCACCGCCTTCGGCGCGCAGCGCGTCGGCGCCAGCCGCAAGGCGCTGTGGGGGTCGGTGCTGGGCGGGATCGCCGGCATGTTCTTCATGCCGATCGGGCTGTTCGTCGGCCCCTTCGTCGGCGCCCTGGTCGGGGAATACTGGCACGGCCGCGAACTGCGGCAGGCGACCCGGGTCGGGGTCGGCACCTGGCTGGGGATCGTGCTGGGCACCGCCGCCAAGCTCGGCCTGGCGCTGGCGATGCTCGCGCTGTTCGCGGTGGCCTGGCTGCTCTGAAGCAGCACGCCTGAAGGCGGCGTCGCGGCGACAGCATGAACGTGTGATGACCCTGTTGTCGTCACTTCCTGTATTTTCGCTGCCGGCCATTTACCCCGGCAGCGCACCACCCGCCCGCGCCGCCCGTTGCAGCGAGAACCGCATGTCCCACCGCCAGGTCCGTCCCCTGTTACTGCTGTCGATCGCGGCCGTGCCGCTTGCGCACGCGCAGGAAGTCCTGCCCACCCCCGCCTCGCCGGAAGCCTGCGTGGCCATCTCCAGCGATGCCGCCCGCCTGGCCTGCTACGACCAGGCACTGTCGCGCCGGACCGCCGACCCGCAGGCCGCCGACGCCGCGGCGCAGGCCGCCAGCGAACGCCAGAAGCAGAAACTGGACGCGACCCTGCCGGAGGACGCCGGCGCCGCCGAACGCGCCCGCCAGCGGGCCGCGGCGATCTTCAAGGAGGATCGCTACGACAGCACCATCGCCAATGCCGGCAAGGGCTCGCTGCTGGACAGCCGCTGGGAACTGGCCAAGGACTCCAAGCTGGGCACCTTCCAGTTGCGCGCCTACAAGCCGGTGTACCTGCTGCCGGCGTTCTGGACCAGCAAGAAGAACGAACTGCCGTCCTCGCCGAACCCGGCCAACACGGTGACCACCGCCGAGCCGCTGGACAGCGTGGAGGCGAAGTTCCAGCTGAGCTTCAAGACCAAGATCGTGGAGAACATCTTCGGCGACAACGGCGACCTGTGGGGCGGCTACACCCAGAGCTCGCGTTGGCAGGTCTACAACGCGGAGCAGTCGCGGCCGTTCCGCGAGACCAACTACGAGCCGGAACTGATGCTGGTGTTCCGCAACAACTACAGCCTGTTCGGCTGGAAGGGGCGGATGACCGGCATCCAGCTGACCCACCAGTCCAACGGCCGCAGCGATCCGCTGTCGCGCAGCTGGAACCGGGCGATGCTCAACATCGGCCTGGACCGCGACAACTGGGCGCTGGTGCTGCGCCCCTGGTACCGCATCCCGGAGAGCCGCAAGCAGGACAACAACCCGGACATCGAGGACTACATGGGCCGCGGCGACGCGACCCTCATCTACAACCGCAACGGCCACGAGGTGGCGCTGATGGCGCGGCACTCGCTGCGCGGCGGCGACCGCTCGCACGGCGCGGTGCAACTGGACTGGGGCTTCCCGATCAGCAACCTGCTGCGCGGCCATGTGCAGGTGTTCGACGGCTACGGCGAAAGCATGATCGACTACAACCACCGCGCCACCTACGTCGGCGTCGGCATCTCGCTGCTGGAGTGGTTCTGAGCCGCCACGGCTGAGCGACGCGCGCGCCGCCCAGATGGGCGTCGCGCGCGCTGGCCATGCGTCCGTCGCGCACGGCAGCGCGAAGTGCCGCGTTGCTGCGGCCACGGCATGCGCAAGCTGACTTCCTAGTTTTTCGCGCACGCGCGGTCGCGATGCGCGCTGCACATGGGCCCTCTTCGAGGGCGCGTCGCCGCCCCACTCCGACGGCGGCGCAGCCGCCACGCGACCGCGCCGCGCTCGCCGATCGCTCAGAACCGGTAGTTGCCCTTCAGCCACAGGTTGCGGCCCGGTTCGGCGATGCGCACCGGGTCGGCCGGGAAGCCGAAATCGGCGCTGCCGGCCAGGTTGAGATGTTCGCTGTAGCGCCGGTCGAACACGTTGTCGATGCCGGCGCTCAGCCGCAGCCCCTCGCTGACCCGGTAGCCGCCGCTCAGCCCCAGCGTGGCGAAACCGGCGCTGCGGCCGAGGTCGCGGCCGACCACGTTGCCCTGGTCCAACGCCACCCGACCCTGCCGCGCGACCGCGCGCAGCAGTGCCCCAGCCGACCAGCGCTGCCCTTCCCACTGCACCTGCAGCCGCGATTCCAGCGGCGGCATCTGCGGCAATGGCGTGCCGTCGCTGCGGTTCTCGCCCCAGGCATAGGCCAGCGTGCCGCCGAGGGTCAGGCCCGGCAGCGGCTGCCAGTCCAGTCCCGCCTCGGCGCCGGCGATGCGCGCATCGACGTTGTCGACGCGAGTGGTGGTGCCCATCATCCCGCCCTCGGCATAGGTGAACAGGATGAAGTCCTGCACCCGCCCGGCGTAGGCGGAGACCCAGCCTTGCACGGTCGCGCCGCGGTACTGCAGGCCGAGATCGAGCTGGGTGGTGCGCTCGGGGCGCAGCCCGGCGAAGGCGTTGGCCGCGCCGCTCGGGCCCATGTCGGCGGAAAACAATTCCCAGTAGTCCGGCATGCGTGCGCTGCGGCCGAGGCCGGCATACCAGACCGTGTCGGCCGAGAGGGTGCGCTCCACGCGCAGGAAGCCGCTGCCCAGGTCTTCGCGGCGCGTCTGTCCGGCGGTGGGATTGGGCATGCCCATCATGCCGACGCTGCGGCGGGTGTCCTCGACCTGCGCGCGGTCCAGGCGCAGGCCGGCGATCCAGCGTTGCGCCGTGCCGGCGCCGAAGGTGGCTTCAGTGAAGGCGCCCAGGGTGTCGAACCGCGCATCGGTCCGCCACGGCACGCTCCGGTACATGCCCTCGCCGCTGGCGCTGCGGTCGCGGTGGCGGCTTTGCTGGGTGTCGAGGCCGGCCTGGACCACGACCTGGTTCCAGCGCCACTCCGATTCCACGCGCCCGCCGCGGGTACGCCGGTCCACGTTGGAGGCCATCGGCATCGGCATCGCCGACTGCGGATTGGGCCGGCGCAACGTGTAGTTGTCCATGACGTGGTCGGCATCGTTGACATAGGCATTGGCGCGCAACGCCTCCCAGGCGCCGGGCAGATCGGTGCGCTCGAAGCGCGCGGCATAGCTGGTGCGGCGGAACTGGCTGCCGTCCATGCTGCGCCCGGCATAGCGCGCCAGGCCATCGCCGCTGCCGGCGGAGAACTCCAGCACGGTGTCCGGGTCCGGGGTCCAGCCGACCGCGGCATCGGCATTCCATTTGCGCCAGCGCGAGGGCACCACCGCGCCATCGCCGTCGCGGTAGTCGCCGGACTCGGAGCGGTTGGCGTCCACGCGCGCATAGCCGCTGCGGTTGCCCCCACGCAGGTCGAGGTTCTGGTCGTTGCGGTTCCAGGAGCCGACCAGCGCACTGGCCTCGCCTTGCAACGTCGGCGGCGTAATGCGGGGTGTCGCGCTCGAAGCGCACGGTGCCGGCGGAGGCGCCGGGCCCCCAGCGCACGGTCTGCGGGCCCTTGACGATGGTGAGCCGGTCGAAGGTTTCCGGGGCGATGTAGGACAAGGCGTTGTCCATCCGCGCCGGGCACGCCCCGACCAGGGTGCCGTCGTTGCTGAGCACGTTGAGCCGCGAGCCGAACATCCCGCGCAGCACCGGATCGCCATTGGTGCCGCCGTTGCGGATCGCGGCGAAGCCGGGCACGGTCTTCAGGTAGTCGGCGCCATCGCTGGCCGGCACCGGCTGCCGCGGCAGCTTCGGATCGACCGTCCAGGTCAGCGGTGCGACCGGGGCGGTGGCGGTCACCTGCATCCGGTCGAGGGTGGTGGCGTCGGGCGCCTCGGCATGGCCGGACGCGGGAAACAGACTGGCGAAGATGCAGCACGACAACGCCGCCCGCGCGGGCGACGGCAGGAACTGGGACATGGATTGGACTCCAGAAAAGAACGGCGCCGGCGCGCCTAGCGCACCGGAAGCAGGAGGGCGTTCTGGAGATTGAGTGGCGGTCCGCGCGCGGCGTGCGCGCGCCAGCGCACGGCGGCGTGGATGCGATGACGCAATGGCGTCGCGGTTGCAGGCGCGGGCAGCGCAGCGGCTAGCAGCAGGACGATCGCCAGCCACGGCAACAGCCGTGCGGCGAGCAGGCAGTAGTCGCAGGCGGCGTGCGCCGAGCCATGGTCGCGCTGCACGCCCGACGCGTCTTCGTGGCCGGCATGGACGGCGCCATGCTGCGGCGGCACGTCCGCGTCGGCCTGCAATCCGATCGAGGTGCACAACGGCACCGGCAGCGCCGCCGTCTCGAGCAGGCGGCTGGCCACCGGCGCGACCACCAGCAACAGCGCGGCCAGCAAGGCGGGCCAGCGCATCAGGCGGCGCAGTCGGGCGGGAGCACGGAGGACGGACACCAGGCCATTCTAGGCGGCAGAGCCGGCGGCGGGCCGACTGTGGTGGCGGGTGCGACAACGTGACGCAGGACGGCGACGCCGTGCGTCGCTCAGCGCTACCCGGCGCTTCCATGCGCGAGGCACACCACGCGAACGGTCAGCGTGCCTGCCTTCGATCCATGCGTCACTGGTTCGTTCCCAGGTCGCAGGCCAGGAAAAAGCACGCGTTAGTGCAGCGTCCGCGAGCGCCTGCGCGTTGTCCTGGACGAGGACAGGGAAAACACGGTCACCGACGCCAGACAACGCTGCGGCCGCTGACGTCCGACGCGGCGCCTGTGCGCCGCCACTCACATCCAGTCGGTAATGCCTTCCCGCCGATAGGCTTCGTGGAACGCCGGGCGCGCCTTCATCCTGTCGGCCAGCGCCTTCAGCGCCGGCCAGGTGTCGGTGGGCCGCGGCATGTTGCGCGACCAGCGCATCAGCATGACCAGCACGAAGTCGGCGGCGCTGCAGTGTTCGCCGAGCAGATAGGGGCCGCCCTGCTCCAGCTGGGTCGCCACCTCGTCCCAGGCCTTTTCCAGGAACGCGCGGGCGTTGGCGCGCACGTGCTCGGCGTTGTCGGCGCCGGCCGGTTCGTCGGCGTAGAACCAGGCGCGGTAGGCCGGCATCAGGGTGTAGGCGCCGAACAGCATCCAGCGGTAGTAGGCCGCACGCTCGGGCGTGCCCGGCGGCGGCGCCAGGCCGGCATGCGGATAGAGGTCGGCCAGATGCATGGCGATGGCGACCGATTCGGTCAGCACCTGCCCGTCCAGCACCAGGGTCGGCACCCGCCCCTGCGGGTTGATCGCCAGATACTCGGGACTTTTTTGCTCCTGGCGCTCGAAATCGAGCATGCGCAGTTCGAAATCGACCTGCAGTTCGATCAGCAACCAGTGCACGACGAACGAGGCGGTACTGGGCGAACCATAAAGCACGATGGACACGACGCTTTCCCCGGAGGTGGAACCAGCGCCGATTATTGCCGCGACGCCGGCGCGCCGCCAGCGCCGCGCGGAACGCCGGCATCCTCGCCGGCGTTCGCGCTGCCGCCGATCAGGCCTCGACCACCACCGGGATCTTGCCGATGCGGGCCTGCCACTCGCGCGGGCCGGTCTTGTGCACCGACTCGCCGCTGGCATCGACCGCCACGGTCACCGGCATGTCCTTGACCTCAAACTCGTAGATCGCCTCCATGCCCAGGTCTTCGAACGCCAGCACCTTGCTGGCCTTGATCGCCTTGGACACCAGGTAGGCCGAGCCGCCGACTGCCATCAGGTACACCGCCTTGTTGTCGCGGATCGCGGCGATCGCCGCATCGCCGCGCTCGGACTTGCCGACCATGCCCAGCAGGCCGGTCTGCTCCAGCATCTGCCGGGTGAACTTGTCCATGCGCGTGGCGGTGGTGGGGCCGGCCGGGCCAACCACTTCGTCGCGCACCGGATCGACCGGGCCGACGTAGTAGATGAAGCGGTTGGTGAAGTCCACCGGCAGCGTCTCGCCGCGGTTGAGCATGTCGATCATGCGCTTGTGCGCGGCGTCGCGGCCGGTCAGCAGCTTGCCGTTGAGCAGGATGGTCTCGCCCGGCTTGAAGCTGGCAACTTCCTCGCGGGTGATGGTGTCCAGATTCACCCGGCGCGCATTGGTCGGGTTATAGGTGAGCGTGGGCCAGTCTTCCAGCGAGGGCGGATCCAGCATCACCGCGCCGCTGCCGTCCAGGGTGAAGTGCGCATGGCGGGTGGCCGCGCAGTTGGGGATCAGCGCCACCGGCAGGTTGGCGGCGTGGGTCGGGTAGTCCTTGACCTTGATGTCCAGCACCGTGGTCAGGCCGCCCAGGCCCTGCGCGCCGATGCCCAGCGCGTTGACCTTCTCGTACAGCTCCAGGCGCAGTTCCTCGGCACGGTTGGAGGCGCCGCGGGCCTGCAGGTCGACGATGTCGATCGGCTCCATCAGCGCTTCCTTGGCCAGCAGCATCGCCTTCTCGGCGGTGCCGCCGATGCCGATGCCGAGCATGCCCGGCGGGCACCAGCCGGCGCCCATGGTCGGCACGGTCTTGAGTACCCAGTCGACGATGGAGTCGGAGGGATTGAGCATGGCGAACTTGCTCTTGGCCTCCGAGCCGCCGCCCTTGGCCGCGACGATGACGTCCACGGTGTCGCCGGGGACGACCTTCACGTTGACCACGGCCGGAGTGTTGTCCTTGGTGTTCTGGCGCTTGCCGGCCGGGTCGGCCAGCACCGAAGCGCGCAGCTTGTTGTCCGGATGGTTGTAGGCGCGGCGCACGCCCTCGTTGACCATGTCCTCCACGCCCATGGTGGCGTCGTCCCAGCGCACGTTCATGCCGATCTCGAGGAACACGGTGACGATGCCGGTGTCCTGGCAGATCGGCCGGTGGCCCTCGGCGCACATGCGCGAATTGATCAGGATCTGCGCGATGGCGTCCTTGGCCGCCGGCGACTGCTCGCGCTCGTAGGCCGCGGACAGGTTCTTGATGTAGTCGACCGGGTGGTAGTAGCTGATGTACTGCAGCGCGTCGGCGACGGACTGGATGAGGTCTTCCTGCTTGATCGAGGTCACGGCTGGCTCTGCGGCTGGCGGGGGGAAACCCGCCCATTTTAGGGCAAAGTGGCGGCCCCGCCCGCTGTCACGCCGGTACGCCCTGTTCCGTCCTGGTCGTCATGACCCACGATCCGACCTTCGAATCCCACCGCCCCCGGCTGTTCGGCCTGGCCTACCGCCTGCTCGGCAGCCGCGCCGACGCCGAGGACACCGTGCAGGACGCCTGGCTGCGCTGGCAGGCCAGCGACCGCGGCGCGATCCGCGACCCCGAAGCCTGGCTGGTGACCGCTACTACCCGGCTCGGCCTGGACCGCCTGCGCGCGGCGCGCAGCGCCCGCGTCCACTACGTCGGTCCGTGGCTGCCCGAGCCGCTGGAGATCGCCGACGCCGCCGACCCGGCCGAGCGCCATGACCGTATCGAACAGGTGTCGCTGGCGTTCCTGGCGCTGCTGGAGCGGCTCGGCCCGCACGAGCGCGCCGCGTTCCTGCTGAAGGAGGCGTTCGACTACGACTACGCGCAGATCGGCCGCACCCTGGAGCGCAGCGAGGCCGGCTGCCGGCAACTGGTGCACCGGGCGCGCGAGCGGCTCGGCCAGGGCCAGGCGCGCTTCGCGGTCACGCCCGAGCGCCACCGCGAGTTGCTGGAGCGCTTCCTGCACGCCTCGCAGCGCGGCGACCGCACCGCCATCACCGCCCTGCTGCATGCCGACGCGCAGTTGCGCTCCGACGGCGGCGGCAAGGTCACCGCCAGCCTGCGCCCCTTGCGCGGCGCCGAGCGCATCGGCCGGCTGTACTGGGCCGTGGCGCGGCGCAGCCTGGGCCTGCAGGCGCGGATCGGCACGGTCAACGGCGAACCGGCGATCCTGCGCTTCCTGGGGCCACGGCTGCACTCGGCGACCGTGCTGGTGATCGACGGCGAGCGCATCGCCGAGGTGCTGACCCTGATGAACCCGGACAAGCTGCCGGTACCGGTGGCGCCGCCTGCCGCCGACGACTGACCTGCGCCGGCGCTGTCACGCCGGCGCGCGCCACCGCGTCCTGGAGGGGAAGGCGGCCATGGTGGCCGCCATGAGCGAACCGCCATGCACTTCCACCGTATCGACTACACCCGCCACGAACCCGAGGCGTACCGCGCCCTGCTCGGCGCCAGCCAGCAGGTCCATGGCGGCACGCTCGGCAGCGCCCTCACCGAACTGGTGTTCCTGCGCGTCTCCCAACTCAACGGCTGCGCCTACTGCATCGACATGCATGCCACCGCCCTGCGCCGCGCCGGGACCGAGCCGCGCAAGCTCGACACCCTCGCCGCCTGGCGCGACAGCCGCTTCTTCGATGCCCGCGAGCGCGCCGCGCTGGACTGGGCCGAGGCGCTGACCACGCTGCCCGCCGGCGCGCCGCCGCAGGCCGTGTACGACGCACTCGCAGCGCAGTTCGACCCGGCCGGGATCAGCGCACTGACCATGGCGGTGGCGGTGATCAACGCCTGGAACCGGCTGGGCGTGGGACTGCAGCCGGCACTGCCGT
This sequence comes from Xanthomonas sp. PPL134, assembly GCF_040595915.1. Classification (NCBI taxonomy): domain Bacteria; kingdom Pseudomonadati; phylum Pseudomonadota; class Gammaproteobacteria; order Lysobacterales; family Lysobacteraceae; genus Xanthomonas; species Xanthomonas sp. PPL134. The sequence goes on from NZ_JAMDLL010000002.1 coordinate 441,515, forward strand.
AAAGGCGCTGCGCGCCGGGATTGGGGATTGGGGATTGGGGATTGGGGATTGGGGATTGGGGATTGGGGATTGGGGATTCGGATTCGGATTCGGATTCGGATTCGGATTCGGAGGCAGGATCGCGTAGTCGGCAAAGATGCCTGCCGCATCAAAACTCCCGGATGCTCGCCGCTGGACGCACGACCACGCGCGCCAATGCAGGCAGACCCACAGAGCGCGCGGTTCTGCTTGCACGAATCCCCAGTCCCGAATCCCCGGCTTTTCAGCAGCCGAATGGCTGATCATCCCGCAACACGCCCACCGACATGTCCCCGCAACACGCCGCCGCTAGCGTGGCGCGCATCCCCGACGCGGAGCGCGCGCATGATCGAGAACGTCCTTGCTGGCGGCCTGGCCGAGGAGACCGACCTGGCCCTCGCGTCCCCCGAGCCGCAGTCCCGCACCGGCGCCGGCCATCGCCACCGCCTGCTGATGTGCGCGCCGCAGCACTTCGCGGTGGACTACGTGATCAACCCCTGGATGGAAGGCAACGTCCACGCCGCCAGCCGCGAGCGCGCGCAGGCGCAGTGGAACGCACTGGTGGCCGCCGCCGAGGCGGCAGGTGCCCGCGTCGACTGCATCGCCGCGGCGCCAGGCCTGCCGGACATGGTATTCAGCGCCAACGCCGGCCTGGTGCTCGGCGACCGCTTCGTGCCCAGCCGCTTCCGCCACGCCGAGCGCCGCGGCGAGGAAGCCTTGTTCACCGCCTGGTGCCGCCAGGCCGGCCTGCGCATCCGCGAACTGCCGGAACAGGTGTATTTCGAAGGCGCCGGCGATGCGCTGCTGGACCGCGGCGCGCGCCGGCTGTGGATGGGCCACGGCCACCGCAGCGACCTGGCCGCCGCGCACGAACTGACCGACCTGCTGGACATCGAGGTGGTGCCGCTGCGCCTGGTCGACGCGCGCTTCTATCACCTGGACACCTGCTTCTGCCCGCTGCGCGACGGCTACCTGCTGTACTACCCGGCCGCGTTCGATGCCGACGCGCAGCAGGCGATCGCCCAGCACATCCCCGCATCGCGGCGCATCGTCGTCGGCGAGGCCGACGCCCTCGCCTTCGCCTGCAATGCGGTGGACCTGGACGACACCCTGCTGCTCAACCGCGCCTCGCCCGAACTGTGCGCCGCCCTGGCCGCGATCGGCTACCGCGTGGTGCAGACCCCGCTGGACGAATTCCTCAAGGCCGGCGGCGCCGCCAAGTGCCTGACACTGCGGCTGGACGAATAACCCGAAAGAGGCCCCCGCAAGACGCCGCGATCAGCCCCTCTCCCACCGGGAGAGGGGTTGGGGTGAGGGTGCGGGACAACGCATGCCAAGGCCGTCGCGCCAAGCAGAGCGACCGCAGCAACACACGATCAGCCCAGACTGAGCACCGCATCGAGCACATCGCGCCATAGCTGACCGAGGTCGATGCTGCCGCGACCGCCGAACAGGCGAAACAGGCTGTAGCCGATCGCGAAGACGACATACGACAGCATCAACACCACCAGGGTCGCGTCGCCCCACCGCAGCAGCGCGGCGGCGACCAGGACAAACGCCGCGCAACCGAGCAGTTCGCGCCACGACCGCAGGTGCGCGCGCAGTCGGGCGACGGCACGCGCGACAGGATCGAACATGGCAAGGGCCTCGGCTGGACGTCGACAAGGCTACCCCATGCCCCGCCCTCAGAAAGCGCGCGCCAGCCACCCGGGTCAGCGACGGTGCAACCTTCGTCGCGGCGCGGCCCACACTCCCCGCCCACACCCGCCCCCGGCACAATGCGCCGATGGCATCTTCTTCCCCTTCTCATGGCGGCGCCCGCACCGCGCCCCGCACCGGCCCGAGCCTGCGCGAGCGCTTCGACGCGATGCGCAACCTGCCGCCGTTCCTGCGCCAGATCTGGCAGACCAGCCGCTGGCTGACGCTCAGCAGCATCGGCTTGCGCGTGATCCGCGCGCTGCTGCCGGTGGCCTCGCTGTACGTCGGCAAGCTGATCATCGACGAGGCGATCCACCTGGTCGGGCAATCGCCCGGCTTCGACGCGCTGGGCCAGGCCCTGGCCAGCGGCCGCCTGAACCGGCTGCTGGAACTGCTGGCCCTGGAACTGGCGCTGGCGATCGCCTCGGACCTGCTCGGGCGGCTGGTCAGCTATGCCGACACGCTGCTGTCGGAGCTGTTCAACAACACCACCAGCGTGCAGTTGATGGAGCACGCCGCGCAACTGGACCTGGAGGATTTCGAGGATCCGGAACAACAGGACCGGCTGGACCGCGCGCGGCGCCAGACCATGGGCCGCATGAACCTGATGAGCCAGTTGTTCGGCCAGGTGCAGGACGCGATCACCGTGGTCAGCTTCGCGGTCGGCCTGCTGGTCTACGCGCCCTGGCTCATCGCCCTGCTGGCGGTGGCGCTGGTGCCGGCCTTCATCGGCGAGGCGCACTTCAACGCACTGGGCTACTCGCTCAACTTCCAGTGGACGGCCGAACGCCGCCAGCTCGACTACCTGCGCCAGCTCGGCGCCAGCGTCGAGACCGCCAAGGAAGTGAAGATCTTCAACCTGCACAACTTCCTGATCGCGCGCTACCGCGCCCTGGCCGATCGCTACTTCCAGGCCAACCGCGCGCTGGCACGCAAGCGCATGCTGTGGGGCACGCTGCTGGCGGCGCTGGGCACGCTGGGCTACTACGGCGCCTACGGCTACATCGCCTGGCGCACCGTGCGCGGCGACTTCAGCATCGGCGACCTGACCTTCCTGGCCGGCAGCTTCCTGCGCCTGCGGCAGTTGCTGGAGGGGCTGCTGATCGGCTTCTCGCAGGTGGCCGGGCAGGCGCTGTACCTGGACGACCTGTACTCGTTCTTCCGCATCGTCCCGGAGATCCGCACCCGCCCCGGCGCGGTGCCGGTCCCGCGGCCGATCGTGCAGGGCTTCGTGTTCGAGAACGTCGGCTTCCGCTACCCGGACGCCGAGCAATGGGCGGTGCGGCACCTGGACTTCGCCCTGCGCGCCGGCGAAGTGCTGGCCCTGGTCGGCGAGAACGGCGCCGGCAAGACCACCCTGGTCAAGCTGCTGGCGCGGCTGTACGACCCGGACGAGGGCCGCATCCTGCTCGACGGGCGCGACCTGCGCGACTACGACCTGGACGACCTGCGCGCCAACCTCGGGGTGATCTTCCAGGATTTCGTGCGCTATCACTTCAGCGCCGGCGAGAACATCGGCGTCGGCCAGGTCGACGCGCTGGACGACGCGCCGCGGATCCGCGCCGCCGCGCAACGGGCGATGGCTGCAGAGCTGATCGACGGCCTGCCGCAGGGCTACGCGCAGGTGATCGGGCGCCGCTTCAAGACCGGCGTGGACCTGTCCGGCGGGCAGTGGCAGAAGATCGCCATCGCCCGGGCCTACATGCGCGACGCGCAGGTGATGATCCTCGACGAGCCGACCGCCGCGCTGGACGCGCGCAGCGAGTTCGAGGTGTTCCAGCGCTTCAAGGAGCTGTCCGACAACCGTACCGCGGTGCTGATCTCGCACCGCTTCTCCAGCGTGCGCATGGCCGACCGCATCCTGGTCCTGGCCGACGGCCGGATCGAGGCCAGCGGCACCCACGACGAACTGATGGCGCAGGGCGGCCGCTACGCGGAACTGTTCGAATTGCAGGCCGCTGGGTATCGTTGAGCCTGGTCCGCCCCCTCCCGACGCCGCCATGCTCCGCACCCTGCCCTGTCTGTTCGCCGCCGCCCTCGCCGTCCCGGCCGTTGCCGCTCCCGCCGCGGACACGCCGGCGCCCTCCGACTACGCCGCGGCCAAGGCCCTGGCCGACCGCGACGAGGCCGGCCTGCCGGCGGCGATGGAGGAACGCCTGCAGACCCTGCAGCGCGCGGCGCTGGACGAGGGCGTGGCCAGTTGCGCCACGCCGCGCCCGGACACCTCGCCGTTCACCGTGGTGGTGCAGGTGCAGGCCGACGGCAGCGTCGGCGCCAGTTGGCGCAACGGCACCACCCCGCTCGCGCTGTGCCTGGAGCGCTTCCTGCGCCAACGTCCGCTGCTGGCGCCGCCGCAGGCACCGCTGTACCTGTCCTACGAGGTCTCGTTCGAGAAGTGAGCCGCTTCGCCAGGATCGGCACGGCACCACAAATGAGAGTTGATCTCATTTGAACCCGCATGGGGTAGAATGGCCGCCGTTCCTTCCCCATCACGATCAACGGCATGTCTTCCGCTTTTGGCCCCGAAACGGTGCTCGATGTCCGCCACTGGACCGAGGACTACTTCAGCTTCACCACCACCCGCAACGACGGCTTCCGTTTCGACAACGGCCAGTTCGTGATGATCGGCCTGGAGACGGAGACGCGGCCGCTGCTGCGCGCCTATTCCATCGCCAGCGCCAACTGGGAAGAGCAACTGGAGTTCTTCAGCATCAAGGTGCCGGACGGCCCGCTGACCTCGCGCCTGCAGCACATCAAGCCCGGCGACTCGGTGCTGGTCGGCAAGAAGCCCACCGGCACCCTGCTGATCAGCGACCTGCACCCGGGCCGCCACCTGTACCTGCTGGGTACCGGCACCGGCCTGGCGCCGTGGCTGTCGGTGATCAAGGATCCGGAAACCTACGAGCGCTTCGACAAGGTGATCCTCACCCATGGCGTGCGCTTCGAGAAGGACCTGGCCTACCGCGACTATTTCGAGAAGGAACTGCCGCAGCACGAGTTCCTGGGCGAGACCATCCGCGAGAAGCTGCTGTACTACCCGGCGGTGACCCGCGAGGACTTCCGCAACCGCGGCCGCCTCACCGAATTGCTCGAGAGCGGCGAGATGCAGCGCACCCTGGGCCTGCCGCCGCTGAATCCGGAACATGACCGCGCGATGATCTGCGGCAGTCCGCAGATGCTGGCCGACCTGCGCCACACCCTGGACGCCCGCGGCTTCGTCGCCTCGCCGCGCATCGGTTCGCCGGGACACTACGTGTTCGAGCGCGCGTTCGTCGAGAAGTGACGGGGCTGCACTTCTCCCGTCGTAGGAACGGCTTCAGCCGCGACGGGCGTTACCGGTAAAGCGTCGCGGCTGAAGCCGCTCCTACCGGCATAAGCGACACGACGGCAGGTCAAAGCGAATAGTGGCGAAATACTGTGGGAGGGACTTCAGTCCCGACGCTTTTCAGCTAAACGCGTCGGGACTGAAGTCCCTCCCACAAAAGCAAGCATCCCAGCATTCGAGACCACGCCGAGCGTCCTCGGCCGAATCGTTAGCCCAGCGCCCGCTCGATAGCGTCGGCCAGCGCTTCCGGCTTGTCGGTCGGCGCATAACGCGCCAGCACCTGGCCATCGCGACCGACCAGGAACTTGCTGAAATTCCACTTGATCGCGGCGATGCCGAGCAGCCCGGATTTCTGCTGCTTGAGCCAGCGCCACAGCGGATGCGCGCCGTCGCCGTTGACCTGCACCTTGGCGAACATCGGGAAATCGATGTCGTAACTGAGCGAACAGAACTGGCGGATTTCCGCGGCATCGCCCGGTTCCTGATGGCCGAACTGATCGCAGGGAAAGCCCAGCACCACCAAGCCGCGATCGCGATAGCGCTGCCACAGCGCCTGCAACCCGGCGTACTGCGGGGTGAAGCCACACTTGGAGGCGACGTTGACGATCAGCAGCACCTTGCCGGCGTACTCGGCGAGCGGCTGCGCCTGTCCATCCAGCGTGGTCGCGGTGAAGGCGTAGGCGGTGGTCGGCGTATCCATGTGGATCCTTGAGGCGCGGCGCGCCGCTGCGGCGCGGGTTCGGCGCGATGCTACGCGGTGGCCGCAGGCATCGCCAACTGCCGGCCCTACGCGCGCGTCCGTGTCGCCCGCACGGACGAACACAACACGCTGCCAGCTCCCCCCATACGCGCCTGCACCGACTCATAGCGGTGCCGGAGAGCGCACTGCATCAACGTTCACGCCAGATGCCGCAAAGCCTCGAGTAACACGCGCGGATGCTGCAACGCTCCCATGGCTTTCGTCACGGGTCACGCCTGCCGGCCTGGGGTAGCCTGCCGGATCACCACGATTGCGGATACCGCTTGATGACCTCTCGCCTCGCCCTTGCCCTCGCCGCCACGCTCGGACTCGCCATGCCCGCCTACGCCGCTCCGGCCACCACGCCCACCGCCACCACCGCGGCCACGCAGGCCAACCCGTTCTTCGCCGAAAGCCCGCTGCCGCTGCACTACCCGCAGTTCGACAAGATCAAGGACAGCGATTTCGCGCCTGCGTTCGACGCCGGCATGGCGCAGCAGCTGCAGGAAATGCAGGCCATCGCCGATCAGACCGCCAAGCCGACCTTCGACAACACCATCGTGGCGATGGAGAAGAGCGGGCAGGTGCTGGATCGCGCCACCACCGTGTTCTTCAACCTGGTCGGTGCCGACACCAACGACACGCGCAAGACACTGCAGGCCGAGTACGCCGGCAAGCTGGCCGCGCACCGCGATGCGATCGCGCTCAATCCCAAGCTGTTCGCGCGCATCCAGACGCTGTACGACACCCGCAACCAGCTCGGCCTGGACGCGGAAGGCGTGCGCCTGATCGAGAAGTACCACAGCGACTTCGTCCGCGACGGCGCCAAGCTCGGCGACGCCGACAAGGCCAAGCTCAAGGCGATGAACGCCGAACTGGCCGAGCTGGGCACCAAGTTCAGCCAGAACGTGCTGGCCGAAGTGAACGCCGCGGCGGTGGTGGTGGACGACGTCAAGCAGCTCGACGGCCTGTCCGACGCGCAGATCGCCGCAGCCGCCGAAGCGGCCAAGGCGCGCAAGCTCGACGGCAAGTACGTGATCGCCCTGCTCAACACCACCGGCCAGCCGCCGCTGGCACAGCTCAAGGACCGCGCGCTGCGGCAGAAGATCTACGAAGCCTCGGTGTCGCGCGGCAGCCACGGCGGCCCGTACGACAACACCGCGCTGGTGTCGCGGATCATGACCCTGCGCGCCGACCGCGCCAAGCTGCTCGGCTACCCGAACCACGCCACCTACTCGCTGGAAACCCAGACCGCCAAGACCCCTGAAGCGGTCAACGCCATGCTCGGCAAGCTGGCGCCGGCCGCGGTGGCCAACGCCAAGCGCGAGGCCGCCGACCTGCAGGCGATGATCGACCAGGAGCAAAAGGCCGCCGGCAAGCCGAGCTTCAAGCTCGAAGCCTGGGACTGGGCCTACTACACCGAGAAGGTGCGCCAGGCCAAGTACGACTTCGACGAGGCCCAGCTCAAGCCCTACTTCGAACTGAAGAACGTGCTGGAAAACGGCGTGTTCTACGCCGCCAACCAGGAGTACGGGCTGACCTTCAAGCAGCGCACCGACCTGCCGACCTACCGCGACGACGTGCTGGTCTACGACGTGTTCGACGCCGACGGCAGCCAGTTGGCGATCTTCATCGCCGACATGTACGCGCGCGAGTCCAAGCGCGGCGGTGCCTGGATGAGCTCCTACGTGTCGCAGTCGGCGCTGACCGGCGACAAGCCGGTGGTCGCCAACCACCTCAACATCCCCAAGCCGCCGGCCGGGCAACCGACCCTGCTGACCTGGGACGAGGTCACCACCGCGTTCCACGAGTTCGGCCATGCGCTGCACGGCATGTTCTCGAACGTGAAGTACCCCTACTTCTCCGGCACCAGCGTGCCGCGCGACTTCGTCGAGTTCCCCTCGCAGGTCAACGAGATGTGGGCCGACGATCCGGCCATCCTCAAGCACTACGCCAAGCACTATCAGAGCGGCGCGCCGATGCCGCAGGCGCTGCTGGACAAGGTGGTGGCCACCGCCAAGTTCAACCAGGGCTTCGCCACCACCGAGTACCTGGGCGCGGCCATGCTGGATCAGCGCTGGCACCAGCTCAGCCCCGGTCAGGTGCCGCCGGCCTCGGGCGTGATGGACTTCGAGGCCAAGGCGCTGGCCGCCGACGGCATCGCCTACGCGCCGGTGCCGCCGCGCTACCGCACGCCGTACTTCAGCCACATCATGGGCGGCTACGCGGCCGGCTATTACGCCTACATCTGGTCCGAGGTGCTGGACGCCAACACCCAGCAGTGGTTCAAGCAGCACGGCGGGCTGAGCCGCGCCAACGGCGACCGCTTCCGCAAGACGCTGCTTTCGCGCGGCGGCAGCGTGGATGCGATGCAGTTGTTCCAGGACTTCGCCGGGCACGCCCCGCAGATCGAGCCCTTGCTGGAGAAGCGCGGCCTCAACGCCGCGCCGGCCACCACGCCCAGCGCCCGCTGAGGCGCGCCGCGGCACGGCCCATGCGGCCGTGCCGCCCGGTCGCGGCAACAGCGCAGCACCTCCACCCGCGACCAACCGCATCACCCGATACGCACGACGCCCGGCTCAGCCGGGCGTCGTGTTTTTCAGCCTGCCGTCGCGATGGCGACGCGTGTTGCGTCGCGCGCGGCCGTCGGCGGCTTACTGGCTGTCGCTGGAGGCGTTGATGCTGGCACCCACCGACGCATTGCCGCTGGCCTGCCCCTGCGCCTGACCATGGCCGGCCTGCGCGCCGCCCTGGCCGCCCGCACCCGCCTGACCCGACACCGACCCGCCGTGCGTGCCCGCGCTGTGCGACGCGCTACCACTGGCCGCACCGCTGGCACTGCCGCTGCCGGACAGGGCCGGCACCGTCGGCAGGCTGCCGCCGCTGGCGGCGCCGTTGCCGCTGCCGCTGCCGGCCGCGCTCGCCGCACCCGCAGCGTTACCGGTCACGCCATCGACTGCACCGGCGACACTGCCGGCGGTCGACACCGCCGTCGCGGGGTTGGCCGCGCTGGTCGCCGCGCCGAGCGCGCCGTCGGCCTGGCCCATCGCGCCGGCGGCAGCGCTGCGTGCCGCCGCACTGCCGCTGGCGGCCGTATTCCCGGCCAGCGTGCGGCCCTCGTTCACCGCGGAGCCGGCAGTTTGCGCCGCGCCATCCGCAGTGGCGGCGCCACGTGCCGCCGCCCGCTGCGCCGCCATGCGCGCACGCTGCGACTGTTGCTCGATCCCGCTGCGCGCGCGGTCCAGCGGGACTCCGGCGTCCAGGCGGCCGGCGCCCATGCCGTTGCCCCCGAGGCTGCCGCCGCCCAAGCCGCCCAGGCTGCCGTTGACCGCACCGCCCACGCTGCCCGCACCGCCCAGCACCTGCGCGCCGGCCACACCCGGGGTCAACGCCACCGACGCCACCAGCATCGCGCTCGCCAACAGAGTCTTGCCGTTCATCGCGTTCTCCTCGTGTCGCCGCAGGCCATCTGCGGCTCTCATCTGGTCCTACGCATCGAACGGCGCAGAACATCCCCGCCGCCACGGGCGCAGACAGAATGCGTTCAGCCGCCCGGCGCGCGCTGCAGCGCCAGGTCCGCGCCGAGCAGGCCGGCGCCATACACCGGATCGGTGCCGGGCGCACCGAGGTCGCGCGCCTGCGCCTGCAACTGCGTGCGCACCTGCGCGGCCGCCTGCGGATCCGGCTGCGGCAACGCCTGTGCCGCCAGCCGCGCCACCAGCGGCGCGGCGAAAGACGTGCCGCGCTGCTTCTGCCAACGGCCCTGCGGCGCCGCCGCGATCAATTCGCCGACCGCGGCGAAAGCCACCTGCGGCCCACGCCCGGCCTCCGGCAACACGCGTGCCCGTGCATCCACCGCGGTGACGCCAATGACGCCAGGATAGGCCGCGGGATACAGCGGCGGTGCCGCCGGGCCGTCGTTGCCGACCGCCGCGACCAGCACGTGCCCGCGCGCGAGCATGCGTTGCACGGCGAGCTGCAGGGCGCGGTTGGCGCCGCCGATCAGGCTGATGTTGATGACCGGGACCTGGTGCTGCGCCATCCAGGCCAACGCCCCGACCAACTCGACCACGGTGCCGCCGTCGGCCTGCCCGCAGTAGATGTCGGCCGCGTACAGCGTGCGCGCGAACGGCCCGTGCGCCACCGCGCGTCCGGCCAGCAACGAAGCGACCGCCGTGCCGTGCGGCTGCGCGCGGACCTGCCCGTCGCAGCCCCAGGCCTGTACCTGCACGCCGGCCAGCGCCGGATGCGCCGCGTCCACGCCGCTGTCGATCAGGCCGACCACGAAGTTGCCTGGCGCGGCAGCCGCGGCCGCTGGACCAGCGGATGCGCCGGCCGGTGCCGGCGCAGGCGACGTCGCCGCCGATCCGCTGTAGACGTGGTTGTAGTCGTAATCGCCCTGCGGATCGCGCTCGCGCAATTGCAGCAGGGCGCGGCGCGTGGACAGGCCCGACGGCACCTGCAGCACCACCAGGCGCAGGCCGAATTCGCCGAAGCTGCGCTGCTCCAGCACCGCGAAGCCGGCCGCCTGTGCCGCCTGCAGCGCGGCCGCGTCCGGTTCCAGCGCCACCACCTGCCCGCGCATCACCACGGCGCCGCCCTCGTCGCGCTCCAGCCCGCGCGGATCGCTGCGCAGCAACGCCTGCAGGCGCTTCAGGCGCAGCCGTTCGAGGTCGCCGCGCGCGTCCTGCATCGATTGCCCCAGCCGATCCATGCCGCTGTGCATGCCCTGGGTGACGTCCTGCACCAGGCCGCCGGCCGATGGCAGCGCCAGCTGCGCCAGCGCCGGTGTCGCCACCGCCAGCCATGCCACGGCCATCCAGCGCATTCGCCTACCCGTCGCCATGCCCCGCTCCGTTGTCCGCCCCTGTTGGCGTGCCACACTAATCCTGCCATCCCGACCCGCCGTGAACGCCGCGCCGCGCCCATGGAAGAAAACGCCTCCGCCGAACGTACCCCCCACATGCAAGGCGATCCCACGGCCGCCGTCGGCGACGGCATCTGCACCCTGCTGCCGCAACTGCGGCGCTTTGCGCGTGCCGTTGCCGGCCAGCGCGAGGATGCCGACGACCTGCTGCAGATCGCGATCGAACGCGCGCTGCGCCGTGCCGCGCAATGGCGGCCGGAGACGCCGCTGCAGTACTGGCTGTACGGCATCATCCGCCACGCCTGGATCGACGAAGTGCGGGCGCAGCGGCGACGGCGACACGTGTTCGTCGATGCCGCCGAGGGCGAACACGTCGGCGACACGCCGCTGGAGCGGCAGCAGGACTGGATGGCGGTGCAGACCGCGATGGCCGCCCTGCCCGAGGAACAGCGCCTGGCGATCGCGCTGGTGCTGATCGAAGGCCTGTCCTACAAGGATGCCGCAGCGGTGCTGGAGATTCCGCTGGGCACACTCACCAGCCGGCTCGCGCGCGGGCGCGAGGCCCTGCAGGCGTCACTGGAGGCGACCGCATGAACACCAGCATCGACACACTCACCCTGCAGGCCTACGCCGACGGCGAACTGGAGCCGGCGCAGGCCGCGCAAGTGGAAGCGGCGCTGCGCACCGACCCGCAGCTGGCGCAGGCGCTGGAGCGGCTGCGCAGCCTGCAGGCACGGCTGCGCGCCGGCTTCGCCCCGGTGCTGGACGAAGCCGTGCCCGCGCGCCTGCTCGCCGCTGCGCGCGCACGGCCGACCGACACGCCCAGCCAGGACGCCGCTGTCGCGGCACTGCCGCCCTCACCCATCCATGCGACGGCGCAGGCGAGCCGGCCGACGCCGCTGCGGCCGCGGGCGCGCCGCCGCTGGGCGCTGCCGGCGGCGTTGGCGGCGGCACTGCTGCTGGGGCTGTGGATCACGCAGCGGCAATTGCCGCAGGGTGCCGCGCCCGGCCCGATGGTCGCGGCAACCCAGGGCGGTGTTGCCGAAGGCGCGCTGGCGCGGGCGCTCACGCAGCAACTATCCGGCCAGCCCCAGGGCAGCGTGCGCATCGGCCTGAGCTTCCGCGATCGCGACGGCCATTACTGCCGCACCTTCACCGTGCCGCGCGCCAGCGCCGGCCTGGCCTGCCAGCGCAACAGCGCATGGCGGGTGGAACTGCTGGTGCCCGCCGACGAGGGCGGCGGTGGCGGCGGCATGCGCATGGCGGCCAGCCCGATGCCGGCCGCGGTGCTGCAGGCGGTGGATGCGCGCATCGCGGGCGAGGCGCTGGATGCAGACGGCGAGCAGCGCGCACGTGCGCACGGCTGGCGCTAGCAACAGCCCGACGCCCTGACTGCTCGGCCGGACAACGCGCCTTCGTATCTCTGGATCATGCCGGAACGCGTCCCGTAGGAGCGGCTTCAGCCGCGACAGGCGCAGATCGCATCCCGCTCGATTGCCGCGGACGCGATGTCTTCGAGGTGCCCTCAGGGCAGCGCCGGCGTCTTTGCGCCGTCGGCAGCGTCGAGGCCATCGATGCCGGCCAGCATCTTCTTCAGCAGCGCCTCCAACTGCTGCTGCTCGCCCGCATCCAGTGCCGCGGTTTCCGTATCGAGGAACGCGCACACATCCGGTAGCAGCCGCTCGATCAGGGCGAGGCCGGCCGGCTGCAGGGTCAGCGCGACCTTGCGCCGGTCGTCCGGACTGGCGGTGCGCGACAGCAGCCCCTTGCTGCACAGGCTGTCGGTGAGACGGGTGATGTTGGCCGGCTTCTCGCCCGCGGCCTCGGCCACCTCGGTGGGGGTGATGCGCTGCTCGGGCGTGCCGTACAGCATCATCAGGATCTCGTACTCCGGCGGGCTGATGCCGTAGTCCTTGAGCACGCCGCTGGCGTTGGCATGCACGCGCTTGTACAGATGCTTGACCAGCCGGACCAGCACAGCGGGCTCGCGCGGGAAGGCCGGATAGCGCGCGCAGGTATGCGCCACACGTCGCTCGGTCTGATCGAAACTGCCCATGAGACATCGATTGCAAGTGGGGTAGCCGTCAATCCTACCCATTGCGCCTCGCCACGACGAGGGCATGGGTTGCGTTCCCGCGCGCTGTCGACGCCATGCACCGGAGGCACACGCCGACGCGCAGCCGCGCGCCGGCGAACGCTCAGGCGGCGAACAGCGGTGCGTACTCCGGCGCCACCAGTTCGCGCAGCACGCTGGCCGGCACGTCCACGGTCTGCGTGCCATCGGCGTATGGCCCGACCTGGTACGGCGGGAACACGAAGCGCAGCGCGGTGATCTTGCCCGCCGCATCGACCAGCGGCTGGAACTGGCTGAAGTTGCTGGCCTGCGGCTCGGTGCCTTCGGCGATCATCTTGCTGGCGCTGCGCACCTGCTCCTCCTGATCCTCCGGCGGTACCTGCTCGGCATCGACCCGCGTCTGCACGGCCTGGCGCAGTTGCGAGGCGACATAGCCGGCCACCTGCTTCCAGTGCGACGCATCCGGGATCAGCGTCTCGGCGGTGAGCATGCGCTGCTGCTGCGGCAGCCACACCCAGCGGGCCACCAGCGGCTCGCCGTGCGCACCGCCGGTGTAGCGGCTGCCATCGGCGCTCAACGCCACCAGGTCCGGACGCTCCAGCAGCATCTCGAACTGCAGCGAGAGTTCGTAGGGCGCGCGCGGGCGATCGTTGCCGAGTCCGTCGACCGCTTCCATCAGTTCGCTGCGCGCGCTCTGGGCATAGCGGTTGGCCGCGTCGGCCAGTCCCGGATAACGATTGATCGACGGTGGGAAAGTGATGCCGACCACATAGCTGGGGCTGTGTTCGACGATGTCCTTGAGTTCCGGCGGCGCGGCCTGCGCCTGCTCCGATGCCGCCGGCGCGGTGGCCTCGCTCTGCGCCGGTGCCGCGGCGGGCGCCGGTGCGGCGGCCGGTTCCTCGCGCTTGCAGCCGGCCACTGCCAGCGCCGCCGCGACCGCCAGTGCCGTCCATGCCATCCGCCCATTACCCATCGTCTTTGCCCTGCTCACGTCGACTGCCCCTGTTCCTGCGATGTTTGTGGAAGTGCGCGCATTATCGCGCCGTTGCGATGCCGCTCGCTCAACCGAGCAGCGCGGCGTAGCGCGGATGCCGCTGGATGAACACCGCCGCGTACGAACACGCCGGCACCACCTTCCAGCCTTGTGCCTGCGCGTGGTCCAGCGCGGCGGTGACCAGCTGCGCCGCCAGGCCGCGCCCGCCGATCGGCGTCGGCACCCCGGTGTGGGTGATGACCATGCGCCCCTGCTCCAGCACGTAGTCGAGTTCGGCGCGATGGCCGTCGACCTCCAGGGTGAAGCGGCGCTGTTGCGGATCGTGCGCGATCGGGACGTTGGCTGCGGACATGCGGAAATGGACGGGGCGCGGAGCACGCAGTGTCCGCTGCCGCTTGCCGCGGCCATGTGAAGCACCTGCCCCAATGCGTCACGCCGCCGACACGGCGCGTCAGCCGCCCGCCGCTCAAGTCGTGCCGCGCGCGGCCGATACCGCCAGGACAGTCCGAAAACCTGGCATGGGAGTTGCACTTCCCATCACGCAGCGATCCAACAGGGAGCCACGCGCATGAGCGAGAACGAGAGCAAATACGACCAGGGCGACCACAACGCCTCCCTGCTCGAAGGGCTGTTCCAACTGTCGGTCAGCGGCGACCACCAGGGCGGCGAGTTCCAGCAGCTCGACGATGAGGTCTACCAGCGCCTCAAGCGCACCTACGAGAACGCCAGCATCGGCAGCGCCAAGGTGCAGCTGCGCGGGCAGCAGACCCGCTGAGCGCTGCCGGCGGCCATACGGCCGCCGCAGCCACCCCATGCGCAATGGCGGTCGTGCACGGCCGCACCCACGCGCCCGGCGTCTCCCTCAACGTCTCAAAATCGCGCGGCGCCACGCTCCCACGTAGCTGCCGCCGCGCCGCGCATCACCCGCGGCCGAAGCGCGGGTTGGCCAGCTCGCCCAGGAAGTGCTGCAGCACCGACGGCTCCATGATCAGCAGGAACATCACGCCGAACGCCGCGCCGGCCAGGTGTGCGCTGTGGTTGACGTTGTCGCCGCCGCGGCGGTCCATCCAGATGCTGTAGCCGACGTAGAACACGGCATACAGGATCGCCGGGATGGGGATCGGGATGAAGAAGAAGAAGATCCCGGTCCACGGCGCCATCAGGATGAAGGCGAACAGCACCGCCGAGACCGCGCCGGACGCACCCAGGCTCATGTAGTTGGGGTTCTTCTGGTTCTTCAGGTAGCTGGGCAGGATCGAGACCACCAGCGCCGACAGGTAGAACAGCGGGTACACCAGCATGTTGCCGGTCATCCGCTCCATCAGCACCTCGATCGGTCCGCCGAAGAAGTACAGCGTGACCATGTTGAACAGCAGGTGCGGGAAATCGGCGTGGATGAAGCCGTAGGTCACCAGCCGGTCGTACTGCTTGTGGCGGTCGATCGCCGGCGGCCACAGGATCAGCCGGTCGAGCAGCCGGCGGTTGTTGAACGCCGCCCACGACACCAGCACGGTGAGGACGATCAGGATCAGGTTGACGGGGGTGACGGAGGGCATGCGGGGTCTCAGGCGGGGCGGTAGTGGTCGACCATGCGATAGCGGCGCGCGTACAGCCCGAACAGCAGTGCGGCGACGAACGCGAAGGCGGCGAAGAAGAACATCAGGAACGCGGTCTCGCTGAGCCCGGTGCTGCCGATGTGGGCGGTGACGCGGTCATTGCGTACCGCCGCGTTGGACAGCAGTACCCACAGGTTGCCGACGGTGGTGGTGAGGTTCCAGAAACTCATCACCACACCCTTCATCGACTGCGGCGCCTGGCTGTAGGCGAACTCCAGGCCGGTCGCCGAGACCAGCACTTCGCCGAAGGTCAGCAGCGCATACGGCAGGATCTGCCAGGCGATGGACAAGGCGTCGCCGCCGTCCATCATCACCTGCAGGCTGCCGACCACGATCCAGGCCAGGCCGCTGAAGGCGATGCCGGCGGTCATCCGCCGCAGCGCGGTCGGCTCGTAGCCGCGCCGGCGCAGCAGCGGGTACAGCACTAGGTTGTTGAACGGGATCAGCAGCATCACCAGCGCCGGATTCAGCGCCTGCATCTGCGAGGCGCTGAACCAGTCGGGCATCTGCATCTGCTGGCCCTGCAGCACCCAGGTCGAGGCCTTCTGGTCGAACAGCGAGAAGAACGGGGTGACCAGCGCGAACACCACCAGCACCCGCAGCACCGCGCGCACGCCGTCCACCGCCGCATCCGGGTGCACCGCGCGGGCGCGTTCCAGTTGCCACCAGGTGCCGCCGCCGATGCCGGCCAGCAGCAGCACCAGCGCCAGGCACAGGCAGATCACCAGGCCCAGCGTCGGCACCAGCGCGAACGTGCCCAGCGCCAGCAGCACCGCCACGCCGGCCAGGGCCAGCCCGGGGCGCCCCTGCCCCGGCGCCTGCCGCAGCAACGCGGTGCGTACCACCTGGGCGAAGCCGTGCGGATCCTTGGGCGGCAGCGGCACGCGCACGTAGCGGTGGCGGCCAGCCCAGAACACCAGGGTCGCCACCAGCATCAGGATGCCGGGAATGCCGAACGCCCACGCCGGCCCCAGGTTCTTCAGCGCCAGCGGAATCAGCAGCGAGGCGAACAGCGAGCCGAAGTTGATGATCCAGTAGAAGGCGTCGAACACCACCTTGGCCAGGTGCTTGTTGCCCTGGTCGAACTGGTCGCCCATGAACGAGGCCACCAGCGGCTTGATCCCGCCGGCCCCCAGCGCGATCAGGCCCAGGCCGAGGAAGAAGCCGGTGCGATGGCCTTCGAACAGCGCCAGGCACAGGTGCCCCGCGCAGTAGATGAGGCTGAACCAGAGGATGGTGCTGTACTTGCCGAAGAAGCGGTCGGCCAACCAGCCGCCGAGCAGCGGGAAGAAGTACACGCCGATCATGAAGCTGTGCATGATGTGCTTGGCCTCGGCCTCGCGGCCGGGCGCGGTCACTTCCTGCAGCAGCAGCGAGGTGATCAGGAACTGCACCAGGATGTTGCGCATCCCGTAGAAGCTGAAGCGCTCGCAGGCCTCGTTGCCGATGATGTACGGAATCTGCCGCGGCATGCGCGCAGTGGCGCGCTCTTGCGCCGCGCTCATGCGGCGTGTCTCGTGGTGGCTTGGCTGCTCACGGGCCCTCGTCCAGGCAAAATTTTCAGAAGGTTACCCGATCGTTCCGGCGAATCGAACCGCTAGGGCGTGTCACGCATTCCCGAGGATGCCGCGTTGGCTCTGGCAGGCGCGCGGCCGGCGTTGCGTGGCGCAGCGCCCGACTGGCCGTCAGGTCAAGCCGCGCGGCGCCGGCCGCGCGCCTGCCAGGCCCAACCCGAAGGGCCGCGGTTGCGCGCCCGTGGCCGCGTCATCGCGCGGGCGTGGACGCACATCCACGTCCTCGCGCTTCCTTGCCACAGGCACGCGCAATTGCGGCGCGGCATGCTCGGGAATGGGTGACACGCCCCAGGGTGCTTTCGCAATCGGCGCGCTGCCCGCATCATGGGGGTCTGTCCCGAGACGGTGCCGAGATGATCCGAGCCAGGCTGGCCACCCTGCTGTTACCGATGCTGCTGTGCAGCATGCCATCGCTGGCCAGCGAGGCGGGCCTGTCCACCGAAGCCGAGCGCAGCGGATTCGTGCGCACCGGTCGCTATGCCGAGACCATCGCCCTGTGCGATGCGTTCGCACAGCGCTATCCGCACGCGGTGCGCTGCTTCGACTTCGGCACCACGCCGGAAGGCCGGCCGATGAAGGCGCTGGCGGTGTCCACCTCCGGCGCGCTGGATCCGGCGGCCGCACAGGCGCGCATGCTGCCGGTGGTGCTGATCCAGGGCGGCATCCACGCTGGCGAGATCGATGGCAAGGACGCCGGCTTCCTGGCACTGCGCCAGTTGCTCGACGGCCAGGCCGCACGCGGCGCGCTGGACAAGCAGGTGTGGCTGTTCGTGCCGGTGTTCAACGTCGACGGGCACGAGCGCTTCGGCGCCTGGAACCGGCCCAACCAGCGCGGCCCCGAGCAGATGGGCTGGCGCACCACCGCGCAGAACCTCAACCTCAACCGCGACTACGTCAAGGCCGATGCGCCGGAGATGCAGGCGATGCTGCGCCTGGTCGGGCAGTGGGATCCGCTGCTGTACGTGGACCTGCACGTCACCGACGGCGCGCAGTTCGAGCACGACGTGTCGATCCAGGTGGAACCGCTGCACGCCGGCGACACCGCGCTGCGCGGCGATGGCCTGCGCCTGCGCGACGGCGTGCTCGCCGACCTGAAGCGGCAGGGCTCGCTGCCATTGCCCTACTACCCCTCGTTCGTGGTCAACGACGACCCGGCCTCCGGCTTCGAGGACGGCGTGCCGACGCCGCGCTTCTCGCACGGCTACTTCCAGCTGCGCAACCGCTTCGGCATGCTGGTCGAGACGCACTCGTGGAAGCGCTACCCCGAGCGCGTGCGCATCACCCGCAACACCATCGTCTCGGTACTGCAGCAGGTGGCGCGGCACGGCGCGCAATGGCGCGCCGACGCGCTGGCCGCCGACGCGCGCGCGCAAGCGCTGGGCGGGCAGACCGTGGCGCTGGACTACCGCACCACCGACGCCTCGCACCTGGTGGACTTCCGCGGCTACGCCTACACGCGCACGCCCTCGCCGGTCTCCGGCGCGCTGATGACCCGCTACGACGAACGCACCCCGCAAGTCTGGCGGGTGCCGCTGCGCGACCAGATCGTACCCAGCATCGAAGTCGCCGCGCCGCGCGCCGGTTACGTGGTGCCGGCGGCGCAGGCCGCCCTGGTCGGCGCCAAGCTGCGCCAGCACGGCATCGCCTTCCGCACCCTGGAGCATGACGCCACCCTGCCGGTGCAGACCTTCCGCGCCGACACCGCCAGCTTCGCCGCACGCTCCTCCGAAGGCCACCAGCGACTCAGCGTCACCGGCGCCTGGAAAGCGGAGACCCGCGCGGTCGGCGCCGGTGCGCTGTTCGTGCCGGTCGCCCAGCCCAAGGCGCGGCTGCTGATGGCGCTGCTGGAACCGCAGGCGCCGGACTCGCTGCTGCAATGGGGCGAGTTCAACAGCGCGTTCGAGCGTGCCGAATACATGGAAGACTACGTCGCCGAGGACGTGGCCCGGCAGATGCTGGCCAGCGACCCGGCGCTCAAGGCGGAGTTCGAGGACAAGCTCGAACACGACGCGGCCTTCGCCAAGGATCCGCAGGCGCGGCTGGAGTTCTTCTACCGCCGCCACAGTTCCTGGGACGAGCGCTACCGCCTGTACCCGGTCATGCGCAGCGACGAAGCCCCGTCCTGACGCGCGGTTCCGCCCTCCCCCGACTCCCCCCGATGCGCCTTCCCTTCATCTGCTTAGAGAGGCTGTTCGCCCCGATATGAAAACGTTTACAGGATCCCTTTGCCTGACCCTCGCGCTGGCCGCGCCCGCCTCCGCCGCGCCGCCGGCGACGGCCGCCCGCGCAGCCTCCGCGCCGAACGCCAGCGCCGCTGCGCAGCGCCCGTGGAACGATCGCAGCCTGTCGCCGGACCGTCGCGCCACGTTGCTGGTGCAGGCGATGACCCAGGACGAGAAGTTCCAGATGCTGCACAGCTACTTCGGCCTGGGCAAGGACGGCGGCCCGAAGCCGGCCGGTGCGCTGGGCTCGGCCGGCTACGTGCCGGCGATCGAACGCCTGGGCATCCCGTCGCAGCAACTGGCCGATGCCGGCCTCGGCGTGACCAATCCCGGCAACATCCGCCCCGGCGACCACGCCACCGCGATGCCGTCCGGCCCCGCCACCGCCGCCACCTGGAACCGCCAGCTGGCCTTCGCCGGCGGCGCGACCATGGGCCGCGAGTCCTGGCAGCAGGGCTTCAACGTGCTGCTGGCCGGCAGCGTCAACCTGCAGCGCGACCCGCGCAACGGCCGCAACTTCGAGTACGCCGGCGAGGATCCGCTGCTGGCCGGCACCATGGTCGGCGAATCGATCCGCGGCGTGCAGAGCCAGCACGTGGTCTCGACCATGAAGCACTTCGCGATGAACGACCTGGAGACCGGGCGCAACACCCACAGCGCCGACATCGGCGAGCAGGCCATGCACGAGTCGGACCTGCTGGCCTTCGAGCTGGCGCTGAAGATCGGCCAGCCCGGCTCGGTGATGTGCTCCTACAACCGCATCAACGGCGTGTACGGCTGCGAAAACGACTACCTGCTCAACCAGGTGCTGAAGCAGGAATGGAAGTTTCCCGGCTACGTGATGTCCGACTGGGGCGGCGTGCACAGCGGCTCCAAGGCCGCGCTGGCCGGCCTGGACCAGCAGTCGGCCGGCGAAGTGTTCGACAAGGCGGTGTACTTCGACCAGCCGCTGCGCATGGCGGTGGCCGCCGGCACCGTGCCGCAGGCGCGCCTGGACGACATGGTCAAGCGCATCATGCGCGCGTTCATCGCCACCGGCAGCTTCGACAACCCGCCGCAGCACCAGCCGATCGACGACGCGGCCGGCGGCCTGGCCGCGCAGCGCGTGGTCGAGGAAGGCACGGTGCTGTTGCGCAACGAGGGCAAGCTGCTGCCGCTGTCGCGCAACGTGCGCCGCATCGCGGTGATCGGCGGCCATGCCGACAAGGGCGCGATCGGCGGCGGCGGCTCGTCGATGGTCGGCGTCACTGTCAACGGCGGCAACGCGGTGCCGGGCATCGCCCCGACCACCTGGCCGGGCCCGGTGATGTTCCATCCGTCCTCGCCGCTGCAGGCCTTGCGCAAGGCCCTGCCCGACGCCCAGATCGACTACGCGAGTGGCGACGATCCCGCGGCGGCGGCCAAGCTCGCGCGCGCGGCCGACGTGGCCATCGTGTTCGCTACGCAGTGGTCGGCCGAGTCGGTGGACCTGCCGGATATCGCGCTGCCTGACAAGCAGGACGCGCTGATCGCCGGCGTGGCCAAGGCCAACCCGAAGACGGTGGTGGTGCTGGAGACCAACGGCCCGGTGGCGATGCCGTGGCTGCAGCAGGTGCCGGCGGTGCTGGAGGCCTGGTACCCGGGCATCCGCGGCGGCGAAGGCCTGGCGCGGCTGCTGCTGGGCGAGGTCAACCCGTCCGGGCGCCTGCCGGTGACCTGGCTGCGCGACGTGTCGCAACTGCCGCGGCCGTCGATTCCCGGCCTGGGCTTCAAGCCGGCGCAACCGGCCGGCAGCAACGTCGACTACAGCATCGAAGGCGCCAACGTCGGCTACCGCTGGTTCGCCGCGCGCGGCCTGGAGCCGGTGTATCCGTTCGGCTACGGCCTGTCCTACACCACGTTCGCCTACGCCAACTTCAAGGTGCAGGCCGACGGTCACCATGTCGTCGCCAGCTTCGACGTGCGCAACACCGGCGATCGCGAAGGTGCCGACGTGCCGCAGCTGTACCTGCGCCTGCCGCAGGGCCACCACACCCCGATCCGCCTGGTCGGCTGGGACAAGGTGATGCTCAAGCCGGGCGAGAGCCGCCACGTCAGCATCGTCGCCGAGCCCAAGACCCTGGCCGACTACGATCCGAAGAAGCGCCACTGGCATATCGCCGCCGGCGACTACGAGGTGCTGCTCGGCCGTTCGGCGACGCAGGTGGAGGCGCGCGCGCCGCTGCACCTGAAGGACGGCGTGCTGCAGCCCTGAGCGAGGACACCACGTCCAGGTCCCGCCCCGCCTCCGCGCGCCGGAGGCGGGGCGTTGTGCGCGAGTGCCACCTGCGCCGCAGCGATTGTGTGGCGGTTGCCGCAGCACCGCTGGCTGTATACGCAACCCTGAGACCCTGCGCCGTAGCATCGCCCGCATGACTCCCCGCGTCTTCCGATGGCATCGCACCGGCTGGCTGTTGCTGGCCGTGGCCGCATTGGCACACGCGCACGTGGCGGCGGACGCGGTGCCGACGGTCTCGGCAACGCCGGACAGCCCGATCACCGTGGTCACCCTCACCCTCGCCGGCGATCCACGCCAAGCGCAGGACGGCGACGACTGGAACGCGCGCCGCGAGCGGATCGTCGAGGCCCTGCAGCGCCTGCATCCCGACGCCATCGCGCTGCAGGAAGTGCTGCAGACGCCGGAGCTGCCGAACCAGGCGCAATGGCTGGCCGCGCGCCTGGGCTACCACTGCCATTTCATCAGCCCCGATCCGCCGAGCCGGCCGCAACGCCGCGGCAACGCGCTGCTGACCCGCCTGCCGGTGCTGGAGGAAGCCGAAACCCTGCTGCATCCGCTGGAGGACTACAGCGTGGCCGGCCTGGTGCGGGTGGATCTGCATGGGCAGCCGGTGAACCTGTACTTCACCCGCCTGCATGCTGCGCGCGACGGTGGCGCCAGCCGCCGCGAGCAGGCCGAGGATCTGATGGCATGGATCGATGCCACCGCCGAGGACGTGCCGTCGTTGCTGGCGGGCGGCTTCTTTGCCGCAGCGCGCGCGCCGGAGTTGGCGCCGCTGGCAGTGCGCTTCGAGGACGGCAGCGTAAGCGGCGAATCGGCGCGCAACCGGATCGCCGTGCGTGCGCCCGGCACGGCGGCGGCCGCCGACCACGTGTTCTTCGAACGCGGCCACTTCCGCCCCGTGCACGGCGCACGCCTGTTCGCGCCGGCGCCGGAGCCGCCCGCAGCCGGTACGCGCGGCCTGCTGATGGCGCTGCAGCCGCTCGACCCGCTGCCGGTCTCGCTGCCGCCGGTGCCGTAGCGGACGGCAGGCTGGACGCGTTCATGCGCCGTGCGATCACGGCCGTGCGATGCGGCGGATGGGGTGGACCTGCATCGACATGCCATCGGCCCGGAGCGATTGGGCACCACTAATGCCATGCTTTCGTCACGCATCGCGGCATCTGTTGTAGGAGCGGCTTCAGCCGCGACGGGCATCCCCGGTAACGCCCGTCGCGGCTGAAGCCGCTCCTACAAGTGGCCTTTTGTCGTCGTTTGCGCTGCCCTGGCGACGCAGCAACACAAGCGGTCACCGATGCGGCGCAGACCGCCATCGCTGCGAAGCACCCTGCGCACGCGCTCGAAGGCAACGCACCAAGCTGCCTCTCTTTACCTCGCAGCCACACCCCGTCCGCACCTCCAGCGCATCTGTCTGGCACCCACAAAAAAAGGCCGGGCGAACCCGGCCTTTTCCCAGTGCGATGCTGGCGCGCGATCAGCCGATCGCGGCGTGGTAGCGGCGCTCCACTTCCTTCCAGTCGACCACGTTGAAGAACGCACCGATGTAGTCCGGACGGCGGTTCTGGTACTTCAGGTAGTAGGCGTGTTCCCACACGTCCAGGCCCAGGATCGGGGTGTTGCCCTCGAACAGCGGGCTGTCCTGGTTGGCGGTGCTCTCGACCACCAGCTTCTTGTCGGGGGTGACGCTGAGCCAGGCCCAGCCGCTGCCGAAGCGGGTCAGCGCGGCCTTGGTGAAGGCGTCCTTGAACTTGTCGAAGCCGCCCAGTTCGCTATCGATCGCCTTGGCGACGTCGCCGCTGGGGGTGCCGCCGGCGTTGGGCGCCATCACCGTCCAGAACAGCGAGTGGTTGGCATGGCCGCCGCCGTTGTTGCGCACCGGGCCCTGCAGGTTCTCCGGCAGCGACTTCAGCTTGGACACCAGCGCCTCGATCGGCAGATCGGCGTACTCGGTGCCTTCCAGCGCGGCATTGACGTTGTTGATGTAGGTCTGGTGATGCTTGGTGTGATGGATCTCCATCGTCTGCGCATCGATGTGCGGTTCCAGCGCGTCGTAGGCGTAGGGCAACTTGGGGAGGGTGTAGGCCATGCGGTTCTCCTGGACTTTCGCCGTCGAAAGGACGAGCGTTGCGTGAGCAATGGTAGGGACGGTCGGCGGCCTTACCAAGGGCGCGGCCGGGGAAACATCGTCCCATCCCGCGGCGGCGGTGCCGGCCGGCCTTGCGAATCGGCGCCTACCATGCCCCACGCCCCGGTTAGTCGGATGTGAATCGCCCGCGGAAAGGTCATGGCAGGCGGCGTTTAGAGCCGGAACAGGCAGGCCGGCCCATACTGTGAGCGATGGCGCCATGCCGCGCGCCGCTGCCGTTCCTGCAGGAGAGTCCATGCGCAAGCCCGTGCTGTTGATCGCCGCCATCGTGTTGCTGGTGGGCGGGCTGTGGGGCATCCGCGGGCTGCAGCATCCGCCGCACCAGCAGTTCGCGCCCTCGCTCGACGCGTCCGCACAGGCGCCCTACACCGCGCCCGGCAGATCCGCGCCCGCAGCCGACGCGGCATCGCCGGACCTGCCGGCGTTCCTGCCGCCCGAGGCGCGCGCCACGGTGGCGCTGATCCTGCGCGGCGGGCCGTTCCCGCATCGCCAGGACGGCAGCGTGTTCGGCAACCGCGAGAACCGGCTCCCGCCGCAACCGCGCGGCTACTACCGCGAATACACCGTCGATACCCCGGGCCTGTCGCATCGCGGCGCGCGCCGCATCGTCACCGGCGGCACGCCACCGCAGGTCTGGTACTACAGCGACGATCACTACGACAGCTTCCGCAGCTTCCAGGTGGGCAGTGCGAGGCCGGCGCCGTGAGCGGCTTCCCGTTCGCACTGAATTTGGCCGAACCTGCCGCCTCCGGCGTCTACCGCGTGGCCAACCGCGACCTGGACAGCGTCGCCGCGCTGGCCCGCGATGCTGGCCTGCGGCTGTGCCGGATCGACCTGCACGGCTGCACCGGCAAGGCCATGCTGCTGATGCGGCTGGCCGCGCAACTGGACTTTCCGCCCGGCTTCGGCCGCAACTGGGACGCGCTCACCGACGGCCTGCGCGACCTGTCCTGGCTGCCCTCGCCGCGCGGCTATGCCTTGCTGCTGGAGGACGCCGGACAGTTGCAGAGCGTGGCGCAGCCGGCATTCGACGTGCTGCTGGAGATCCTCGACGACGTGGCCCGCGAGTGGGCGCAGGACGGCGTCAGCTTCGTCGCGTTCGTGGGTGGCAGCGAGGAAGCGGAAGCGCCTGCGGAGCAGGATTGACCTGACCGCGCTGCGTCGAACCGCTCGCACAAACAGGGCCGCCGCACGTACCCCCTTGTGGGAGGGGCTTCAGCCCCGACGCGATACACCCCAACGCCCACGCATCCGGTCTTTGATCTCGGCAAAGCGGCCGCCGTGCTCGTTACCGCTACAGGCCCAGGGTGTTTGTCCCGAGCCCCGGCGCTTCAACCGTCCAGCTCGCTCCATCGCGCATACGCCGCATCCAGGTCCGCCTGCGCCTGGCTCAGCGCCTGCGTGTGCGCGTTCACCGCCGCCGCGTCGCGCTGGTAGAACGCCGGGTCGGCCATCGCCTCGGTCAGCGCCGCGACCTGCTGTTCCAGCGCTTCGATCCGCGCCGGCAGCTGCTCCAGTTCGCGCGCGTCCTTGTAGCTGAGCTTGCGCTTGGCCGGTGCGGACGCGGGCGCCGCAGCCGCCGCCACCGGCGTGGTCGCCGCGGCGGTGGCCGAGGCCTTGGCCACCGCCATCGCGCTGGCCGGCGCCGCCGGACGCTGGCGCACCCAGTCGCTGTAGCCACCGACGTATTCGCCGATGCGGCCGTCGCCTTCCATGACCATGGTCGAGGTCACCACGTTGTCGATGAAGTCGCGGTCGTGGCTGACCAGCAACAAGGTGCCGCTGTAGTCGCCGAGCAACTCTTCCAGCAGTTCCAGGGTTTCCACGTCCAGGTCGTTGGTCGGTTCGTCCATCACCAGCAGGTTGGACGGCTGCGCGAACAACCGCGCCAGCAGCAGGCGATTGCGCTCGCCGCCGGACAGGCGGGTGATCGGCGCGCGCGCGCGTTCCGGGGTGAACAGGAAATCCTGCAGGTAGGCATGCACGTGCTTGCGCTTGCCGTTGACCTCGATGAAGTCGCGGCCCTCGGCCACGTTCTCGATCGCGCTCCAGTCCTCGCGCAGGGTGGCGCGGTACTGGTCGAAGTACGCCACCTGCAGGTTGGTGCCGGCGCGCACTTCGCCCTGGTCCGGGGTCAGTTCGCCCAGCAGCAGCTTCAGCAGCGTGGTCTTGCCGCTGCCGTTGGGGCCGATCAGGCCGATACGGTCGCCGCGCAGGATGGTGGTGGAAAAATCGCGCACCATGCTGCGCGCGCCGAAGGCGAAACTCAGGTCCTTGGCCTCGATCACCTTCTTGCCGGAGGACTCGCCCTGCGCGGCCTCCATGCGCACGTTGCCGCCGAGTTCGCGGCGCTGGGTACGCTCGCGGCGCATCGCTTCCAGGCGTCGCACCCGGCCCTCGTCGCGGGTACGCCGCGCCTTGATGCCCTGGCGGATCCACACTTCTTCCTGCGCCAGCAGCTTGTCGAAGCGCGCGTTCTCCTGCGCCTGCGCGTTGAGCCGCTCCTCGCGACGGCGCTCGTAGTTGGCCCAGTCGCCCGGCCAGCTGCTGACCTGGCCGCGATCGATCTCGACGATGCGCGTGGCCAGGGCACGCAGGAAGCGCCGGTCGTGGGTCACGAACACCACGCTGCCGTTCCAGCCCTTGAGGAAGCCTTCCAGCCAGTCGATGGCCTCGATGTCGAGGTGGTTGGTCGGTTCGTCCAGCAACAGCAGGTCCGGCGCCGACACCAGTGCCCGCGCCAGCAGCACCCGGCGCTTCATGCCGCCGGACAGCCGCGCGAACTCGGCATCGCCGTCCAGTTCCAGGCGGGTCAGGGTCTCGTTGACCCGCTGGTCCAGCGCCCAGCCATTGGCGCCATCGATCTTGGACTGCACCGCGCCCAGCGCATCGCCGTCGAACTCGGCGGCATGGCTGAGCCGATGGAACTCGGCCAGCCAATGGCCGAGCTCGCCCAGGCCGTCGGCGACCACGTCGAACACGCTGCCGGCGGCGCCGTGCGGCACCTCCTGCTCGAGCCGGGCGATGCGCACGCCCTGCTGCACGCGGACCTCGCCGTCGTCGGGCTTGAGCTCGCCGGCGATCAGTTTCATCAGGGTGGATTTGCCGGCGCCGTTGCGGCCGATCAGGGCGATGCGTTCGCCCGGCTCGATCGACAGGTCGGTCTTTTCCAGCAACAAGGGGCCGCCGACGCTGTAGTCGAGGTTCTGCAGAGTGATAAGAGGCATCGCACCATTGTACGTGGATGCGCCCTTCGCCGAAGCCGAGCGTCGCGTCGCCTCCCTGCGCAGCGGCCATCGCCGCCGAATTGCGCGCATCGCAGTGGAGCGGCGCGGGGTACGGTTCGGCGCCGACGCCTGCGACGCGCCGATCGCAACCCTGGTAAAAGCGCGCATCGCGCCACAATTGCGACAAGCTTTGCCGGGCACGCCCGTCGCGGCTGAAGCCGCTCCTACGACGCGCAACGGGCATAACGCGATGCTCAGCGCTCGCCGGACCACCCAATCCCGAATCCCCACTCCCGAATCCCGGCCTCTCACCGGCTAAAATGCCGCATGACCGATTTCGCCACCCTCTCCCTTTCCCCGGCGCTCGCGCCCGGCATCGACGCGCTCGGTTACACCGGCATGACCCCGGTGCAGGCGCAGAGCCTGCCGCCGATCCTGGCCGGCCAGGACGTCATCGTGCAGGCGCCCACCGGCAGCGGCAAGACCGCGGCGTTCGGCCTGGGCCTGCTGCACAAGCTGGATCCGGCGCTGAGCCGCGCGCAGGCGCTGGTGCTGTGCCCGACCCGCGAACTGGCCGACCAGGTCGGCAAGCAGTTGCGCAAGCTGGCCACCGGCATTCCCAACATGAAACTGGTGGTGCTGACCGGCGGCATGCCGCTGGCGCCGCAGCTGGCCTCGCTGGAGGCACACGACCCGCAGGTAGTGGTCGGCACGCCCGGCCGCATCCAGGAGCTGGCGCGCAAGCGGGCACTGCATCTTGGCGGGGTGCGCACGCTGGTGCTGGACGAGGCCGACCGCATGCTCGACATGGGCTTCGAGGAGCCGATCCGCGAGATCGCCAGCCGCTGCGACAAGCACCGGCAGAGCCTGCTGTTCTCGGCCACCTTCCCCGAGGAAATCCGGGCATTGGCGCGCGACCTGCTGAAGGAACCGGCGGAAATCACCGTCGAGGGCGCCGACAGCGCCCCGGAGATCGACCAGCAGTTCTTCGAGGTCGACCCCACCTACCGGCAGAAGGCGGTGGCCGGCCTACTGCTGCGCTTCACCCCCGAATCCAGCGTGGTGTTCTGCAATACCCGCAAGGAGGTCGACGAGGTCGCCGGGTCGCTGCAGCAGTTCGGCTTCTCGGCGCTGGCGCTGCATGGCGACATGGAGCAGCGCGACCGCGACGAGGTGCTGGTGCGCTTCGTCAACCGCAGTTGCAACGTGCTGGTGGCCAGCGACGTGGCCGCGCGCGGGCTGGACGTGGAAGACCTGGCGGCGGTGATCAACTACGAACTGCCGACCGACAGCGAGACCTACCGCCACCGCATCGGCCGCACCGCGCGCGCCGGCAAGCACGGCCTGGCCCTGAGCCTGGTGGCGCCGCGCGAGACCGCGCGCGCGCAGGCGCTGGAAACCGAACAGGGCCAGCCGCTGCGCTGGTCGCGCGCGCCGCTGGCGACCGCGCGGCCGGCGCAGTTGCCGCAGGCGGCGATGGTGACCCTGCGCATCGACGGCGGCAAGACCGACAAGCTGCGTCCCGGCGACATCCTCGGCGCGCTGACCGGCGATGCCGGGCTGTCCGGCGCGGCGATCGGCAAGATCGCCATCTACCCCACCCGCTCCTACGTCGCCATCGCCCGCGCCCACGCCGGCAAGGCGCTGGCGCAGCTGCAGGCCGGCAAGATCAAGGGCCGCCGGTTCCGGGTCGCCAAGCTGTGAACACGACGCAGCGGATCCTGGCGTCGCTGCAGCCGGACGAGGACGGCAACCTGTGGAGCGAGGCGGTGCCGGTGCCGTGGATGCCCGCCACCTGCTGCTTCGTGCTGGTGGGCTGCGACGCCGGCGACGTCCCGGCCGACGCAGCGCCCGCCATCGAGACCTTCCTGCAGCTCGACGCCGCGGTGTTTGCCGCGGCCGCGCCGCACGTGTTCGCCTACTACCGGCACACGCAGGCGCTGTGCGCCAAGTACGGATGGCCTTCGCCGGAGATCGCCGGCCCCGCCGAGGTGTGGGCGCACGTGCAGTTCGGCAACGAGGCGTATGTCGACCGCCACCGCGACGGCCGCCTGCGCATCAGCCTGGAATGCAACTGCGACTGGGAACAGGAACACGGCCTGCAGCTGGTGTTCGCCGACGACGGGCGGATCTGCAAGGTCGGTCCGTTCGATGGCCAGCTGAGCCATGCCGCCGCGCATGCCGACCCGGCGCTGGAGGACGTGATCTACCCGCATTGAACCGGCTGCCGGCGCGGGCGCGACCGCTTGCGGCCTCGCCCATGCGCGGCGCCAGCGTCGGCGTCAGTAGCGCAGCGGCGCGGTGAGCGGGATGTCCGCGGGCCAGCGCGCCCGCGCGCCGAGCCCGGCCAGTTCCACCAGCACCGTCGCCGCGACCACCTCGGCGCCCATCCGCTGCGCCAGCGCCAGCGCGGCCAGCAGGGTGCCGCCGGTGGCAAGGACGTCGTCGACCAGCAGCACGCGCATGCCCGGCTGCAGTGCATCGGCATGGATCTCGATGCGATCGCGGCCGTACTCCAGGCCATAGTCCTGGGCCAGGGTCTGCGCCGGCAACTTGCCGGGCTTGCGCACCGGCACGAACCCGGTGCGCAGTTCGTGCGCCAGCGGCGCGCCGAGGATGAAGCCGCGCGCCTCGATGCCCAGCACCGCGTCCAGCGGGGTGCCGCGCCAGGGCTGGGCCAGCGCATCCACGGCAGAGGCGAAATCCGGCCCGTCGGCCAGCAGCGGGGTGATGTCCTTGAACACGATGCCCGGTTTCGGGAAATCGGCGATATCGCGGATGCGGTCGGACCAGTGGGCCGGTGCGTCGCTGGGCGCGCCGCAACAGGAGGAATCGTTCATCGCGCGGTCGTATGGCGTGGGGAACCGCAAAGTCTAGTCGCAAGGCGGCACCGCGTCGCGGGGCCGCCTCGCCGGTCTACGGCTTACGCCGCCGCAGCGCTCGCGTCCTGCCGCGCCGGACCGTGGAACAGACGGCGCACCAATACGAAGAACAGCGGCACCAGCAGCACCGCCAGCGCGGTGCCGGTGATCATGCCGCCGATCACGCACACGCCGATCTCGCGGCGGCTGGAGGCACCGGCGCCGGTGGACAGCGCCAGCGGCAGCACGCCGGCCACGAACGCCAGCGAGGTCATCACGATCGGCCGCAGGCGCAGCCGCGCACCTTCCAGCGTCGCCTCGAGCAACGGCATGCCGGCGCGCTGCCGCGCTTCGGCGAACTCGACGATCAGGATCGCGTTCTTCGCCGACAGGCCGATCGTGGTCAGCAGGCCGACCTGGAAATAGATGTCGTTGACGAAGCCGGCCAGCGTGGTCGCCAGCACCGTGCCGACCACGCCCAGCGGGATCACCAGCAGCACCGCCACCGGGATCGACCAACTCTCGTACAACGCCGCCAGGCACAGGAAAATGAACAGGATCGAGGCCGTGTACAGCCACAGCGTCTGGTTGCTGGACAACTGCTCCTGGTAGGACAGCCCGCTCCACTGCAGGTCGAAGCCCTCCTGCTTGGCCACCAGCGCCTGCATCCGCTGCATCGCCTCGCCGGAACTGCTGCCGGCCGCCGCGCCGCCCTGGATCTGCGCCGCCGGCAGCCCATTGAAGCGCTGCTGCAGCTGCGGGCCGCGGGTCCAGTGGGTGCTGGCGAAACTGGCGAACGGCGCCATCTGCCCGCTGCTGCCGCGCACGTACCACTGCGCGATGTCCTCCGGCAGCGCGCGGTACGGCGCATCGCCCTGCACGTACACGCGCTTGACCCGGCCGCGGTCGATGAAGTCGTTGACGTAGCTGCCGCCCCAGGCGGTGGCCAGGGTCGCGTTGATGTCGCTCTGCGCCAGCCCCAGCGCGCTGGCCTGCGCATGGTCGATGTCCACCTGCAGCTGGGCCTTGTCGCCCAGGCCGTTGAGCCGCACCGCGGTCAGCTGCGGATCGTCGCCGGCGGCCTTGAGCACCTGCTGCTGCGCCTTCAGCAGCGCCGCGCGGCCGGCGCCGTCGCTGTCGCGGATCCACAGCTCGAAGCCGCTGGACTGGCCCAGGCCGCGCACCGCCGGCGGCGACAGCACGCTGATCTTGGCATCGCCGACGTCGCGGAAATGCGCGTTGGCGCGGTCGATGATGGCCTGCGCGGTGTTGTCGCGGTTGCGCTCGCCCCACGGCGTGAGCGCCACGAACGCCTGGCCGGCGTTCTGCCCGGTGCCGGCGTTGTTGCGGCCCACCACCATGAAGATCGCGGTCAGGTTCGCCTTCTCGTGGGTCATGAAATAGTCGCTGATGCGCTTGCCCAGGGCCTGGGTCTTGGCCAACGGCGTGCCTTCCGGGGTGGTGAACTGGATCTGCACCTGGCCCTGGTCCTCCACCGGCAGGAAGCCGGTGGGCATGCGCATGTACAGCACGACCATCGCCAGCACCACCAGCGCGTACAGCGCCAGCCAGCGCCGCGGCCGCTGCAGCACGGTGCCGAGGCGACGCTGGTAGGCCTGCTGGCCACGCTCGACGCTGCGGTTGAACCATTGGAAGAACCGGCCGAGCTTGCGCTCCTGCTCCACCGGCTTGAGCAGGGTCGCGCACAGCGCCGGGGTCAGCGTCAGCGCGACCAGCGCCGACAGCGCCATGGCCGAGGCGATGGTGATGGAGAACTGCCGGTAGATGATGCCGGTGGAGCCGCCGAAGAACGCCATCGGCAGGAACACCGCGCCCAGCACCACGGTGATGCCGATCAGCGCGCCGGTGATCTCGCCCATCGAGCGCTCGGTGGCCTCGCGTGGCGGCAGATGCTCCTCGTGCATGATCCGCTCGACGTTCTCCACCACCACGATGGCGTCGTCGACCAGCAGGCCGATCGCCAGCACCATCGCGAACAGGGTCAGCGTGTTGATGGTGAAACCGGCCGCGGCGAGGATGCCGAAGGTGCCCAGCAGCACCACCGGCACGGTGATCGCCGGGATCAGCGTGGCGCGGGCGTTCTGCAGGAACAGGAACATCACCACCACCACCAGCACGATCGCCTCGGCCAGGGTGTGCACCACGTTCTCGATCGAGATCCGCACGAACGGCGTGCTATCGCGCGGATAGGCCACGTCCAGGCCCGGCGGGAAGGTAGGCTTGAGCCGTTCGATGGTGGCGTGGATCGCGTCGGAGGTGGCGATCGCATTGGCGCCGGCCGACAGCGTCACCGAGAAGCCGGACGCCGGGTGGCCGTTGAGCGTGGCGTTGTTCTGGTAGTTCTCCGCGCCGATCTCCACCCGCGCCACGTCGCCTAGGCGTACGCTGGAACCGTCCGCGCGCGTGGCCAGGATGATCTGCCGGAACTGCTCAGGGGTCTGCAGCCGCGACTGCGCGGTGACCGTGGCATTGAGCTCCTGCTCGGCGCCGGTGGGCAGCGCGCCGAGTTCGCCGGCGGTGACCTGGGTGTTCTGCGCCAGGATCGCGCTGCGCACGTCGCCCGGCATGAGCTGGTAGGCAGTGAGCTTGTGCGGGTCCAGCCACACCCGCATCGCGTACTGCGCGCCGAACACGTTGATCTCGCCAACGCCGTTGATGCGGCTGATCGGGTCCTGCAGGGTGCTGACCAGGTAGTCGGAGATGTCGACGTTGTCCATGCGGTCGGTGCGGTCGTAGATCGCCACCGCCATCAGGCTGTCGCCCTGCGACTTGGCCACGGTCACGCCCTGCTGCTGCACTTCCTGCGGCAGGCGGTTGAGCGCCTGGTTGACCGCGTTCTGCACCTGCACCTGGGCGATGTCGGGATTGGCCGCCTGGTCGAAGGTGATGCTGATCCGCGCCTGGCCGGACGAGGAACTGGTCGAGGAGAAGTACAGCAGGTGGTCGATGCCCTTGATCTGCTGTTCGATCACCTGGGTGACGCTGTCCTCCACGGTCTGCGCCGAGGCGCCGTTGTAGGTCGCGGTGACGTTGACCGAGGGCGGCGCGATGTCGGGGTACTGCTCGATCGGCAAGGTGAACACGGCGATGGCGCCGGCGGCCATGATGCAGATCGCCAGGACCCAGGCGAAGATCGGGCGGTGGATGAAGAAACGCGGCAGCATGCCGGCTCAGCCCTGGCTGGCGGCAGGCGCGGCCGCGGCGGCGGTCTTCACCGTCACCTTGGCGCCGTCGCTGAGGCCTTGCCGGCCCGCGACCACCACCCGCTCGCCGGGCTTCAGGCCAGTGCCGACCAGCCAGCGGTCGCCGACCGCGCGCAACGTGGTGAATTCGCGCTGGCGCACCACGTTGTCGGCGCCCACCACCCAGGCCACCGCCTCGCCGCGCGGGGTGCGGTCCACCGCGGCCTGCGGCACCAGCAAGGCCTGCTGGCGCACGCCCTGCCCGACCAGCGCGCGCACGTACATACCCGGCAGCAGTTGCGCATCGGGATTGGGGAAACGCGCGCGCAGGGTCACCGCGCCGGTGGTCTCCTCCACGTCGAGGTCGGCGAATTCCAGCGTGCCCGGCAGCGGGTATTCGGTGCCGTCGGACAGGGTCAGTCGCACCTGCGTGCTGGCCGGCTGCACGCCGCCGGCGGCGATCGCCCGGCGCAGCGCCAGGAACTGGTTGCCGGACTGGGTGATGTCCACGTTCATCGGATCCAGTTGCTGGATCTTGGCGATGGCGTCGGTCTGGTTGGCGGTGACCAGCGCGCCCGGCGTCACCCGCGCGCGGCCGATGCGCCCGCCGATCGGCGCCAGCACCGTGGCGAAGCGCAGCTGCGTGCGGGCGGTGTCCAACGCCGCGCGTTGCGCGTCGCGGCTGGCCAGCGCCTGCTTGTAGGCGGCCTGCGCATCGTCCACGTCCTGCTGTGCGGCCAGTTGGGTCTTGCCGAGGGTGCGGTAGCGCTCGGCACGCAACGTGGCGGCGGCAAGCGTGGCCTCGGCGGTGGCCAGATTGGCCTGCGCCTGGTTGGCCGCGGCCTGGTACAGGGTCGGCTCGATCTGGAACAGCGGCTGCCCGGCGCGCACCGTGGCGCCTTCTTCGAACAGCCGCTGGCGCAGGATGCCGCTGACCTGCGGCCGCACCTCCGATTCTTCCGACGCGACGGTGCGCCCGGCCAGCTCCACGCTCAACGGCACGCGCTGCGGCTGCAGGGTCACCACCTCCACCGTCTTCGTGGCCGGCGCGGGGGCCTTGCCTCCGCCCTTGCAGCCGGCGAAGGCGAGCACGACGACGGACAGCAGCAACGGCAACGCGCAGCGGCGCTGGACGAGAGGCGCGGGCATGCGCTTGATCCTGGGGACGACGAGGAGGATCATTTAATTTACTCAAAGACAAAAAAACAAACATGAAGGGAGGCACAACCCTTCGCGGCAAGAATAAGCAGGCAGCGACCGCGACGCCCGCGTCGTCGGCATCGGGCACTCCCGCGCGGCCGCGCGGCCGGCCGGCGCTGGCGCGACCGCGCCTGCTGGCGGCGGCGCGCACCCTGCTGCTGGAGCATGGGCTGGAGGTGTCGCTGGAACAGATCGCCGGCCAGGCCGGGCTGACCCGGCAGAGCCTGTACAACCATTTTTCCAGCAAGGCCGAGCTGTTGATGCAGGTGTTCGAGGCCTTGAACGAGGAACTGCAGGCGCGCTTCGAGAACATCGGCAGCGCCACCGCGCAGGATCTGCCGGCGACCCTGCGGCAGATCGCGGTGACCGTGCCGGCGCACCTGTACGCGCCCGACGCCCTGCGCCTGCATCGCCTGCTGGTGCAGGCCAGCGCGCAGATGCCGGACCTGTTGCAGTCGCTGCACCAACGCCGCGCCGGCCGCCTGCGCGAGCGCCTGAGCGCCCTACTGCAATCCCTGCACGCGCGCGGCGACGTGCAGGTCGACACACCCTTCCTCGCCGCCACCGCCTTCATCGGTGCCACCTTCGGCTACGCGTACCCCGGCGCGATGCTCAACGGGCAGGCGCCGGACGCGGCCACCCAGCAGGCATTGGCGGAGGAAGTGGTGGCGACCTTCCTGGCCGCCTGGCGCTACCGCGGCGCGACGCCGCCCTGAGCGCACGCGCCGGTCCCGCTCAGGAGCTGCACGACAGCATCGAACAGCCGGCCCGGGTGCGCGCCCAGTCCGGACGCTTCGCCGCGAAGGCCTCGCGCCCTGGCTGCTCGTCGTAGGGATGCCGCATCACCTCGAGCAGGTCGTCGATGCCGCCGGTGTCGCCCTGTTCGGCCCGATCGATCGCCTGCTGCGCCAGGTAGTTGCGCAGCACGTAGCGCGGATTGGCCGCGCGCATCTTCTCCACGCGCACGGCGGCAGGCAACGGATCCTGCTGCAGCCGCTGCGCATAGCGCGCCAGCCAGCA
Organism: Xanthomonas sp. PPL134; assembly: GCF_040595915.1. NCBI lineage: Bacteria > Pseudomonadati > Pseudomonadota > Gammaproteobacteria > Lysobacterales > Lysobacteraceae > Xanthomonas > Xanthomonas sp. PPL134. The sequence continues at coordinate 476,556 of NZ_JAMDLL010000002.1, forward strand.
CTCGAACGCCGGCGCCTGCAGCGCCCGCTTGGCGGGGTCGTAGAACGCCTCGCCCAGCGCCGCCAGCGCCTGCGCCGGCGTCCACGGCTGCAGCGGCAACGCGCTCAGCCCGCGGAACCACAGGGTCATGTCGACCTCGCCCTGCTGCAGCAGGTCCAGCAGGTCGCGCATCAGCGCCAGGTCGGCGTCGCCGCAGTCCTGCAGGCCGAGCTTGGCCGCGATGTTGTCGCGCTCGGCCTGCGCGTAATCGGCGCGGAAGCGCTCCAGCCCGTCGTGCAGCGGCGCGACGTCGTCGAACAGCGGCGCCAGCGCCTGCGCCAGCCGGCCCAGGTTCCAGTAGGCGACCTGCGGCTGGGTGCCGAAGCGGTAGCGGCGCCCGTGCGCATCGGTGGTGTTGGGGGTCCACTCCGGATCGTAGTCGTCGATCCAGCCGTAGGGGCCGTAGTCGATGGTCAGCCCCAGGATCGACATGTTGTCGGTGTTCATAACCCCGTGCACGAAGCCGACCCGCATCCAGTGCGCAACCATGCGTGCGGTGCGCGCGCAGATCTCGGCGAACCAGGCCGCGTCGCGCGCACCGCCGGCGCCCTGAAGGTGCGGGAAATCGCGTGCGATCACCAGGTCGGCCAGGCGCCGCAGCAAGGCGATGTCGCCGCGCGCGGCCGGCAGTTCGAAACTGCCGAAGCGCACGAACGACGGCGCCACCCGGCACACCACCGCGCCCGGCTCGGCGCGCGGGTGGCCGTCGTAGAACATGTCGCGCACCACCGTCTCGCCGGTGCCGACCAGGCTCAGCGCACGCGTGGTCGGCACACCCAAGTGGTGCATGGCCTCGCTGCACAGGAACTCGCGGATCGAGGAACGCAACACCGCACGGCCATCGGCACCGCGCGAATACGGCGTGGGCCCGGCGCCCTTGAGCTGCAGTTCCCAACGCCGCCCGTCCACGCCCAGGACCTCGCCCAGCGAGATCGCGCGGCCGTCGCCAAGCTGCCCGGCCCAGTGCCCGAACTGGTGGCCGCCGTAGTTGGCCGCATAGGGCTGCATGCCCGGATAGCGCGCATTGCCGGCGAACACCGCGGCGAACTGCGGCGACCGCACTTCCTGCTCGGACAGCCCGAGCGAGGCCGCCACCTCCGGCGAATACGCCAGCAACCGCGGCGCCGCCACCGGCGTCGGCTCGACCGGCGACCACAGCGCCCCCAGCACCTCGCGGCGCCGCGGACCGGTTTCCGGGTCGCCAGGCAGTTCGGCGACGAAGCGATTGTCGAAATGCAAGGCGGACATGGGGCACAGCCTAGAAGTCGCAGGCTTCATTGGAAAGACCACAAGGTGAGCATACGGTGCACGCCCTGCGGCGCACCGGCCTCAAGAGCCCATCTTCCCTGGTATGCCGAGCCCCTCTCCCCCCGGGAGAGGGGTTGGGGTGAGGGTCAGTCGGCCACCAAGGCACAGCGCACGCGCGGGAAGCCACTCTTCTGCCAATCCCCACTCCCGAATCCCCACTCCCCGCCCCACCTCCACTCGCCGCCGACATCCCCATCGGGCATGCTCCGCGCTCCTCTCCGGGATCGCCCATGTCCGACCGTCCGTCTCCGCCCCGCTGGCCCCGCAACGCCCTGATCGCCCTGTCCTCGCTGCTGGTGTCGGCCTGCAGCAGCCTGTTCTTCGGTGGCCTCAACGCCAGTTCCTCCCGCCATGGCCTCAGCGAGCAGCGCGGGATCGTCTACGACGCCGCGCACGGCCTGGCGCTGGACGTATACCGCCCCACGGGGGTGCAGCACGCACCGGTGGTGGTGTTCTTTCACGGCGGCACCTGGAAGACCGGCAACCGCCAGAGCTACCGCTGGGCCGGCGAAGCGCTGGCGCGGCACGGCGTGGTCGCGATCGTGCCGGACTACCGCAAGTATCCGCAGGTGACCCTGGACGGCTTCATGCGCGACGCCGCCACCGCGGTGGCCTGGAGCCAGCGGCATGCCGCCGACTATGGCGGCGACCCGCAACGGCTGGTGCTGATGGGCCACTCCGCCGGCGCGCACATCGCCGCACTGCTGGCCACCGATGGCCACTGGCTGCAGGCGCAAGGCCTGTCGCCGCGGCAGCTGTGCGGCCTGGTCGGGCTGGCCGGCCCCTACGACTTCCTGCCGCTGACCGACCCGGACCTGATCGGCATGTTCGGCCAGGACCCGGCGCAGCAGCGGCGCTCGCAGCCGGTGAACTTCGTCGACGGCGACGAGCCGCCGGCGCTGCTGCTGCACGGCGATGCGGACACGGTGGTGGAGCCGCACAACAGCCAGTCGCTGCAGGCGGCGCTGCGACACGTCGGGGTGCCGGCGCAGCTGAAGACCTATCCCGGCGTCGGCCATATGCGCCTGGTGCTGGCGCTGCGCAAGGACGACCCGGCGCTGCCGGTCATGGGCGACAGCATCGCCTTCGTGCGCGCCTGCCCGGCGCGTCCCGCCACGCCCTGACCCGGCCAGCGCCGCGACCGACGCACGCCTGGCTCAGCTCAGTCCGCGCTGCCGAGCAACTCGAACGGGCCGCCCTGCTGCAGCGCGCGCTGGTAGGCGGGACGCTGCTCGATCCGCTGCACGAACCCGGCCAGGTTCGGGTGCGTCTGCAGGCCGATCCGCGCCGCCGCGGCCTGCACCGGGAAGCTCATCTGCACGTCCGCGGCGGTGAAGCGGTCGCCGGCGAACCAGCCGGTCTCGGCCAGCTCGCGCTCCATCCAGTCCAGGTGCAGGCGCACCTGCGGCCCGACGAAGCCACGCATCGCCTTGTCGACGATGGCCTTGGCGATCGGCCGGGCGAAGAACGGCATCTTCGCCGAGCGGATCCGCCCGAACACCAGGCTCATCAGCAGCGGCGGCATCGCCGAGCCCTCGGCATAGTGCATCCAGTAGCGGTAGCGCAGGCGCTCGGGTGAATCCAGCGGTTGCGGCGCCGGCGACAGCGTGCAGCCGGTGTCGTAGCGATCCACCAGATAGTCGAGGATGGCGCCGGACTCGGCCAGCACATGGCCGTCGTCCACCAGCACCGGCGATTTGCCGAGCGGATGGATGGCGCGCAGTTCCGGCGGCGCCAGCATGGTCTTGGGATCGCGCTGGTACTTGACCACCTGGTACGGCAGCGCCAGTTCCTCCAGCAACCACAGCACGCGCTGCGACCTGGACTGGTTGAGGTGATGCACGGTGATCATGGCGACGGCTCCGGAACTCGGGGGCGGCCATGGTAGCCGGATGCAGGTGTGAACCCGCGCATGCAGGCGCATCGCCGCTGCGCCCGCGACATGGCCACGGTGCCGCCGCAGGCGACGCGACCGACGCCCGAGACAACCGATCGCCCAAACAAAAACGCCGGAAGCTTGCGCTTCCGGCGTCTGGCAACCTTGCGGTGGCGGACGTCCTTAGACGGCCTGCACCTGGTCAGCCTGCATACCCTTCTGGCCCTGCACGGCGACGAAGGTCACCTTCTGGCCTTCCTGCAGCGACTTGAAGCCGGTGCCCTGGATGGCACGGAAGTGCACGAACAGGTCCGGGCCGCTTTCCGGGGTGATGAAGCCAAAACCCTTGGCATCGTTGAACCACTTCACGGTACCGTTCTGACGCTCAGCCATTTGCTAACTCCTGAAACATTAAATTGAAGAAATCGCAGCCATCGGAAATCGAGGCCGAGACTGAGTTGCAGGCGTTAGTAAAGCGAGCGGAACGATGAAGTGGATCGCGAGATCTACTGCACCAAGCCACGATTCACAGTGACTCTAGCAAACACAGTGGGGCCACCATACGCGGGTCGCGATCAAAAAGCGACATGTTTGTGTAGACAAACCGGGATCCACCACAAGGAAGCTGAACCTCACCCTAAAGTTAGCGCTAGCGCGGCCGATCCCCATGCCGATCCGCGAAAACTGCGCAAAGACGGCACTGTGCCGGGCAACGACGACTGACCCGCCGGGGACTGCCGATGCCTCGCACCGCGCTCCGCCCCCTCGCCCGCGGGGCCGCTTGCTCGCCGCCGCCACGTCCGCCTGCGGGCCTCCATGCACGCATCCATCCGGGATCCGGGCCGTCAGCGCCGCCGCACGCCGTATCCTATGCGCCCTTCGATCCCGGTAGCCGCATGGCCCTCACCGCCACCCTCCGCAAGGCGGAGCTGCAGATTTCCGATATGGACCGCGGCTACTACGCCGCCCATTCCCTGACCCTGGCGCAACACCCGTCCGAAACCGACCAGCGGCTGATGGCCCGCCTGCTGACCTTCGCCCTGTATGCCGAGGAGCGCCTGCTGTTCGGCAAGGGCCTGAGCAGCGACGATGAACCCGACCTGTGGCGGATGGACTACACCGGCGCGATCGAGCAATGGATCGAGGTCGGCCAGCCCGACGAATCGCGGGTGCGCAAGGCCTGCGGTCGGGCGCGCTCGGTGGTGGTCGCCAACTACGGCGGCCGCGCCGCCGACATCTGGTGGGACAAGAATGCCTCCGCGCTGGGCAAGCTCAAGCAGGTGCAGGTGATCGACCTGCCGGGCGAGGCTGTCGCCGCCGCGGCCGAGCTGATCCAGCGCAGCATGCGCTTCGACGTGATGATCCAGGACGGCGAAGTGCAATGGCTGGGCGACAACGGCAGCGTCGTGTTCGTGCCCACGGTGCGCAAAGCCGCGACATGAACGCCGGGACCGCCCCCCTCCGCACCGACGTCGTGGTGATCGGTGCCGGCGCCGCCGGGCTGATGTGCGCGATCGCCGCCGGCCAGCGCGGCCGCCTGGTGCGGGTGATCGACCATGCCAACAAGGTCGGCAAGAAGATCCTGATGTCCGGCGGCGGCCGCTGCAACTTCACCAACACCGGCACCGGGCCGGGCAACTTCCTGTCGGCCAATCCGCACTTCTGCAAGTCGGCGCTGGCCCGCTACCGCCCCACCGACTTCATCGACCTGGTCGAGCGCCACGGCATCGCCTATCACGAGAAGGAACTGGGGCAGTTGTTCTGCGACATCTCCTCCAAGCAGATCGTGCGCATGCTGGTGGACGAATGCGCCGCGGCCGGAGTCACGGTGCGCACCGGCTGCGGCGTGCGCGCGGTGGAACGCGGCAGCGAAGGCTTCCGTCTGGACACCGACGATGGCCCGGTGCATACAGAGTCGCTGGTGGTGGCGACCGGTGGCCTCTCGATCCCCAGCCTCGGCGCCAGCGGCTTCGGCTACGGGCTGGCGCGGCAGTTCGGCCACGCGGTGCTGCCGACACGCGCCGGCCTGGTGCCGCTGACCCTGAGCGGCAAGCACCAGGAACGCCTGCACGACCTGTCGGGCCTGGCGGTGCCGGTGGAGGCCAGATGCAACGGCGCGTATTTCCGCAACTTCATGCTGATCACCCACCGCGGGGTCAGCGGCCCGGCGATCCTGCAGATCTCCTCGTACTGGCAACCTGGCGACGACCTGCGCCTGGACCTGCTGCCGGGGCAGGACGCGGCGGCCTGGCTGCGCGAACAGAAACGCCTGCGCGGAGCCGCCGAACTGCGCACGGTGCTGGGCGAGGCGCTGCCGCGCCGCTTCGCGCAGCGGCTGTGCGAGGTGTGGCTGCCGGACAAGCCGGTACGCCAACTGGACGAGCCGCAACTGCGCGCCGCCGCCGAACTGCTCGCCGCCTGGCCGCTGGTGGCCAGCGGCACCGAGGGCTACCGCACCGCCGAAGTCACCCTGGGCGGCGTGGACACCGATCAAGTGTCGTCCTCGAGCATGGAATCGCGGTGCGTGCCCGGCCTGTACTTCGTCGGCGAAGTGCTCGACGTCACCGGCTGGCTGGGCGGCTACAACTTCCAGTGGGCCTGGGCCTCGGGCCATGCGGCTGGTTTGGCGGCCTAGCGGTCGGGAATGGGGAATAGGAAATGGGGACTCGAAACACGCTCATTGCGCGCGCGTCTCGGTCCACCCGCGAACGTTCAGACACGACAGCCCGCTCTTGCGACTCCCAATTCCCTATTCCCCATTCCCGAACAACATGGACGCGACAGCGGCCATCGTGTATTAAACCCCGTCCCCGGGAGGCTTCATGCACACAGGCAAAGACATCACCCTCCGCCTGATGATCGTCGACGACAGCGGCGAAGACGCCGAGGCGATCGTCAGCAGCCTGCGCAACAGCGGCATCGCCGTGCGCCCGTCGCGGCCGCAGCACGCCGAGGAGTTGGGGGCGATGCTGGCCGCCCAGCCGATCGACCTGGTGCTCAGCGCGCAGGCCCAGTCGATCCCCTTGCCGCAGGTGCTGCAGCGGGTCGCGGCCAGCGGCAAGGACATCCCGGTCATCGTGCTGGCCGAACGCATCGACGAGGAAGAATGGCTGGAGGCCGTGGCCGGCGGCGCGCGCGCGATCGCGCTGCGGCAGCGCCCCGAGCACCTGCTGGCGGTGGTCCGCACCACCTGGGCCGATCTGCAGGCGCGGCGCGGGCTGCGCCGGATCGAGGCGCAGATGCGCGAGACCGAGCGCCGCTGCGACGCGCTGATCGCCTCCTCGCGCGATCCGATCGCCTACATCCACGAAGGCATGCATATCCGCGCCAACGACGCCTACCTGGAGATGTTCGGGTTCGACACGTTCGACGACGTGGAAGGCGTGTCGCTGCTGGACATGGTCGCCCCGCAACACGTGGAAGGCTTCAAGCAACTGTTGAAGTCGCTCAGCAAGGGCGAGCCACCGCCGGCGCAGTACCAGGTGGATGCACGCACCCTGGAAGGCGACAGCTTTCCGGCGACGATGGAATTCGCCACCGCCAGCTACGAGGGCGAGGCCTGCGTGCAGGTGGTGTTCCGCCGCCGCGAGGAGTTCGACCCGGAGCTGGCGCGCGAGGTCGAGGACCTGCGCCAGCGCGACCAGGTCACCGGCCTGCTCAACCGCCCGACCTTCATGCTGGCGCTGGAAACCGCGGTGGCCCAGGTCGGCCGCGGCGAGGGGCAGTACGGCTTCCTGCTGGTCGAGCCGGATCATTACGCGCGGCTGCTGGCCGACATCGGCCTGGATTCGGCCGACACGCTGGTCGCGGCACTGGCCCAGCACCTGGCCGCGGCCATCGACGGCGACGTGCAGGCGGCGCGCTTCGGCGAGCACAACTTCGCGCTGCTGCTGGAAGGCGACTACGCGCGCACCGCGGCGCTGGCCGAGCGCCTGCTGCAGGCCTACGCCAGCCACGTGTTCAGCGTCGGCGAGCGCTCGGCCACGGTCACCGTCAGCATCGGCGGCGTGCAGATCGGCGAGAAGATCGCCAGCGTCGGCCAGGTCCTGGCCCGCGCCAGCGAGAACGTGCAGGCCACCGTCGAACTCGGCGGCAATGCCTGCAAGATCTTCGATCCCGGCGCGGCCGACCGGCTCGAGGAAGAGCGCGTGCAGCGCTGGGTGCAGCACCTGCGCGAGGCGCTGGCCGGCGATGGCTTCCTGCTGCACTACCAGCCGGTGCTGAACCTGCAGGGCGACCAGCACGAGTTGTACGAGGCCTACCTGCGCCTGGAGCGCAACGACGAGTTGATCGGCCCGTCGACCTTCCTCGGCATCGCCGCCGAGCATGGCCTGACCGCCGAGATCGACCGCTGGGTGGTCGCCCGCGCGATCGCCGTGATCGGCGAACGCCAACGCGCCGGCCACGCCACCAGCCTGCTGGTCAAGGTCAGCCCAGAGGCCTTCGCCGACACGCAGATGGTCGACCTGATCCGGCGCGAACTGGCGACGCACGGCGTGCCCGGCGACCGCCTGTGGCTGCAGACGCCGGAAGCCAAGGTGTTCACCCACCTGCGCAACGCACAGCAGTTCCTGGCCGACGCGACCGCATTGGGCTGCAAGGTCGGGCTGGAACAGTTCGGCTCCGGCCTGGACTCGTTCCAGCTGCTGGCGCACTTCCAGCCCTCGTTCCTGAAACTGGACCGCGGCTTCACCCAGGACCTGACCCAGACCCGCGAACACCAGGACAAGATCCGCGAGATCACCGCACGCGCGCAGTCGGCAAGCATCCGCACCATCGCCGAGTTCGTCTCCGACGCGACCTCGATGAGCCTGCTGTTCAGTGCCGGCGTCGATTACGTGCAGGGCGAGTTCGTCGGCCTGGCCGGGCCGGGGATGAATTTCGATTTTGCCTGAAGGGCCGGGATTCGGGATTGGGGAGTGGGGATTCGCAAAGCGCCGACCGGCTTCGCCGGTCGGCGTCTCGATCCCACGGTGGATCAGCTCACAGTTGCGTTGACCTGCGCGGCGCGCAGGGTGGCGATGCGCTCGGCCAACGGCGGGTGACTCATGAACAACTTGCGCAGGCCCTGCCCCAGGCCGCCGGCGATGCCGAACGCCTGCACCTGCGCCGGCAAGGTGCTCTGCCCGTGGTTGAGCTCCAGGCGCTGCAGCGCGGCGATCATCTTGGCGCGGCCGGCCAGGCTGGCGCCGCCGGCGTCGGCGCGGAACTCGCGGTAGCGCGAGAACCACATCGCGATCATGGTCGCGAACAGGCCGAACACCAGTTCCAGCACCATCACGATCGCGTAGTAGGCCAGGCCGCGGCGGCCGTCGCGGCTGCCCGACAGATAGCTGTCGACCACGCCGCCGACCACACGCGCCAGCACGATCACGAAGGTGTTGAGCACACCCTGCAGCAACGCCATGGTCACCATGTCGCCGTTGGCGATATGGCTGATCTCGTGGCCCAGCACCGCCTCGGCCTCGTCCTCGGTCATGTTCTGCAGCAAACCCGTGGAGACCGCGACCAGGGCGTTGTTGCGGTTGGCGCCCGTGGCGAAAGCGTTGATCTCCGGGCCGTCATACACGGCGACCTCGGGCATGCCGATGCCGGCGGCCTGCGCCTGGCGCTGGACGGTCTGCAGCAACCAGCGCTCGGTGTGGTTGCGCGGCTCGGTGATGACCTGCGCGCCGGTGGCGCGCTTGGCCATGAACTTGGACAGCAGCAGCGAGACCAGCGAGCCGCCGAAGCCGAAGATCGCGGCCATCACCAGCAGGCCGCCCATCTGGTTCGGGTTGACCCCGAACACGGACATGACAATGCCGGCCAGGACCAGCACCGCCAGGTTGGTGATGAGGAACAGGACGATGCGATTGAACATGTGAGCGTGGGCTCCGCACTGATTAAATGGTCGGGATTGGCTCGAATCTGCGGTGTCGGCCGCTTGAATTCAAGCGCGTACCTGACCGAGGATTCAGCTTGTCCATGTCCCCACCCCCCTACCGCGGCCGCTTTGCGCCCTCGCCCACCGGCCCGCTGCACCTGGGATCCCTGCTCGCCGCCTTCGGCAGCTGGCTGCTCGCGCGTCACGCCGGTGGCGAATGGCTGCTGCGCATCGAGGACGTGGACCGCCCGCGCAGCGTGCCCGGCGCCGCCGCGCGGCAACTGGCCAGCCTGCGCGCCTGCGGCCTGGAGGCCGACGGGCCGGTGCTGCGGCAGAGCGAGCGCGACCCGGTGTACCGCGACGCGGCGCAGCGACTGCTGCAGGCTGGCCTCGCCTTCCCCTGCAGTTGCAGCCGCAGCGACCTGGCGGCGCAAGGCGGCGTGCACCATGCCTGCGTCGCCAGCGCGCCGCGCGCGCAGCCGGCCATCCGCCTGCGCGTGCCGCCCGGCGCGGCCAGCGTGGTCGCCTTCGACGACGCCCTGCGCGGCCGGCTGACCCAGGACGTCCATGCCGAGGTCGGCGATGTGGTGCTGCTGCGCGCCGACGGCTGCTGGGCCTACCAGTTGGCGGTGGTGGTCGACGATGCCGCGCAAGGCGTCACCGACGTGGTGCGCGGCGCCGACCTGCTCGACTCCACACCGCGGCAGATCCTGCTGCAGCGCGCACTGGGCCTGCCGACGCCGCGCTACCTGCACCTGCCGCTGCTGCTCGGCGCCGACGGCCGCAAGCTGTCGAAATCGCACGCGGCGCTGCCGCTGGACGATGCCGACCCGCTGCCGGCGCTGCGCCTGGCCTGGGCGACGCTGGGCCAGCCGCCGGCGGCGTTGGCGTGCGCCGGTTCGGTGCCGGCGCTGTTGGCCGCGGCGCTGCGCGCCTTCGACCCGGCGCGCCTGTCCGTGCAGGACCGAGGGGTGGACGATGCGGCGCAGGTGGCGGCTGCTATCCCCAGCGACACTGAGGCTGACTAGAATCGGACCCTCGGCCGCGGTGCGGCCCCCACTTTCCTTTTCTTCATCCGGAGCGACATCCATGACATCACGCGTTGCGCTGGTCACCGGCGGCACCGGCGGCATCGGAACCGCGATCTGCGAGCGGCTGGCCGCGCAGGGCCACCGTGTGGCCAGCAACTACCGCGACCAGGCCAAGGCCCTGGCCTGGCAGCAACGCATGCGCGAGCGCGGCCATGACGTGGCCATCGTTCCCGGCGACGTCGCCTCGCCCGAACATGCGCAGGCCCTGGTCCGCGAGGTCGAACGCCAGCTCGGCCCGGTCGAGATCCTGGTCAACAACGCCGGCATCACCCGCGACACCACCTTCCACAAGATGACCGCCGAGCAATGGCACGAGGTCATCAACACCAACCTCAACTCGGTGTTCAACGTCACCCGCCCGGTGATCGAGGGCATGCGCCAGCAGCGCTGGGGCCGGGTCATCCAGATCAGTTCGATCAACGGCCTCAAGGGCCAGTACGGCCAGGCCAACTACGCCGCGGCCAAGGCCGGCATGCACGGCTTCACCATTTCGCTGGCACGCGAGAACGCCAGCTACGGCATCACCGTCAACACGGTCTCGCCGGGCTACGTCGCCACCGACATGGTGATGGCGGTGCCGGAGGAAGTCCGCGCCAAGATCGCCGCCGACATTCCCACCGGGCGCCTCGGCAAGCCGGAGGAGATCGCCTACGCGGTGGCCTTCCTGGTCGCCGAGGAAGCGGCATGGATCACCGGCTCGAACCTGGACATCAACGGCGGCCACCACATGGGGTGGTGAGCGGCTGAACCGGTCAGCCGGCGGTCCTGGGCGCGAGGTAACGCTACCGTCCATCTGCAGCCGGCGCAGCGGCGCGGCCCTCGCTGGCTGTAAATGCTGCGCAGCATGATTTTTATGCTGCACCCGCGTGTTCAGGCAGGAACGGCGGTTGCAAGCCCTGCTGCGCTGCGCCATGCTGCGCGTCTACCGTCACAGAGCGACCGCTTCATGGCTGAGATTCGCATCATCAAGAAGTATCCCAATCGCCGCCTCTACGACACCGAGATCTCCAGTTACATCACCATCGAAGACGTCCGCCAGCTGATCATCGACGGCGAAGAATTCGAAGTCCGCGACGCCAAGACTGGCGAAGACCTCAGCCGCGCGGTGCTGCTGCAGATCATCGCCGACCAGGAACAGGACGGCGAACCGATGCTGTCCACGCAGTTGCTGAGCCAGATCATCCGCTTCTACGGCGACTCGCTGCAGGGCTTCATGGGCAACTACCTGGAGCGCAGCATGCAGGTGTTCCTCGACCAGCAGCAGCAGTTCCGCCAGCAGATGGGCAATCTGCTGGGGCAGACCCCGTGGACCATGATGAACCAGCTCACCGAGCGGAATCTGGAACTGTGGCAGGAGTTCCAGCGCAACCTCGGCGCCGGCTTCGGCCGCCCGTCCGCCGGCACCAGCAAGCCCGGCGAACCGCCGGCCGGCGCCGCCCCGAAGTCGCGCCCTCGCTGAGGTCTGCGAGCGGGGGCGGGGTTCAGCGGAGCGCTTCGCGCCCTACCCTCACCCCAACCCCTCTCCCAGTGGGAGAGGGGCGTGCTCTCCCTTCTCCCATCGGGAGAAGGTGCCCCGCAGGGGCGGATGAGGGTCGGGCGGAGCCTGCGGATTCGGTTCGGCGGGGCGCTTCGCGCCCTACCCTCACCCCAACCCCTCTCCCGGTGGGAGAGGGGCGTGCTCTCCCTTCTCCCATCGGGAGAAGGTGCCCCGCAGGGGCGGATGAGGGTCGGGCGAAGCCTGCGGATTCGGTTCGGCGAGGCGCTTCGCGCCGGACCCTCACCCCAACCCCTCTCCCGGTGGGAGAGGGGCTTGCTCTCCCTTCTCCCGTCGGGAGAAGGTGCCCCGCAGGGGCGGATGAGGGTACGGCCGCACCGCTGATAGACGTGGGACGCGCGTTTGACTCAGCGCGACCTCGCCGGCTTGCAGCTCGCGCAGATCCGCTCGACCTTGTAGCCACGCGCGCGCAGGCCCTCGACCACGCCGTCCGGCCCCAGCAGGTGCAGCGCACCGACCACCACCAGGGTGTCGCCGCCGCCGTCCTTCAGGCGCTGCTCCAGGCGCGGCAGCCAGGCCTGGTTGCGCTCCACGTCGATGCGCTGGTACAGCCGCGGGTAGTCGCGCTTCATCTGCGCGCCGATCTCCTGCCACAGCTGGCGTTCGTCGCCGCGGCGCCAGGCATCGTGCAGGCGCAGGGTCTGCGCCGCGCCCTGCTCGGCGTCGCCCAGCGCCTCGATCAGCATCTGCTTCTGCTCCACCGGGTCCATGCCGTCGAGCAGGTCGATCTGCGCCTGTGCGGTCTCCAGGCCCTCGGCGGTCTTGCCGTCCTGCAGGGCCAGGGTCATGAAGTGGCGGTCCAGCCCGGCATCGGCCTGCAGGCCCTGCGCCTTCATGTCGGCGATGCTGATGCTGAGGCCGACGAACCACGGTTCGAAGCCGCTCATCTGCGCCAGCGGCAGGCCGTGGCCGGCGGCGTAGCGGCGCAGCCGCTCCCACGTCGCCGGGTCCAGGTCGTCCTGCAGCCGCTTGCCGTCGTGGCGCTGCGCGGCCTGCAGCATCTGCGCGCCCAGTTGCGGCGCGTCCACGTCCTTCGGCGCCAGTTCGAACAGCAACCGCGGCGACGCCGCATAGGCCGCATCGACCTCGCGCGCCAGCGGATAGTCCTCCGCCTTGAGCATGTGGAACGAGCCCAGCAGGTACAGCGTGCCGCGCGGGCCGCTGACCTTCCACAACAACGGCGTGGGCGGCGCCACGGCGGGCGCAGCGGCGGCGGGTGCGACAGGCGTCGCGGCCACCGGCGGCGGCGTGCGGGCCAGTGCCGGCAGCGCCAGGCACAACGACAGCCCCAGCAGCAGGCGGCGCAACGGGCGCGGGAATGGGGTCATCGGCATCCTCGGTTCAATGGGCGACGGCGTAGGCCTTCTCGCCGGCGTCCACCGCCAGGTCGAGGCGGTTCTCCGGCGGCGGCAGCGGACAGGTGGCGAATGGGGTGAACGCGCATGGCGGGTCGTAGGCGCGGTTGAAATCCAGCACCACGCTGCCATCGGCCGCGGGCGGGTCCACGTCCAGGAAGCGCCCGGCCGGGTAGCTGCCGTGGCCGCTGGTGCGGTCGGCGAACACCACGAACAGCGGCTGGCCGGGTTCGCCGATCGCCTGCAGGCGGTAGCGCTTGCCGCCACGCTCGAATTCCAGCGCGCCGGGATTGGGCGACGGCGTGGTGACGCCGATGATGTCGACGATGGGCAGGGTCGTGCCCGGCGGATTGGGTACGAAGCGCCCATGCACCCGCCAGGATTCGGCCAGCGGCCAGTACGGCACGCCAGTGAAACTGAGCCGGGTCGGCGCATCGGCGTGCTTGACCCGCAGCGCGTAGCGGCCGCCGCGCTCGATCAGGCTGAGCTTGCCCTTGCCGTCGTCGAAGTCGACCACCGTCGGCTGCGGATCGTGGTCGCTGTACAGACGAATCCGCCCCTGCACCGGCGCACCGGCGACGCTGAGGCCGGCGCCACGCTCCGGGGTCAGGTACACCGCGCGTTGCACTTGCGACACCAGCGCCATCCGCGCCGGCCCCACCGCCAGGCAGATACCACTGTCCGGGCCGCTGCCGATGTAGTGGTCTTTCAATTCCAGCCAGTGCAGGCCGACCAGGCTGGTCCAGCCGTCCGGCGCCTGCAGCTCGCGCTGGCGTTGCGCGCGCCAGGCCTGTTCTTCAGACACGAACTGCGCGTCCATCGCGTTCGGCGCGGCCGGCGCCGGCGCCTGCTTGCCGCACCCACTCAAGGCGACCAGCGCTGCCAGCAGCGCCGTCGTCCACACCCGCTTGTCCATCATCGCCCCCGCAAGAACCAACGATCGATCTCGCCCAGGGTGAACCGCGCCCAGGTCGGACGCCCATGATTGCACTGTCCGGAGCGCTCGGTGGCTTCCATGTCGCGCAGCAAGGCGTTCATTTCCGGCACGGTGAGGCGGCGGTTGGCGCGTACCGCGCCGTGGCAGGCCATGGTCGACAGCAGCGCGTCGCGCGCGCCGGCGACGCGGCCGCTGTGGCCGTGTTCGCGCAGGTCGGTGAGCACGTCGCGCAGCAAGGCCTCGGGCTCGGCCTGTGCCAGCAAGGCCGGAATGCTGCGCACGTGCAGCGATTGCGGCCCACTGCGGGTGACCTCGAAGCCGAGCGCGGCCAGCGTCTCCGCCTCGCGTTCGGCGGTATCGGCATCGCGCTCGCCGACCGCCAGGGTGATCGGCACCAGCAGCGGCTGCGCGTGCAGGCCGATGCCGTCGTGTGCGGTCTTCAAGCGCTCGTAGCCGATGCGTTCGTGCGCGGCGTGCATGTCGACCACGATCAGGCCGTCGGCGTTCTCGGCCAGGATGTAGATGCCGTGCAACTGCGCGATGGCGTAGCCGAGCGGCGGCACGCCGCTGTCGGCGGCGGTCGGCGGCAGGCCGCCGGCCGGGTCCTGGGTCTGCCGCGGCAGGCCGGCGGCGCTTCCCGCCTCCGCGGCGGGTGCGTACAGCGCCGCATACGCGGCCGGCGCCTCTTCCACGCGCAAGCCCAGCGGCGATTGCGCCGGACGCCACTGCGCGCCGTAGCCATAGCCCTGCGCGCCGCCGCTCGCGCCACCGCCGCCACTCGGCATGTCTGTGGGCGCCCAGCCAGCCATGCCCGCGGCCGGCACGGCTGCCGCCGCGTCAGCGCCGAGCGTGCCGGGCAGGCTGCCGGCGCGGGTCTGCGCCAGCGCATCCTGCAGCGTGCGGTAGACGAAATCGTGGATCAGCCGTGCGTCGCGGAAGCGCACCTCGTGCTTGGCCGGATGCACGTTGACGTCGACCCGCGCGGGTTCCAGCTCCAGGAACAGCACATAGGCCGGCTGGCGGCCATGGAACAGCACGTCGCCGTAGGCCATCTTCACCGCGTGGGCGACGCTGCGATCGCGTACCGAGCGGCCATTGACGTAGAGGTACTGCTGGTCGGCACTGGCACGCGAGTAATGCGGCTGCGCGATCCAGCCATGCAGACGCAGGCCGGCGCCACTGTGATCCACCCGCAGCGCCTGCTTCGCGAAGTCCTCGCCCAGGGTCTCGCCCAGGCGCGCATCCGAATACAGATCGCCGGGCTTGTAGCGCCGCGACGGCTTGCCGTTGTGCGAGACGCGCAGCTCCACGTCCGGGCGCGCCAGCGCCAGCGAACGCAGCCACTCCTCGATGTGGCCCAGTTCGGTGCGCTCGGCGCGCAGGAACTTGCGCCGCGCCGGCACGTTGTAGAACAGCTCGCGCACCTCGACCAGCGTACCCGGCGGCAACGCGCGCGGCTGCACCTCGCCGACCTTGCCGCCGTCGACCTGCAGGGCGGCGCCGTGTTCGTCGCCGGCACGCCGGGAGGCCAGGGTGAAGCGGCTGACCGAGGCGATTGACGGCAGCGCCTCGCCGCGAAACCCGAGCGTGCCCACCGATTCCAGGTCGTCCAGCGAGGCGATCTTGCTGGTCGCATGCCGCGACACCGCCAGCGGCAGTTCCTCGGGCGCAATGCCGCCGCCGTCGTCGCGGATGCGGATCAGGCGCACGCCGCCCTCTTCCAGGTCGATGTCGACGCGGTGCGCGCCCGCGTCCAGCGCGTTCTCCACCAGTTCCTTGACCACCGAGGCCGGACGCTCGACGACTTCGCCGGCGGCGATCTGATTGATCAGGATCTCGGGCAGCTGACGGATGCTCATGCTGTCGTCGCGCTCAGCACGCGCGGGCGCGCAGCGGTCTTGGCGACGGGACGAAAACGACAGCAGGGAAAGGACATCGGCACGGCTTGCGGCGCGGACGCCGTCATCGAGGATCAGCCGTGAATGATAGCGCCTCAGCGGCTCCCGCCGGCCACGGTGCTGGCCGCTTCCGCCTCGGCCTGCGCGCGCGCGGCGAACAGCGTGCCCGGCGGCGGCTGCCGGGTGAAGAAGGTGCTGACGCCATCGAGCACGGCGCCGGCGATGCGGCGCTGGTAGGCCGGATCGGTCAGCCGGCGTTCTTCGTCCGGGTTGGAGATGAAGGCGGTCTCGACCAGCATCGCCGGCATGTCCGAGGTGCGCAGCACCGCGAAGTTGGCGCGCTCGATCTCGGGCTTGTGGTTGTTGCCGATCCGCTTCAGCCCGCCGAGCACATGCCCGGCCGCGTCTTCGGAGGCCTTCATGTGGCCGCTCTGGGCCAGGTCCAGCAACACGTTGGCCAGGGTGCTGTCGGTCTTCTGCAGGCGCACGCCACCGATCAGGTCGGCGGCGTTTTCCTTGTCCGCCAGCCAGCGCGCGCGTTGCGACGACGCGCCCTTGGTCGACAGCACGTACACCGAGGAACCGGTCGCGCTGCGGTTCTCTGCGGCGTCGGCGTGGATCGAGATGAAGATGTCGGCCTTTGCCGCTCGCGCCTTCTGCGCACGCATCGGCAAGGGAATGAACACGTCCGTGGTGCGGGTCATGTAGGCCTTCATGCCCGGCGTGGCATTGATCTGGCGCGCGAGTTCGCGGCCGATCGCCAGGGTCACGTCCTTCTCGTGCTTGCCGGTCGGGCCGCTGGCGCCCGGATCCTGGCCGCCGTGGCCGGGATCGATGGCCACGATCAGCGGACGCATGCCCGGCGCCATCTTCACCCGCGACGCCGCGCTCGGCATCACCGGGCGCGCCTCGGCGGCCGCGGCCACCGCTGCGTCGTCGTCCGCATCGTCCCGCTCGGAGGGTTCATTCGCCGGCGGCGCGACTGCCGTGGGGGCCGGCGGCGGCACGACGCCGGGCGTGGGACGGCCGGGCACCACCGCGACAGCGCTCGGCGCGGACGCCACCACCGTCGGCGCGGGCGTGCTCGTCACGGGCGGCGGCACCGGGGCCGGCGCGGGCTGGCTGGCACGCTGTACCACCGACGAGGTCAGCGCCGCGGTCGCGCGCGCCGCTTCGGCCCGCGCATCCACCGCCGGCTTGGGCGCCGGGACGGGAGCGGCTTGAGGCACCGGGGTCGCTGCTGCCGGCGCCTCGCCAGCCACCGCCCTGCCCGCTGGCGCCTCGCCCGGCCACTCGATCACCAGCACCGAACTGCCGCCGACGGTCTGCATCTGCGGCTTGAACGCCACTACCGAACTGCTCAGATCGAACACGATGCGCAAGGTACCCGGCACCGGATGCCCGGTACGCACCGCGCTCACCACACCGCCGCCGGCCGGCAGCTTCAGGCCCTTGGCGGCGGAGGAATCGGGAAGATCCACAACCAGACGGTTGGGATTGGCCAGCGACAGCGTGCTGAAGCCACCACTGCCCTGCAGGCGGATCTCGGCGCGGGTGCCGGTGGCACCGTTATCGAGCGAAACCGACTGCACCTGCCCGGCGAACGCCGTCTGCGCCGTCAGGCACCAGCCTGCGGCAGCGGCGAAACTGGCGAAAAAACGGGTCCCCGGGCGCATAACGCGATTCAAACATCGCCGGGAGCCAAAGGCAAGCGGTTTTCCCTTAATAATCCATAACCTGCCTTCACTTTCTAGCGTCAGCCGGCAAAAAGTCCCTGCAAGTCGGCCAGTTCGGCCACCCGTGCCAGCCAGGCGGCACCCGCGTCGGTACGCGCCTGCAGGGCCACACTGCGCCCCTCGCCACGCACCGCCAGCCGCACGTCCAGATCGGCAGGGGCCAGCACGTCGCCGCCGCGCTCGGGCCATTCCACCAGCCACAGCGTGGCCCCGCCCTCGTCCAGCCCCAGGAAATCCAGTTCGCCGGCCGCCCCGATGCGGTACAGATCCAGGTGCCAGGCCTCGCCATCGGCCAGCGGGTAGCGCTCGATCAGGGTGTAGGTGGGGCTGCGGATCGCGCCCTGCACGCCGAGCGCGCGCAGCAGCGCCCGCGCCAGGGTCGATTTGCCGGCGCCCAGATCCCCGTGCAGATGCACCGAGGCCTGCGCCGGGCGGGTGGCGGCCAACGCGCGGCCGAGGCGTTCGGTGGCCTCGCTGTCGGGCAGGAACAAGGTGAGGCTCATGGGGTGGATTCCGGATTGGACAGGCGCCGCAGCGCCGGCAACAGATCGGTGGGCAGCAGCCCGCGCTGGCCCGCGGCGGCCGCGTGGTCGCCGGCACCGGCATGCAGCAGGGCGCCGACGCTGGCCGCCTCGAACGCCGGCAGGCCTTGTGCGCGCAGCGCGGCGATCACCCCGGTCAACAGATCGCCCATGCCGCCGACCGCCATGCCGGGATTGCCGGCGGCGATCACCCGCGGCGTTTGCCCAGGCGCGGCGACCAGGCTGCCGGCCCCCTTCAGCACCACCGCGGCCTGGTAGCGCTCGGCCAATGCCGCGGCGGCCGCAAAGCGATCGCGCTGCACCTCGGCGGTCGCGAGGCCGAGCAGGCGCCCGGCCTCGCCCGGATGTGGGGTCAGCACCGCCTGCGGGACGGGGCGCGGCGCCTGCGCGAGCAGGTTCAATGCATCGGCGTCCAGCACCAGCGCACGGGCTTCGTCGGCCAGCACCGCTTGCCATAGCGCCTGTGCCCAGGCGTCCTGGCCGAGCCCGGGACCGAGCGCGACGACGCTGGCCTTGCGCAGCAACGGCGCCAAGGCCTTCGCATCGTCGACCGCATGCGCCATCGCCTCCGGACAGCGCGCCAGCAGCGGCGCCACGTGCGGGCTGCGGGTCGCCACGCTGACCAGGCCGGCGCCGCTGCGCAGGGCCGACTCGGCGCTGAGCATCACCGCACCACCGCTGCCGAGATTGCCGCCGACGCACAGCACATGGCCGGAATCGCCCTTGTGGCTGTCCTGCCGACGCGGCGCCAGACGGCTGCGCAGGGCGCCGACGGTCCAAGCCTGCGCACGCGGCGCGCAATCGGCGAACGCGGCGGCAGGCACCTCCAGGGTCGCCAGCGCGCGCTCGCCGACATGGTTCAGGGCCGCACCGGTATGCAAGCCGGCGTGGGCGACGATGAACTGCAACGTCAATGACGCCGACAACACCGCGCCGGGCACGCTGCCGATCTCGGCATCCACGCCGCTGGGCACATCCAGCGCCAGCACCGGCGCGCCGAGTCCGCCGAGCGCACCGAGCAACGCCGACAATTCAGCATCGGGGGCGCGATTGAGTCCGATGCCGAGCAGCGCATCCACCACCACGTCGGCCGGCGCCAATGCCGCGTCGAACTCCTCGATACGCCCGCCGACACCGATGTAGTCGGTGCAGGCGCGCTGCGCCAGTGGCGATTGCGGCCCGCGCCCAGGCAACTGCAGCACCCGCACCTGGCGCCCGGCGCGATGTGCCAGCCGCGCCAGCACGTAGCCATCGCCGCCATTGTTGCCGCTGCCGCAGGCCACCAGGATGCGCTGCGCCTGCGGCCAGCGCTGCAACAGCGTCTGCCACGCGGCCTGGCCGGCGCGCTGCATCAGCGTGTAGCCGTCGCCGCCGAGCAGCGCAGTGGCCTGCGCATCGGTGCGGCGCGCGGCCGCGGTGGCGTAGAGATCGAAGCAGTCGTACATGCACGGGATTCTATACTTGCGCGATGTCCGCCCGTCTCGACATCGCCGATCCCCACGCCGCCGCCGCGCGCATTCGCGCGCTGGCGCGGACGTTCGGCTTCCAGCGCTGCGGCATCGCCGGGATCGAGCTGCAGCAGGACGAGGCGCATCTGCGCGACTGGCTGCAACAGGGCCTGTACGGCACGATGCACTGGATGGCCCAGCACGGCGATAAGCGTTCGCGCCCGGCGGAGCTGATTCCGGGCACGCTGCGGGTGATCTCGGTGGGCCTGGACTATGGCCGCAACGACGACGACGCGGCCTGGGACACGCTGCGCGACGGCGAGCGCGCCTACGTCGCGCGCTATGCGCTGGGCCGCGACTACCACAAGCTGATGCGCAATCGCCTGCAGAAACTGGCCGAGCGCATCCAGGACGAGATCGGCCCGTTCGGCCACCGCGTGTTCGTCGACTCCGCGCCGGTGCTCGAACGCGCCCTGGCGCGCGACGCCGGCCTGGGCTGGATCGGCAAGCACACCTGCCTGATCGACCGCAACGGCGGCTCGTGGTTCTTCCTCGGCGAGATCTACGTCGATCTGCAGCTGCCGATCGACCCGCCGGCCAGCGCACACTGCGGCACCTGCACGCGCTGCATCGACGTCTGCCCGACCCAGGCGATCGTCGCGCCGTACCGGCTGGATGCGCGCCGCTGCATCGCCTACCTGACCATCGAGCACGACGGCGCGATTCCGGAAGACCTGCGCCCGGCGATCGGCAACCGCATCTTCGGCTGCGACGATTGCCAGTTGATCTGCCCCTGGAACAAGTTCGCCAAGCGCAGCGACGAGCCCGACTTCCGCGCGCGCAACGACCTGGACAAGGCCACGCTGGCGCAGCTGTTCGCCTGGGAGGAAGACGAGTTCCTGCGCCGTACCGAAGGCAGCGCGATCCGCCGCAGCGGCCATGAACGCTGGCTGCGCAATCTGGCGGTGGCGCTGGGTAATGCGCCGACCACCCCGCAGGTGCTGGCCGCGCTCGGTGCGCGCGCGCAGCATCCCTCGCCGCTGGTGCGCGAGCACGTGCAATGGGCACTGGCGCAACATGCGCAGGCGCCGACCCGTGGGGCGGCAGCGCCGGCATCACCGGCGCCGAAAGCGGACGTGCGAGGATAGGCGCCCGTACGCCCTGCATTGCCCGCATGCCCGACCGCGCCGACCAGATCCTCAGCCCCAGCCAGCTCAACACGCTGGCCCGCGACCTGCTGGAGAGCACGTTCCCGCTGGCCTGGGTGGAGGGCGAACTGGGCAACGTCACCCGGCCCTCGTCCGGCCATCTGTACTTCACCTTGAAGGACGCGCGCGCGCAGGTGCGCTGCGCGATGTTCAAGCCCAAGAGCCAGTGGTTGCGGTTCGTGCCGCGCGAAGGCCTGCGCGTGCTGGCGCGCGGCCGCTTGACCCTGTACGAGGCGCGTGGCGACTACCAGCTGGTGCTGGACCATCTGGAGGAAGCCGGCGAAGGCGCGCTGCGCCGCGCGTTCGAGGAGCTCAAGGCGCGGCTCGCCGCCGAAGGCCTGTTCGCCAGCGAACGCAAGCGCGCCCTGCCCGGCTTCGTGCGCCGCCTGGCGGTCATCACCTCGCCCAGCGGCGCCGCCGTGCGCGACGTGCTGAGCGTGCTGGGCCGGCGCATGCCGCTGCTGCAGGTGGACATCCTGCCGAGCCTAGTCCAGGGCGACAGCGCCGCGGCGCAGATCGCCGCCCTGCTGCGCCAGGCCGATGCCAGCGGCCGCTACGACGCGATCCTGCTGACCCGCGGCGGCGGCTCGCTGGAGGACCTGTGGGCGTTCAACGACGAACATCTGGCACGCACCATCGCCGCGGCGATCACCCCGGTGGTGTCGGCGGTCGGCCACGAAACCGACGTGACCCTGGCGGATTTCGCCGCCGACCTGCGTGCGCCGACGCCATCGGTGGCCGCCGAATTGCTGGTGCCCGACCAGCGCGATCTCGGCGCGCGCCTGCGTGCCCAGCACGCCGCGCTGCTGCGCTGGCAGCAGCACCGGCTGCGACAAGCGCAGCAACGCGCCGACCGCGCCCTGCTGCGCCTGCAGGCGCAGAGTCCGCAAGCGCGCCTGCACCTGCTGCAACGACGCCAGCACGACATCGGGCGCCGGCTGACGACGGTGTGGCGGCAGCAGCAGGAACGCCGCCACGCCCAGTTGCGCCATGCCGCCGCAGTGCTGCGCGCCTCGCAGCCGCAGCGTCGGCTGGCGATGCTGCGTGTGCGCCTGCTGGCGCTGGGCCGGCGCCCGCAGGCGGCGATGGCGCGGCAGCTGCAGGCCGATGCGCAGCGCTTGCGCGCGTTGGCGCGCGCCCTGGAGACGGTCAGCCCGTTGGCCACCGTGGCGCGCGGCTACAGCATCCTGACCCGCGCCGACGACGGCAGCGTGGTGCGCTCGGCGGCCCAGGTCGCGCCCGGCGATCGCCTGCGCGCACGCCTGGCCGACGGCGAACTGCAACTGCGTGCCGAGCGCGCAGAGTGATCCCTCCACGTCCACCGTCCTCGCCCCCATGACCGACAGCCTCCACGAAGACAGGATCAAGGCGATCCTGCAGGGCATGCGCCGCGCCGAACGGCGCCGGGCCGAGCGCCGCGCCGACAGCAGCGACCTGCTGTCGCTGATCGACGGCGCCGCCTATGGCGCGCCGGAGGACGCGCAGCGCGCGCTCGCCTGGCTGGCGCACGACGGCACCCTGGCGTACTTGAGCAATACCGACCTGCACAACGTCGGCGAAACCATCTGCGTGGCCTGGAACGGCTGCGGCAGCGACCTGGCGACGCTGTCGCAGTGGCTGCGGGAGGTGCGCCTCGCCGATGGTCGCAGCGCGCTGCAGACCCTGCGCGACGGCGACAGCGCGGCATTGCTGGCGGCGGCGCTGGCGGCGTTTCCCGGCTGACAAGCGGCGGCCGTAGCGCGGAGCGCAGGCAATGGCCCGTCAGGCGCTTCGTTGGCATGCGCACTGCTGTTGCCAAACAGGCCCCAACGCGTGGCTCCAGGACACCGCGTGTCGCCGGGGGAGAGATGCAGCCCTATTCGCTCCCGAGTTGCCGTGCCGCGTGCGGGATCGTCCTGCGAACATGTGTTCGTCAGCACCTGCTACCGCCCAAGCGGCACCGCCTGCACGTCAGGCACCACGCGGCGGCGCTGCACTCAATCCAGCGGCGCGACCACCAGCAGCGGGTCGAGGTCGTAGCCCATCGCCACCGCCTTGGCCTTGATCGCTTCGAACACGCTGCGCTGCATGCGCGGCGAGCGCGACAGCACCCACAGGTATTTGCGCCCCGGTTCGCCGATCAGCGCCCATTGGTAGTCCGGATCCAGCGCGATCACCCAGTAATCGGCCCATACAAACGGCACCCAGCCTAGCCAGTCCGGCGCGAAGCGCACCTGCAGCCGCCCGGGATGGCCCTCCACGCGCCGCGCCACGCCCTCGGCCGCCAGCAGGTCGCCACTGGCAGTGCGGCAGGCATTGCGCACGCCGATCTGGCCGTCGTCGCGCAGCACGTAGGCCGCAGTGACGTCGCCGACGCATTTCTTCTGGAAGGACACCGGCAGGTGCGCAATCTCATGCCATTGCCCGGCATAGCGGCCCAGATCGAACTCGGCAACCGAGCTCACCGGCTGCGCGGCGCGCAGCGGCGATGCGAGGCACAACAGGCACGCCAGCAACAGCAGCGCGATCGGCGAAAGGCGCATGCGCAGGTTCCGATGGACGGGAAGCAGCAGCTTATGCAGGAGCTGCGCAGCGATGTAAAGCACGGCGCCGAGCGCCGGCGGCGAGGCCGGATCAGTTGCGCAGGTCGACCATGGAGCGCTGGTCCGGCTGGCCGGCGCATTGCACCGGCTCGCGCAGCACCACGCGCTCGACCACGCCGTCGCGTCGCTGCAGGTAGGTGTTGACCATGACGCACTCGGAGCCGACCTGCTCGATATAGGGCGCCTCGGCGCCGGAACCGCCCTGTTCGCCCGCGTGCTCCGCCTGACCGGCGGGGGCCGCCATCGCAGCGCCAGCCATTGCCCACAGCAGCGCCATGCCGCCGCATTTCCGTCCGAATCCGCTGGTCATTGGCAGGTGCCCCCGATTGCCCGTGCCTATGATTACGACAGGCAACGCCTTCGATTGAGCGCAAGACCCCGAAAAGCCGTGACGCGGACGCATTTGTCTACAATATTGGACACACGTTCTTCACGCGCGAACGGTGCGCATGGACCCCGAACCTTGCGCACGCATGCGGAAGTCTGCATAGCCCGCGAGGTCGGCACGTCCCCAGGCACATGCGTACGTACCCGGCACGCCGACCCGCCACGCGTCGTGGTTCGACACCGGCGCAAGCCGGAAAAAAGAAAGGCCCTACATTGCTGTAGAGCCTTGATAGATATGGTGGCCGAGGACGGAATCGAACCGCCGACACGGGGATTTTCAATCCCCTGCTCTACCAACTGAGCTACTCGGCCATTGCGCAACGCGGCAGGACCGGTGCGAGGACGCGCATCATAGCGAGGTGATCGGGATTGGGCAAGCGCAATGTTGCAGAATTTTCCTACCGACCGCCGCGGCCTGCACCGACGGCGCCCGACCCGCGGCAGCGCGATGCTGGATGCGTCCGCGGCATCCGGCCTGCGTACGGCAGGGACGCCTCGATGATGGCCGCCGGCCGGATCGCCGTGGACACCTACCCGACACCGGATCATCGCGGGAGTGACGGCAGCGCACCCTGAACATTTTCAGGCCCACGCCGACCAACTCGGTCAGTTCGCGGGCTGGAACGCCCGGGTGACCGGCACAACTAGCGCTAACGCTGGCCGCCCGAGCAAAGCGCCCGCCTACACTCCCGGCGGGCCTCATACCGACGGAGGGAGCGCGCAACACGAGAGCGGGCGATGTGGGGCTCGTCCGATCCATCGGCCGCAACGTCGCCCATTGGTCTCGCCAACCCTGGCGCCGCCAGGCACCATCCCGCGGCGCCAGACGCCGGCGCCAGCGCTACGGGGTCCGCCGACACCGCGCCACCACGGCAGACAGGGGTGTGGTGTAGTCTTCGCCGATCTTCCTTCCGTGGATTCCGCTCATGCGTCACCCGCTCCGCCTCGGCTTGCTCGTGTTGTGCACTGCGCTGCTCGCCGCCTGCAGCGACGGGATGGTGCGGCGCGTGTCCGACCCGGCCGCCAGCGTGCAGCAGTTGACGGTCAACATGGACGGCAGTTGGAAGGTGGAACTGCGCCTGCAGAACTACAGCAGCATCCCGATGCGCTACGACACCCTGCACCTGGATCTGGGGGTCGGCGGCGAAGCCGCCGGCAGCCTGCAGGCCGCTCCCGGGATCTCGATCGGGCCGGAAACGGCGGATGTGGTGAGCGTCGCGCTGCGGCCCAGCTCGAGCGCGCGCATGGCCGTGGCCGACGCCCTGGCCGGCCGCCGCAGCCTGGAGTACACCCTCAAGGGCAGCATCGCCGCGACGCCGGAAGACAAGAAGCAGCGCAGCTTCGACATCGACACCCGCAACATGCTCTCGCCCGCGCCGGGCCTGGACGGCGTGCTGCGCTGACGCTGCGGTGGCGCTGTAGCGCCACCTCACGCCTGACTTCCTGAACGCGCCGCCTGGTATCCGGGCGCAGGCCACGCCTGCGCGTCGACCTGTGCTTCACCGGACACAGGCACCTCCTCGACCTGCCGCTCGGCACGCTAGGCATGCCCTTGCGCCGCACGCCCGTGCACGCGTTTTCCTACCTGCCCTACCCCAGCCACGTTCAGCCGGCATTACCGCAAAATTAGTACATAAATGTATTATATACATATGTACAAGAACCCGAGTCGGTCATGAGCCGTTTCGCCTCCACCGAGCAGCGCCTGGACGTGACCGCGCGCAAGCATCCGCCCTTTCCGCGCGAAGCGGCGCTGCTGCTGCGGCTGATCAAGCTGCTGCACAAGGTGAGCCTGGACCAGAGCAATGACCTGCTGCGGCCCTACGGCCTGAGCTACGCCGAATACAACGTCTTGATGATGATCGACGCCAGCCCGGACGGAACCTTGAACCCGTCCCAGCTCAGCGACGCCGCCGGCGAGAAGTCGGCCAACATCACCCGGCTCACCACGCAGTTGGTCGACAAGGGGCTGATCCAGCGCATGCCCAGCGCCGCGGACCGGCGCATGCTGCTGCTGCGCCTGACCGACGCGGGCGAGCGCCTGATCGAAGCGCTGATCCCGGCCCTGTGCGCCCAGCTCGACGCCTATGTCCAGCATCTGGATCCGGCGGCGATGGCGCAGTTGCAGACGCTGCTGAAGGCCTTGTTGCGCGGCGTCGAGGACGCGGCATGAGCGCGCCGCAGCCCAACGCTGCCGTCGCTGCCGACGCCGCGCCGGGCCTGCGCACCCTGCTGGCCGACGCCCTGCGCGGCGAAGGCGACGCCTGGCTGTTCGTGCTGCGTACCTTGCTGTCGATCTATCTGGCCGGCTGGATCGCGCTGCGCCTGGACCTGGCCTCGCCGATGACCGCGATGATCACCGTGGTGGTGGTGATGCACCGGCAGACCGGCATGGTCTTCGCGAAGGGCTTCTACCGGATACTGGGCACGCTGATCGGCAGCGTGGCCGCATTGACGATGGTGGCGCTGTTCCCGCAGGAGCCGGTGCTGTTCGTGCTGGTGCTGTCGCTGTGGATCGGCGCGTGCACCGGCGGCGCCCTGCTGTACCGCAACTTCAAGGCCTATGCCTTCGTGCTGTCCGGCTATACGGTGGCGCTGATCGCGCTGCCGGCGGTGAACCAGCCGCAGAACGTGTTCAACCTGGTGGTGGCGCGGGTGACCGAAGTGGTGCTGGGCCTGCTGGTGACCGGCATCGTCAGCGACGTGGTGTTTCCCAGCCGGCTGCGCCAGACCCTGCGCGACACCGTGCGCCGCGCCTCCGACGGCTTCCTGGACTTCGTCCGCGACGCCACCGGCGGCAAATTGCCGCGCGAGGCGATGGAACAGGCGCACCTGCGCTTCGTGCGCGACGCGGTGACCATCGAGGACCTGCGCAGCTCGGTGGTGTTCGAGGATCCGGAGGCGCGGGCACGCAGCGGCCGCCTACGCCTGCTCAACCAACGCTTCATGGCGGTATCGACCAGTTTCCAGGCGTTGCACCACTACATCAACCGGCTGCTGCGCAGCGGCGATGCCAACGTGGCCGAGGCGCTGATCGGCCTGTACCGGCCGCTGAAGGCCGCGCTCAGCGACCGCGGCGGGCGCGAGGGTGCTGCCGCGACGGCACGCAAGCTGGCCGCATGCCGCGATGCGCTGGCGACGCGTGCCGCCGAGGCACGCGCACCGCTGGCCGTCCGGCAACACGAGGCGTTCGACACCGGCGTCTCCCTGCTGCGACGCTTCTTCACCGACCTGCATGACTACGTGGCCACCGAGGCGACGCTGGTCGCACCGCAGCAGTGGCGCACGCCGCAGGACGGCAGCGGCGACACCGCGGTGTTCGTGCGCGGCAACGACTACGCCGCCGCCGCACTGACCGCGCTGCGTAGCGCGCTGCTGGTGGCGACGATGTGCTGGCTGTGGATCCAGGCCGGCTGGATCAGCGGCGCCACCGCGGTGTTCCAGGCGGTGGCGCTGAGCGCGATCCTGTCGTCCAGCGCCAATGCGCCGGCTGCCGCGCGCTCGCTGTTCAATGGATTCGTGTTCGGCATCGTGCTGGGGGTGATCTGCCAGTTGCTGGTGCTGCCGCAGATGGACGGCTATGGCCTGTTCGTCGCGGGCACCCTGCCGTTCCTGCTCGTGACCCTGTACCTGGCCTCGAAACCCGCGCTGTACGGCTTCGCCACCGGCGCCAACCTGGCGTTCGTCTCGATCCTGGCGGTCCAGCCGACCCCCAGCTTCAACGCCGCGGCCACCTTCAACAGCGTGGTGCCGTTGCTGCTGGGCACGCTGGCGGTGAGCGCGACGTTCGTGTTCGTGCCGCCGGTGATCGGCACACGCTGGCAGCGCCGGCGCCTGCTCGAGCGGCTGCGGCGGCAGACCACGCTGGCCGCGCGTGCACCGCTGCCGGGGCTGGCGCTGCGCCTGGAGAGCGTCAACCGCGACCTGTTCCAGCAGATCGTCGCGCACACCCCGCCCGGCAGCGACGAACTGCGCGACCTGCTCGGCTGGGCGCTGTCGGTGCACGAAACCGGGCGCACCCTGGTCGAGCTGCGCCGCGACGCCGCCGAAGGCACGCTGTCGCCGGCACTGGCCACCGCAGTGAATGACGCCGTGCAGGCGCTGGCCGACCTGTACCTGGATCCCGGCCCACAGCGGCACCGCCAGGCCCTGCAGCGGGTGGAGGCAGCCTTGGCCGCCAGCGAAGTGGAGGGCGCGGTACCGCTGCGCTGGAAGCCCACCCGCGAGCACCTGTTGTTGCTGCGCGGCGCACTGCTCGACGCCGATTCCGTTCTCGCCGCGCTGGCCGACACGCCGGCGCCGACCACCACTACGCCAGGAGCCGACGATGCTGCTGCCCGCTGAACTCTCGATCGCCGGGGTGTACGTGCCTGGCCTGCTGGTGCTGGGACTGGCTCTGCTGCTGGTCGCCTGGGCACTGGACGCGGTCGCCGGTCGCGCCGGCCTGTACCGCTACGCCTGGCACCCCTCTCTATTCCGTCTGGCCATCTACGTGGGCGCGTTCGCCGCACTCGGCCTGCTCCTTCTTCCTTGAGTCCCGCCATGAAGACCCCTGCCCTGATCCGTTTCGCCCTGACCGCCGTCGTGGTGCTGGTCGCCGCCCTGCTGGCGCATGCGCTGTGGCGCCATTACATGCTCTCGCCCTGGACCCGCGACGGTCGCGTCCGCGCCGAAGTGGTGCGCAGCGCGCCGGACGTTTCCGGCCTGGTCGATGCGGTGGCGGTACGCGACAACCAGCACGTCAAGCGTGGCGACCTGTTGTTCAGCGTGGACCGCAAGCGCTATGAGCTGGCCCTGGAAAAGGCCCGCGCCAACCTCGCGGTGGCGCAGGCGCAGGCGCGCGCGGCCGGCGCGAGCCTGTCGGCGGCGGCGGCCACCCAGGCCGCCAGCGAGGCCGAATTCCAGATGCGCCGCGCCCAGGCCGAACGGCGTGCACGCGCCGCCGCGGTGATCTCCGCCGAGGCGCGCTCGGACGCCGAAGCCACCGCGCGTTCGGCGCAGGCCGACGTGCACCGCAGCGCGGCGCTGCGCGGCCAGGCCACCGCGGCGCAGGCGCAGGCGGTGGCGTCGGTGGAACAGGCACAGGCCGCGCTCGATCTGGCCGAACTGGATCTGCAGCGCACCCAGGTGCGCGCCACCGCCGACGGCTACATCACCAACCTGGAGGTGCGCGTGGGCGACTACGCCCAGGCCGGCGGCGCCCGCCTGGCGCTGGTGCGCGACGACGCCATGTGGGTCTACGGCTACTTCGAGGAAACCAAGCTGCCGCGGGTGCACGTCGGCGACCGCGCCGACATCCGCCTGATGAGCGGCGGGCTGATGCTGCACGGCCAGGTCGAGGGCATCGCGCGCGGCATCGCCGACAGCGACAACCCCACCGGCACCTCGCTGCTGGCCGACGTCAGCCCCACCTTCAACTGGATCCGCCTGGCGCAGCGCGTGCCGGTGCGCATCCGTATCGATCCGGCCAGCGTGCCGCAGGGCACCCTGCTCGCGGCCGGCATGACCGCCACGGTCAGCGTGCATCCGCGGCAGGAGTGATGCGGCGTCCGTAGGAGCGGCTCCAGCCGCGACGGGCTTTTTCGGTGAAGCCCATCGCGGCTGAAGCCGCTCCTACCGCTGCCACGATGGATCCCGCGAAGCGGTGGCGACAACGCGTTGCCAGGATGCAGACACCGAGGATTCGCAGCAGCGGCATCAATGCACGGCGCAGGTCTTGCCCCTGCGCGCGTGCCGTCGTGACGGTGACCGGCCCTCAGTCCTTGGCCTGCCGATTGAC
The DNA here is from genome assembly GCF_040595915.1 of Xanthomonas sp. PPL134. Lineage (NCBI taxonomy): Bacteria > Pseudomonadati > Pseudomonadota > Gammaproteobacteria > Lysobacterales > Lysobacteraceae > Xanthomonas > Xanthomonas sp. PPL134. Next base: position 506,163 of record NZ_JAMDLL010000002.1, read on the forward strand.
GCCGAGGAAGCGTCCGGCGATCACCGCATAGCCGCTGCGCGAGACCGTGCTGCCAGGGTCGAAGTAGGCATGCAGGGTCGGCTGCAGATCCTGCGGCCCCTGGGTCACCGCGAAGCGCGCATTGAGGATGCCGGCATCCAGCGCCAACTGCACGTAGCCGCGCAGGTTGCTGGGGATCGCCGCCACGTCCTCGATCGGCAGCCGCTGGTTGTTGTAGCTCACCGACAGCGTGCCGTCGAAGGCCAGCGCCTGCGTCTGCAGTCCCAGTGCCTGCACCAGCGAATACGCCAACTGCAGCTTGCTGATGGCATCGTTGGGACGGAAATCGCCGGCGACCAGCCCCAGCACCGCCGCCTGGTTCTGCTGCAGGTCGCGCAGCGCCCCGCCCTTGCCCACCGCCGCCTCGGCGAACGGATAGGCCGGGTCGTTGCGGCCGAGCCCGCTGAAGCTGGGCCTGGCCGGCAGTGCCTGGCGCACGCCGGCGCCCATCACCAGATAGCGCGCCAGTTCCGCGCGCTTGAGCGGATTCTGCGGGCGGAACAGCCCATCGGCGTAGCCGTCGATCAGGCGGTTGGCGACCGCGTACTCCACCGCGCCGCGATCGCGATCGCCGCTGGCGACGTCGTTGAGGCCGGTGTAGCCGCCGCTGAGCAGGAAATCCAGGGTGCCGCGCACCGTGCCCGGAGTCGCCAGGCCATTGCTGCCCTTCGGAGCAACCGGGACACCACTGATCGAGCCGATGCCGCGCACGCTGATGGTCCAGGTGCCCGGCTTGCCCGGCGCGCCGACGCTGACCGTGCTGCCCAGCAACGGCAGCGCCACCGGCGAGCCATGGCTGACGCCGTCCGGATCGGTCAGCACCAGTGCCTGGGTATTGGCGTCGATGGTGGCCTTGGCACTGACCCAGGCGACGTCCTTGCCGACGGTGAACGCCTGGGTCTGCGGCGTGCCCACCGGCGAGAACGCCACCTCGAACGGCTGGCTGCCGCCGGGCAGCACCAGCGCATTGCTGTAGAACGGATGCAGAGAATTGACCGTCTTGCCGAAGCCGTTGCGCTGCTTGCTCGCTTCCAGCAGCGCGGCATAGGCATTCACGTAACCGGCGCCCGCCTCCCAATAGGTGCGCCCGGGAATGTTGGTGGCGGTGCGTTCGAGCAGATCCTTGACCTGGTCCGGGGTCAGGTCCGGGTTGGCCTCCAGCAGCAACGCGACGATGCCGGCCACGTGCGGGGTGGCCATCGAGGTGCCGCTCATGGTGGTGTAGAACGGCAATTGCGCCGGCGCGATCAGCTTGCTGTCCTTGTCCGCGGCCAGTGGCGGCAGCGCGCCGGTGGAATCGCGGGTGGAGACGATGTCCACGCCGGGCGCGGTGATCGTCGGCTCGTTCAGATAGGTCCAGGTCTTGCCGTCGCCCATGGTGAAGCTGCCGCTCTCGCCGCGTTTGCCGCGCGAGGAGAAGTCGGCCAGCGTGCCGTCCTTCTCGCCAGCGGCGACCGAGATCACCCACGGCGCCTGCGCGTACGGATTGTGCGTGTCCTCGTTGGGGCCGTCGTTGCCGGCGGCGAACACGCTGACGATGCCGCGCTTGTACAGCTCGTAGGTGGCGACGTTGACCGGGTTCTGCGGATCGAACTTGCCCGACGAGCCCCAGGAATTGCTGGTGACGCGGATCGGATCCTTGAAGCTGAACTGGTGCGTGGCGGCATAGTCCAGGCCGCCGACCGCATCCAGGATCAGCAGCACCGCGCCGGAACCGTAGCCGACCAGGCTGGCGCCGGTCGCCACGCCGCGGTAGGCGCCGTTGGACTGCGCACCGGTGCCACCGACCGTACCGGCGCAATGCGTGCCGTGGCCGGAGCCGAGGTCGGTATTGGGCACGCCCTCCGCATAGGTGATCGGCAGCATCGCATCGACGTTGGCCAGGTTGGTGGTGCCCAGCACGTTCTGCACGACGCGGGTGCCGTAGGCGAGATCGCGATGGGTCGCGTCGATGCCGGAGTCGTTGATCATCACCCCGACGCCGCGGCCGCTGTACGGCAACGCACGACCGAAATCGCCGGGATTGCCCTGCGCGCGATCCACACCGGTCAGTTCGCGCGCTTCCTTGTTGAAGTAGCGCAGCGGGGCGTTGTAGTAGATCGAGGCGACGTCGTCGCGCTGCGCCAGCGCGCGGATCTCCGCCGGCGTGGCCAGCGCGCCGGCGATCGGCAGCGTGCGCATGGTGATCCCGCGGGTGATGCCCAGCGCATGCAGCGCGGTGAGTTGCGAGGCCGACACCGGCCCGGACTGATCGTAGGTGATCACGATCTGCAGCTCGTCTGCCGCAGGCGCCGCGGCGAGCTTGGCCTCCAGCAGTTGATCGAGATGCGCGGCGGCCAGCGCGTCGCCAACGGCGAACGTACCGCCGGCAAGGACGGCGCAGATGCCGATGGCAAGGACGGGACGGCGAATGGACATTGCAGAGTCTCCGGATCGTCGAAGCCCGGAACGGGCGGTCGCCGCAGCGTGCGGGGCGCGCCGATGCGCGGCCAATCCGGTATCGCACCCAGGCCGGCCAGGTGGAAACACTCAGCCGCGGCGCATGCAACCACCACGGGATGGAGGGTGCGCTCCCTGTCGCCGCTCGCGGCAGTCGGCGTCGCATGGCGACCCACACGCCGGGGCATGCCACCCGATCCAGCGAACACCGCGGCTGGAATGGCAACAGAGTGCATTGCGGGCAGAGGGTGCCGACATGCAGCAAAGACAGGATGCGGCAGCGGCGTGCCGGATCCGGCGCATTCGGCGCGTGGTGCGGCCGAAAGGAATGCGGGACGTGCGGGGCCCGTTCCGATTCCCGGACGCCATTCCGGGGAGCGGTGGAGCCCCGCACGTCCCAGCACGGGGAGTCGCGGAGGCTGCCGACCACGCTGTCGAACGGCGACAGCGTGATCGAAGGCAACCGCGAAAACGTCAACGACGTCAGGCAGCCCGGTGGCGCTTCACACCGTCGGGAAACGGCGGCGTCCTGACTGAATCGCAAGCGCCGACACCGTGGTCGACTGCGCCTGCGGCGTGTCGGGCGGACGCTGGGCGTCCGCCCCAGTCGGTTACTTCTTGCTGGCCTCGCGCAGCGCGGAGTACGCGTTGAGATAACCGGCGCCGACTTCCCAGGAGGCGCGCCCGGGCATCTTGGTGGCGGTGCGCTCGATCAGGTCCTTGACCTGGTCCGGGGTCAGGTTCGGATTGGCCTCCAGCACCAGCGCCACCACGCCGGCCACATGCGGCGTGGCCATCGAGGTGCCGCTCATGGTGGTGTAGAACGGCAACTGCGCCGGCGCGATCAGCTTCTCGTCCTTCTGTGCGGCCAGCGGCGGCAACAGGCCGGTGGAGGCGCGGGTGGAGATGATGTCCACGCCCGGCGCGGTGATGCTGGGCTCGTTGATGTGGGTCCAGCTCTTGCCGTCGGCGGTGGTGAAGGTATCGCGCTCGCCGGCCTTGCCGCGCGAGGAGAAGTCGGCCAGCGTGCCGTCGACGTTGCCGGCGGCGACCGAGATCACCCACGGCGCCTGCGCGTACGGATTGTGGGTGTCCTCCTTGGGACCATCGTTGCCGGCGGCGAACACGCTGACGATGCCGCGCTTGTACAGCTCGTAGGTGGCCACGTTGACCGGGTCGGCGGGGTCGAACTTGCCGGACGTGCCCCAGGAGTTGCTGACGACGCGGATCGGATCCTTGAAGCTGTTCTGGTGCGAGGCCGCATAGTCCAGCCCGCCGACCGCGTCCAGGATCAGCAGCACGCCGCTGGAACCGTAGCCGACCAGGCTGGCACCGGTGGCCACGCCGCGGTACTTGCCGCCGGACTGCGCGCCGCTGCCGCCGACCGTGCCGGCGCAGTGGGTGCCGTGGCCGGAGCCGGCGTCGGTGTTCGGCACGCCTTCCAGATAGGTGACCGGCAGCATCGAATCCAGATTGTGCAGGTTGGTGTTGGCCAGCACGTTCTGCACCACCCGGTCGCCATAGGCCAGGTCGCGATGGGTCGCGTCGATGCCCGAGTCGTTGATCAGCACGCCGACGCCGCGGCCGGTGTACGGCACGGTGCGGCCGAAATCGCCCGGATTGCTCTGCGCGCGGTCGACCCCGGTCGCCTGGCGCGCGTCCTGGTTGAAGTAGCGCAGCGGCGCGTTGTAGTAGATCGAGGCGACGTCGTCGCGCTCGGCCAGCGCCAGGATCTCTTCGGGCGTGGCCAGCGCGCCGGCGATCGGCAGGGTCTGCATGCTGACGCCACGGGTGATGCCCAGGTCGTGCAACACGGTCAGCTGCGCCGCCGAGACCGGCTTGGATTGCTTGTAGGTGATGACGATCTGCAGTTCGTCGGTCAGCGGCGTGCTGGCCAGCTTGGACTCGAGCAGGCTGTCCAGATGCGCGGCGGCTTCGGCCTTGCCGCCGGCGAAGACGCCGCTGGCAAGAACGGCGCAAATGCCGATGGCGAGTGCGGGACGACGAATGGGCATCTGGAATCTCCGGTTGGTGGCCCGGGACGGGCGGGTGACTGCAGCCTGCCGTGGCGGCACGGCGGCGCCTATCCGGGATCGCCCCTAGCGGACGTGAGTGGAAACACTCAGGGCCGCGTGCATCGCCCGTACGGAGCGGTATGATCGGGACGTAGGCCGCTGCCTCGCCGCGTCGTTGGGCGGAACGCGGGTGCGGTGCGCGGTACCGGCACATGCAACAGGGGGTTTCAGATGCAGATGCATACGATGTTCGCAAGGGTTTGCCTGCTGGTCTGCGCCGTCGCGGCGTCCGGCGGGCTCGCCGCGCAACCGCTACCGGTGCAGGTGGAGGTGAGCGGCAATATGGCGACGGCGGCGATCGGCGCCGGTCCGCATCCGCTGGCCGAGGTCACGCTGGAATTCGACAGCGCCAGCGACCTCAACCCGGGCAGCCTGGGTCTGAGCGCGGAATTGCTGACCCCGGCCCAGGTCACTGCCTTGCTGCCGCGACTGCCCAGCACGCAAGCCGGCCAGGTGCCATCGCAGTTGCCGCTGCTGATCACGGTGACGCCGCCGCCGAGCGCTGGCCTGTCGTTCCGGCGGGTGGTGCATGTGGAAGTGCACACGCATGCGCTGGCCTACACCGCCGACAGCACCCTGCGGCTGGTCAAGGCGCCGTTGGGGGGGGATTTCCGCGACATCACCGACGAGATCGCACCCGGCAGCGTCCGCGCCCGCGGCACCACCGGGGGCTTCTCGCAGTTCATCGTGATCCACGACCTGCGCCCGACCGCCACCGTGGTGGCCGCCAAGCTGAGCCGCCTGCAGACGCTGGTGGCGCAGTTGCCCGCCAGCGAGGCGGCGCCGCTGGCGACGCTGTTGAACAGCGTGCAGGGCGCGCTGGCCAACGCCGACTACAGCGCCGCCACGGTGGCGCTGGACGGGTTCCGCGAGCAGGTGTCGGCACGTGCTGGCCATGGCATCGCGCAGACCTGGACCGCCGGCATGAGCGAGGGCAACCCCGCCGGCGAACTGCTGGCCGGCGCGGCCACGCTGCGCTTCTCCATCGACTACCAACGTCTCTACGCGCCTTGAGCGTTGCAGGACCGGTCACGCGCACCGCGACGGAGGACATCCCGCGATGCCTGCGCGCCTGACCGCCTACCTGCCCGACGCCCCGGCGCCGACGCTGCTGCTCGCCGCCGGGCAGACGCTGGCGATCGGCCGCGCGGCCGACAACGCGCTGGCGCTGGAACACCCCTCGGTGTCGCGCTGGCACGCACGGCTGCAGCCGCAGGCCGACGGTCACTGGCAGTTGCACGACCTGGGCAGCAAGAACGGCAGCTTCCGCGACGGGGTGCGCGTGGCCGCACCGATCGCCCTGGACACGGCGACCTGGCTGCGCTTCGGCGACGTCTACGCCGAGTTCGCCCCGCTCAGCGCAGCCGATGCGGAACTGACCGAACGCCGCCAGCGCGCCCGCTGCGACCGCGCGACCGCGCTCACGCAGGGGCTGGCCCAGGTCGGCGGACTCGACGACCTGCTTGGCGCCAGCCTGGACGCGGTGGTCGAACTGGCCCAGGCCGAGCGCGGCGTGCTGGTCCTTGCCGACGCCCACGGCCAGCGTATCGCGGCCAGCCACGGCACCGGGCCGCTCCCGCTGCAGCGCGGGCTCGCCGGCAGCGAGGGTGCCCTGCAACGCGCCCTGCAGCACGGTCAGACCACCGTGGCCCACGACATCGGCGGCGTGCCCTGGCTGGCCGAACGTGCCTCGGTCTGCGCCGCCGGCCTGCGCACGATGCTGTGCCTGCCGCTGCGCGACGGCACGCGCGTGCTCGGCGCGATCTATGCCGACAGCCGCCGCGCCGGCAGCGCCATCGGCGCCCTGGACATGGAACTGCTCGAGGCGTTCTGCGAACGCGCCGCGCTGTGGATCGCCGCCCGCCAGGCGCTGCGCGAGACCGGCGCGGCGTCGGGGCCGGCATGAGCGACGCGGCCACCGCCACCGGCCTGTACGCGCAGGAAAGCCTGCCTCCTGGCGAGGTATTGGCCGGCCGCTTCCGGATCGAACGGCTGCTCGGCATCGGCGGCATGGGCCTGGTGTACCTGGCCCACGACCAGGCGCTGGGCATCGACGTGGCGGTCAAGCTGCTGCGCCCGGAACTGGCGCAGCGGCCGCAGGCCTTCGCCCGCTTCCGCCAGGAACTGCTGCTGGCGCGGCAGGTATCCAGCCCGCACGTGGTGCGCATCCACGACCTGGCCGAACACGCCGGGCGCTGGCTGATCAGCATGGACTATGTGGACGGCGAGTCGCTGGAAGCGCGGCTGCAGCGCGAAGAGCGGCTGGACGTCGACACCGCCCTGCGCATCGCCGGCGACATCGCCCGCGGCCTGCAGGCGGCGCATGCGCGCGGCGTCGTGCATCGCGATCTCAAGCCGGCCAACATCCTGCTGCGGCGGGACGGCGATGCGCTGATCAGCGACTTCGGCGTGGCCTGTTCGATGGCCAGCAGCGGCCTCGGCGCGACCCTGGGCAACGTCATCGGTACGCCCGCCTACCTGTCGCCCGAACAGGCGCGCGGCGATGCGCTCGATCCGCGCAGCGACCTCTACGCCCTCGGCCTGATCCTGTACGAACTGCTCGCCGGACAGGTGCCGTTCGCCGGCGGCACCCTGTCCGAGAGCCTGGCCCAGCGCATGCTGCGCGAGCCGCCGCCGGTGGACCGGCTGCGCGCGGACGTGCCGGCCTGGTTGGTGCGGCTGCTGCAGCGGCTGCTGCGCCCGCAACCGCGCGACCGGCTGCAGCACGCCGGCGAGGTGATCGCGGCGATCGAGCGCCGGCAACTGCCGCGCGACCGCCGGCGCTGGCGCCGGCTCGGCCTGGGCCTGGCCGCGACCCTGGCGGGCGCCGCCCTGCTCGGTGCCGGCGTCTGGCAATGGCAGGCGCAACGCGCCAGCGCGCCGGCGCCGGTGGCGGCCGTGCAACCGCTGCCGCGCCTGCTGGTCCTGCCGCTGGCCGGCGACCCGGACAGCGCCGAACAACGGCTGGCACTCGGGGCCTGGCTGCGCGGCAGCCTGGGCGAAACGCTGACCGTGGTCGACACCGACCGCACGCGCCAGGCCTTGCGCCAATACGACCCCACCGGCCAGGCGCCGTTGGACGTGGCGGCGCTGCGCCGGCTCGCCTCGGCACAGCGCGTGCTGCAGCCGAGCCTGCAACGCCAGGGCAGCGGCTGGCGCCTGCAGGCGCTGCTGCATCCGGCCAGCGGCGCGGCGCAACACATCGACGGACCGACCGCCGACGATCCGGCCGCGGCCTACGTCGCCTGGTTGCCGATCGCGTCCAGGGCGCTGCTCGCCGACGGCGCCACCCTGCCCGACGACCTGCCCGCGCCCGCCGCGTTGCAGGCGTATGCGCGCGGCCTGGCGGCGCAGCAGCGCGACGACAGCGCGCAGGCGCTGCAGCAGTTCGCCGCGGCCAGTGTGCAGGCACCGCAGTCTGCGCCGTTGCGCCTGGCCGAGGTGGTCGCGGCGCAAGCCATCGGCGAGGACCAGAAGGCACGCGAGGCGTTGAGCGCGCGCGTCGCCTCGGCGCCGGCGCGGCCGCGCACCCAGGCGCTGCTGGCGGCGCTGCGGCTGGAAGCCGAGGACGATCTCGCCGCCGCCGACCGCGCCTGGCAGGCCTTGGCCACGGCGCGGCCCGACGACAGCGTGGTGCAACTGCAGTTCGCGCGCGTCCACGCGCAGGCCGGCCACCTGGACATGGCACGCGATCGCCTGCGCGCGCTGGCGCAGCGCGATCCGGACGACCCGCGGCTATGGCTGGCGCTGGGCAAGCTGGCGATCCTCAGCGGCAACGCCGCCACCGCGGTGGACGACGACCTGCTGCGCGCGCAACTGCTGTTCCGCCGCGGCCGCGACCTCTATGGCGAGGCGGAAACCGTGAACGCGCTGGGCGTGGGCTATGGCCGCCTCGGCCTGGCGCAGCAGGCGCAGGCCCAGTACCTGCGCGCCGTGGAGCTGCGCCGGCAGGTCGGCAATCGCCGTGGCGTCGCCACCAGCCTGCGCAACCTGTCCGGCACGCTGAGCGTCGGCGGCGCCTTCGCCGAGGCCGAACAGAAGCTGCAGCAGGCGCAGGCGCTGTACTCCGAACTGGGCGATCGCGACGGCCAGGCCGCCGCCGCCAACGAACTCGGCCTGCTGGCCGAAGAGCGCGGCGACTATCCGCAGGCGTTGCAGGCGTTCCGCGGCGCGCTGACGGCCTGGCGCGCGCTCGGCGATGCGCACGGCGTCGCCGAGACGCTCAACAACATCGGCTTCGCGCACTTCCAACTGGGCGACCTGGACAGCGCGCAGGCCTTCTGGGAACAGGCCGCGCGCGCCTATGCCGACCTCAACGACGCCACCGGCCGCGTGCGCACCGCGCAGAACCTGGGCCTGCTCGCCACCGCGCGCGGCCATTGGGCGCAGGCGCAGACCTTGCTGACCCAGGCGCTGCGCGAGGCCGAGCGCCACCAGATGCTCGAGGAAGTGGCGGTGAGCCGACGCAACCTGGCCGAACTGGCGTTCTGGCAAGGCCAGCGCGCGGTGGCGCTGACCGAACTGGACCAGGCGCAGCGGCTGTTCCAGCAGAGCCGCGACCAGCGCGGCCAGACCGACATCGCCCTGTTGCGCGCGCAGGTGTGGCTGGCGCTGGACGACCCGGCGCAGGCGCGGCTGGCGCTGCAGCAGGTGCAGCGGCAAGCGCCCGCCTCGGTATCCAGCGAACAGCGCGCCAGTGCCGCGCTGCTGCAGGCGCAACTGGACGAGCGCAACGGCAACGCCGCCGCGGCCGCCGCGTCGCTGCGCCAGGCCGAGGCGCTGGCGCGCGCCAGCGGCGCTCGTCTGCTGCAACTGCAGGTGCAGGTGCATGCGGCGCACGACGAACCCGCCCTGGCCGCGCTGGAGGGCGACGTCGTCCGCCTCGGCAATGCCGGGCTGCGCCTGCGTTATCTGCAACAGGCGCTGCGCTACGGCGCGGCCGACCAGGTGGCGGCGCGCTACGCGCAGGCGCAGGCCCTGCTGCTGCGTGGCAGCCCGCTGTTCGCCGCCGCCCTGCACACGCAGGCCGCGCAGCGCCTGGAGGCGATTGGCGATCACGCCGCCGCGCAACGCGCGCGCCGCGCGGCAGCGCAGGCCGCCGAGGGGTCATCTGTCGCACACGCGGGCGCCACGCCATGAACGACGTTGCGGCCGCCGAACGCTACCGCCTGCTGCTGCAGCGCCTGGAGGCCAACGAGCGCGAGTTCCGCCGCCTCGGCCGCGCCGTGGTCAAGGTCCAGGAAGACGAGCGCCGGCGCCTGGCGCGCGAGCTGCACGATGGCGTCGGCCAGAACCTCACCGTGCTCAAGCACCGCCTGGCGCAGCTGGGCGCGGCGCTCGGCAGCGCCGATGCGGCGCTGCGCGCGCCGCTGGAGGACGCCATCCACCTGTGCACGCAGGCGCTGGAAGACACCCGGCAGATGTCGCGGCTGCTGCGCCCGCCGATCCTCGACGACCTCGGGCTGGAAGCGGCCCTGGGCTGGCTGGGCCGCAGCCAGTCCGCCGCCGGCGCTACCCCGGTGACGGTCGAGATCGGCCCGCTGCCGGCGCTGGACGAAGCGCTGCAGACCCTGCTGTTCCGCAGCGCGCAGGAGGCGCTGACCAATGCGCTGAAGCACTCGGGTGCGCAGTCGGTGCTGCTGCGGCTGGTCGCCCGCGACGGCTGGGCGCAGCTGCAGGTGCTCGACGACGGCCGCGGCTGCGATCCGCAGCAGGCGCTGACAGCCGGCGGCAGCGGCCTGAGCGGCCTGCGCGAACGCCTGCGCCTGAGCGGCGGCAGCATCCGCCTGCAATCGTCGCCGGGCGAGGGCTGCTGCGTGCAGATCCGGGTCCCGCTGGAGGCCGATTGAACGTCATCGCCCTGCCCCATCCTCGCACCCGCGCGGCCTTTCAGACGCGATCGGCATCGTCGCGGCCGGCGTCCGCCTGCGCCGATGCGCGCGACGGAAGCGTACCGGCATGAGCGTACCGATCCGCGTGCTCATCGCCGACGACCATACCCTGGTGCGCGAAAGCCTGGTCGCTGTGCTCGACGCGATCGACGGCATCCAGGTGGTGGCGCAGGCCGCCGACGGCATCGAGGCGCTGGCCAAGGCCGAGGCGACCAATCCGGACGTGGCGATCGTGGACATCTCCATGCCGCGGCTCAACGGCATCGACGTGGTGCGGCGGCTGTGCGAGACCGTGCCGCTGGCGCGGATCCTGGTGCTGACCATGCACGAGGAACACGAATACGTGCTGCACGCGGTGCGCGCCGGCGCCTCCGGCTACCTGCTCAAGGACAGCGCCAGCGCCGACCTGATCGCCGCGGTGCGCAACCTGCACGCCGGCCGCGGCCACTTCTCGCCGCAGGCGGCACAGGCGCTGGTGGCGCAAATGCAGCAGCCGCAGGCGCTGCCGCCCGACCCCTATCGCAGCCTGACCGCGCGCGAGCGCGAGGTGTTCCACCTGATCGTGGAGGGCCGCACCACCAAGGAAATCGCGCGGGTGCTGCAGATCAGCGTCAAGACCGCCGAGAACCACCGCTTCCGCGTGCTCAACAAGCTGGGCATGCGCAATACCGCCGAACTGGTGCGCTACGCGGTCCGCCACGGCCTGCTCGACTGAACGGCGCCGCATAGCCGCGCCTTCGCCGCGGCTGCGCACACTCCATACGCCATAGTATCCTGGGAGCCTCGGCCGCGCCGCGGCCCTCGTCACGAGCGATCGCATGAGCACCTATCAAGCCCCGTTGACCGATCTCCGCTTCGCGCTGCACGACGTGCTGCAGGTGGAGGCACTGTTCGCCCGCCTGGGCCATGCCGACGCCAACGCCGAACTGATCGACGCGGTGCTGGAGGAAGCGGCGCGCTTCACCGGCACCGTGCTGGCGCCGCTGAACCGGGTCGGCGACGAGCACGGTTGCACCCTGGACAAGGCCACCGGCGCGGTCACCACCGCCCCCGGCTTCCGCGAGGCCTACCAGCAGTTCGCCGAGGGCGGCTGGACCGGGCTGACCGCGGCGGCCGAGTTCGGCGGCCAGGGCCTGCCGCACACGCTGGGCGTGCCGCTCAACGAGATGGTCAACGCCGCCAACCTGGCCTGGGGCAACTTCCCGCTGCTGTCGCACGGCGCGGTCGAGGCGCTCAAGCAGCACGGCGAGGCGTGGCAGCAGGAGGTGTTCCTGAAGCCGCTGGTGGACGGCCGCTGGACCGGCACCATGTGCCTGACCGAGCCGCACTGCGGCACCGACCTGGGCCTGCTCAAGACCCGCGCCGAACCCAACGCCGACGGCAGCTGGTCGGTCAGCGGCACCAAGATCTTCATCACCGCCGGCGAGCACGACTTCACCGACAACATCGTGCACCTGGTGCTGGCGCGGCTGCCGGACGCGCCGGCCGGGGCCAAGGGCATCTCGCTGCTGGTGGTGCCGAAGTTCAAGGTCGCGCGCGACGGCAGCGTCGGCGAGCGCAACGCGCTGCGCTGCGGCTCGCTGGAGCACAAGATGGGTATCCACGGCTCGTCCACCTGCGTGATGAACTTCGACGGCGCGCAGGGTTACCTGGTCGGGCAGCCGCACAAGGGCCTGCAGGCCATGTTCACCATGATGAACACCGCGCGCCTGGGCGTCGGCCTGCAGGGCATCGGCCTGTCCGAGCGTGCGTACCAGAATGCGCTGCGCTACGCCCGCGAACGCCTGCAGTCACGTTCGCTCAGCGGTGCCAAGCTGCCGGAGAAGCCGGCCGATCCGATCCTGGTGCATCCGGACGTGCGCCGCATGCTGCTGACGGTGAAGGCGCTGACCGAAGGCAGCCGCCTGCTGGCGCTGCACGCCGCGACCCTGATCGACATCGCGCACAGCGCGCAGGACCCGGCCGAGCGCGAGCAGGCCGACGTGCTGGTCAGCTTCCTCACCCCGATCTCCAAGGCCTGCCAGACCGAGTGGGCGGTGGAGAACACCTACCACGCGCTGCAGTGCTTCGGCGGCCACGGCTACATCCACGAACACGGCATGGAGCAGTTGGCCCGCGACGCGCGCATCACCACCCTCTACGAAGGCACCACAGGCATCCAGGCGCTGGACCTGATCGGGCGCAAGACCGCGTCCAGCCAGGGCGCCGGGCTGAAGCTGTTCCTGGCGCAGATCGAGGCCTTCCTGACCGAGCATGCCGACAACCCGGCCGTGGCCGAGTTCATCGCCCCGCTGCGCGAGAAGGCCGCCGAGTGGGCCGCGCTGACCGAGCGCATCCTGCAGCGCGCCGCCGGCAATCCCGAGGAACTGGGCGCGGCCAGCTACGACTACGTGTTCTATTCCGGCTACGTGGTGCTGGCCTACTGGTGGGCGCGCAGCGTCGCCGCGGCCGAGGCCTCGGCGCACGGCGAGGCGTTCAAGCAGTCCAAGCGCGAGACCGCGCGCTTCTACTACGCGCGTCTGCTGCCGCGCACGCTGACCCACGCTGCGGCCATCGACAGCGGCGCCGAGCCGCTGATGGCGCTGGCCGACGCGCAGTTCTGAGTCCGCACGCCTGCGTCCACGCAGGCCGCCCCGGCACGCGCGCCGTGCCGGGGCGGCACCGCCGGTGGCGGCCGATACACAAACCGTCACCAATCGGGTATAAGCTGTTTTCCCGATGGAGACAGACACAACAACGCTTGGTCTGATCGATACCGGGGCCTGCGGCGCCTCGGCCGCGGTCCCGTCGCCTGCGGCGTCCCCTTCCCACCTGCCTTCGGTCCGGCTGCTGTCGCTGGACGCGCACGGCCGCGTGCTGGACTGGATCAACTGGCAGGACGCCGCCTGCCTGTACGCGCGCGGCGCGGTCGCCTGGACCCTCGGCGAGCCGTGCCTGCACATCCATGGCGGCATCTGCCGCGCCAGCGGCGAGCGCAGTGTGCTGGAACTGCATCCGATCATCGCCGCGCGCGGCCACGCGCATGCGCGTGCGCTCGATCCCACCCCGACCCTGACCAATACCGCGCTGTTCGCCCGCGATGCGCAGCTGTGCCTGTACTGCGGCCAGCAGTTCAGCCGCCCGCAACTGACCCGCGACCACGTGCTGCCGGTGTCCAAGGGCGGCCGCGACATTTGGGAGAACGTGGTCACCGCGTGCTTCCACTGCAATTCGCGCAAGGGCAACCGCACCCCGCAGCAGGCGTCGATGCCGCTGCTGGCGGTGCCGTACCGGCCGAGCTGGATCGAGCACCTGATCCTGTCCAACCGCAACATCCTGGCCGACCAGATGTCGTTCCTGAAGGCGCAGTTGCCCAAGCGCTCGAAGCTGTCGTTGTAGCGCGCGGCCTCACGCCGCCGTCACACCCGCTGCGACGGATTGCCGCACCCCGGCCGAAACAGGCCATGCCTGCGCCCGCGACTGAACGGGTTGATTGCGCGTGCCCGGAATGGAGAGGAAAATGACAGGTCCGCTGAACCTCCATTCCGATGATCGACCCCACCCGCTATCCGCGCCTCTCGCGCATCCAGGTCCCCGAAGAACTGCGTCGCTTCGATGAATCGGAGCTGCCGGCCATCGCCGAGGAACTGCGCGCCTTTCTGATCGAGTGCGTCGGCAAGAGCGGCGGCCATTTCGGCGCCGGGCTGGGCGTGATCGAGCTCACCGTGGCCCTGCACTACCTGTACGACACGCCGGTCGACCAGCTGGTGTGGGACGTGGGCCACCAGACCTATCCGCACAAGATCCTCACCGGGCGCCGCGACCGCATCCACACGGTCAAGCAGGCCGACGGCGTGGCGCCGTTCCCCAAGCGCGAGGAAAGCGAGTACGACACCTTCGGCGTCGGCCACTCCTCCACCTCCATCTCGGCGGCGCTGGGTATGGCGGTGGCGCTGCAGCGCATGGGCGACGAGCGCAAGGTGGTGGCGGTGATCGGCGACGGCGCGATGACCGCCGGCATGGCCTACGAGGCGCTGAACCACGCCGGCGGCATGGACCCGGAACCGAACCTGCTGGTGATCCTCAACGACAACCGCATGTCGATCTCCGAGGCGGTCGGCGGGGTCACCAAGATGCTGGGGCGGATGAGCGGCAGCAAGACCCTCAACGCCATCCGCGAGGGCGGCAAGAAGATCCTCGGCGACAAGAAGAGCAATCCCACCGCGCGCTTCGTGCGGCGCTGGGAAGAACACTGGAAGGGCATGTTCGTGCCGTCCACGCTGTTCGAGGAAATGGGCTTCCACTACACCGGCCCGATCGATGGCCACGACCTGCCGGCGCTGCTGGGCGCACTGAAGACGCTCAAGACCCTGAAGGGTCCGCAGTTGCTGCACGTCATCACCACCAAGGGCAAGGGCTACGAACTGGCCGAAGGCGACCAGATCGGCTACCACGCGGTGGGCCCGTTCGACCCGAGCAAGGGCCTGGTGGCCAAGCCGGGCGCCAAGGCCCCGACCTACACCGACGTGTTCGGCGACTGGATCTGCGACATGGCCGCGGCCGAGCCGGCGCTGCTGGCGATCACCCCGGCGATGCGCGAAGGTTCCGGCCTGGTGCGCTTCAGCAAGGAGTATCCGCAGCGCTACTTCGACGTGGCCATCGCCGAGCAGCATGCGGTGACCCTGGCCGCGGGCATGGCCGTGCACGGCGCCAAGCCGGTGGTGGCGATCTATTCGACATTCCTGCAGCGCGGCTACGACCAGTTGGTCCACGACGTGGCGGTGCAGCAGCTCGACGTGCTGTTCGCGATCGACCGCGGCGGCGTGGTCGGCCCGGACGGCGCCACCCACGCCGGCAACCTGGACCTGAGCTTCCTGCGCTGCGTGCCGCACCTGGTGGTGATGGCACCGGCCGACGAAGCCGAGTGCCGGCAACTGCTCAGCACCGGCCTGCGCCATCCCGGTCCGGCCGCGGTGCGCTACCCGCGCGGCACCGGCCCCGGGGTCGCCCCGGGCACCACCCTGGAGCCCTTGCCGATCGGCAAGGCCCAGCTGCGCGCGCAGGGCCACACGGTGGCGCTGCTGGCGTTCGGCGCGACCCTGGCGGCGGCCGAGCAGGTCGGCCGCGAACTCGGCCTGAGCGTGGTCAACATGCGCTTCGTCAAGCCGCTGGACCGCGCCTTGCTGCTGGAGCTTGCGCAGAGCCACGAGGGCTTCGTGACCATCGAGGACAACGTGGTGGCCGGCGGTGCCGGCTCCGGCGTGGCCGAACTGCTCAACGCCGAAGGCGTGCTGCGCCCGGTGCTGCACCTGGGCCTGCCCGACGCGTTCCAGCACCACGCCAGCCGCGAGCAGTTGCTGGCCGAAGCCGGCATCGACGCCGCCGGCATCCGCGCCGCGGTGCTCAAGCGCTGGCCGCAGCTGGCCACCAACGCCAGCGCACCGCGCACCGCGGCGGGCTGACCGCCGCGGTCCCCGTGACGGCACGCCGCTGCGTGCCGTACCTGCCTGCGCCGCTGCGCGGATCCGGACGCGCCAGCGGCCGCATGGTCCGGTCACGACAGCCCGCGCACCGGCTAGGGTGCGATTACCTCGTCACCGCGGGCACGCAACCGATCCAAGGGGCCACCAGGCGCCTGCAGGGTCTGCATCGGCAATGCCGCGAAACTGGAGCGGTTCTGCACCAACGCCCGCTCGGCCGTCTGCAACCAGGCCGCCATTGCCCGCTCGCGCACATCGCCCAGCCCCAGCTTGCGCGCGATCGCCGCTTCGCCGACCGCGTCCAGACAGACCCGGTACTGATCGTTGGCGGGCAACGTGGCCAGCGTGTCCAGATCGCCTTCGGACCAGGCGTTGGCGCGCTGGCGCATCGTCTCCAGGTCGCGATCGATGACCTGCAAAGTGCGCGCGAAGCACGCGCTGTCGTTCAACGAGGTCGCCCGGAATTCCTGCAGCGCACGCTTGGCGTCGGGCACCCGGACCTCCACCACCACCGGCACGATCGGCACCTTGGCGCGCTTGGCCGCACGTTCGATCACCGGCTGCACGACGCTGCCCAGGCTCAGGCCGGATCTGCGCATCGCCGCTTCGTACAGTGCCTGCGCGGCGAACACCGGCCGCCAGCGCTCCACGCTGCCGTCGCGGCCCAGGTAGCGCGCCTTCAGCGGCAACCAGCGCGCATAAAGGTCCGGCGGCAGCACCTGCTGCAGCGTGCGGTCATCGGGATTGCGCCGCGCCTTCAGCAGGGACGGCAGCAGCAGCAGGCTGCGGAACATGCCCAGGCCGGAGTCCAGGGTGACGGTCGGCGCCGCGATCACCTGCTGCGATTGGGCGATCACCCGCTCCACCTCGGCCGATTCCCACTGCATGCGCCTGGGCAGCGGCGACACCGTGCCGAGGATCCACAGCACATGGTCGCCGCGGCGGACCTGCCACAACCCCGGGCCGGGCTGGCGCCCGCTCACCAGCACCGCTTCCAGGTCGACCACCGGTGGACTGGTCGGGGCCGTGGCGCGCGGTGATGGCGACGCGGCCGGCATCGCGGTCTGCGCCTGTGCCGCCGGCACCGCGACCGCCAGCAACGCGGCCGCCAGGCACAGCAGCGTCCGCAACCGGTGCGCGATGCGTCGCCGTCCGGTTTTCGCGGGCAGCGTGTCTGCTCTGCCCCACGCCGATCGCGGCGGCATCAGCCGTCCAGTCTGGGCAGATGCGCGGCCAGCGGATCGCTGTCGGCCAGCAATTCGAAGCGCTCCCACAGAAAGCCCGGCGCCACCACGCAGCGCACCAGGCAATAGTCGGCCAGCGGCCGCGCGGCCTGCCAGGTACCGGCCGCGATCACCACCGAGGGCATGCCGCCGCGCTCGCTGGCATCGAGCCGGTAGCGCTGCAGGCCGTGGTGCGGGTCGAAGCCGAGCAGTTCCAGCGCACCGCCTTCTTCCCACTGCCAGGTCTCGTCGGCATCGATGCGGTGCCAGCGGCTGACCTCGCCGCGCTCCAGCAGGAAGCGGATCGCGGTGCAGGCCGGACGCAGCGTCTGCGCGTGCTGCACCATCAAGGCCGAGGTGTGCACGCGCGCATAGCGTCCCCCTTCCGGGTGCGGCAACAGCGACAGGTCGCGCACCAGGGCGGCGATTCGGAAGGCGGCGGCGCTGGACATGGGTCCAGTCTAATCCCGCGGCGTGGCCGCGCGCATGTCAGGCGCCGCAATCCGCGCGGGCGGCGTCGGCCGCGGTCAGGCCAACGGCAGCGAGTCGCGTGCGGTCGCCGCAGGAGCCAGGCGCCGGCCGTGGCGCAGGCACAGCGCGAAGAACACCAGCAGGTCCCAGCTGTAGCGCTTGAGCAGGCGCCGCGGCTCGCGCAGCAGGCGGTAGATCCATTCCAGGCGCAGCCGACGCACCCAGGCCGGCGCGCGCTTGGCGGTGCCGGACAGGAAATCCAGCAGCGCGCCCACACCGAATGCCAGCGGCACCTGCAGCTGCCCCGCCTGCTGCAGCAGCCAGCGCTCCTGCAGCGGATTGCCGAACGCCACCAACAGCACGTCGGCGCCGCTGGCGTTGATGCGTGCGGCCAGGCCCGTGCCGGCCGCGGCGAACTCGGCATAGCCGTCGCAGGTGCCGACCACCTGCTGCCCCAGCGTCTGCCGCAAGGTCTGTGCCGCGGCCTCGGCCACGCCGGGTCGGCCGCCGAGCAGGAAGAAGCGCAACGGACGCGGACTCTGCCGGCAGAGCGCCGGAATCAGGTCGGTGCCGTTGAGGTTGCCGGCGAAGCGACGGCCGTGCACCAGCAGCGCGCCCAGGTCCATGCCGATGCCGTCGTTGACGATGCACACGCCCGGCGCCGCCAGGCGCGCGCGCAGGGCCTGGCACTGCACCACGAAGTTGGTGTTGGCGAAGAACACCTGGCGGCGCTCGCCGCGCGCCAGCGCCCGCAGCAAGCTGGCGACGAAATCGGCTTCGGTACTGCGCAGGATCGGATAGCCGCCCAGCGCCAGCACCTCGCCCGTCGCGCGCTCACCAGAGGTCATGCGGAAAGCTCTCCAGCAAGCCGCGCTGCACCGCGGCCAGGTCGAACACGGTATTGCCGCCCAGCGCCACGCATTCCTCCACCGTGTGCCCGGCATGCCAGCGGCTGCGGCCGGTGCCGTGATAGTAGTCGTCGTACTTGAAGCGGTCCTCGCCGTTGCCCCAGTCCAGGTACACCGAGGGCACGCCGTAGGCTTCGGCCAGGATCAGCCCGTGCAGGGAACTGGACACGATCAGGTCGGCGCCGAGCAGTTGTCGCACGAACGTGGCCGGCTGGCGGTTCGGCAACACCAGGTGATCCTTGTAGCCGGCGTACTTGTCCAGCGGTTCGTTGAAATGCGGCACCACCAGGAACGGTCGCCGTGCCGGCGCCGGCGCCAATGCCTCGCGCGGGAAGAACAGCGGCATCAGCAGGCCCGGATCGCCATAGACCTCCGGCACCTGCAGGCCGCGCTCGCGCAGGAAGGCGCGGGTCTTGGGTCCGCGCACGGCGCGCACGTCGAGTTGGCGGAAAGTGTGGCGGTCGGCAGGGATCTTGCCGTTGACGCCGCTGCCCCATACGGTGTCGCCATCGCGGGCGAAATGCAGCACCGAGCCGATCGCGATCAGCCGCGTGCGCTTGTCGCGCTTGTCCAGCAGGGTGCGGTCGCGCTGGCCGAGCACGTTGGAGACGATGATCTTGGAAAGATGATCGCCGACGTTGATCTCGCCATTCTTCGGCTTCCACCAGAACAGCGCCCGGCGCTCTTCGTAATCGATCCATTTTTGCAGAGTGGACATCGGTCCTCCTTGGTTGCGCGGGGGTACGGCGAACACGCCGACGGCGTGTGCTCAGACCGCGCCGTCGGCGAACAGACGTGTCTCCGGATAGGCGGCCGGATCCAGCACCCGGTCGGTGGTGTCGGACCAGCTCAGGCACTGGCGATGGCGCACGTGCGGCGCCTGCAGCGCCTGCCCGATGGCGGCGACGATGGACGCCTCGTCGCCGGGGGTGTAGCCGAAGCGCGACGGATAGCGGCCGACCACGGCATGCGGGCACACCGCCGGCAGGCCGAAGAAGTCGTACTGCAGCAGCTTCATCGAGCTGTCGGCCAGGTAGGCCGGCACCTGCTCGGACGCGTACGGCGCGATGCCGAAGCGGGCGTGCTTGATGTAGCGGATGGTCTCGGCGTGCTTCATCTCGCCGTACACCACCACGTTGTCGCCATAGCCCGGCGCGCGGCCCATGCCCGAGCCGATCACGTGGAAGGTGACCTGCGGGAAGGCGCGGCTGGCGGTGACGAAGAACGCGGGATCGAACAGCATCGAGCCCACCGCCACCGCATGGATGCCCTCGCCGTACGGCGAGGGGTCGCCGAGCGTGTGCAGGTCGTGGTCCACGCCGTGGCCGACGTGGTACACGTTGTCGCGACTGGCGACCTCCTCGGCCATCGCCGGCGACACCAGCGCGATCACGTCCAGGCTCGGCGCCACGCGGTCGAACTCGCGCTCGATGTAGTCGGCGACGTTGATCGTGCTCAAGCCGTCGGAGGCGCGATACACCTTGCGCGCGGTCGGGTTGATCCGTGCCGCCAGGGCAATGAAGGCCACCGCGATGCCGCTCTCGAACACGATCACGTCGGCCTCGCGGATCCAGCGGATCAGCGTCGCTGGCGCCCAGGCTGCGTACAGCTTGAACATCAGGTTTTCCAACGGCCGCAACCAGCGCCGCCGGGTGTTGAACGGGTGCAGCGGCGCGCGCCACAGATAGCAGTCCACCCCGTTGTGGCGGACCACCTGGTTGGCGCTGGCGTCCAGCGGCAGGCGCAGATCGCCCTTGAGTCGCGACAGCAGGCTGTAACGCAGCGAGAAGAAGCGCGTGGGACCGCGCTTGGCCAGCTCGTCGGCGATGAAGTGGATGTTGGCGCGGCGTGGCGTTCGGTAATCGTGCGCCGACAGCACCAGGTAGCAGGGTGCACGGCCGCTGGCGGCCGCGGCCGGCGCAGACGCGGACAGCGTCGCTGCGGAAGAGTCGCTCATGCCGTCGCTCCTATGCGGGATGGAAGATGAAGAACACGCTGGCGCATCTCGCTCATCGCTTGCTCCGCGCCTGGCGCAGCAACGTGCGCATCTGCAGGATCGCCAGCACGTCGCGGCGGAACGCCGGCCACAGCGCGAACACCAGCAGGCCGGACAGCGCCATCGCCGCCGCGCCGACGACCAGCTGCAGCCACAACGACGCACCGCCCCAGTACTGCGCGGCGAAATAGGCGACGACGCCACAGACGCCGTAGCCGAGCACCGCGCGCAAGGCGTTGTTGAACAGTTCCCAGGCGGGGATCTGCGGCGCGATACGCGCGATCCAGATCACCGACAGCGGCCACATCACCAGCAGGCCCAGCGTATAGCCCACGGTCACGCCCATCACGCCCCACAGCGAGCCGGCGAAGATGCAGGCGATCAGCATCACCCGCCCCACCACCGAATACACCAGCTGCTGGCGCATCAGGCCCAGCGCCAGGAACACCCAGTAGGTGGCGTAGGACGCGGTCTGGAAGATGCCGCCGAGGGTCAGCACCTGGAACAGCGGCACGGCCGGCCGCCACTGTTCGCCCAGCACCAGCACGATCAGCGGCATCGCCAGCGCGCAGGCGAAGGAAAACAGCGCCACGATCAGGTGCACCATCACCGTCTGCCCGCGCAGCAGGAAGTTGCCGAAGCGCGGCGGGTCGTCCTGCAGCTGCGACAGCACGGGCAGCGCCACCGAGGTGGCCGGTGCGTTGATCTGGTTCAGCGGCATCATCAGCAGCTGGAACGCGCGGTTGTACAGGCCCAGCGCTTCGGCGCCGATGCGATGGCCGATGATCACCTGGCCGACATTGCGGCTGGCGTAGCCGAGCAGTTGCGCGGCCATCAGGTTCCAGCCGAAGCTCAGGAAGGTGCGCATCGGCGCGTCGCGCCGGTAGCCGCGCGGCAGCCAGCGCGCGCAGGCGCCGGCGATCAGCAGGTTGACCAGCGCCTGCACCACCTGCTGCCAGACCAGCGCCCAGTAACCGTAACCGGCCAGGGCCACGCCGACGCCGGCCAGCAGGCCCAGCACCTGTGCGCCGACGTCGCTCAGCGAGACCTGGCCGAAACGCAGCGCGCGGCTTAGGTGCGCGCGGTACTGCGTGGTCATGCCGTTGAGCAGGAAGGTCACCGCCAGCGCCTGGGAAATACCGAGCAAGGCCGGCTCGCGGTAGAAGTGCGCGATCCACGACGAAGACAGGAACACCACGATCGCCAACAGCAGGCCGATGCCGCTGTTGATCCAGAACAGGTTGTCGCGCTGCTCGCGGCTGACGTGTTTGGCCTGGATCGCCGCCGAGGACAGGCCGAAGTCGCGCAGGATCTCGGCCATGCCGACGATCGCCGTCACCATCGCCATCAGGCCATAGTCGTAGGGCGTCAGCAGCCGCGCCAGCAGCACGATGCCGCCGAACTGCACCACCATCTTCGCCAGCTGCCCGGCCATGGTCACCGCCGCACCGCCTGCCGCGCGCGCGCCCAGCCCGGGTTGCGGCGCCGCCGGCCGCGGGGTCTCGGCGCTGCTCATGCGCCCTCCCCGCGGCCTGCGGTCAGCGCCTGCAGATAACTGCGGTAATGCTGCAGGCCGATCCCGTTCCAGTCGCGCCGCGACAGGTCCGGCACGGCGTCGGCCGGCAACTGCTGCGCCTGCGCCAGGGCCTGCGCCAGTTGCGCCGCATCCAGCTCGCCGCGGTACAGCTGCACCCACTGCGCGCCGACCTCGTCGGCGATGGCGGCATTGGCCTCGCTCCACGGCGCCAGCACCGGACGCGCCAGCGACAGCGCCAGCAGCAGGGTGCCGGAGTTGTGCATCTGCCGGTACGGCAGCACCACCAGTTCGGCCTCGCCGACCTCCTGCGCCAGCACCGCGTCCTCCACATACTGCAGCCGTGCGCTGATCCGCGGATCCTCGGCACAGGCGCGCTCGACCACGCCGCGGATCTGCGCGTCGATCGGATTGCCGGCGATGCGCAGGCTGAGCTGCGGATCGGGCAGCGCCTGCAGGGTCGCGATCAGCGTCTCCACGCCCTTGTACGGGCGCAACAGCCCGAAATGCAGCAGGCGCCCGGGCACGCGCGGCGGTTGCGGCAGCGGCGCGTACCAGTCGCGGTAGTGGCCGTGCAGGATGGTGTCGGTGGCCGGCGCGCGCGCGGGCGTGGTCGCGTTGATGCGGATCCAGCGCGCGGTCTGGCGGTCGATCCAGCGCAGCAGCAGGCGTTCGCGCCAGCCCTTGTCCTCGTGCGGCGCCACGTTGTGCAGGGTACGCACCAGCGGCACCCCGGCCAGGCGCAGGCGCAGCAGCAACAGGGCCACGCAGACCTGCTTGGCCAGCGTGCCGAGCGCGGTGCGATGCCGCAGCAGGTACTCCGGCCAATGCAGGTGCAGCACGTCGTAGCGCGACAGCAGCGCCGCACGCATCGAGAAGAAGCGCAATTGCACCTGCGGCGGCAGCGCCGCATAGAGCTGGGTCAGGTAGGGATTGGTGGTCGCGGTCGGGCGCTCGGTGGACAGCAGCACGGTGACCGCCGGCGCGGCCTGCTGCGAGGCACCGTTGTGCTGGCGCTCGCCGCTCATCGGCCGCCCTCCGCGCCGCCCAGCGCCAGGCGGTACTCGTCCAGATAGGCGCCGACCACGCGGTCCCAGTCGTAGCGATGCGCATAGGCCATCGCCGCGGCGCGCTGCGCGGCGAAGTCCGCATCGGTGCCGGCGGCGAAGGCGCGCACCGTGGCTGCGGCGGCCTGCGCATCGGCCGGATCGACCAGCACGCCCTGCCCCGACTCGCGATGCAGGCACGCGAACGGCGGGATGTCGCTGAGGATCGGCAACAGCCCGGCGCTCATCGCTTCCACCGCGGCCAGGCCGAAGCCCTCGTGCCGCGACAGGCACACGAAGTACTGCGCGCTGCCGAGCAGTTGCGCCAGTTGCGCCTGAGTCGGCGCCACCTGCAGGCGCACCCGCTGCTGCAGGCCACGCTCGGCGATCGCCCGCTGCAGGTCGGCCACGCTGAAGTCGTATTCGCGCCCGGCCACGATCAACTGCCAGGCCGGATCCTGTGCGGCCAGCGCATGCACCAGGTCCAGGGTTTCCAGCAGGCCCTTGTTGACCGACCAGCGCCCGAAGTAGATCAGCGAGCGCCCGGGCGTGGCGCTGCCCTGCCCGGCGAACTTGTCCACGTCCACCCCGTTCTCGATCACCCGCAGCCGCTGCGGCGCGACCACCTGCGAGAACAGCTGGCCGTCGTTCTCGCTGGTCGCCACCACGCGCGCATAGGCGAGCGCCGAGGCGCGGGTGAGGGTCTTGAACCAGAGCATCTTCAGGCGCGAGGCATAGGTGGTATGGAAGAAACCGCCATGGGTGGAGACGATCATCGGCACACGGTGCAGCGGCCGGGTCAGGGCCAGGAAGTCGTAGAAGAAGTCGATGCCATGTACGTGCAGCAGATCGGCGCCACGCACCGCCGCCAGCACCGACGGCGCCAGCGGATAGCGCGAGGAGCCGCGGTACGGCAAGCGCACGATCGGCACGCCCTGGTGGCTGTCGCGCGACGCCAGGCGCTGCTGCGGATCGGTGAACACCCGGTCCAGGCTCACCACCTCGACCTGGTCGCGGCCCTGCTGCAGGTGGCGGCGCGCGATGTTCAGCACCACCTCCTCCATGCCGCCCACCGACGGATGGAACTGGCGCACCACATGCACCACCTTCATGCCGTCGCTCCTGCGGCCGCGCTGCGGCGCACGCCGATCATCCACGGCGCGACCCGCACCAGCACCGCGCGCATCGGCACGCTGGCCAGCACCGCCAGCACGCTCACCGACACCGCCCAGGCCGGCCCCCAGGCATCGCCGCGGACCAGGCCGGTGCGGGCGGCGACGCCGGCCATCACCGAGAACAACAAGGTGTGCGTGCACAGGATCAGCAAGGTGTTGCGTCCGATCCACTGCAGCCAGGCCCAGTGCTGCACCAGCCCGGCGACGCACAGTGCCATGGCGCTGCCGAGCAGGCTGGCGGCGAGGAAGCCCAGCGGGGAATCGCCGAACTTGAGCATGTTCACGTCGACGCGGCCGTTGTGCCAGGCGATCGCGAACCAGGCCGCACCCAGCAGCACCGCCGCCAGCGCATTGCCGCCCGGCCGCGCCGGCCACCAGTACGCCCGCGTCGCCGCCAGCGCGCCGATCGCGAAGAAGCACAGCGCCACCGGCAACACGTCCAGCGAGAACGGCAGGCGCATGTCCTGCCCCGGAAACCTGCAGGCCCAGCCCCAGGCCAGCGGCAGCGACAGCCCGGCCAGGGCCGGCACCGACAGCGTCCGGCGCAGGGCCAGGTACGCCAGCGTGGTCACGAACAGCGCCGGCAGGAACCACAGCGCCGGCATCACATAGAGCTTGGGGCCGATGCCGCTGACCAGGCCCAGCAGCGGCTCCCACCACGGCCGGTCGCCCCACAGTTGCGCCTTGCTGCCGATATGCCGGGTCAGCATCCAGTACGCGTAGGCGACGAAGAAGAACGCCACGTAAGGCAGCAGCAGGCTGCGCGCCAGCTTGCCGACCGTGGCCAGGGTCAGCGGGCGATTGCCGAAGGCCTCGCCGACCCAGCCCGACAACAGGAAGAACATCGGCACGTGGAAGCTGTAGGCCAGGATCACGTAGGCATGCGGAATGCCCTTGGCATGGCCGAACACCACCAGCAGGATCGCCAGCGCCTTGGCCGCATCGATGCGTGCATCGCGCGGCGCCCCCGTGCGTGCGCTGCGCGCCTGCGCCGGCACGGACGCGGAAACAGCCGTGGCAGGCGCGCTCATGCCGGCACCGCCGGCATGCGCGCGGCCGGCGCCGTCGGTGCCGCGGGCAGCGCCGGCGCATCGCGCAGGCGCGGTGTCATCTGCCACAGGCAACCGCACACGAACCACCACAGCGCCGCGGTCTTGATCGAGAAGTAGCCGTTGGAAACCAGCAGGCTCAGCGAGAACGCAAAGATCAGCAGGTTCTTGAACAACTGCCCTTCGATGGTGCGCATCAGCATCGCGAACGAATAGGCCAGCAGGAACGCCAGCACCAGCAACACCGACTGCGAGGAGATGAAGTAGGCGATGCCGCTGTCGAAGTAGCGGTACGGCTGGTCCATGTCCAGCCCCATCCACGCATCGGCGCTCATCCTGCGGATCGAATCGACAGTGAAGAACACCCGCCCCAGCGTGGTGTCCTCGTAGCTCTGGATGCCCGAGGCCCACACCAGCAGCCACGCACCGCCCATCACCGCGAAGAAGATCAAAAAGCCCAGGCGCTGATCCATGCGCAGCAGCAACGGGCTCAGCAGCACCATCATCACGCAGGTGCCGGCGGCCAGGCGTCCGTCCGAGGCCACGACCAGGAAGCCGATCATCGCCACCGACGCGACGATCGCCCACGGCCGCATCCAGCGCCAGAAGGTCAGCAGGATGGCGGTGAAGAAGATGATGAAGTTGCCCATCGTCACCGGCTCGATGAACACCGAGGAGGCGCGTGGCAGGTTCGACGACGGCAGGAAGTTGCGTGCGCCCGGGCGTGTCGCGCTGACGAACAGATTGCTGTCCTGGTTCCAGAAGCTCGACGCGCTGGCGCCGCGCGCATTGACGAAATAGCTCTTGGGGTTGACCACGTCGCCGTAGACCTTGGGCAGGGCCAGTTCGAACACCGCCACCAGCGACACCAGCAGCGCCATGCGCACGAACATGCGCGGCAACGAGCCGGTATAGGCCGCGCCGAGCAACAGGAAGGCGAACGGAATCAAGGCATCGCGGAAGAACTTCGGATCCAGCGACCAGGCCATGAACAGGCGCACCAGCATCAGCAGCGCCAGCAAGGCGATCCCGGTGAACACCATCGCCATGCGCTTGCGGTCCAGCGCGCGCAGGCCGAGCAGGAAGCAGGCGGCATAGACCGCCAGTTCCACCACATAGGTCATCGCCGGGCTGACCCGGAACACCTTGGCGTTGATCACCGCCAGCACGAAGTTGTAGCCGATGGCGAACAGCAGCACCAGCTCGATCAGCAGGTTGCGGCGCTGCTCGCGCAGCGGCATGGCCGGCGCACTCAGCATGCGTACCTCGCTGCGATGGCGGCGCAGCGCACGCCGCCCCTGCGGTGGACCGGCGCCAGGCACGGCGCCGGCGTGCGGCGCGCGATGCCGTTCGGCGTACGCAGGGCCGGAACGACGGCGACGCGGGGGCGACGCCGGCGCTGCTCACGGTCGGCGGGAGGAAGACGCATCGGGCGCATCAGTAGGCGGTCTTCTGCCCGAGCACCTTGAACGCGGTCAGCACGATGATCCGCGTGTCCAGCCACAACGACCAGCGGCGGATGTAGTCCAGGTCGTACTGGATGCGCTTCTTCATCGTGCGCAGTTCCGGGGTCTCGCCGCGGAAGCCGTTGACCTGCGCCCAGCCGGTGATGCCCGGCTTGACGTAATGCCGCTGCATGTAGTGGTTGATCAGCTTCTCGTAGTGGGTGTTGTGCTGCGCCGCGTGCGGACGCGGCCCCACCACCGACATGCTGCCGCCGAGCACGTTGAACAGCTGCGGCAACTCGTCCAGGCTGGTGCGGCGCAGGAACGCGCCGAAGCGGGTCACCCGGCTGTCGCCGCGCGTGGCCTGCACCACCACCTCGCTGGGCTCCTGCTGCACGCGCATGGAGCGGAACTTGTACATGTAGAACTCGCGCCCGCCCAGGCCGTGGCGGCGCTGGCGGAAGAACACCGGGCCCGGCGAGCTCAGCTTCACGCCCACCGCGATCGCCAGCATCAGCGGCCACAGCATGGCCAGCGCGGCCAGGGCCACCAGCTTGTCCTGCAGCGCCTTGGCGACCACGAAGTAGGTGTTGCGATCCACCCCGCCCTGGCGCAGGTTGATCACCGGCACGTTGCCGATCTGGTCGCCGGACTGGTTGAGCATGCCGAAGTCGAACAGGTCCGGGATCAGCCTGACCTGGATCGGATAGCGGTCCATGCGCTGCAACAGCTGCTTGATGTGGTCGCGCTCGCCCAGCGGCAGCGAGATCCACACCTGCTCGACCTGGTGGTCGTCAAGGTAGTCGATCAGCGCGTCCGCGGTGCCCTCGCCGAGGCACTGCAGCCTCTGCGGATGGTCGGCCACCGACAGGTCGTAGTCGCTGCTGAAATAGCCCACCACCTGCATGCCCACCCAGGGGTTGCGGCTCAGGTAGTTGTGGATCTTCACCACCGGATGGCGCAGGCCGACCACCACTACCCGCTGCACGTCCACGCCCTCGGAACGCAGCCGATTGAGCACGCCGCGCACCACCGTGCGCGAGAGCAGCAGCGTGGCCAGGCTGGTGACGAACCAGGTGCCGATCCACAGCCGCGAGACCTGCTGGCCGAACTGCACCACGAAGGCGTGCACCGCGAACAGCGCGAACACGCCGCCGCAGGCCAGGCTCAGCACTAGCATCTCGCGCAGCAGGCCACGCCCGCGCCAGCTGCGGTACAGCGGGAACAGCGCGAAGCAGATCACCGCGTACAGCAGGGTGGTGCCGATCGCCACCCGATACGCCGGTTCCGGCATCCAGGTGCCGAACAGCAACCGGTGGGTCAGCAAGGCGCCGCCGACCATGACGGTCAGGTCGGACACGCGCAACAGGATGTCTGCCGCGGCCGCGTACTTGGACAGCATGCGCGGCGAGGAGGTCGTATAGGTGGCGCTACTCAGGTCTGCCAAAAGCATGATCGGGATTCCTATCCAAACCCGGTCGATCGGCATGCGGGGGAACATGCGACGCCGCCGGGCCTCGATTTCGCCTGCCTGTGGACCGCTGCGGCGCCTCCCTCGCCGACCCCAGGTCCACGGCAGCCCGTGACTACTTCAACAGAAGAACGTCTTCGTACAACCGCGCTGGAAAATAATGGAGCACCTCATTGCCTAGCTGAACCACGTATCACCTCACTGAAGACTGTGCGTCGAACCGATGCCGATGTGTGCGTTGTGGCACGCGCTCGCGCACTGCGCGGTGCGGCGCGCCATGGCGCTGCGACATCTCATGCCGAGGCCGCCGCCGCGGCTTCGGCTTCGCGGATGAAGTAGCGCACCAGCGCCACCGCTACCGCCAGGAACAGGCCGAACACGAAGGCCAGCGCCAGGCCGAGCAGCTTCTTCGGCGAGCTCGGCTTGCCCGGCACATCGGCGCGGTCGACGATCGAAATGTTGTTGGTGCCCACGTTGCCGACCACGCCGATCTCCTTGTAGCGCTGCAGCAGCGCGTCGTAGAGCTGGCGGTTGGTGTCGGCCTCGCGGCGCAGCATGGTGTAGCGGATGCTGCGGGTCTGCAGGTCCAGTTCGTCGTTCTTCAGGGCCGCGATGCGGTCGCTGAGCAGCGTCTCCTGCTGCCGCGCCGCCTCGTAGTCGTTCTTCAGCGCGCTGCGGATATTGGCGATCTCGTTGGCGATCTGCCGCTTGGTCTCGGCGATCTGGTTCTGCAGGCGCTGCATTTCCGGGTAGCCGGGCTGGAACGTGGCCAGCTTCTGCTGGTAGTCGGCGGTCAGCTTGGCCTGTTCGGTGCGCAGGCTCTGGATCAGCGGACTGCTGACCACCTGCGGCAGGCCCATGCCGTCGCCGATGCCGGCCTGGCGCCAGGCTGCCTCGGCCTTGATCCGCGCATCCTGTGCCGCGGCCAGGCGCACATTCAGCTCGCTCATGTTCTGCGTCGGCAGCGACGGCTTGTCCTCGCCCATCGACACGATCTGTTCCTGGCTGGAATAGTCGACCGCGTTCTTCTCCGACTCCTCGACCTTGTCGCGCAGCTGCGCCAGGCGTTCGGACAGGTAGCGCGCAGCGAACGAGGACGCCTGCAGGCGGCGTTCCTGGGTCGAGGCGATGAACATCTTGGCGTAGGTGTTGGCCACGCGCGTGGCCAACACGCGATCGGGGGAATCGAAGTTGATCCGCACCAGGCGCGAGTCGCGGACCGGCTCGATGGTCAAGGCATCCAGCACCGGGCCGACCAGCGCATTCTCGGCCGCCGCGGCACGTGCCTGTGGCGTCGGCGCACGCCCGTCGCCGTTGTCCTGCAGCTTCTCCAGGGCTTCGTCGACCAGCGGCTTGAACGCCGGGGCCTCGGTCAGCTTGGCCTCGCGGATCACCTGCCGCGCCAGCGAACGGCTGCCGAGCAGTTCGTACTGGGTCTGGTAGAAGTCGCGATCCTGCGGCGATTCCACCGGCATCAGGTTGGCGACGTTGGCGACGTTGAGCGATTCGCGCTCGATCTGCAGCACGCTGGTGGCGCGGTACTTCGGCGTCATCAGCAGGATCACCAGCAGCGCCAGCAGCACTACGGCTCCGGTGATGCCGACGATCAGCCAACGCTGCCGGTACAGCGCATTCCAGTAATCCAGCAGGCCGATGTCGGCCGGGCTCAGCGGGGCGCCCACGGGACGCGCATGCGACGCGGAGGCGGGAGGCAAGGTGGAGGCGCTCATCGGTAGGCCCTCCAGACCATCACGAACGGGGTCAGTTGCACCACGGTGCGCAGCAGCACCAGCGCATCGGAGCGGTACACCACCACGATGTCGCCGCCGTAGATCGCCGGGTCGGGCGCGGCACCCTTCTGGATATCGCGCAGGTCGAAACGCGCCAGCATCTTCTGTCCGCCGACGGTGCGGAACACCACCACGTTGCCGCGGCTGGCCACATCGCTGACGCCCTTGCCCAGCGCCAGTGCCTGCTGCAGGGTCAGCGCCGAGCCCTGGATGGGATAGATGCCCGGCTCGCTGACCGCGCCAGTGACCGTGACCCGGTTGCCGGTGAACTCGTCGACCAGCACCGACACCTGCGGGTTCTGCAGATAGCCGTTGCGGTAGCGATCGGCGATCTCCTTCTGCAGGGCGTTGACGCTGGAGCCGGCGGCCTTGACGTCGCCGATCAGCGGCAGCGAGATGCGGCCCTCATTGTCCACCCGCACCTGGCGCTCCAGGTCGTCGACCTGGAACACCTTGACCGTGAGCAGGTCGCCCGGGCCAAGCAGGTATTCCGGCTTGCCCATGGACGCGGCAAGCGGATCGCCCGGCGGCAGATCCGACCGCATTGCCGGCCCGCTGTTGCATGCCGACAGCAGCGCCAGGCAGAAAAGGGCCAGCGCCCAATGGAAGGTCACGGAGAGTTTACCCATGCGCGATGCTGATGCCCTCTGTCGATTGGTTTTCGAAGCGCCGCACTCGCCCAGCCGGCCAGGGTTCCGTCCCGGCCGGAGGATGATCACGGTGTCAATTCCTGCCCGGGACGAATGGCCCTGGCCAACAGCGAAGCTTCGTGTTGCAACGCACTATGGCACAGCCATCTGCCGTCACCAAGGCGTTACCCGACATTTTTTTGACGCAGTAACAGGAGGGTTCAACTACATGTCCAGCGATTCAGCCTAGCAAGCATCCGTGAACGTTCCATCCACGTGATGTTAACGTGACCAATGTCAATGCATTGACGCTGCATCGCTCCCAGTTCTGGCGCGGCTTTGCGCTACCGCGAGGCGGTCCCGGCGCGCCGGAATGGCGCACTCCCGCGGATTTTGTCTACGGCGACGCGCTCGGCCCCCGACCGGATGTTACAGATCGCCCTGTGTGGCGCCGCCGGCACGAATCGGGCAGCCGCATCTGATCCGCATGCCCGTTCACCGGCCGCGCGTCCGCCGGCCATCCAGCGCGGCCCGAATAAAGAAAAAGGCCCATGTCGCGGACATGGGCCTTCGAAAGATGGTCGGGGTAGCCGGATTCGAACCGACGACCACTAGTCCCCCAGACTAGTGCGCTACCAGGCTGCGCTATACCCCGGTGTGTTGCGTCTCCGCCGTCGTGGCGGACCCGCCTTGCGGCGAGCTGGCGATTATAGCGGGTTTGCGGCGGCCATTCCTAGCGGCAGCGGCGGCGCCACTCAGCGCCGCAGCAATTGCAGGACTTCTTCCAGCTCCTGCCGCACCTGCTTGATGATCTGGTTGCTCAGCGCCGATTCCTGGCGGGCGCCCTCGCCTTCCAGGCGCAACCGCGCGCCGCCGATCGTATAGCCCTGTTCGTACAGCAGGCTGCGGATCTGCCGCACCATCAGCACGTCGTGGCGTTGGTAGTAGCGTCGGTTGCCGCGGCGCTTGACCGGTTCCAGGCTGGGGAATTCGGTTTCCCAATAGCGCAGCACGTGCGGCTTGACGTCGCACAGCTCGCTGACCTCACCGATGGTGAAGTAGCGCTTGGCCGGAATCGGCGGAAGTTCGCGGTTACTGCCCGGGTCCAGCATATGCCTCCACTCGCTCCTTGAGCTTCTGTCCGGGGCGGAAGGTCACCACCGTCCGCGCCGAAATCGGGATCTCTTCGCCGGTCTTGGGATTGCGGCCGGGCCGTTGGTTCTTGCGGCGCAGGTCGAAGTTGCCGAAACCGGACAGCTTCACCTGCCGCCCCTGCTCCAGCGCATCGCGCAGCACGTCGAAGAATGCATCGACGAATTCCTTGGCCTCGCGCTTGTTCAGCCCGACTTCGTCGAACAACCGCTCGGCCATTTCCGCTTTGGTCAACGCCATTGCCCTGCTATCCCCTGTCCTTCTCAACCACGCATCCGCGCGTCGTGTTCCCGCGCCAGCGCGGCCACCGCATCGGCGACCACCGCCTCCACGTCGCGGTCTGTCAGAGTGCGCGTGTTGTCCTGCAAAATCAAGCCCATAGCGAGACTCTTGCAACCAGCCTCGACCCCCGCGCCGACATAGCGGTCGAACAGCACCACCTCGCGCAGCAAGGGTCCCACCGCCGCGCGCACGCTGCGCGCCAGCGCCGCCCAGCTCACCGCGTCCGGCACCACGAAGGCCAGGTCGCGGCGCACCGACGGGTACCGCGACAGCTCGGCGGCACGCGGCAGGGCGCGCGCGACCAGCGGCGCCAGGTCCAGCTCGAATGCCAGCACGTCGACGTCGATCTGCATCGCCTGCAGCAGCCGCGGGTGCAGCTGGCCGATCCAGCCGATCCGCACGTCGTCGCGATAGACGTCGGCCGACCGGGTCGGATGCGCGAACGGATGCGTCGACGGGCGATAGTCCAGACGCGCACCGGATGCCGCAGCCAGGGACTCCAGGTCGCCCTTGAGGTCGTGGAAATCGACCTTGCGCGCCGGCAGGCCCCACTGCAGGGCGTCGGCATCGCCACACACCGCGGCCGCCACCCGCTGGGTCTCGATCGGCGCGGCGCCGGCCTGCGCTGCCGCGGCGAACACCTTGCCCAGCTCGAACAGGCGCACGCGCCCGGCCTGGCGCGCGGCGTTGCGGCCCAGCGCGGCCACCAGCCCCGGCAACAGCGACGGACGCATCACTGCCAGCTCGGCGCTGAGCGGATTGGCCAGGGCCACGCGCCCGTCGTGCAGGCCCCATTGGTCCAGCAGCGCAGCATCGACGAAGGCGTAGTTGATGGTGTCCAGCAGGTCGCGGGCCAGCAGTTGGCGGCGCACGCTGCGCTCGTCCAGCTGGGTCTCGCTGTCCATGGCGATGCGGGTGGCGCCGCCGGGCAAGGTGGTCGGCAGGCGGTCGTAGCCGTGAATGCGCGCCAGTTCCTCGATCAGGTCCTCTTCGATGGCGATGTCGAAGCGACGGCTCGGCGCGGTGACCTGCCAGCCATCGGCCGCCGCGGCCACGTCCATGCCCAGCGCGCGCAGGATGCGCTCCACGTCGGCGTCGGCGATCTCGATGCCGAGCACGCGCAGGATGCGCGCGCGGCGCAACGCGATCGGCGCCGGCGTCGGCAGGAACGCCGGCAACTCGGCCTCGACCACCGGACCGGCACGCCCGCCGGCCAGTTCCAGCACCAGTCGCGTCGCCAGTTCCAGCGCGTGCCGCGGCAGCGCCGGGTCCACGCCGCGCTCGAAGCGGTGGCCGGCATCGGTGTGCAGGCCGAGCTTGCGGCCGCGGCCCATGATCGCCGCCGGGGCGAAATGCGCGGCCTCCAGGAATACGTGGCGGGTGGTTTCGGTGACGCGGGTGGCGTGGCCGCCCATCAGCCCGGCCAGTGCCACCGGCCGATCGGCGTCGGTGACCAGCAGGAAGCCCGGATCCAGCGCGGCCTCGCGGCCATCGAGCAGGGTCAGGGTCTCGCCGGCGCGTGCGTGACGCACGCCGACCGGACCCTGCAACGTCTCCAGGTCGAAGGCATGCATCGGCTGCCCCAGTTCCAGCATCACGTACTGGGTGATGTCCACCAGCAGCGACACCGGACGCACGCCGCTGCGGCGCAGGCGCTCGGCCATCCACAGCGGTGTCTTCGCCGCCGGATCCAGGTCCTCGACCACGCGGCCGCAGTAACGCGGCGCATCGGCGCCCGCCTCCAGCGTCACCGGCAGCGTGCGCTCGCTGCCCACCGCGGCCGGCGTTACCACCAGCGGCAGCACGTCGCTGCCGCAGGCCGCGGCCACGTCATAGGCGATGCCGCGCACGCCGAAGCAATCGGCGCGGTTGGGGGTGAGCTTGATCTCGATGCTGGCGTCGGGCAGGCCCAGATACTCGGTCAGCGCCTGGCCGATCGGCGCATCGTCGGGCAGTTCGAACAGGCCGGACGCGTCGCTGTCCAGGCCCAGTTCCTTGGCCGAGCAGAGCATGCCGTTGGACGCGACCCCACGCAGCTTGGCGGGCTTGATCGCGATGCCGCCGACCTGGGCGCCGACCAGCGCCAGCGGCGCGACCAGTCCTGCGCGCGCATTCGGCGCGCCGCAGACGATCTGCAGCAGCTCGCCCTGCCCGGCATCGACCCGGCACACCTGCAGCCGGTCGGCTTCGGGATGCGGCGCCGCCTCGACGATCCGCGCCACCACCACCTGCTGCAGGCCGTCGCCGAGCGGCACGACGTCTTCGACCTCCAGGCCGATGGCAGTCAGGGTCGCGGTGAGCTGCTCACGCGAGGCCTGGGTCGGAACGTGGCTGCGCAGCCAGTTTTCGCTGAATTTCATGGAAGGGCCGGGAATCGGGAATGGAGAATGGGGAATCGAAAGAGCGGTCTACTGGAACGGAAACGGAGCGGGGAAACGAGCTTTTGCGTTGCTTTGCCCATTCCCGATTTCCGTTTCCCGACTCCCAGCCTCAAGCAAACTGCCGCAGGAACCGCACGTCGTTCTCGAAGAAGGCGCGCAGGTCGTTGACGCCGTAGCGCAGCATCGCGAAGCGCTCCACGCCCATGCCGAAGGCGAAGCCGGTGTAGCGCTCCGGGTCGATGCCGACGTTGCGCAGCACGTTCGGGTGGACCATGCCGCAGCCGAGCACTTCCAGCCAGCGGGTGCTGCCGTCGGGCTGCTGCCAGGCGATGTCGACCTCGGCACCAGGCTCGACGAAGGGGAAGTAGCTGGGGCGGAAGCGCATCTGGAAATCGCGCTCGAAGAACGCGCGCACGAACTCGGCCAGGGTGCCCTTGAGGTCGGCGAAGGTCGCGTGCTCGTCGACCAGCAGGCCTTCGACCTGGTGGAACATCGGCGAATGGGTCTGGTCGCTGTCGCTGCGGTAGACCTTGCCGGCGGCGATCATGCGCAGCGGCGGCGCATGCTTCCCCATGTAGCGCACCTGCACGCCCGAGGTGTGGGTGCGCAGCAGGCGGCCGTCGCCGAAATAGAAGGTGTCGTGCATCGCCCGCGCCGGGTGATGCGGCGGGAAATTCAATGCCTCGAAGTTGTGCCAGTCGTCCTCGATCTCGGGGCCGTCGGACAGTTCGTAGCCCAGCCGCGCGAAGATCTCGGTGATGCGCTCCAGGGTGCGGGTGACCGGGTGCAGCCCACCGCGTTCGCCGCGCCGCCCTGGCAGGGTCACGTCGATGCGCTCCTCGGCCAGGCGCGCGTCCAGCGCCGCAGTCTCCAGCAGCGTGCGGCGCTCGGCCAGCGCGGCGGACACCGTGTCGCGCGCGCGGTTGATCGCCTCGCCGGCCAGCTTGCGCTGCTCCGGCGCCAGCGCGCCGAGCTGCTTGAGCTGGGCGGTGATGCTGCCGCTCTTGCCGAGCAGCGCGACCCGCAGTTGCTCCAGCGCCTCCGGGTTCTGCGCCGCGGCGATGTCCGCCAGCGCCTGCCCGCTCAGGGAATCGATCTCACTCATTGCACTCGCGCCTCACTGCTCCGGCCGAACCGCGGCCACCGTGTCCCGCCGATGCGGGACCTCACACCTACCCGGCGGGCATCCCGCATCGGGACGCCCAAAAACGCAAAAGGGGAAGGACTTGCGCCCTTCCCCCTGCATGCCTGCGATTGCTCCCGCCGAAACCCCGCACATGGACGTGCGGGTTTCTGCGGGGACTCGCACTTATGCCGCCAGCGCGCCCTTCGCCTTCTCCGCCAGGGCGGCAAAGCCCTGCGCGTCGTGCACGGCGATGTCCGCCAGCACCTTACGGTCGAGGGTGATGCCGGCCTTGAGCAGGCCGTTCATGAAACGGCTGTAGCTCATGCCGTTGATGCGGGCCGCCGCATTGATGCGGGTGATCCACAGCGAACGGAAATTGCGCTTCTTCTGCTTGCGGCCGATGTAGGCGTACTGCTGCGCCTTGATCACCGCCTGCTTGGCGACGCGGAAGACCTTGCGACGGGCGTTGTAGTAGCCCTTGGCGAGGTTCAGAACTTTCTTGTGACGACGGCGCGCCTGGACGCCACGCTTGACTCGAGCCATGGTTCAGTCCTCAGAGGTAGGGAAGCATACGGTCCAGACGGCCTGCGTCCTCGGCACGGACGTGGTTCGTCTGCCGCAGGTTGCGCTTCCGCTTGGTCGCTTTCTTGGTGAGGATGTGGCTACGGTTGGCGTGGCCGGCCTTGTACTTGCCGGAGGCGGTCTTGCGGAAACGCTTGGCCGCCGCCCGGTTGGTCTTGATCTTGGGCATTGCAATGTCCTTGATGGTGTTTTGTCACTGGTCAGGGCGGTGGCTGCGCCACACTTTCCGTCCGTGCCCTTACCGGCTTGTAAGCCCTTGATCCGATGAGGATCCGGGCGGGTCCTGTTGCCGCGCGAGCGGCAAACCCGATGAACTGGGCCGCGCATTATGCCAGGGCTTGGAATGCCTTGCAAATCATGCAGTTCGACTGGCGCTTGCGCGCCGGGATTCGGGATTCGGGATTCGGGATTCGGGATTCGGGAAGACTGCGCGACGAGTGGCCACGCCGCACCCTCGCAGCAGCGCTGCGCTCGGAGATCAGAAGGGACTGGGCACAGGGACCGGGAAATCGCGCTCCCACCAGCGGCGGGGCGCGATCCTGGGCTGCGCTCCGCGGATCAGCGCTTCTTCGGCGCGATCATCATCACCATCTGCCGGCCTTCCAGGCGCGGACGCGATTCGATGACGATGTCCTCGCCCAGGTCGGCCTCGATCCGCGCGGCCATTTCGCGACCGAGCTCCTGATGGCTCATCTCGCGACCGCGGAAGCGGATGTTGACCTTGACCTTGTCGCCCTCTTCGAGGAAGCGGCGCATGTTGCGCAGCTTGATCTGGTAATCGCCCTCGTCCGTGACCGGACGGAACTTGATTTCCTTGATCTCGACCTGCTTGGTCTTCTTCTTGGCTTCGTTGGCCTTCTTCTGCTGCTCGAACTTGAACTTGCCGAAGTCCATGATCTTGCAGACCGGCGGGTCGGCCTGCGGCTGGATCTCGACCAGATCCAGACCGTCTTCCTCGGCCATCGCCAGCGCTTCGTCGCGGCTCAACACGCCGACCATCTCGCCGTCTGCGCCGATCACGCGCACGCGCGGCACGCGGATCTCTTGGTTCTTGCGGTTCTGTTTGTTGTCAGGGGTACTGATGTTGCAATCTCCCAGGGGAATCGGACTGGCGGGGGCGGGGGGGCCCGCCGCCCCCCGGGGGGGGGGCCCCCACCAAACCGCCCGCACCCCCAGGGCCCACTCGGCGGCCCCCAAATTGTCCACCACAAA
>NZ_JAMDLL010000030.1:0-638 GCF_040595915.1 Xanthomonas sp. PPL134
CGTCAAAAACTGCTGAGCGGCGCGACCTATTACCCGTTTGGCCCCAGCGCTGGCTGGGCCTATGGCAACGGCCGGCCGTTGCAGCGCGTGCTGGACAAGAACTACCGCCCGTTGGCGATCCAGGACGGCCGCAAGGATGGCCTGAACATCGGCTTTGGCTTCGATCCGGCAGGCAACCTCACTGCGCTGACCGCGCCGGGCAATACCGCACCCGTGGTGAAGTTGGGCTATGACAACCTGAATCGGCTGACCGCCTTCAAGGACGGGCCGACCGGCACGGTCATCGACGGCTACAGCTACGACGCCACCGGCAATCGCCTCAGCGCCCAGGTCAACGGCAGCAGCCAGACCTATAGCTACCCGACCGACAGCCACCGCCTGGCGAGTGTGGCCGGCGCCGCGCGCAGCTACGACGCGATGGGCAACACCACGGCCATCGATGGCACGGCCCGCACCTTCGTCTACGACGCGACGGGGCGCATGAGCCAAGCCACGCGCAGCGGCACGTTGGCGATGGAGTATCGCTACAACGACCGGGGCGAGCAGGTGCGCCGGTTCCTCGGCACCACCAACACCTACACCGTCTACGACGAAGCCGGCCACTGGATGGGCGACTACGACACCAACGGCAAGGCGCT